>NZ_JBVISM010000009.1:0-258058 GCF_055575515.1 Streptomyces sp. NPDC034086 | reverse complement strand
GGGGGGACCCTGTGGGAGAGTAGGACGCCGCCGAACAATCATTGTGGGAAAGCCCCGCACCTTCTGGTGCGGGGCTTTTCTGCGTTCAGGGCCCGGATCGGCGGCCGGCCGTCCCGTGCAGGGACTCCTGTAGGGTCAGGGGGCATCGATCCGACCATTTCTAGCGTCACAGTGGAGGCCCCCGGGTGGAGGTCCAGGAGACTCGGGTTCAGACCGACCGAATTTTCACCATTCCGAACATCCTGAGCATGGCTCGTCTCGTCGGCGTACCGCTGTTCCTCTGGCTCATCCTGGAGGGGTACGACGGGTGGGCGCTGGCCGTCCTGATGCTCAGCGGGATCAGTGACTACCTCGACGGAAAACTCGCGCGCCGCTGGAACCAGATCAGCAAACTGGGCCGACTGCTGGACCCCGCCGCGGACCGCCTCTACGTCCTGACCACTCTCTTCGGCCTGACCTGGCGGGAGATCCTCCCGCTGTGGCTCACCGCGGCGCTCCTCGCCCGTGAGGCGATGCTGCTGGTCATGGTGTGGATCCTGCGCCGGCACGGCTATCCGCCGCCGCAGGTGAACTTCCTCGGCAAGGCCGCGACCTTCAATCTGATGTACGCCTTCCCCCTGCTCCTGCTCAGTGACGGGACCGGCTGGTTGGCCTGGATGGCGTCCGTTTTCGGATGGGCGTTCGCCGGATGGGGTACAACTCTCTATTGGTGGGCAGGAATCCTTTACGTGGTGCAAGTCCGCCGGCTGGTCAGGGCTACCACGGCCGATTGAGCTCATTCGGCACCGGTACTGACGCGGAAGAGTTGCGGAGTATCCGCCCCGGATGAGTGAGGTCGGCTGGACCGTCATCTCTCTAGGAGGACTCTTCCGACATGAAGGCCGTCGTGATGGCCGGTGGCGAAGGTACGCGGCTTCGCCCCATGACCTCAAGCATGCCCAAGCCGCTCCTGCCGGTGGCGAACCGGCCGATCATGGAGCACGTGCTGAGGCTGCTCAAGCGGCATGGGCTCAGCGAGACCGTGGTCACGGTGCAGTTCCTGGCGTCCCTCGTCAAGAACTACTTCGGTGACGGCGAGGAGCTCGGGATGGAGCTCACCTACGCCAACGAGGAGAAGCCTCTCGGCACTGCGGGCAGCGTGAAGAACGCCGAGGAAGCCCTGAAGGACGACACCTTCCTCGTCATCTCCGGCGACGCGCTGACCGACTTCGACCTCACCGACCTCATCAATTTCCACAAGGAGAAGGGCGCACTGGTCACGGTGTGCCTGACCCGGGTGCCGAACCCGTTGGAATTCGGCATCACCATCGTGGACGAGGAAGGGAAGGTCGAGCGCTTCCTCGAGAAGCCGACGTGGGGGCAGGTGTTCTCGGACACCATCAACACCGGCATCTACGTGATGGAGCCGGAGATCTTCGACTACGTCGACCCCGACGTCTCGGTCGACTGGTCCGGTGACGTCTTCCCCCAGCTGATGAAGGAAGGCCGCCCGATCTACGGCTACGTCGCCGAGGGCTACTGGGAGGACGTCGGCACCCACGAGAGCTACGTCAAGGCGCAGGCCGACGTGCTCGAGGGCAAGGTCCAGGTGGACATGGACGGCTTCGAGATCTCGCCCGGCGTCTGGATCGCCGAAGGGGCCGAGGTCAGCCCGGACGCCGTGCTGCGCGGGCCGCTGTACGTCGGGGACTACGCCAAGGTAGAGGCCGGGGTGGAGCTCCGCGAGCACACGGTCATCGGGTCGAACGTGGTCGTGAAGAGCGGGGCCTTCCTCCACAAGGCCGTCGTCCACGACAACGTCTACATCGGCCCGCACAGCAACCTGCGCGGCTGCGTCATCGGCAAGAACACCGACATCATGCGGGCAGCCCGGATCGAGGACGGCGCCGTCATCGGTGACGAGTGCCTCGTGGGTGAAGAATCCATTGTCCAGGGCAATGTGCGCGTCTACCCGTTCAAGACGGTCGAGGCCGGCGCCTTCGTCAACACCTCCGTCATCTGGGAGTCCCGCGGCCAGGCACACCTGTTCGGTGCCCGGGGAGTCTCCGGGATCCTGAACGTGGAGATCACCCCCGAGCTGGTGGTCAAGCTGGCCGGCGCCTACGCGACGATGCTGAAGAAGGGCGCGATCGTCACCACGGCCCGTGACCACTCCCGGGGCGCCCGCGCGCTCAAGCGCGCGGTCATCTCGGCGCTCCAGGCCAGCGCCATCGACGTCCGCGACCTCGAGAACGTACCGCTGCCGGTGGCGCGCCAGCAGACGGCCCGCGGCGCGGCGGGCGGAATCATGATCAGAACCTCGCCCGGGGTGCCGGACTCCGTGGACATCATGTTCCTCGACGAGCGGGGTGCCGACCTCTCGCAGGCGCAGCAGCGCAAGCTGGACCGGGTGTACGCGCGCCAGGAGTACCGGCGTGCCTTCCCCGGGGAGATCGGTGACCTGCAGTTCCCGTCGAGCGTCTTCGACTCGTACACGGGTTCGCTGCTGCGGCGGGTGGACACCACCGGGATCGCGGACGCCGGGCTCAAGGTCGTCGTGGACGCCTCGAACGGCAGCGCGGGGCTCGTGCTGCCGAGCCTGCTCGGCCGGCTCGGCGTCGACGCCCTGACGATCAACCCGGGCCTGGACGAGTCCCGGCCGACCGAGACGCGGGAGAGCCGGCGGGCCGGTCTGGTGCGCCTCGGGGAGATCGTGGCGTCGGCGCGGGCGGCCTTCGGGGTGCGGTTCGACCCGGTGGGCGAGCGGATCTCGCTGGTGGACGAGCGCGGCCGGATCATCGAGGACGACCGGGCGCTGCTCGTGCTCCTCGACCTGGTGGCCGCCGAGAAGCGCAGCGGCAAGGTGGCCCTGCCGGTGACCACGACGCGGGTCGCCGAACAGGTGGCGGCGTACCACGGCACGCAGGTGGAGTGGACGACGACCTCGCCCGACGACCTGACCCGGGTCGGCCGTGAGGAGACGACGATCTTCGGCGGGGACGGGCGGGGCGGGTTTATCGTCCCCGAGTTCAGCTCCGTGTTCGACGGGTCGGCGGCCTTCGTGCAGCTGATCGGACTGGTGGCCCGGACGCAGCTCACCCTGAGCCAGATCGACGCCCGCATTCCGCGTGCGCACGTGCTCAAGCGGGACGTGCCCACGCCGTGGGCGACGAAGGGCCTCGTCATGCGGCGGGTCGTGGAGGCGGCGGGCGACCGCCAGGTCGACACCACCGACGGGGTGCGCGTGGTCGAGGCCGACGGACGGTGGGCGCTGGTCCTGCCGGACCCGGCGGAGGCCGTCACCCACCTGTGGGCCGAAGGCCCCGACGACGCCTCCGCCCAGGCGCTCCTCGACGAGTGGGGCGCGGTCGTGGACGGAGCCGGGCAGCACTGACGCGCGGTGCCGGCGGGCCGGGTGCGGGAGTCGTCCGCCCCGGCCCGCCGGACGCGCGCATTGGGTGAGGACGGTGCCGACATGCGACGATGTGCGGCATGTCGCAGCCGCCCAACAACCGGAGTTCGGCCACGCCGCCGGCGCGCCCGGACGCGTCCATGTCGCTGCTGACCCACGTGATGGACCACAGCCTCGACGAGGGCTATGCGGAAGCCTCGGCCCGCCGCCGGGCCGACGGTACGGCGGGGCTGCCCCGTACCCTCAGGGCCAAGCTCGGGCTCGCCGCGGGACTGGTGCTCGCCGCCATGGTCGTCACCCTCGGCGCCGCCCAGGCGCGCGTCGCGGCGCCGGTGCTGGCCAAGGAGCGCCAGGAGCTGATCGACCGGGTGCAGCGGGCCGGTGACCACGCGGACGGTCTGGAGCGCGACACGGAACGGCTGCGGACCGAGGTCGCCGACCGGCAGCGCGTGGCGCTGAAACAGCAGGTCGGCGAGCGCGGCCGGCTGGTGGAGCTGCTGGCGGGCGCAACCGAGGTGCGCGGTCCCGGCGTCAAACTGACCGTGGACGACGCCAAGGGCGCCTCGTCGGGCGGCGGTGGCGGCCCGCGCGAGAGCGCCGGGTTCTCGAACACCGGCCGGGTGCGCGACCGGGACATGCAGCGGATCGTCAACGGACTGTGGCAGGCGGGCGCGGAAGCCGTGTCGATCAACGGGCAGCGGCTGACGGCGCTGTCGGCGATCAGGGCCGCGGGTGACGCGATACTGGTCGACAACAAGCCCCTGGTGCCGCCCTACGAGGTCCTCGCGGTGGGGGACAAGAAGAAGCTCGGGACCACGTTCCAGGACTCCGTGGACGGCCAGTACCTGCACGTCCTGCAGGAGAGCTACGGGATCCGCTACACCCTGACCCCGACGGACGAGGTGCGGCTCCCGGCGGCGTCGAGCCTGACCGTCCGCTCAGCCACAGCAGAAGAGCCGAAGAAGGGTGCGTCGTGATCGCGGTACTGGGCCTCTTGGCCGGAGTGGTGGTCGGGCTTCTGGTCCGGCCCGAGGTGCCGGCCGTGGTGGAGCCTTATCTGCCGATCGCCGTGGTCGCCGCGCTCGACGCGGTGTTCGGCGGTCTGCGCGCGATGCTGGACGGCATCTTCGTCGACAAGGTCTTCGTGGTGTCGTTCCTGTCGAACGTGGTCGTGGCCGCGCTGATCGTCTTCCTGGGTGACAAGCTGGGCGTCGGCTCGCAGCTGTCGACGGGTGTGGTCGTCGTCCTCGGCATCCGGATCTTCTCCAACGCCGCGGCCATCCGCCGGCACGTCTTCCGGGCGTGAGGCCGATGAGCACGGAGAACACCCCGCCCGGCGAGCCGGAGGTCCCCGGGCAGCCCGGACCGCAGCCCCAGCAGCCCCAGCAGCCGCAACAGCGCCAGGAGCCCGGGCAGCCGCAGCAGCGGCCGCCGTCGGAACCGCCCGGGCCCCAGGAGCCCCCGCCGCGGCCCGGGCCGGCCGTGCCGGAGGAGACCGGTCGCCAGCGCCTGGCCGCCGGGCTGTGGCCGCCCCGGTTCAGCCGGGCCCAACTGATCGTCGCGCTGCTGCTGTTCGTCCTGGGTCTCGGTCTCGCGATCCAGGTCCGCTCCAACAGCGACTCCAGCGCGCCGTTGCGCGGTGCCCGCCAGGAGGACCTGGTACGGATCCTCGACGAGCTGGACGGGCGGACCCAGCGCCTGGAGGACGAGAAGCAGAGGCTGGAGGACCAGCGCAAGGAACTGCAGAGCAGCTCCAACCAGGCCGAGGAGGCTCGTCGGCAGACGGTTGAGAAGGAGCGCCAACTGGGCATCCTGGCCGGTACGGTGGCCGCACAGGGTCCGGGGATCACGTTGCGGATCACCGACGCCAAGGGGCAGGTGCGGTCCGACCAGCTGCTGGACACCCTCCAGGAGCTGCGGGCGGCCGGGGCGGAGGCGATCCAGATCAACGGGGTGCGCGTCGTGGCGGGCTCGTACTTCTCCGACGAGGCCGGCGGGGTCGGGATCGACGGTAAGAAGATCACACAGCCCTACGAGTTCAAGGTCATCGGCAAACCGCAGGATCTGGAGCCCGCGCTCAACATCCCGGGAGGTGTCGTGCAGACCATGGAGAAGGAACAGGCCACCGTTGCCGTCACACGGTCGGCGAAGATCGTTGTGGATGCCTTGCGGGCTGCGAAGCAGCCTGACTACGCTCGGTCGTCATCGTCGTGACGCGCAGCGGTGTGCGGACGGTCTCACGCGGGCCGGCGCCTGCGGGGGGTCGACGCATGGAAGTCGCCGTGCGTGGTGGAAACTGTCTGGTGGTTACGGACGTTGTCAGGATGTCCGGGTCGGCAGGTGTGTGCATGCAGAGTTCGTCCTGCCCCACGGGCGGGTCTGTTTCGGTCAAGGGGAATCGCCCGTGAAGTTGTTTGAGAAGTTGTTCGGCAAGAAGAAGAACGAGGAAAGCGGTGGCTCGCGGCATCGTGCGGGGCAGCCGGGAGCGGAGGGGCAGGGCGACAGGCCGCTCTTCCGCGACGAGGTGGCCGGCGCGGGTGACCAGGTGGGAGGCGGCGCGTCGTCCGTCGACCCGGCCGGTTCCGGACGCATAGGTTTCGGTGAACCGTCAAGCTCCAGTGCGGGTGGAGGTTTTGCCTCCGACCCCTATGCCACCAGTACCTCCGCGGGACAGCCGCGGCGCGAGGAGCCGTCCATGTCGGCCGAGCAGACGTGCGGCAGGTGCGGACACCGCAGCGACGCGGCGAGCCGTTTCTGCTCCAACTGCGGGGCGCCGCTGCGGCCGGGTCTGACGCCGGAGCGCGCTTCGGAGACCACGTCCACCATCTCGATCTCCGGCCTCGAGGCCTACGAGGCCGAGGGGTCGGGCCAGCACGCGCCGTCTTCCCTTTCCCCCGAGGCCCAGGCCGCGGTGGAGGCGCTGCCGCCCGGTTCCGCCCTGCTGATCGTGCGGCGCGGGCCCAATTCGGGCAGCCGGTTCCTGCTGGACGGCGAACTGACCACTGCGGGCCGGCACCCGCAGAGCGACATCTTCCTGGACGACATCACCGTGTCCCGCCTGCATGTCGAATTCCGCCGGAGCCCGGAGGGCGGCTTCACCGTCGCCGACGTGGGCAGCCTCAACGGCACGTACGTGAACCGCGAGCCGATCGAGTCCGTCGCCCTGCACAACGGTGACGAGGTGCAGATCGGCAAGTACCGGCTGGTCTTCTACGCGAGCCTGCGGGGCGCCTGACCCCCTCGGACACCGTCCGGGGGGAACCCCACCCCCGGACACCCTCCGGGGGGACCCAGGGAAGGTTCCATGCTGCGTACCCCGACGGGCGGTGCCCCGAAGAACGGCACCGCCGGCTCGGCCGGACAGCTGGTCAGCATCGGTACGGTGCTGACCACGCTGCGGGACGAGTTCCCCGAAGTCACGATTTCGAAGATCCGCTTCCTGGAGGCGGAGGGTCTGGTCGAGCCCCGGCGCACACCTTCCGGATACCGCAAGTTCAGCGCGGCGGACGTCGAGCGGCTCGGACGCATCCTGCGCCTGCAGCGGGACCACTACCTCCCGCTGAAGGTCATCCGGGAACAGCTCGACGCGCTCGACCGCGGAGAGCAGATCCGCATCCCCGCGCCCGCCGCGCACGGGGAGTCGGTGGATCCCGCGCAGCCCTCCGCCGGGGGCGCGGAGACCGGCGGGGAGCGGCCGACGGCGGCCCGGGTGGGCCGGGCGGAGCTGGTCGCCGCCGCCGAGGTGGACGAGGCGCAGCTCGAGGAGTGGGAGTCGTACGGGCTCGTCTGCGAGGCGCCGGGCGGCGGGTTCGACGCCGCGACCGTCACCGTGGCCCGGCTGATCGCGGATCTGGGCCGGTTCGGTCTCGAGCCCCGGCACCTGCGGGGCATGAAGGCGGCCGCCGACCGGGAGGCCGGCCTGGTGGAGCAGCTCGTCTCCCCGCTGCGCCGGCACCGCAATCCGCAGACCAGAGCCCATGCCGAGGCCACCATGAGGGAGCTGGCGGGGCTCTCCGTACGGCTCCACGAGGCCCTGGTCCAGGCCGCTCTCGGGCTGCGTCCGCACTGACGGGACGGGTCCCGGGGGAGCCCCGACTACCCAAACCTGCCGGGCAGGTCCTAGGGTTGCTGTGTGAACGAGCTCGACGTTGTGGGTGTCCGGGTGGAAATGCCCTCCAACCAACCGATCGTGCTCCTGCGTGAAGTGGGAGGCGACCGGTACCTCCCCATCTGGATCGGTCCTGGGGAGGCGACCGCCATTGCCTTCGCGCAGCAGGGCATGGCCCCTGCCCGGCCGCTGACGCACGACCTGTTCAAGGACGTGCTGGACGCGGTCGGCGAGGAGCTCACCGAGGTCCGGATCACGGATCTGCGGGAGGGCGTCTTCTACGCGGAGCTGGTCTTCGCCAGCGGGGTCGAGGTGAGCGCGAGGCCGTCGGACGCCATAGCGCTGGCTCTGCGCACGGGAACGCCGATCTACGGCAGTGACGGCGTGCTGGACGACGCCGGAATCGCCATTCCCGACGAGCAGGAGGACGAGGTGGAGAAGTTCCGCGAATTCCTCGACCAGATCTCGCCCGAGGACTTCGGAACGGGCCCCCAGTAGCCGCGCCGACGGCCGCGTCATCCACCGGGAACTGTCAGCCCATTCAAGTAGCCTTTCCCCGCAATGGGGTACGGGAAACCACTCTCAGGGTGATTATCACTCGGCGTGCCGAGTGTGGCGATCGTTGACGCACCCCTGGTCACTGCCTACCTTCGAGGTGGCAGGTCAAGGACGGAGGGTCGGCGTGAGGATCACGGGCGACGGTACGACCGGGGGCACCCCCGCGCGGAGCGATGGTGGGCCGTACCCGCTGCACGGTGGTGCGGCGGGTTCCGTGCACCGTCAGCCGGCGCCCGCGCCGGTCGGACCGGGAAACGACGGCCCGGTGTCCGAACAGGTCGGTTACCGCGGACCGACGGCGTGCGCCGCCGCGGGGATCACGTACCGGCAGCTCGACTACTGGGCGCGGACCGGGCTGGTGGAGCCGAGCGTGCGGCCCGCGTACGGTTCCGGTACCCAGCGGCTGTACAGCTTCCGCGACGTGGTCGTCCTGAAGATCGTCAAGCGCTTCCTGGACACCGGGGTGGCGCTGCAGAACATCCGCACCGCCGTGCAGCACCTGCGCGACCGGGGCTTCTCCGACCTGGACCGCATGACGCTGATGAGCGACGGCGCGACCGTGTACGAGTGCACCTCGCCGGACCAGGTCGTGAGCCTGCTCCAGGGCGGGCAGGGCGTCTTCGGCATCGCGGTCGGCGTCGTCTGGCGCGATGTGGAGAACGCCCTGGCGCAGCTGCACGGCGAGCGCGTGGACACCGGGGAGACCCTGGTCGGCCACAACCCGGCCGACGAGCTGGCCGCCCGCCGGAACCGGGCCGTCTGAGCCCGCGCCCGCGCCCCTCCGGCGGGACGCGGGCCGCGGCGACGGATACCGCGTTGTCAGTAGCATGGGGCAGCATCGGTACGGTGAGAGCCGCGCCGACCATCCTGCACCTGGACATGGACGCCTTCTACGCCTCCGTCGAGCAGGCGTCGAAGCCCAGTCTGCGCGGGAAGGCCGTCATCGTCGGAGGGCTCGGGCCGCGCGGGGTCGTGGCCACCGCCTCGTACGAGGCCAGGCGGTTCGGGGTGCACTCGGCGATGCCGACCGCGCAGGCCCGCCGGCTCTGCCCGAACGGTGCCTACCTGATCCCGCGCTTCACCCTCTACCGCGAGGTCAGCGAGCTGGTCATGGGCCTGCTCCGGGAGCTGTCGCCGCTGGTGGAGCCGCTCAGCCTCGACGAGGCCTTCGTCGACCTGGAGGCGGGCGGGGCCGCCTTCGACTCGGCGAGCGCCCGCGCCACGGGGGAGCGTCTGCGGGCGGACATCCTGGCCCTCACGGGGCTCAGCGCCTCGGTCGGGCTCGCCGGGTCCAAGATGCTGGCCAAGGTGGCCTCGGAGGAGGCCAAGCCGGACGGACTGCTGCTGATCGAGCCCGGGACCGAGCGCGAGCTCCTCGCGCCCATGTCGGTGCGCACCCTGCCGGGTGTCGGGCCGGCCACCGGGGAACACCTGCGCCGGGCCGGGATCACCACCGTGGGGGAGCTGGCCGAGGCGGGCGAGGACGAGCTGGTGCGGATGGTGGGGAGGGCGCACGGGGTGGGGCTCCACCGGATGGCGCTGGGTCTGGACGACCGGCCGGTGGTCGCCGAGCGCGACGCGAAGTCCGTGTCGGTCGAGGACACCTTCGACGTGGACCTGCACGACCGGGTACGGATCCGGAACGAGGTGCAGCGGCTCGCGGACCGCTGCGTGGGCCGGCTGCGCGGCTCAGGGCACTCGGGGCGGACGATCGTCCTGAAGGTCCGCCGGTACGACTTCTCGACCCTGACCCGCTCCGAGACGCTGCGGGGGCCCACCGACGACGCGGCCGTGGTGCGCGAGGCGGCCGCGCGGCTGCTGGAGGGCGTGGACACCACCGGCGGCGTGCGGCTGCTGGGGGTGGGGGTGACGGGGCTCGCGGACTACACCCAGGAGGACCTGTTCGCCCAGGCGCTGGCCGCCGCCGCGGAGGCGGAGGAGGCGGGCGCGGGGGCCGCAGGAGCCGGCGAGGACGCCGCGGAGTCCTCCGGGGCCGGGGAAGTCCAGGAGGAGCCGGCGGAGGCCCTGGAGGGCACCGGGGCCGCTCCCGTGCGGCACTGGGCCGCCGGGAGCGACGTACGGCACGCGGTGTACGGGCCCGGGTGGGTGCAGGGCAGCGGGGTCGGGCGGGTGACCGTACGGTTCGAGCAGCCCGGTTCGGCCCCGGGCCGGGTCCGCACCTTCCGGCTGGACGACCCGGAGCTGGAGGCTGCGGACCCGCTGCCCCTGGTGGGGGACGGCTCTTAAGGCACGTCCCCCGGGCGGGGGTGCCGGAAGTCGGAGGGGAGGGCCACGTCGAGGCCGTAGTGGTGGTAGAGCCGGAGCTCCTGTTCGGGGGAGAGGTGGCGGCCGACTCCGAAGTCGGGGGCCTCCTTGATCAGGGAGCGTTCGAAGGGCACGCGCAGGGCGTCGTCCACCACCTCGCTGGGTTCCAGGGGGACGAAGGCGTCGCGGCCGAAGAGGCCCGTCCGCACTGCGGCCCACTCCGGGACGCCGGTGGCGTCGTCGAGGTAGACCTCGTCCACGGTGCCGATCTTGGCGCCGTTGCGGTCGAACGCCTTGCGGCCGATCAGGCTGCGCGGATCGATGTCGGTCTGCACGGTCCCTCCGTACGGTCGCAGTGATGCAGAGCTCATCCGTCATGACTACAAAAGTGCATATTTGAAGAGGGGGCCACTCGAGGGAGGGTCGAGATCCTCGCTGGTAGGCTGGGTGACGGCTGTTGACCCTGTGCGGGAGAGTCCTCCGAGTGAGTACGACGGAGGCGCCGAAGGAGCAAATCCTCCCCGGAATCTCTCAGGCATACGTACCGCACGTGACGAGGCCACTCTGGAAAGCAGGGGCAGGCTCCGGACCCGCAGTACCGGTGCTTCTCCTCACCGACGGTGAAAGCCGGAGCTCTCGGGCGAACCCCGCGGCTCCGGTGAAGCTCTCAGGTTGAGATGACAGAGGGGGAGGCCGTCCGGGTGCCCGCGCCGTGGTGCCCCTCGCAGGTCATACGACCAGGAGGCCTCCGTTATGACCGCCAACCGCATTCCGCTCTCCCAGCTCGAGCGGGGCATCCCCTTCGAGCAGCGTCACATCGGCCCGGACGCCGAAGCGCAGGCGAAGATGCTCGCCCAGGTGGGCTACGGCTCCCTCGACGAGCTCACCGCCGCCGCGGTGCCGGATGTGATCAAGACCGCCGAGGCGCTGAACCTGCCCGGCGCGCGCACCGAAGCCGAGGTGCTGGCCGAGCTGCGCTCGCTCGCCGACCGCAACCAGGTGCTCTCCTCGATGATCGGTCTCGGCTACTACGGGACCTTCACCCCGCCGGTGATCCTGCGCAACGTCATGGAGAACCCGGCCTGGTACACGGCCTACACCCCGTACCAGCCGGAGATCTCGCAGGGCCGCCTCGAGGCGCTGCTGAACTTCCAGACCCTCGTCGCCGACCTGACCGGTCTGCCGACCTCCGGCGCCTCCCTGCTCGACGAGGGCACCGCGGCCGCCGAGGCCATGTCGCTGGCCCGCCGCGTGGGCAAGGTCAAGGACGGCGTCTTCCTCGTCGACGCCGACGCGCTGCCCCAGACCATCGCCGTGATCGAGACCCGCGCCGAGCCCACGGGCGTCGAGGTCGTCGTCGCCGACCTGTCCGAGGGCATCCCGGCCGAGATCGCCGAGCGCGGTGTCTTCGGCGTGCTGCTCCAGTACCCGGGCGCCTCCGGCGCCGTCCGTGACATCAAGCCGGTCATCGACCAGGCGCACGAGCTCGGCGCGATCGTCACCGTCTCCGCCGACCTGCTGGCCCTGACGCTGCTGACCTCCCCCGGCGAGCTGGGCGCGGACATCGCCGTCGGCACCACCCAGCGCTTCGGCGTCCCGATGGGCTTCGGCGGCCCGCACGCCGGCTACATGGCCGTCCAGGCCAAGCACGCCCGCTCGCTGCCCGGCCGCCTCGTCGGCGTCTCCGTGGACGCGGACGGCAACAAGGCGTACCGCCTGGCCCTGCAGACCCGCGAGCAGCACATCCGCCGCGAGAAGGCCACCAGCAACATCTGCACCGCGCAGGTGCTGCTCGCCGTCATGGCCGGGATGTACGCGGTCTACCACGGCCCGGACGGCCTGAAGACGATCGCCCGCCGCACCCACCGCTACGCCGCGCTCCTCGCCGCCGGCCTGACGGCCGGCGGGGTCGAGCTGGTCCACGGCTCCTTCTTCGACACCGTCACCGCCCGCGTGCCCGGCAAGGCCGCCGAGGTCGTCGCCGCCGCCCGCGAGGGCGGGGTCAACCTGTACCAGGCCGACGCCGACCACGTCTCGGTCGCCTGCGACGAGACCACGCGCCGCGCCGACCTCGAGGCCGTCTGGGCCGCCTTCGGCGTCACCGCGGACATCGAGGCCCTGGACGGGACCACCGCCGACGCGCTGCCCGAGGGCCTGCTGCGCTCGGACGCGTACCTCACGCACCCCGTCTTCCACCAGCACCGCTCCGAGACCGCGATGCTGCGCTACCTGCGCAAGCTCTCGGACAAGGACTACGCGCTGGACCGCGGCATGATCCCGCTGGGCTCCTGCACCATGAAGCTCAACGCGACCACCGAGATGGAGCCGGTCACCTGGCCCGAGTTCGGCCAGCTGCACCCCTTCGCCCCGGTCGAGCAGGCCCAGGGGTACCTCACGCTCATCAACGAGCTGGAGGAACGTCTCTGCGAGGTCACCGGCTACGACAAGGTCTCCATCCAGCCGAACGCCGGCTCCCAGGGCGAGCTCGCCGGCCTGCTCGCGGTCCGCGCGTACCACCGCGCGAACGGCGACGAGCAGCGCACCGTCTGTCTCATCCCGTCCTCCGCGCACGGCACCAACGCCGCCAGCGCCGTGATGGCCGGCATGAAGGTCGTCGTCGTCAAGACCGCCGACGACGGCGAGGTGGACGCGGACGACCTGCGCGCCAAGATCGAGCAGTACCGTGACGAGCTCTCCGTGCTGATGATCACCTACCCGTCGACGCACGGTGTGTTCGAGGAGCACGTCGCCGACATCTGCGCCCAGGTGCACGAGGCCGGCGGCCAGGTGTACGTGGACGGCGCGAACCTGAACGCCCTGGTGGGCCTCGCCAAGCCGGGTCACTTCGGCGGTGACGTCTCGCACCTGAACCTGCACAAGACCTTCTGCATCCCGCACGGCGGCGGCGGCCCGGGCGTCGGCCCGGTCGGTGTCCGGGCCCACCTGGCCCCGTACCTGCCCAACCACCCGCTCCAGCCGGCCGCCGGCCCGGAGACGGGCGTCGGCCCGATCTCGGCCGCGCCGTGGGGTTCCGCGGGCATCCTGCCGATCTCCTGGTCGTACGTCCGCCTGATGGGCGGCGAGGGCCTCAAGCGCGCCACCCAGGTGGCGGTGCTCGGCGCCAACTACATCGCCAAGCGCCTGGAGCACCACTACCCGGTGCTCTACACCGGTCCGGGCGACCTGGTCGCGCACGAGTGCATCATCGACCTCCGCCCGCTGTCGAAGGCCACGGGCGTGAGCGTCGACGACATCGCCAAGCGCCTGATCGACTACGGTTTCCACGCGCCGACCATGTCCTTCCCGGTGGCCGGCACGCTGATGATCGAGCCGACGGAGTCCGAGGACCTCGTCGAGATCGACCGCTTCTGCGACGCGATGATCGCCATCCGTGCCGAGATCGAGCGGGTCGCGGGCGGTGAGTGGCCGGTGGACGACAACCCGCTGGCCAACGCCCCGCACACCGCCGCGGCGCTGGGCGGCGAGTGGAACCACCCGTACACCCGCGACGAGGCCGTCTTCCCCGGGGGCGTCTCCGCCGCCGAGAAGTACTGGCCGCCGGTGCGCCGGATCGACGGCGCCTTCGGCGACCGGAACCTGGTGTGCTCCTGCCCGCCGCTGGACGAGTACGACCACTGACACGGCGGCCGTCCCGTCGCTGACGGGTCGGTGACACGGTGAAGGGGCCGGTCCCCGGAGCATGGGGCTCCGGGGACCGGCCCCTTCTTCTCGTCGTCCGTTCTTCGTCCGTGCGTCCCTCGCCGCGCGGTCAGGCCCCGTGCTAGGCCACCGCGAGCGGGCGGTGCGGAGCGATGATCTGGCCGTCCGGCAGCAGCTCACCGGTGTCCTCGAAGAGCAGGACGCCGTTGCACAGCAGGCTCCAGCCCTGTTCCGGGTGGTTGGCCACCGGGCGCGCGGCCTCCCGGTCGGCGGATTCTGATGACGGGCAGGCAGGCTGGTGCTGGCACATGGATGGGTTCTTTCGCTGCGGTGTGGTCTGTTCGCTACGGCTCGATGCGTGGTTCATGGCCGTCCCCCTGGGTCGTCCCCGCACCTGCGGGGAGGATGTCCTCAGTGTTGCCCCAGGACGGCTGCTTCGCAGGTATTTCCCGGCAGCTGTCCTCTTGGAATGAGGACGCATCACCCGTGCGGGCGGTTCACGCCAACTCCCCTGTCATTTCGGGTGGTTCGCATTGGCCCGAGCGGACTAGGCCGAATGGGTCACCCGGGTCAAGCCGCCGGGGCCGCCAGGGTGGGCGGGGCCGGCGGGGCCGCCCGGGTCAGCCGGTGGGTCAGTACGGGCAGCAGCTCCGAAACGGGATGCGGCCGGAAGGGGGCGATCCCGGGCGGCGCCGGGGCCAGCGGGACCAGCAGGTCGGCGGCGGCGGGGAGGCCGGCGGCGGCGTCGGCGCCCACCGCCCCGTGCAGCCACAGGGTCAGCATGTACAGCTCGGGCACGGACAGCAGCCGGGGCTGGTAGGCCTTGCCGAGCGACTCCGCCTGGCGCAGGGCGCGTTCGGTGGCGGCGACGTAGGGGCCCTCGAAGAAATGGGAGAAGACCCAGCCGTCCGGGGTCAGGCGGGTGTCGGCCGCCGCGATGAAGCGGTCGCCGCTGCGGATCAGGAACCGCCAGCCGGTGAGCCGGGTGCGGGGCGGGCGGCCGGCGGCCGTGTGGCCGGACACGCCCAGCCGGTCGAGCACGTGGACCGGAAGCGCGAGTTCGGCGGTCATCGGGCCCTGGACCGAGCGCAGGGCGGGGGTGTGCGCCTCGTGGACGGCGGTGGGGGAACCGAGTGCCGCGAGGACGCTGCGCAGGGCGGGCGCGGGAGCCGGGGGGACATGCAGCGGCATGGTGGGTCGCCTCTCACTTGGGAGACCGGTGGTACGGGGGAAAGTGCGGACGGAGCTGTCGCATTCTGGGGTCAGAGGTGGGCTTTGGGGCAATGGCCGCGCGCCCACTCTCTGCCTCGTTTGCGGAGTTTATACGACATGTGTTCACGCAGTGTTTCGGCTAGCCGTCCCGCCTATTGCCGGCAAGGCGTCTTCCGGTCCCGCTGTCATGGTATTCATGCCGGTTGCGCGTGAACAGACCGCGCTGACCTGGAAGGTTACCGGAAAGGCGCTCGGCTGGAAAGCTTCGGTAATCCGCAACCGGCAAACCCCAGGGGGAATTTGCGTCCGGTGGGTTGCCAGGCGAATGTGCCGGAGCGCCCATCTGGCCATACCGGCGCACGCTCCCCGCCAAGCCCCCGCCCTCGCGTTATGGATCACGGGGCTTGGGCATCATCGACCGTAACGCGCGCCCGGGTGCACTGGGCCCGGCCACTCGAGGAGGGACGCTTCGATGGGGGAGAAGGTCGTGGCAGGCGGATTCGACCTGTCCGATCGGCATCGGTATCGGAGGAAGCTTCACGAGTGCCTGGAGGGGCTGGAGCGGCTTCTGGCGGAGAAGAGGTTCGATCGTCCCAAGAACATGATGGGGCTGGAGATAGAACTGAATCTCGCCGGTTCCGACGGTATGCCGCGCATGGTGAATGCGCAGGTGCTGGAGCGGATTGCGAGCCCCGATTTCCAGACGGAACTCGGAATGTTCAACCTGGAGGTGAACGTACTCCCGCACCGGCTCGAAGCGCGGGTATTCGACCAGCTCGCCGAGGAACTGAGCGCCGGACTGAACTACGCCCACCGCCAGGCCGTGGAGATCGACGCGGGCGTCGTGATGATCGGGATCCTGCCCACGATCTCCCGCGCGGACCTGGCCCTGGCCAACCTCTCGGCGGTGGACCGCTACTCCCTGCTCAACGAGCAGATCCTGATGATGCGGGGAGAGGACTTCCGGCTCGACATCGACGGCGTCGAGCGGCTGACCTGGAGCACCGGGTCCATCGTGCCGGAAGCCGCCTGCACCTCCGTGCAGCTGCACCTCCAGGTCACCCCGGCCCGCTTCGCCGACGTGTGGAACGCGGCGCAGGCGGTGACCGCCGTACAGATAGCGGTGGGGGCCAACTCGCCGTTCCTGTTCGGCCGGGAACTGTGGCGCGAGTCGCGCCCGCCGCTGTTCACGCAGGCCACGGACACCCGGCCGCCCGAGCTCCAGGCACAGGGGGTACGGCCAAGGACCTGGTTCGGGGAGCGCTGGGTGGACTCGGTGTACGAGCTCTTCGCCGAGAACGTCCGCTACTTCCCCTCCCTGCTGCCGATCTGCGACGAGGAGGAACCGCTGCGGGTGCTCGCCGAGGGCGGGGTGCCGAGCCTCCAGGAACTGGTGCTGCACAACGGCACGGTCTACCGGTGGAACCGGCCCGTCTACGGCGTCGCCGACGGGGTTCCGCACCTGAGGGTGGAGAACCGGGTCCTGCCCGCCGGGCCCACCGTCGCCGACGTCGTCGCCAACGCCGCCTTCTACTACGGGCTCGTACGGACCCTCGCGGACGAGCAGCGCCCCGTGTGGACCCGGATGTCCTTCGCGGAGGCGGAGGCCAACTTCGACGCCGCCTGCCGGTACGGGATCGACGCCCGGATCCGCTGGCCGCGCCGCGGCCGGGCCGGCGGACTGGTGAGCGTACCCGCGGTGCGGCTGGTGCTGGACGAGCTGCTGCCGATGGCCGCGGCCGGGCTGGACGCCTGGGGCATCGAGCCCGCCGACCGGGACCTCTACCTGGGGATCATCGAGGAGCGGTGCCGGCGCCGGGTCAACGGGGCGACCTGGC
This sequence comes from Streptomyces sp. NPDC034086, assembly GCF_055575515.1. Taxonomy (NCBI): domain Bacteria; kingdom Bacillati; phylum Actinomycetota; class Actinomycetes; order Kitasatosporales; family Streptomycetaceae; genus Streptomyces; species Streptomyces sp. NPDC034086. The sequence goes on along the minus strand of NZ_JBVISM010000009.1, from coordinate 241,026 downwards.
AGGTGGACACGTACCACCGCGCGCTCGCGGGCGGCCTGGAACGCGACGCGGCCCTGGCGGCCACCACCCGGCGCTACAGCGAGCTGATGCACAAGGGGGACCCCGTGCACACCTGGCCCGTGGGCCTGGAGGAGCAGGAGGTGGACGCCACGGCCGCGGTCCGCCGCTGACCGGCCGGCCCGCGGCCCGCCCCGTCCGCCCGCCGCTGCCTCCCTCCCGCCGGCCCCCGCCAGCCCCCGAGGAGGCAGTATGGGGTGGTGGTCGGAACGGGACGGGAGTCAGGCGTGCGGGTCGAGCCGGAGCCGGTGGTCGTGGAACTGCGCGAGGACGGGCGCCGGGTCCTGCGCCACGAGACCCTGCTCGTGCTCGCGCTGTCGCTGGGCGCGAGCGGGGTCTCGGCGCTGATCAGCTTCGTGGGTTCGCTGACGAAACCGGGCGGGCTCAAGGACCAGGCGGCCACCCTCAACGGCTCCTACGCGCCCGGACGGCCCTGGCTGGACCTGGCCTGGCAGCTGTTCGGGATCGGGACGGCGCTGGTGCCCGTGCTGCTCGTCGCGCACCTGCTGACCCGCGAGGGCGCGCCCGGGCTCAGGGCGCTCGGCTTCGACCGCACCCGCCCCGGCCCGGATCTGGCCCGGGGCGCGCTCGTCGCCGCCGTCATCGGCAGCGCCGGGCTGGCCTTCTACCTGGCGGCCCGGGCCTCCGGCCTCAACCTGACGGTGGTGCCGGAGGCCCTGCCCGAGGTGTGGTGGAAGTTCCCGGTGCTGATCCTCTCCGCGGTGCAGAACTCCGTGGTGGAGGAGGTCATCGTGCTGGCGTACCTGCTGCGCCGGCTCGACCGGCTCGGCTGGTCGCCGACGGCCGCGCTGCTCGCCAGCTCGGTGCTGCGCGGCTCGTACCACCTCTACCAGGGCATCGGCGGGTTCATCGGCAACATGGTGATGGGCGTCGTCTTCGTCCTCGCCTACCGGCGCTGGGGCCGGGTCGGCCCGCTGGTCGTCGCGCACGCCCTGCTCGACGTCGTCGCCTTCGGCGGGTACGCGCTGCTCGCGGGCAAGGTGGGCTGGTTGCCGACGCCGTAGGCCGTCTCGTGCGGATCCTGCCTGACCCGCCCTAGCCGGCTTCGGGGGCGGTGAGGAGTTCGCCGTCGATCACGGTGACGGCGCGCCCCGTCAGGAGCGTGCGGTCACCCGCGAGCCGCACCCGCACCAGGCCCGTGCGGGCCCCGCCCTGGAGGCCGGTCATCTCGGTGCGGCCCAGGCGTGCCGCCCAGAACGGGGCGAGGGCGGTGTGGGCGCTGCCCGTCACCGGGTCCTCGTCGACGCCGACGGCGGGGAAGAACCCGCGCGAGACGAAGTCGTAGCCGCGGGAGGGGTCCTCGGCCGGTGCGGTGACGATCACCCCGCGGCGCGCGTAGGCGCGCAGGGCCGCGTGGTCGGGCGCGAGTTCGCGTACGGTGCGCTCGTCGGCCAGCTCCACCAGCAGGTCGCCGATGTGCTCGGCGGTGTCGTGGACCGACTTCGCCTCGGCGCCGAGGGCCCGGTCCACCTCGGGGACCGGTGCGAGCGGGGTCAGGGACGAGGTCGGGAAGTCCAGAGTGACCGTGCCGTCCGCGGCGACCTCCGCCGTGAGGATCCCGCAGCGCGCGCTGAAACGGACCGGACCCCGGGCGAGGCCGGCGGCGGCGATGACGTGCGCGGCCGCCAGGGTCGCGTGGCCGCACATGTCGACCTCGGCCGCCGGGGTGAACCAGCGCAGCGCCCAGTCGGCGTCGCCGCCGGGCGGCAGGGGGCGGGCGAAGGCGGTCTCGGAGAGGTTCACCTCGGCGGCGACCCGCTGGAGCCAGCTGTCCGGCGGGAAGCCGCCGTCGAGGAGCAGGACCCCGGCGGGGTTCCCCCCGAAGGGACGGTCGGTGAAGGCGTCGACGATTCGAATGCGCATGGGCCGACCGTAGGGGGGTCCCGCGATCGCGGACAAAGGCCAATGCGCGGTGACTGGACTGGTCGGGTGTCCTGTCCCGCTGAAGGGCTGACCGGTGCCTTCCGCGATCAGCGCAGGCGTGTGAGTCGCAACCGGGCTTCGCTGCGGACGCCGGGGTCTGCGTCCGCTGCCAGCGTCCGAAGGTGCGCGATCATCCCGGCCCCGTCCTGTCCGGTCGCCCAGCGCGGGTCACCGTCCAGTTCGGCGGCGAGCTGATCGGCGGTTCCCTGATCAGAGGCCACCGCACGGGCAGCGAGCACCGCACGCAGGCCGGCCGGATCTCTCCGGGCCAAGAGGGCCGCCGCGGTGTCCGACGTCACCCCGGTGTCCTGGGCGTCCAGCAACAGACGGTGCAGGACACCGGCGACGCCCTCGATCTGCGGGGCTGCCGCCAGACGCCGCCCCGCGGCGGCCCTCACCGACCAGGCCGGCGATCCGGCCGCGGCGACCGCGTCGCGAAGCCCCTGCTCGGTGAAGTCGTCCATGCCACCAGGCTGCCAGGCACCTCTCGCTCACGCTTCGCCGGGACCCCACCGCGGCGGTCAACCAGTGGGGCGGGCGGCCGGACGGGGCGAGTGTCGGCGACAGGTTCCGATATATCGTTGACGCATCGCGATGGATCAGTGATAGTGGAGGAGTCGACACGACGACTGGCATGACGGACATGGCAGCGATGACGAAAGGAGCGCAGTGATGCGTTCACACGGACACCACGACCACGGACACGACCACGGACGGGGTCACGGCCACTGCGGGCCGGACCGTCGGGAGGAGTTCAGGGGGCTGCGCGCCGCCTTCGGCCCGTTCGGGCCGCCCTTCGGCGGCGGGCCCTTCGGCGGGCGGGGCGGACGCGGCGGGCCGCGCGGGCGGGCCAGGCGGGGCGACGTGCGCGCCTCGATCCTGGCGCTGCTCGCCGACCGGCCGATGCACGGCTACGAGATGATCCGGGAGATCGGCGAGCGCAGCGGCGGGGCGTGGAAGCCCAGTCCGGGCTCGGTCTACCCGACCCTGCAACTGCTCGAGGACGAGGGGTTGATCACCAGCGTGAGCGAGGGCGGCAAGAAGCTGTTCACGCTCACCGAAACCGGCCGGACCGAGGCCGGGTCGGGGCCTGAGGCCCCCTGGGCGGACGCCGGCCGCGGCCCCGACTTCGAGGCGATGCACCAGGTCCGCACCGCCGCCGGCGGCCTGATGGAGGCCTTCGGCCAGGTCTTCAAGACCGGGTCGCCCGAGCAGCGGGAGAAGGCCCTCGCGGTCGTCAACGACGCCCGCAGGAAGCTGTACCTGATCCTGGCCGACGAGCACTGATCCGTACGGGTCCCGGCCGGGACCCGAGGGGGCACGCTCCGCGTGGTGCACGCGGGGCGCGCCCCCGCGTTCGTCGGGGTCAGGCGACCAGGGCGGCCAGCTTGCGCAGCGACTCGTTCAGTGCGGCCGTCGCGGAGTCCTTGAGCCTGCCCGCCATCAGTGAAACGGCGGCGCCCGTGAACTCGCCGTCGATGCGGACCCTGGTGGCCGCGCCGTCGGCGGTCAGGGTGTAGCGGGTGAGTACGGCGACGCCCATGGGGCCCTTGCCGGTGACCGCGAGGACGCGCTGCTCCTCCAGCTCCGAGACCGTCCACAGGACCTCGGCGGGAAATCCCATCATCTTCATGTTCTCGGTGAAGGTGGAGCCGACCGCGAGCGTCTCGGGGCCGCCCTTCGGGAAGTCGGTGTGGGTCATGCTCCACTGCCCGTACGCGTCCCAGTCCGTCAGCTGGGCCCAGAGCTTCGCGGCGGGCGCCTCGATGCGTGATTCCGCGGTGACTTCAGCCATGCGTCCACCCCTTCTCGTCGGGTACGTGCGGCGGAAGGTAGCCCCGGGGTGCGGAACATACAAGCCTGACGGCCCGTCAGGTTCCGGCGGGCCCGGCGGGCCGCGTCTCGGGTGTGTCTCAACAGGCGTCTCGCGCGTGACGCTCCTGTCCTGCCCTGCCATGATGGGCCGATGCAAGCGTCAGGGAAGAACGCCGGACTGGGCCTGGCCCTCGTGTCGGCATGTGCGTTCGGCGGTTCCGGTGTCGCGGCGAAGCCGCTGATCGAGGCGGGTCTCGACCCGCTGCACATGGTGTGGCTCAGGGTGGCCGGGGCGGCGCTGGTGCTGTCCCCGCTGGCCTGGCGGCACCGCTCCCTGGTGCGGCGCAAGCCCCTGCTGCTGGCCGGCTTCGGGCTGGTCGCCGTCGCGGGCGTCCAGGCCTTCTACTTCGCCTCCCTGTCGCGGATCCCGGTGGGCGTGGCCCTGCTGCTGGAGTACCTGGGCCCCGCCCTGCTGCTCGGCTACATACGTTTCGTGCAGCGCAAGCCGGTGACCCGGGCGGCCGCGGCCGGGGCGGCGGTGGCCGTCGTCGGGCTGGCGTGCGTGGTCGAGATCTGGGCGGGGCTGCGGCTGGACCTGTTCGGGGTGCTGCTCGGTCTCGCGGCGGCCTGCTGCCAGGCCTTCTACTTCGTCTTCGCGGACCAGGGCGCCGACGCGGAGGACGCGCCGGACCCGATGGGCGTCATCGCGCACGGCATGATCGTCGGCGCCCTGGTGATGACCGTGATCGCCCGGCCCTGGCGGATGGACTGGCAGGTGCTCGGCGGGTACGCCGCGATGGGTGACCTGCGGGTACCGGCACTGGCGCTGCTGGGCTGGGTGGTGCTGGTCGCCACCGTCTTCGCGTACCTGACGGGCGTGGTCTCGGTGCGCAGGCTGTCGCCGCAGGTCGCCGGTGTGGTCGCCTGTCTCGAGGCGGTCGTCGCGACCGTACTGGCCTGGGTGCTGCTCGGGGAGCGGCTCTCGGGGCCGCAGGTCCTGGGCGGCGCGCTGGTGCTCGGCGGCGCGTTCATCGCGCAGTCCTCGCGGCGGGCGCCGGTCGTCGCGCACGAGGCGCCGCTGCCCCTGCCGGACCGGGAGCCGACGAGCGCGTAGGAGCCCCTCGGGCGCCGGGCCCGCGGGCTCGACGCGGGCCGGCGCGCCGGGCCCCGGGCCCGTCGGCGACGCCCCGCGGACGCCGGCCGGGCTGGTCCGCGCGTCGGGCGACGGCGTAGGGTGCTGACCATGCCTTCGACCGTGCTTCCGCCTCCCGCCGCCTAGCGCGGGCGGCTGCCACCAGAACGAGAGACCCGCCCGGGGAGTTCCCGGGCCGGTACGCGCTGCCCGCGAAGCGATGGCCTTCCGTCCCCGTCCTTCACGCATGCGCGGAGAAACACGTGTCGAACCATTCGCCCGCCGCCGGGCGCAGCCTGCTCTACCTCGTCATCGCCGGAGCCGCCTGGGGCACCGCCGGCGCCGCCGCCTCCCTCCTCTTCCTGGCCAGTGACCTCGGTCCGCTCGCCCTGTCCTTCTGGCGCTGCGCGGGCGGGCTGGCGGTGCTGCTCGCGGTGCTCGCCGTACGCCGGCCCGCGCGGGCGGCGCGGCCGGTCCGGCCGTCACCGGCTTCGCTGATCGGGACCGGGCTGATGTTCACCGTGTTCCAGGCCGCCTACTTCGGGGCCGTGCGGGAGACCGGTCTGGCCGTCGGCACCGTGGTCACCCTCGGCGCGGGGCCCGTGCTGATCGCGCTGGGCGGCCGGTACTGGACGGGCGAGCGGCTGGGCCGGGGCGGGGTGGCCGCCGTCGGCGGTGCCCTGGCGGGGCTCGCCGTCCTGGTGCTGGGTTCCGGGGGCGGTGAGGTGCGGCCGCTCGGGGTCGGCTGGGCGCTGCTGTCGGCCGCCGGGTACGCGGGGATGACACTGCGGGCCCGGTGGCTCGGGCGGCGCGGAGCGGGCGGGGACCCGCTGGTCACCACCGCGTGGTCGGTGGCGGTGGGCGCGGTGTGCCTGCTCCCGCTCGCGGTGGTGGAGGGGCTGCTGCCGCACACCGCCGAGCCGGCGCGGGTGCTCTGGCTGCTGGCCTACGTCGCCGTGGTGCCGACGGCCCTGGCGTACGCGCTGTACTTCACCGGCGCTGCGGCGGTGCGCGCCGCGACGGTGTCGGTGGTCATGCTGATCGAGCCGGTCAGCGCGGCAGTGATCGCCGTCGGGGTGCTCGGGGAGCGGCTGACCGGCGCGGTGGTGCTGGGCACCGTACTGCTGCTGGCGGCCGTGGGCGCGCTGATCGCGGCAGAGGCGCGCCGGCCCGCCGACGGGGCGCGCCCCGGGGCCGGGGCCGGGCCGGGGGACCGGCCCGCCCAGGAGCCTCAGAGCGCGCTGACGTAGTCCGGGACGGCGATGCCGGGGGCCAGGTCGGCGGCCGGGACGGGGGTGCCGTACGCCGGCGCGACCGGGACCACGCCCGCCCAGTGCGGCAGGCCCAGGTCCTCGGCGTCGTCGTTCGGACCGCCCGTACGCACCTTCGCGGACACCTCGTTGAGGTCCAGCCGGATCACGGCCGTGGCCGCGAGTTCCCTGGCGTTGGCGGGCCGGGAGTCCGCGGAGCGGCCGGGGACGACCTGGTCGACCAGGGCGTCCAGCGCGATGCGGCGCTCCTCCTCGTCGGTGACCTGGTGGGCGGTGCCGTGCACGACCACCGAGCGGTAGTTCATCGAGTGGTGGAAGGCGGACCTGGCCAGGACCAGCCCGTCGACGTGCGTCACCGTCAGGCAGACCGGCAGGCCCGGGTCGGCCTTGCCGGCGGCCAGCAGCGGACGCGAGCCGGTCGAGCCGTGCACGTACAGGGTCTCGTCCACGCGGCCGTACAGCGTCGGGAGGACCACCGGCGCGCCGTCGCGGACGAATCCGAGGTGGCACACGTAGGCCTGGTCGAGTATCGAGTGCACCGTCTCGCGGTCGTAGCGCGCCCGCTGGCGCGCGCGGCTCGGGAGGGTGCGGCCGGTGGGCTCGTAGGCGGCGGTGGTGGCGCTCATGCTGCGGTCTCCGTTGTACTAGTGCATAATGTCGTTTGTGCTAGGAGAGTATCGGATCAGTGGGCGCCGCGCATCGGAAATCGCGGCCAGTGTCGAAACGGGCGTCGGATCGGGCGCGCTCGCCCCGGGGGCGCTGCTGCCCCCGATGCGGGAACTCGCGGCCGCCTTGGGGGTGAACCCCAACACCGTGGCCGCCGCCTACCGCACGCTGCGCGAGCGCGGGGTCATCGAGACCGACGGGCGGCGCGGCAGCCGGGTCCGGGCCCGCCCGGCGACCGCCCCGCGCGACGCCCTGCGGATGCCGGTGCCCCCGGGCGTACGGGATGTCGCGCAGGGCAATCCCGACCCCTCGCTGCTGCCCCCGCTGGACGGGGCGCTGGCCGCCGCCGCCCGGCGGTACGCCCGGGCACCGACCCTCTACGGGGAGGACCCGGTGCTCCCGGACCTCGCCCGGCTGGCCCGCGCCGGCTTCGACGCCGACGGGGTCCCGGCCGGGGCCCTGGCGGTGACCTCGGGGGCACTGGACGGCATCGAGCGCGTACTGGCCGCGCACCTGCGGGCCGGGGACGCGGTGGCGGTGGAGGACCCGGGCTGGGGGAACGTGCTGGACCTCGCCCCGGCGCTCGGTCTCCGCGTGGTACCGATGGCGGTCGACGACGAGGGGCCGCTGCCGGAGGCGGTGGCCGGGGCGCTGGCCGAGGGGGTCAGGGCCCTGGTGGTGACGGCCCGCGCGCAGAACCCGACCGGCGCCGCGGTCGGCGCGGGCCGGGCGGCGGAGCTCAGGGAGCTGCTGGCCGGGCGTCCCGAGGTGCTGCTCATCGAGGACGACCACGGCCACGGGATCGTCGACCTGCCGCTCTGCCCGCTGGGCGGGGTGACCCGGCACTGGGCGCTGATCCGCTCGACGGCGAAGGCGTACGGGCCGGACCTGCGGCTCGCGGTGCTCACGGGCGACCCGGTGACGATGGACCGGGTCCGGGGGCGGCAGCGGCTGGGCCCGGGCTGGGTGAGCCGGCTGCTCCAGTACGCGGTGGTGGACCTGTGGGCCTCCGGCGCCGTGGACCCCCGGGCCGTGGCCGGCTCGTACGGGCTGCGCCGGGACGGCCTGGTCGCGGCGCTGGCGGAGCGGGGAGTGCGGGCGCACGGCCGGAGCGGGCTGAACGTGTGGGTGCCGGTCGGCGACGAGACGACGGCGGTCACCCGGCTGCTGGCGGCCGGCTGGGCGGTGCGCCCCGGGGCCGGGTACCGCGTCCAGGCGGGACCCGGCGTACGGATCACCGTGTCCGGGCTGGCCCCGGAGGAGGTCGCCGGCCTGGCCGGCGCGGTGGCGGCGGCGGTCCGCCCGGTGACCGGGGGGCGCTTCGACTGAGCCGGCCGGCGGGGCGGAGGGATCGACGGGCGTGGCCCTGACGCGCGTGTGTAATATCCCGTCAGGTGCTTCAGTCATTACGGGGGATGATTCGGGATGTGGGAGATCGCACGCTCGTGGGTCGACGGATGGACCGTCTCGCGGGGGACGCCGAAGCCGGTGGACCGGCCGTGGGGGCTGAGCATCGAGGTCGGGGGGCCGACCGAGACGGTCCGTCACGTCCTGCGTGACGGCGACGCCGGGACCGCCCGCCGGCTCGTCGGCGCGATCACCGGGCCGGCGGTCTGCGTCAAGGCCTTTCTGGCCCCGGACGTCATGGAGCCGTGGTTCTCGTCCGCCTGGCAGCCGGTCGACCCCGGTTTCCTGATGGCCGCCGACCTGCGCCCCTCCGTCGTGCGCGCGCCCGATGGCTATACGGCGGCCGCCGAGACCGTCGGCGACGTCGTCCTCGTGCGCGTGCTGACGGCCGACGGGGAACTCGCCGCGAGCGGCCGGATCGGCCTGACGGGCGACACCTGCGTCTTCGACCAGATCGTCACCGAGGAGGCCCACCAGCGCCGGGGCCTCGGGACGTTCGTGATGAGCACGCTCACCGGCTCCGCCGTCGAATACGGTGTGACGACCGGCGTCCTGGGCGCGACCGTCCCGGGCCGGGCGCTCTACGAGGCGCTCGGCTGGCAGGTCCTCGCACCGCTGACCGGCTTCCTCCACCGGCCCGTTGCGCCCTGAGCCGGAGTGCGGGCCGCGGCCCGCACTCCGGCTCAGGCGGTCTCGCGGGAGGCCGCCCGTGACTGGGTCAGGGCGGCGCCCGCCAGGACGATCACCGCGCCGGCCGGAGTGTTCCAGTGCAGCTGCTCGCCGAGGACCAGCACGCCGGCGGTGGTGGCGATCACCGGGATGAAGTACGTGACCATCTGAGCGGTGGTGGGGCCGACCTCCGACACCAGCCCGTACTGCATCTGGAGGGCCATCCCCGTGCCCAGGGCGCCCAGGGCCACCACCGCAAGGGTCGGCCACAGCGGGAAGCCGGCCGGAGCCGTGGTGAAGAGCGCGCTGACGGTTCCCAGCTGGAGGGTGGACAGCAGGAGCTGCGCCCCGGTGAGCGCCACCGGGGAGCCGGGGGTGCCGGCCAGGGTGCGGCGTACGTAGATCCAGCCGACCGGGTAGCAGAGCGAGGCGAGCAGGGCCAGCGCGGTGCCCTTGGCGTCGACCCCCGCGAAGCCCTGCCAGACGCCGAGCACCGTCAGGACGCCCAGGAAGCCGATGCCGAGCCCGGCGAAGCGGCGGCGCGTGGGGCGGTCCTCGGACAGCGCCACCAGCGAGAGCGCCATGCCCCACAGCGGGGAAGTGGCGTTGCAGATGCCGGCGAGGCTGGAGGGGATGCTCTGCTCGGCGTAGGCGAAGAGCGAGAACGGGACCGTGTTCAGCAGCAGCGCCGCGACCGCCAGGTGGCCCCAGGTGCGCCGGCCGCGCGGCAGCGGCTCACGGCGTACGAGCAGCACCGCCAGGAGGGCGAGCGCGCCGAAGAACACCCGGCCGAGAGCGACCTGGAACGGCGCGAACGCCTCGGTGCCCACCTTGATCAGGAGGAAGCTGAAGCCCCACACCACCGACAGCAGGGCGAACCGCAGGCGCCAGTCCAGGCGGGCGGTACGGCCGCGGCCCCGGCGGGACGGCCGCGCGGCGGAGGGGGCGGAAGGGGCGGAGGGAGTGGGGCGGGAGGTGGTCGGTGCGCTCATGCGGATCACTCTGCTGTGCGCGACCTCGTAGAACAAGCGAGAGTTCCTTCGATCGACGGCGTAGCATCGCTTACATGTTGAACCTGGAACGCCTGCGCACCCTCGACGCCCTCGCCCGCCACGGCTCGGTCAGCGGCGCGGCCGGGGGCCTCCATGTGACCACATCGGCGGTCTCCCAGCAGATGGCCAAACTGGAGCGGGAGGTGGGCCAGCCGCTGCTCACCAAGAACGGGCGCGGAGTCCGGCTCACGGACGCCGGCCGGCTGCTCGCGGACCACGCCGCCCGGATCATCTCCCAGGTGGAACTCGCGCAGGCCGATGTGGAGGCCCGCCGGGGCTGTGCCGTGGGGGAGTTGCGGATCGGGGCGTTCCCCACCGCCATGCGCGGGCTGCTGCCCCGGGCCCTGACCGCCCTGCGGGCCGGCCACCCCGAACTGCGGGCGCTGGTGCGGGAGCAGGAGCCCGAGGAGAGCATGGCGGCCGTCGTGCGGGGAGACCTCGACATGGCCCTCGCCATCGACTGGCACAACAAGCGGATGCCGGTGCCGGCCGAGCTGACCCGCGCCCACCTCCTGGACGACGCCGCCGACATCGCGGTCCCGGCGGGGCACCCGCTGGCCGGCCGCGCCGCGATTTCCCTCGGCGACTTCGCCGACGACGACTGGATCTCCTGGAACGAGGGCCAGTTCTGCCACGAGTGGCTGGTGTTCACCCTGCGCGGCATCGGGGTCGAGCCGCGCATCGCGCACATCGCCGAGGAGCACCACACCCAGCTGGCCTTCGTGGAAGCCGGGCTGGGCGTGTGCGTGACGCCCCGGCTCGGCCGCGGGCCCGTGCCGCCGGGGGTGCGGCTGCTGCCGGTGAGCGACAGCGTCCGCCGCCACGTGTACGTCGTCTGGCGGACGGACGCGGGCCGCAGGCCCTCCATCCGGGCCGCCGTCGACGCGCTCCGGGGAGCGGCCGCGGCCGTGTAGGCGCGGCTCAGATCTTCCGGAAGTCCCAGGACACCACCGATCGCGGCGTGAGCCGGATCCAGGCGTGCCGGCCGTCGTGCGGCATCTCCTCGATCCCGAAGTTCTTGACGGGGAAGATCCGTTCCGGCTCCAGCAGCTCCGGGCAGGCCTCACCCGTGCGCGGCGCCTCCCCCACGAAGACGGCGCGGCCGGACAGCTCGACCCCGCGCAGCTCTCCGTACTCCTCGCCGGCGTCGACCACCACCGACATCCGCGGGTCGGCCCGCAGGTCGGCCCAGCGGCGGCTGCGGGTGAGCGAGTAGAGCCACAGCGAGGTGCCGTCCCAGGCGAACCACAGCGCGCCGACGTGCGGGCTCCCGTCCGGGGAGACCGTGGCCACGCGGCAGGTGCGCTGCTCGCGCAGGAACGCGTCCACCTCCTCGTCGCTCATCATGATGCGCCGGCCCCGCCGCTGCGCCGTCCGCGCGCCCGTCTCGTCCATCCGACCCGCACCCCTTCACATCTGACTACGTGTCAGGAATCATGCGTGCTCTTCCGTCGCCGCACCAGGGGGAGTCATGCCGGAACTCGACCCAGCCACCACCGCGCTGCTCACCGTCGAGTGCCAGAACGGTGTCGTGGGCGAGGCGAGCGCCCTGCCGGAACTGGCCAGGGAGGCCCGTGACTCCGGGATGCTGGACCGGGTGGCCGCGCTCGTCGACGCCGCGCGCGGGGCGGGCGTACAGGTGGTGCACGCGGTCGCCGAGCGCCGGCCCGACGGACTCGGGGCCAACGCCAACGCGCGGCTCTTCCGGGCCGCCGCGAAACTGCCGGTACAGCAGTTGACCGGCAGCGACGCGGTGCGGGTCGCCGCGCCCATCACCGTCGCGGGGCAGGACCTCGTGGTCCGCCGGCTGCACGGACTCTCCCCGATGGCCGGCACCGACCTGGACGCCCTGCTCCGCAACCTCGGCGTCCGCACCCTCGTCGTCACCGGGGTCTCCTCGAACATCGCGGTCCCGAACACCGTGTTCGACGCCGTGAACCATGGCTACCGGGTCGTGGTCCCGTCCGACGCCATCGCCGGGGTTCCCGCGTCCTGCACCGCCGAGGTGATCCGCAACTCCCTCGCGCTCGTGGCTTCCATCACCACGGCCGCGGCCCTCCTCGCGCGGTGGGCGCCGCCCGCTGACCGGGCCGGTCCGGCGGGGCTCGAAAGCGGCTGACCGGCATCCTTGACAACATCCGCAGCGGGCTTTATCACGGGTGAAGAGGGGCCGCTCCGGCTGTTCCGGAGGTGAGGACGATGGGCGGATCTCGCGCCTCGCGCGATCATTACGCCGTCCTCGGGCTCCCCGCGGAGGCGTCGCCCGAGGAGATCACCAGCGCCTACCGCGCGCTGATCCGCGTCCTGCACCCGGACGCCCGCCCGGGCGGGCCGACGGCCGCCGCCGAACTGACCGAGGTCATCGACGCCTACCGGACCCTGCGCGATCCGCTGCGCCGGTCCGCCTACGACGCCGAACGCCGTCAGCAGCCGTATGCCGCCGGCCGTCCGGTACGCGTTCCCGTGCGGGTGAGGCGCACGGCGGACACGGCGGAAGGGACGCGGCCGCACATCGCGGCGAGCCCTCGTCCGGCCGTGTTCCCGGAATTCCCGCGGCCGTACGAGGACCCGTTCGACCGCCTCGTGGCCTGGCTGTTCTACGGCGTGTAGCCCCGCCCCGCCCCTTCCTGCGACTCGTCGCCCGCCACCGCCGCGCATCGCCCCGTTTCGCCAGGCGTCGGCTGCGTCGTGTCAGCGAGAGGACACCGGCGACGAGGGCAGCCGTTCTGTTCGCCCATTGGCTCCGTGGCGGTGATGATGGGGAAGAGGGGCTCGCCATGTCGATCGCCGGAGGGTCAGTGCCCCACTCCTACAGCCTCCTGCTCGCCGGTCTGCTCCGGGCAAGCCACCTGACCACCTTCGAGCAGCTGCCCGCCCTGGTCGCGCGGCTCGCCTCGCGGGCCGGCTTCGAGCGGGTGCGCATGTACGTCTGTGACCTGCGCGAGGACATGCTCCGTCAGGTCACCGGCCAGGGGCTCGACGCCGGCCACGGCGGAGAGACGCTCCGGGTGGACGGCACCCTGGCCGGGCGGGCCTTCCAAAGCCTCCGGCATCTCGCCGGCGGCGACGAGACCGCTCCGCAGCACTGGCTGCCGCTCCTGGACGGCACCGAGCGACTGGGTGTCCTCACCGTCACCACGCGCGGGGAGGCCGACCGCGACGCGCTGGACGCCATGCAGGACCTCGCCTCGCTCGTCGGCATGATGCTGGTGAGCAGCCGCTCGCACAGCGACTCCTACGCCCGGCTCACCCGCCTGGAGCCGATGTCGGTCTCGGCGGAGATGCAGTGGACGCTGATGCCCCCGCGTACGTTCGCGAGCCCCCGGGTGACGATCGCCGCGGCGATGGAACCCGCCTACGCGACGGCCGGCGACGCCTTCGACTACGCGCTGGCCGCCGATGTCGCCCACCTCGCCGTGTTCGACGCCATGGGCCACGACACGGCCGCCGGCCTCACGGCGAACCTCGCCATGGCCACCTGCCGCAACCAGCGCCGCCAGGGCGCCGGCCTGAGCGAAGCCCGCGACGGCATCGAGGCCATGCTGATGGAGCAGTTCGCCAGCGACCGGTACGCCACCGCCATCCTGGCCGACCTCGACCTCAACGGGGGGCTGCTGTCCTGGATCAACTGCGGGCACCCCGCCCCGATCCTCATCCGCGACGGCCGCTGGACCAGCACGCTGGAACGCCCGCCGAGCCACCCCCTGGGCACCAATCTGGCCCTGGCCGCGCACGTCCACCGCGAACACCTGGAACCCGGTGACCGCCTCGTGCTCTACACCGACGGCATCATCGAGGCGCGCGACCGGGCGGGGCGTGAATTCGGGCTCGATCGCTTCGTCGAATTCATCATCCACCAGCAGGCGGCCGCCCTGCCCGTCCCGGAAACCCTGCGCCGGCTGGTCCGGGCCGTCCTCCTGCACCACGACGGCCGGCTCGGCGACGACGCCACCGTCCTGCTGTGCGAGTGGCACGGCCACCAGGACCCCTCCGCAGCGGTGCCGGGCACCTGAGGTGATCTTGTCCGCCAGTCGGACAGGCCGTTGCGCGCTGCACCGGCTGCTCCCAGACTGAGCGGATCGAACGCGACAGAACAGCAGGTACCGCCATGGATCAACACGTACACGTCCGCGTGAAGGACGGTATGAACGTGTCTGCCGTCGGTGATCTGGTCGAGACCTACCACTGCCGGTGCGGCCGTACCTGGACGAAGGTCTACGAGGTGGAGGGCCGGGAGCCGGACGCGCTGCCGGGCGCCTGAGGTCGGCCTCGCACCGGTCGGGGTTGACCGTGCCCGGCAGGCCGGTGCGGTAAGAGAACCCGCCGGTCCTGCGGGAGAGGACCTTCCTCCTCCTCGGCCATCGGCAGTCACTGGCCGCCCGCGGTCGCCGTCGGGGCAGCCGCCTGCTCCCGCAGCCGACCCGTCCCGCCCGACGTGTTCTCGACGTCCGTCCGTGAACGGCCCCGTTCCGGGACGACGAGCTGTCTACCCGAGGGGCGGCGTGGGCAGCGCCGTGCGGCCGGCGGCGGCCCGTTGGTGTTCGGCACGCTGCCGGATCATGCGGCGGAAACCGAGGAGGGCGCCCTGCCGCGGGGCACAGGGCCCCTCGCCGCCCGCCGGGAGACCGGCGACGCGGCTCATGAGGCGCTGCGGCTGCGGCTGCCACCCCACCACCAGGACGCGCAGGCCGGCGAACTCCAGGCGCCGGTGCAGGTCCAGGAGGAGCAGCAGGCCGGAGGAGTCCATGAACGGCACCCCGTGGACGTCGATCAGGACGACGGCCGTCCCCGGCGGCACAGCGCCGGGCACGCGGCGGAGGGAAGGTCCAGCGGCCGCGTCCAGTTCCCCGACGGCGGCGACCATGACCGTCCGCGCGGCATGCTGGATCACCGTCTCGAAGGTGGTCTCCATGGCCGTTCCTCCTGCTGCCAGGTGCTCTGCCCGGACTGATGCGTCTGGCAGGGTCCATCCTCCCGGTGCGGGAGCCGGCCTGGACACCAGGCGCGCCCGGGGGAGGCGGTCCTGGCGTGTGCGCGGCAGGCCGGTGTGCCGTCCGGGCACGGGACGGGCCCCGGAGCCCGGCGGAGACCGGCAAACCCGCGGACGGCCGAATTCGCCCCGATGGCCCACCCCGTTGGCCTCTTTGGAGCAGGGGGGCTCTCATGGGCAGGGACGGCCGGTTGACGCGGCCACCACGGCAGGAAGGGAACGGCCCATGTACGAAATGCGAGCCGAGTTCGCCCCGGAGCGATCGGAGATGCTGTGGCACGTCCTCGCCAAGGGGCAGGCCACGACGACCCTCTGCGGCTACTCGCTGCCGCCGGGGTCGACGGTCGCCGCGCTCATGTCGGAGGGGACGGCGGAGCGCTACTGCGCCCGCTGCATGGCCGCCTTCCGCAGCACGGTGGCGAACAGCGCACCTCCGGCGGCCACGGCGGGAAGGGAGTCCGCGGCGGTCTGAACGTGGCCGCGCTCCGGTCCTCCGGCCCTCTTCGTCCCCCGCGGCGCCTCTCGTCGCCGCCGACCACGGCGGCCCCCGCGCCCTGCCGCGCCTCCTCCCGGATCAGGCCGTCGAGGCCGGTCAGCGGTTCGCCCGGGGGCAGGTCGACCTCGGCCAGGGTGCGCACCGCCGTGTGCAGCCGCCCCAGGGCGGCGGAAGCGTGGATCCCGTGGCCGACGACGTCACCGCGGACGAGGGCGACGCGGGCCCCGGACCGTTTCCGGTGCCGCGGGAATCCAACCGGCCTCCGGGCTGGACGTCACCGGGTTTGCGCACGTCGTCGCGCGGCGAGAAGCCAGGCAGAACAGGGGGGTACGTGCGCATGGGCGCACGGAGAGAGAAGAGAGGGTGAGAGAGATGCCGCTGTCTCTTCACCGTGAAGAACCGACGGCGCGGCGAAAGCTGTGGCGCGAGTTCGAGGACCTCTACGAGCGGATGGGGCAGCTGTGGGCTTCGGCCGTTCCGGGAGGCGGCGGGCTGGTACGGGACGCGGCGTGGCAGCCCGCGGACGACATCGAGGAAACCGACGACGCCTACGTCCTCGAACTCGACCTGCCCGGCCTGCGCGTGGACGAGGTGACCGTGGAGGTGCTGGGCGGGGAGCTGGCCGTCCACGGCGAGACCAAGGAGAGGGAACGCACCGGCGTCGTGCGCCGGCAGACCCGCAGGGTGGGGCAGTTCGACTACCGGATGAGCCTGCCGGCCGACGCGGACGCCGACCGCATCAGTGCCGACCTGTCCCACGGCGTGCTCACCGTGCGGATCCCCCGGCGGGCGGGCGGCGGCAAGTCCCGCCGCATCGAGATCGCCGGCCGCTGAGCCGGGACCGGGCCCGGCCCGGCGGCGCGCCCGTCCTGGACCGGCCGGAGGCTCCCCGCGGGCCGGTGCGTCGGGGGAGCCGCCCGGTCCTCGAACGTGACTCTTCGGCGCGACGCCCACCGACGGCCACGACGCGGACGTTCCGCCCCTCGGGCGGGCCTTGCCCGTGAACGTGCGCCGGGCCCGTATGCCTGGTGGGCGGCGGCCGTGGCTCCCGGCCCCGGGCGGACCGGGGGTCGCCGGGTCACCCGCGGAAAACCTTGAATCATGAAGCGCGTCCGCCCGCTAGCCTGGGAAAATGCTCACAGAAGTGATCGCGACCCGCTACGTCACGCCCTTGCGCGAGGGCGGCTCGCTCCCGGGGATCGTCGAGGCCGACGATCTCGGTACGTACGTCATGAAATTCACCGGAGCCGGCCAGGGGCGCAAGACCCTGGTCGCCGAAGTCGTCTGCGGGCGCCTCGCCCAGCGGCTGGGGCTGCGCGTCCCGCGCCTGGTGCAGATGCAGCTCGACCCCGTCATCGGGCTCGCCGAGCCCGACCAGGAGGTCCAGGAACTGCTCAAGGCCAGCGGCGGGCTCAACCTCGGCATGGACTACCTGCCCGGCTCGATCGGCTTCGACCCCCTCGCGTACCGGGCCGACCCGGTCGAGGCGGGGCGCGTCGTCTGGTTCGACGCGCTGATCAACAACGTCGACCGGTCCTGGCGCAATCCGAACATGCTGGTCTGGCACGGGGACCTGTGGCTCATCGACCACGGCGCCACGATGATCTGGCACCACAACTGGCCCACCGCCCAGGCCGCCGCCGCCAAGCCGTACAACGCCTCCGACCACGTCCTGGCCCCCGTCGGGCCGGACATCGCGGCGGCCGCCGCCGAGCTGGCCCCGCTGGTCACCGAGGAGCTGCTCACCGAGGTCACCGCCGACGTCCCCGACGAGTGGCTGGTGGACGAACCCGGCTTCGACTCCACCGACGCGGTGCGCCGCGCCTACGTGGAGGCGCTGCTGCCGCGCGCGGCGACGATCCACGAGAGGATCACCATGGAGGCGGAGGTCAGGCAGCGGTCCGGTCCGCCGGGCTGGCTCGCCGAGCGCCTCCCTCCCCAGTCGGACCAGAACAAGCAGAAGAGCGGCGACGAGTGACCAAGCGGGACGTGTTCGAATACGCGCTGGTGCGCGTGGTACCCCGGATGGAGCGCGGTGAGTGCTTCAACGCCGGTGTGATCGTCTACTGCCGGGCGCACTCCTACGTCGCCGCGCGCACCCACCTCGACGAGGCGAAACTCCTCGCGCTGGACCCCGGCGCCGACGTGGCCGGCGTACGGGCCGCGCTGCGCGGGGTCGAGGGGCTGTGCGCAGGCGGCGAGGCCGCCGGCCAGGCGGCGGGCGACGACCCGGGGCGCCGGTTCCGGTGGCTGATCGCCCCCCGCAGCACGGTGGTGCAGCCGGGGCCGGTGCACACCGGCCTGACCGCCGATCCCGCCGCCGAGCTGGAACGGCTGCTGGACCTGCTGGTCCGCTGATTCCGGGACGGGCCCGCGCCGCTGCCGCGGGGGGCCGTTGACACGGGGTGCCAGGGCTCCTAGCGTCTCCTCAGCTGAAGCTACTAAGCGGTTGCTCACCTTCGGGCGGCCGTCTCTCAAGGGCGAGGAGAACCAGCATGTCCACCACCGAGCAGCGCGTCGCGATCGTGACCGGGGCGGCCCGGGGCATCGGCGCGGCCACCGCCGTCCGTCTGGCGGCCGAAGGCCGTGCGGTCGCCGTACTCGACCTGGACGAGACGGCCTGCAAGGACACCGTCGAGGCGATCACGGCGGCCGGCGGCAAGGCCCTGGCGGTCGGCTGCGACGTCTCCGACGCCGCCCAGGTGGAGGCGGCCGTCGAGCGGGTCGCCGGCACGCTCGGCGCCCCGACGATCCTCGTCAACAACGCCGGCGTGCTCCGCGACAACCTGCTCTTCAAGATGAGCGACACCGACTGGGACACCGTCATGAACGTGCACCTGCGCGGCGCGTTCCTGATGGCGAGGGCCTGTCAGAAGTACATGGTGGAGGCGAAGTTCGGCCGTGTGGTGAACCTCTCCAGCAGCTCGGCGCTCGGCAACCGCGGCCAGGCCAACTACGCCGCCGCCAAGGCGGGTCTCCAGGGCTTCACCAAGACGCTGGCGATCGAGCTCGGCAAGTTCGGCATCACCGCCAACGCCGTCGCCCCGGGCTTCATCGTGACCGAGATGACGGCGCAGACCGCCGCCCGCGTCGGCATGGGCTTCGAGGAGTTCCAGCTGGCCGCCGCCTCCCAGATCCCGGTGCAGCGCGTGGGCCGTCCCGAGGACATCGCGGGCGCCATCGCCTTCTTCACGGGCGAGGACGCGGGCTTCGTCTCCGGCCAGGTCCTGTACGTGGCCGGCGGCCCGCTCAACTGACGGTTTCACGAGAGGCGGGCGTACGTCATGACGGACAACGGCATGGACAACGGCAACGGCGGCGGGGACACCGGCCGCGCCGACAGCGGCAAGGTGGCCCTGGTCACCGGCGCGAGCCGGGGCATCGGATACGGCATCGCCGAGGCCCTGGTCGCCCGGGGCGACCGGGTCGTGATCACCGGGCGCAACGAGGACGCGCTCAAGGAGGCCGCGGAGCGGCTGGGTGCGGACCGGGTGATCGGAGTGGCCGGAAAGGCGCACGATGAGACCCACCAGGCCCTCGCCGTCGAGCGTGCGATGGAGGTCTTCGGCCGCGTCGACTTCCTGGTGAACAACGCGGGCACCAACCCGGTCTTCGGGCCGATCGCGGACCTCGACCTCGGGGTGGCGCGCAAGGTCTTCGAGACCAATGTGATCTCCGCGCTGGGCTTCGCCCAGCGGACCTGGCACGCCTGGCAGAAGGACCACGGCGGGGCCATCGTGAACATCGCCTCCATCGCCGGCGTCTCGGCCTCGCCCTTCATCGGCGCGTACGGGATGAGCAAGGCCGCGATGATCAACCTGACCCTCCAGCTGGCGCACGAGATGGCGCCGGGCGTGCGGGTCAACGCCATCGCCCCGGCGGTGGTCAGGACGAAGTTCGCGCAGGCGCTCTACGAGGGCCGGGAGCAGGAGGCGGCGGCCGCCTACCCGCTCGGCCGGCTCGGGGTCCCCGAGGACATCGGCGGGGCCGCCGCGTTCCTGACATCTGCACAAGCGGAATGGATCACAGGGCAAACGCTCGTCGTCGACGGGGGAATGTTCCTCAATGCCGGGGTCCATTGACCGATATCCGGACGCATTTGCCTCCCGAGGGGAGGCAAATGCGTGTCGAACTGGCACGAAATCGGTCAAGTGCCTCACGAAACCTGCCCATTGGATTTGTGAGGCTCTGCGGTAGGGTCTGCCGCACCCCTGGCTGATCGAGGAGCGTGCACGTGTTCAACCGGACCAGATGCCTGCAGATCGCTGCGGCCGTTGCGTCCATATCCCTGCTCGCCGGATGCGGCCTGTTCTCGGACGACGACGGCGAAACCGCGAAGAGGATCACCGTAGGCACGACGAGCGCGCCCAGCACCCTCGACCCCGCCGCGGCCTGGGACGGCTCCTGGGAGCTGTACCGCAACGTCTACCAGACCCTGCTGGCCTTCCCGACGGGCAGCACCAAGCCCCAGCCGGACGCGGCCCAGGGCTGTGAGTTCACCGACTCGGCGAACACGGCCTACCGCTGCACCCTGCGCAAGGGCCTGAAGTTCTCCAACGGCGAGCCGCTCGACGCCAAGGCGGTCAAGCACTCCCTCGACCGGATCAAGACGATCAACCACAAGGTCGGTCCCGCCGGTCTCTTCAACACCCTGGACAAGATCGAGGCGCCGGACGCGCTCACGGTCGTCTTCCACCTGAAGACCCCCGACGCGACCTTCCCGTACGTGCTGGGATCGCCGGCCGCCTCCCTGGTCGCGCCGAAGGACTACCCGGCCGGGAAGATCCGCACCGACGGCAAGGTCACCGGCTCCGGACCCTACGTCCTCACCTCGTACACCGAGGGCAACGAGGCGGTCCTCGGCCGCAACGAGAGCTACACCGGCTTCGCCAACCGCCGCAACGACGGCGTGACGATCCGCTACTTCTCGGACTCCAAGAAGATGGTCGCCGCCCTCAAGGGCAAGGAGATCGACGCCACCTACCGCGGCCTCTCCGCCCCCGAGATCAAGGACCTCCAGACCCCCGCCTCGCACGCCCTCGGCGTCCAGGTCGTGGAGAACGTCGGCGCCGAGATCCGCTACCTGGTCTTCAACCCGAACGACCCGCAGGTCAACAAGCAGGCGGTGCGCCAGGCGATCGCCCAGGTCATCGACCGGGGCGCGATCGTCTCCAAGGTCTACCAGGGCACCGCCGAGCCGCTCTACTCGATGGTCCCCAAGGGCGTCGTGGGCCACAGGACGCCCTTCTACGACATGTACGGCAACCCCGACGTGGCCAAGGCCAAGAAGATCCTCACGGCCGCGGGGATCACCCAGAAGGTGGAGCTGACCTTCTGGTACACCACGGACCGCTACGGTGCCTCCACCGCGGACGAGTTCACCGAGATCAAGCGGCAGCTCGACGAGAGCGACCTCTTCAAGATCACCCTGCGCGGACAGCCCTGGAAGGCCTTCCAGGAGGGCTACAAGAGCGGTCAGTACCCGGTCTTCGGCCGAGGCTGGTTCCCGGACTTCCCGGACCCCGACAACTTCATCGCGCCGTTCGTCGGCAAGGAGAACGCGGTCGGCACCCCGTACGAGCCGGCGCAGATCGTGAACGAGCTGCTGCCCAAGTCGCGCCGCGAGGGCGACCGCTCGGCGGGCGTCAGGGAGTTCGAGGCGGCCCAGCAGATCTTCGCCCAGGACGTCCGGCTGCTGCCGCTGTGGCAGGGCAAGCTCTACGTCGGCGCGCGCGAGGACATCGCCGGAGCCGAGCGGGCGCTGGACCCGCAGACCGCCATGCAGATGTGGGAGCTGTACCGCAAGACCAGCTGGTGATCCCGGCGGGACGCCCGGATGGCGGCGTTGTCAGTGGTCCCCGGTAGGTTCGGAGCAGTTGCACGAACTTGTACCGGAGGTTGTCGACGTGACCCAGATGCTGCCCGAGTCCTGGCTCCCCGTCCTCGGCGGGGAGCTGGACCAGCCCTACTTCAAGGAACTCACCGAGTTCGTCGAGAAGGAGCGGGCGAACGGGCCGGTCTACCCGCCCCGCGAGCAGGTCTTCGCGGCCCTGGAGGCCACGCCGTTCGACAAGGTGAAGGTCCTGGTCCTGGGCCAGGACCCCTACCACGGCGCCGGCCAGGGACACGGCCTGTGCTTCTCCGTGCGCCCCGGGGTCAAGACCCCGCCCTCCCTGCGCAACATCTACAAGGAGATGAAGGAAGAGCTCGGCCTGCCGGTCCCGGACAACGGGTACCTGATGCCGTGGGCCGAGCAGGGCGTCCTGCTGCTCAACGCCGTCCTCACCGTGCGCGAGGCCGAGCCCAACTCGCACAAGGGCAAGGGCTGGGAGAAGTTCACGGACGCCGTGATCCGGGCCGTGTCCGACCGCCCCGACCCGGTCGTCTTCGTGCTCTGGGGCGCCTACGCCCAGAAGAAGATCCCGCTCATCGACGAGGAGCGGCACGTCATCGTCAAGGGCGCCCACCCCTCGCCGCTGTCGGCGAAGAAGTTCTTCGGCTCCCGTCCCTTCACGCAGATCAACGAGGCCGTGGCCGCCCAGGGCCATGAGCCGATCGACTGGCGGATCCCGGACCTCGGCTGACACCACACCGCGCCTCGGCGCCAGATCCGGTGCCGCCGGTTAGCTTCTTGATGATCGGACCGGACCCGGTCCGGCGGAGCGAGCCGGAGGCCCCGTTGACGGAGCAGCAGCAGGAGGCGTCGGAGGACGCCGTCATGACCAGGATCGGCCAGGCCGTCATCCTGCTGCACGCCGGAGACCGCGAGGAGGCCCGCAACCGGCTCGGCGAGATCTGGTCCGAGATCGGCGAGGAGGGCGACTGCCTGCACCGCTGCACCCTCGCGCACTACCTGGCCGACGCGCAGGACGACCCCGCCGACGAACTGGCCTGGGACCTGCGGGCACTGACCGCCGCCGACGGGCTCGGCCAGCGGCCGGGGGAGGCGCTCCCCGGGCGCGCCGACCCGCACCCCGCCGTGCGGGTGTTCTACCCGTCCCTGCACCTCAGCCTCGCGGCCGACTACGCGAAACTGCGCCGGCCCGAGGAGGCCCGGGCCCACCTCGCGCGGGCGCGGGCCGCCACCCGGGCGCTGTCCGACGACGGGTACGGCAACGGCGTGCGGGCCGCCATCGCCCGCCTGGAGCGCCGGCTGGAGGCCGAGGGGGGCCCGGGGCCCCGGCCCTTCCCCGGGCAGGCGTAGGCCCCGCCCGGGGGCCCTGGACGGGGTGTGGCGGCCGCCGCGGGGCGCGTCCGCTTCAGCCGCCCTCGACGCCCGCGCAGATCCGGGCCTCCGGACCGTCCGGATCCCAGTCCCCGTGCCGGCGGCCCAGCGCGCACACGTCCGCGGGCCGTACCGGCAGCTCGCGCGCCAGCCCGGGCGGCAGCCGCCCCTCCCGCCCCGGGGCGTGCGGACGGCCCGCCCCGCCGGCCTGTGCGCGTCCCGGCGGCTCGGCCGGCTCCGGGATGTCGGGTACCGCCGGCGCGGCCGGTGCGGCCTCCCGTGGCTCCGTACGCGGCCCCGGTACGGTGCGCGCCGAGCCCCGCCCCGCGGCCGTCGGGGCCGACGGGCGGGCGCCCTCCCCGGGTACCGCCCTCAGCGCCTCCAGGGCGGGCGCCTGGACGACCACGGGCAGCGCCCCCGGCCCGCCGCGCGGCTCGTGCCGGGGCGGCGGCCCGCCGGTGCCCGCCGCCGGGCCGGTGGGGGAGGGGTTCACGTTCACGCAGCCGGAGACGGCCGAGACGGCACAGGCGGCTCCGAGGAGCAGCTTCGTCGAGGTTCGGGTGGGGTGCACCCGGGCAACTCTGCTGTGCCGCGACCCCGTTGCGAAAACCAGGAGCCGATATTCACCCCGCACGGGTGACACGGAAGGGGTGACCGGCGCCCTAGTCGCCGGTGGCGCCGTCGATGTGCTCGCGCAGCAGGTCCGCGTGTCCGTTGTGACGGGCGTACTCCTCGATCATGTGGGTGTAGACCCAGCGCAGGCTGAAGACCTCGCCGCGGTGGTGGCCGGCGGCGTCCGACACCGCGTCCAGGGAGCGGCCCGCCGCCGCCCGCCGCGCCAGATCGGTCTCCGTCCGCCAGACCTGCTCGGCCGAGGCCCAGGTGTCCCCGTCGGTGAACTCGAAGTCCCCGTCCGGGTTCTCGCGGGTGCTGTACAGCTCGGGCAGGTCCTCGCCGAGGGTGATCTCCCGGAACCAGTACCGCTCCACTTCCGCCATGTGCCGTACGAGGCCCAGCAGACTCAGCGCGGAAGGCCGCAGCGGGGTGAGGCGCAACTGCTCCTCGGAGAGCCCCTCGCACTTCCAGGCCAGGGTGGAGCGGTGGTAGTCGAGCCAGCCCTCCAGCATCTCGCGCTCGCCGGCGGTGGTGGAGGGTTCGGTGCGGTGCTGTCCGTTCGACGTCATGGTCCACATCCTGGACGAACCCGCCACCGCCCACCAGGGATTAAGCTGCGGCTGTCCCCAAGGCACACACAGGAGGCTCCTGGTGAAGGTCGGCGTCATCGGACTCGGCGACATCGCGCAGAAGGCGTACCTGCCCGTCCTGACCACCCGTCCCGGGCTGGAGCTGCACCTGCAGACCCGCACCCCGGCCACCCTCGAGCGGATCGGAGACGCCCACCGCGTCCCGCCGGAGCACCGCCACACCACGCTCGACTCACTGCTCGCCGAGGGCCTCGACGCCGCCTTCGTGCACGCCCCGACGGACACCCACCCGCAGATCGTGGAGCGGCTGCTGGAAGCGGGCGTCGCGACCTACGTGGACAAGCCGCTGGCCTACGAGCTGGCGGACTCCCGGCGCCTGGTCGAGCGTGCCGAGGAGCGCGGGGTGAGCCTCTTCGTCGGCTTCAACCGCCGCCACGCGCCCGGCTACACGCTGTGCGCCGACCACCCGCGCGACCTGATCGTCATGCAGAAGAACCGGGTCGGGCTGCCCGAGGACCCCCGCACCCTGGTCCTCGACGACTTCATCCACGTCGTCGACACCCTGCGCTTCCTCCTCCCCGGCGAGGCGGACCACATCGACGTACGGGCCGTGGTGCGCGAGGGGCTGATGTCGCAGGTGGTGCTCCAGATGTCCGGTGACGGTTTCACCGCCCTGGGCATCATGAACCGGCGGTCCGGGTCGACCGAGGAGGTCCTGGAGGTGTCGGGCCAGGACTCCAAGCGCCAGGTCGTCAACCTCGCCGAGGTCGTCGACCACCGCGGCCAGCCCACCGTGCGCCGGCGCGGGGACTGGGTCCCGGTGGCCCGCCAGCGCGGCATCGAGCAGGTCGTGGACACCTTCCTGGAGGCCGTCGCGGCCGGCAAGGTGCTCAGCGCCCGGGACGCCCTGCTCACCCACGAACTGTGCGAGCGGGTGGTGCTGACGGCTCTGGAGCAGGCCTCCCGGGCCTGACCGCCCGCACCGCCACGGCCGCGCAGTACAGCGCCAGCGCGGCCAGACAGGCGCCCGCCGGCCAGTTCCCGAAGCGGACGAAGAAGGTCGTGCCCCGGGCGAGCGGCACCTCGTACGTGACCGCCGTGCTCGCCGAGACGGGCAGGGCGGGCCCGACGCGCTCGCCGGACGGCCCGTGGACGGCGCTGACACCGGTCAGGGTCGCGTGCACCACCGGGCGGCCCGTCTCGGCGGCGCGCAGGGCCGCCAGGGAGGCGTGCTGGGCCGGTGCCCAGCTGTTCTGGAAGGTCGAGGTCGCCGACTGCGCGACGAGCACCCCGGCGCCCTCGCGGACCAGGTGCCGGCTCATGTCGGGGAAGGCCGACTCGAAGCACACCAGCGGACCCAGCCGCACCCCGCCGGGCAGGTTCATGACCACGGGGGCCTCGCCGCGCATCCGGTCCTCGCCCGCCGCCCTGCCGACCGAGGTGGCCCAGCCCAGCACCGAGCGGGCCGGCACGTACTCGCCGAAGGGGACCAGCCGCATCTTGTCGTACCGGTCGCCGGTGGGGCCCTCCGGGCCGACCAGCACCGAACTCTTGTAGATGCCGGGCCGGTCCGAGCGCCGGGCGTCCACGTTCACCAGCAGCGGGGCACCGAGTTCCGCGGACAGGGCCGCCAGCCGCCGGGACAGGTCGGGCCGCGCCGCCAGGTCCGCGCCGATCCCGCTCTCCCCCCACACCACCAGGTCCGGCCGGGCCCCCGCCAGCGTCCGCGTCAGTTCCTCCTCCAGCCCGAACCGCCGCTCCGCGCTGTCCGCCCCGCCCACCGGGCCCGGCTGTACGACGGCCACGCGCACCCCGCCCGACACCTCGGGGCGGGGCGCCCACACCCCCACCGCGCCCGTGAGCACCGCACCCCCCGCCAGCGAGGCCACCGCCGGAACCCGCGCCCGCGGCGCCGCGACCAGCAACACCACGGCACAGTTCACCGCCACCACCAGCAGGCTCACCAGCCACACCCCGCCCACCGAGGCCAGCCGCAGCGCCGGCGGGACCTGCCACTGGCTCGCCCCCAGCAGCCCCCACGGCCCGCCCAGCCCCTGCCAGGACCGGACCAGCTCCGAGAGCAGCCATCCCGCCGGTACGAGGACCAGCCCGGCCGCGGCCCGCCGCGGGCCCGGCACCCCGCCGAGCAGCTCCCGCACCAGCAGGGCCCAGGGCACCCAGAGCACCCCCAGCAGCACGGCGAGGGGGACCAGGAACACGTGCAGGCTCGGCAGCAGCCAGTGGTGCACCGCCACGATGAACCCCGCGCCCCCCAGCCACCCCTCCAGCGCGGCCCGCCGCCCGGTGGGCGCGGAGCGCAGCAGCAGCATCCACGGCACGAGGGCGACGTACGCGGACCACCACAGCCCCGGCGCCGGAAAGGCGAGACAGGGCAGCGCCCCGGCGGCCGCGGCGCCCGCCGCACGCCACCACCGGGTCCGCTTCGCGAGCAGCATGACGCGCCTCCGCTTCCAGTGTGGGACCGCCCCCGGCCGGGCGCGGCTCAGGCCGCCGCGTGACGCCACTTCTCGTGGACCGTGACCCGCGTGAGCCGCCAGCCGTCCGGGGTGCGGACGAGCGAGAAGGCGTACCGCCCGGCGGTCACGAAGTCGGGGGCCGTGGCGCGGCCGTCCGCACCGGCCAGCCGCATCGGGTTCAGGAAGTCCGCCCGGACCCGCGCCGAGTCCCCGGGGTAGCCGCCCCGGTCCTCCAGCCGGATCAGGCGGTTGACGATCAGGTGCTGGCGCACCGGGAAGAGCTCCATGGTCCGCGCGAGCCAGTCGGCGACCTCCGCGGCCGGGCCCTCGGCGCCGCCGGCCGAGCTGTAGTCGGCCCGTCCCCCCGGAGTGAACAGGGCCCGGTAGGCGTCCCAGTCCCCGTCGTCGACGGCCACCGCGTACCCCGAGACCACCTCGTCGATGGCGAGCCGGTCCATCACGCTCGCCAGGTCCACACGCTGCGTCATCGGGTCAGTGTGCGGCCGCGGGGCGGCGGGGCCAAGGGGCGTGCGGCCACCGGACGCGCCCGGCGCCGGTCAGTGACCGGAATGCGCCTCCCGTTGCCGGATCACGACCAGGAACGCGTCACTGGCCAGGTCCATCACCACCTCCGCCGGCACGCCCTCGCGCGTCCGCTGCGCCGCGTACTCCTCCGCGGGCCAGCTCCCCCTCGGACTCCCCGCCGGAAAACGCTCCAGTACCACGCGGCCCATGAGAACCCCTTGTCGCTCGCTTCCAGGTCTCTCCCCGGACAACGACGCGGGGGCCGCCCGGGAACGTTCCCGGACGGCCCCCGCGTCGAGTTCCGGCCATGGGCCGGCCTCACGGGCCGGATCAGGAGCCCGACTCACCCGCGTGCGGGCTGAGCACGCCCATGCCGATGAGCGCGAACAACGCGATGCCGAGCAGGATCCGGTAGATGACGAAGGGCATGAAGCTCTTCGAGGAGATGAACTTCATGAACCACGCGATGACCGCGTAGCCGACGAAGAAGGCGATCACCGTGGCGAAGATCGTCGGCCCCCACGAGATGTGCCCGGGGCTCTCCACGACGTCCTTGATCTCGAACGCGCCGGAGGCCAGCACGGCCGGGATGGCCAGGAGGAAGGAGTACCGGGCCGCCGCCTCACGGGTGAAGCCCAGCAGCAGACCGCCGGAGATCGTGGCACCGGACCGGGAGACGCCGGGGAT
Source organism: Streptomyces sp. NPDC034086 (assembly GCF_055575515.1). Lineage (NCBI taxonomy): Bacteria > Bacillati > Actinomycetota > Actinomycetes > Kitasatosporales > Streptomycetaceae > Streptomyces > Streptomyces sp. NPDC034086. Next base: position 213,408 of record NZ_JBVISM010000009.1, on the reverse strand, counting down.
CAGGGCCATCGCCTGGCACAGGCCGAAGATCAGGCCGTCCTTGACGCCCAGCTCCCGGAGCGTCTTGCGCTGCTTGACCACCCGGTGCCGGCCGCCCTCCTCGTCGCGGGAGGCCAGCCAGTCGGCGAAGCCGAGGACGAGGCCCATGACGATGAGGGTGGTCGCGGTCAGCCGCAGGTCGCGGGCCGGGCCGGTGATCTGGTCCTTGAACGTGACGCCCAGGACGCCGATCGGGATCGAGCCGACGATGACCAGCCAGCCCATCTTGGCGTCCTGTTCGGAACGCAGCGCCTTGGTGAACAGGGAGCGGAACCAGGTGGAGATGATCCGCGCGATGTCCTTGCGGAAGTAGATCAGCACGGCGGCCTCGGTGCCGATCTGGGTGATGGCCGTGAAGGCGGCACCCGGATCGTGCCAGCCGGCGAAAGCCGCGGTCAGCCGCAGGTGCGCGCTGGAGGAGATCGGGAGGAACTCCGTAAGCCCCTGGACGAGACCGAGGATTAGGGATTCGAACCAGCTCATGTCGGGGTGCGCTCGTCCTTGTGATCGTCGGGCAGTTCGGGTCCGATGCTAGGGCCCGTGGGGAGCCGCCGTGACCACTGGGGGGTGTGCGGGCGCGGGCCGGGACGCGCCGGCGGGTGCCAGCCGGTGCCGCTTGCGCCAGGCGACCGCCGCCGCGACCGCTCCGGACAGGGCGATGAACCCGAACGAGGCCAGGAACGCGGGCGATCCGGGGGAGGAGGCGCTGGCTCCGGCGATCACGTACGCGGCGGTGTTGGGAACCGTCCCGAGCGCCGTCGCGAGCAGGAAGGGGAGCCAGCCGCAACGCGAGACGGCGGCGAGGTAGTTGGCCGCGGCGAAGGGCACCCCGGGAAAGACCCGGACCGCCAGCACCGAGCGGAAGCCGTGCCGGCTCAGCTGGCCGTCGGCCGCCTCCAGCCAGCGTCCGCGCAGGTACGGACGCAACGCCTCCTGCCCCATGGTCCGGCCCAGACCGAACGCGAGCCCCGCGCCGATCACGGTGCCGCCGACGGCCGCCACCAGCCCGAACTGGGACCCGAAGACCGCCCCCGCGGCGAGGTTCAGCAGGGGCCGGGGCACGAAGGCGGCCGTGCACGCGCCGTACGCGCCCGCGAACAGCAGCACCCCCGTACCCACCGGGAGCCCCGGCGGCCAGCCCTGCGCCAGCAGCCGCTGGGGCTCGTAGAGCAGTACGCCGGCCCCGGCCGCGACCAGCAGCACGGCGAGCAGCGACAGCCGGGCCACCGGCGCGAGGAGGAGGGACACCCGGGGAGAGTAACCGACCCCCGTGACGCGGCGCCGTAACCCAGGCCTCATCCGGGCCCGCCCGACCGGGGTCTCCCCGTCCGGCCGGAGCATCGCCGAGGCCCGCCCGCCGGGATCCCGGCCACGCCCCCCCCGCGGCCCGCCGGACCGTAATTCGTTCGACGCGGCCCCGGCGGTCCGGCAGGATCCGGTGCATGTCCCGGTACGCCTTCCCCGCAGCGCCGTCCGCAGTCGCGGACGCGCCGAAGGCTGCCGTCGTCCTCTCCTCCCTCTCCGCGCCGGAGGCACCCACCGCCTCCGCGGCCTTCGAGGCATCCGCCTTCGCCGCGTTCGACGGCGCACGAAGCTGACCCTTCCCGGATCGTCCGGCGGACCCCGCAGGGGGAGGGTCGGCCGGATCCAGGGGTCCCGACCAGCTTCGAGCCACGGGAAAGAGATCATGGCCAAGACGGCCTTCACCCGCACCAAGCCGCACCTCAACATCGGCACCATGGGGCACGTCGACCACGGCAAGACCACCCTCACCGCCGCCATCACCAAGGTCCTCGCCGAGCGCGGCGGCGCCTCCTTCGTGCCGTTCGACCGCATCGACCGGGCCCCCGAGGAGGCCCGCCGGGGCATCACCATCAACCTCACGCACGTCGAGTACGAGACCGACACCCGGCACTACGCCCACGTCGACATGCCCGGCCACGCCGACTACGTCAAGAACATGGTCACGGGCGCGGCCCAGCTCGACGGGGCGATCCTCGTCGTCTCCGCCCTCGACGGGGTCATGCCCCAGACCGCCGAGCACGTCCTGCTCGCCCGCCAGGTCGGCGTGGACCACGTCGTGGTGGCCCTCAACAAGGCCGACGCCGGTGACCCCGAGCTCACCGACCTGGTCGAGCTGGAGGTCCGCGACCTGCTCTCCGCGCACGGCTACGGCGGGGACACCGCGCCGGTCGTACGGGTCTCCGGGCTCCGCGCCCTGGAGGGCGACCCGCAATGGACGGGGGCGATCGAGGCCCTGCTGGACGCGGTCGACACGTACGTGCCGATGCCGGTGCGGTACACGGACGCGCCGTTCCTGCTGCCGGTCGAGAACGTCCTGACCATCACCGGCCGGGGCACCGTCGTGACCGGCGCCGTCGAGCGCGGCACCGTCCGGCCCGGCGACCGGGTCACCGTCCTCGGGGGCGACGGCGAGCCCGTCGAGACCGTGGTCACCGGGCTGGAGACCTTCGGCAAGCCGATGGACTCCGCCGAGGCGGGGGACAACGTCGCGCTGCTGCTGCGCGGGGTGCCCCGCGACGGGGTGCGCCGCGGGCACGTGGTCGCGGCGCCCGGGAGCGTGGTGCCGAGCCGGCGCTTCACCGCGCGGGTGTACGTGCTCTCCGCCCGCGAGGGCGGCCGGACGACACCCGTCACGACCGGCTACCGGCCGCAGTTCTACGTCCGCACCGCCGACGTGGTCGGCGACGTGGACCTGGGCGGGGCCGCCGTGGCCCGTCCCGGGGAGACGGTCGCGATGACCGTCGAGCTGGGCCGGGACGTGCCCCTGGAGGCGGGGCTCGGCTTCGCCATCCGCGAGGGCGGCCGCACGGTCGGCGCGGGGACGGTCACGGCCGTGCTCGGCTGACCCCGGGCCCGCCCCCGCCGTGGTGACGGCGGTCCGGTTGCGTCAGACTGCCGTCACCACCGGCGTGCGGAACGAGGGAACAGGGGGCCGACATGGGCGGCGGAACGGCACTGGTGCTCGGCGGCGGGGGCCTGACCGGCGTCGGCTGGGAGTCCGGGATCCTGTACGGGCTCGCCCGGGCGGGCGTGGACCTCACCACCGCCGACCTGGTCGTCGGCACCTCGGCCGGCTCCGTGGTGGGCGCCCAGCTCACCGCGGGCCTCACCGCCCGGGAACTGTACGAACGCCAGCTCGGCGACCCCGGCGGGGAACGCCCGGCCCGGCTGGGCGCCGGGGTGCTCGCCCGCCACGCCCTCGCGATGGCGCGCTCCCGGGACTCCGCCGCCTACCGGCGCCGGGTCGGCGCCTTCGCGCTGGCCGCCGACACCGGCGCGGAGGCGGAGCGGCGCGCGGTGCTGGCGGCCCGGCTCGCCTCGCACGAGTGGCCCGAGCGCCGGCTCGTCGTCACCGCCGTCGACGCGCTCAGCGGGGACCCGGCCGACTTCGACCGGGAGAGCGGGGCCGGGCTCGTCGACGCCGTCGCCGCGAGCTGCGCCGTACCGGGCGTGTGGCCGCCGGTGACGGTCGGCGGACGCCGCTTCATCGACGGCGGCGTCCGCTCGGCGACCAACGCCGACCTCGCGGCCGGGTACGCGCGGGTGGTGATCCTCGCCCCGATCTCGCTCGGCTCCTCGCTGGTCCCCTCACCCGCCTCCCAGGCGGCCCGGCTGCGGGCGGCCGGAGCCCGGGTCCTGCTCATCACCCCCTCCCCGCAGGCCCGCAAGGCCTTCGGGCGCAACGTCCTGGACCCCGCGCGGCGGGACCCGGCCGCCCGCGCCGGGCTCGCGCAGGCCGCCGCGCACACCGCCGACGCGGCGGGCGTCTGGTCGGCCTGACAATGGTGGGGTGAGCGACGAACAGATCCCGGTGATCCGGGAAGTGGGCCAGGGCACCGCCAAGCTGATGCCGGACGTGGACCGGGAGCGCGCCTGGCTCCTCACGGTCGACGGCGCCCCCCAGTCCTACGTCGACCTCGACGAGCCGGGGCACCTGGAGTTCGAGTACGTGCGCCGCCTCGCGCACGTGCTGGACTGCGCGGCGGAGCCGGGGGCCGCGCTGGACCTCCTGCACCTGGGCGGCGGCGCGCTCACCCTCCCGCGCTACGCCGCAGCCGCCCGCCCCGGGTCCCGGCAGAGCGTCGTCGAGTTCGACGCGGCCCTGGTGGAACTGGTGGAGCGGCACCTGCCGCTGGCCCCCGGGGCGCGGGTGACGGTGCACGCCGCCGACGCGCGGGCCTGGCTGGAGGCCGCCCCGGACGCGAGCGCCGACGTCCTGGTGGCCGACGTGTTCGGGGGCTCACGGGTGCCGGCCCAGCTGACGTCGGTGGAGTACGCGCGGCAGGCGGCGCGGGTGCTGAGGCCCGGCGGGCTGTACGCGGCGAACCTGGCCGACGGGGCACCGTTCGGCTTCCTGAAGGCGCAACTGGCCAACTTCGCCGCCGCCTTCGCGGAGCTGGCGCTGATCGCCGAGCCCGGGGTGCTGCGGGGGCGGCGCTTCGGCAACGCGGTGCTGCTCGCCTCGGACGCCCCGCTGCCGCTGGCCGCGCTGGCCCGGCGCTGCGCCGCCGACGCCTTCCCGGCCCGGGTGGAGTCGGGCGAGGGGCTGGCCCGGTTCATGCGCGGGGCGCGTCCGGTGGCCGACGCGGACGCGGTGTCCTCGCCGGCTCCCCCGGCGGGGGCCTTCAGCCTCGGGTGAGCCCGGCGGGGGCGGCGGCCTCCGCCGGAGCGGGGGCGGGGACCTTCGCGGCCGGGGGCCTGCGGGTGGTACGGCGGACGTCCGGTACGAGCAGGACCAGGGCGGTGGCGGCGACCACCAGCCCCGCGCAGCCCCACAGCGCCGGGGCGCGGCCGAAGGCGGCCTCGGCCGGGCCGGCCAGCGCGGTGGCGACCGGGAGCATGGAGACGGAGCCGAACCAGTCGTAGGCGGAGACCCGGGAGAACTTCTCCTCGGGTATCTCCTGGTGCATGGTGGTCATCCAGTTGACGCCGAACACCTCGATCGCGGCGCCGCTGGCGAACATCACCGCGCACAGCCCCCACACGGGCAGCGGCACCGCCAGCGCCGCCGAGGGCAGCGCCAGCGGGAACACGCACAGGGTGCCGACCAGCAGCAGGCGGCGCGGCTTCCACACCATCATCAGGACCGCTCCCGCGATGGTGCCGGCGCCGAAGAAGGCCAGGGCCACGCCCCAGGGGGCGGGCCCGCCCAGCCGGTCGCGGGCGACGAGGGGCCCGTACACCGCCTCCGCGGCCCCCACGACGGCGACGACGACGGAGAACTGGAGCACGATGCTCCACAGCCAGGGCCGCGTCCGGAACTCCACCCAGCCCTCGCGCAGGTCGGCCAGCAGGCCGCCGCCGGGGGCGCGTTCGGCGACCTGGCCGACGTCCAGGAAGGCGCGCAGGGCGCCCGCGACCGCGAAGGCCGCCGCGTCCACGGCCAGCACCCAGCCGGGACCGATCGCGGCGATCAGCGCTCCGCCGAGGGCCGCTCCGCCGATGCCGGCACCGTTCATCGCCATGCGGAAGAGCGCGAAGGCCCGGTTGGAGTGCTCGCCGGAGACGCTGGACAGGAGCATGCCCTCGGCGGCCGGGTTGAAGAAGGCCGTTCCCGTGCCGCACAGCGCGGTGAGCAGCATCATCTGCCACAGCTGGGGGTCACCGGCGAGGACGAGTACGGCGAAGGCGGCCTGCGAGACGCAGTTGAGGGCGTTGGCCGCGACCATCACGTGGTGGCGCGGCAGCCGGTCGGCGAGGGCTCCGCCGACGAGGAGGAAGAGGACGAGGGGCAGCGTACGGGCGGCGGCGACGAGGCCGACGTCCGCGCCGCTCCCGCCGGCTTCGAGCACGGCGAAGGAGGCGGCGATGAGCGCCCCGTGGCTGCCGAGGTTGGTGACGACCGCGGCACCCGTCAGGAGGCCGTAGTTGCGTCCGGCCCAGGCGGGCCGGCGGCTGGTGCGGGGGGCGGGGCGCGGGTTCACCCCGGGACTATCCCCCGTCCCGGGCCGAGAATCCAAACGGAATAACGGTGAACGGATCATCGGCCCGGGGATCCTGCGGGGCGCCGGGTCAGCGGGTCAGCCCTCGCTGAGCCGGACCGAGCTCAGGATCTTCTCGTAGGTCGCCTGGTCGACCTCGCCGGGGACACCGGCGGCGCTGTAGAGGACCCAGCTGGCGAAGTCACCCTTGGCGTTCTTGAAGCTGAAGGCGATGCTCTTGCCGTCCGAGGAGCACTTGTTCTCCTTCGGGACGTTGCTCACGGTCGCCGTCGCCACGTGACCCTTGAGGCCGGAGGAGGTGGTGTACTCCTTGGTCTCGGAGATCTTGACGTTCTCCTTGGGCAGCTTCTGCGAGTACCCGGCGAACACCCAGGTGCCGGCCTCGTTGCGGGCGGCGTCGGAGGTGTCCTTGGCGCCCTGGCCGCCCTTGGTGCCGGTGCCGGCCAGGGAGGTGGTCTCCTCGCGTCCGTCCTTGTTGGAGTCCACCTTGCACCAGTCCTCCTTGAGGTAGGCGGGCGCGGAGAACGTGACGAGCGGGGAGCCGTCCTTCTTGGAGTCGTCCTCGAAGCCGGCGATCACGCCGGCGCCCAGCACGTTCCACTCCGGCGGGACGTCGAAGGCGGTCCCGTGCTTCGGGTTGATGACCACCTTCCAGCCCGGGATCACCGGCTTGATGTCACCGCCGGCACGCGGGTTGGGCCCGCTCGGCGCGGGGGGCGCGACCGGGGCGACGGGCGCGGAGGAGGAGGCCGGCGGCTTGTCGTCGGCCAGGTCCGTGCCCTTGTCCTCCCGGGTCAGGACGAAGGCCGCGGTGGCGGCCGCGGTCACCACGACCGCGGAGGCCGCGACGATGGCCACGGTCCGCGTGGAGAACGGGCTGCCGCCCGAGGGCCGCGCCGGCTGCTGCGGGGGCGTGTTGCCCCACGGCTGGACGGGGGGAGGGGTCTGGTAGCCCGCCTGCGGGTAGCCGTAGCCGGGCTGCTGCTCACCGAATCCCGGCTGCGGCTGCTGCTGGTACGGGTTCGGCTGTCCCGGCTGCTGCTGGTACGGGTTCTGGTGTGCGCCCTGGGGGTTCTGCTCTCCCCCGGGCTGCTGCTGTCCTGGCCACATGGCCGGTAACCATAGTGGGAGCCGCCGACAGGGGCCACGTCCGCCCCCCGTCCGGCTATGGCCAACCGCACCTACTCGTGGGTAACATCGGCTGCCATGAGCGCTGAACAGATGAACGTGGGCGAGCTGCTCGCCCAGACGGTACCGATGGCCCGCACCCTGAACCTCGAGTTCCTGGAGACCACCCCGGAGCGCGCCGTCGTCCGGCTGCCGGACCAGCCCGACTTCCACAACCACGTCGGCGGCCCGCACGCCGGCGCCATGTTCACCCTCGCCGAGTCCGCGAGCGGCGCCATCGTCCTGGCCGCCTTCGGCGAGCAGCTCTCGCGCGCCGTGCCGCTGGCCGTCAAGGCCGAGATCGGCTACAAGAAGCTCGCCAAGGGCGTGGTCACGGCCACCGCCACCCTCGGCCGTCCGGCCGCCGACGTCGTCGCCGAACTCGACGCGGGCGGCCGCCCCGAGTTCCCCGTCACCATCGCCATCCAGCGCGAGGACGAGGCCGTCACCGGTGAGATGACGGTCGTCTGGACCCTGCGCCCGAACGCGTAGTCTCCCCCCGGCCGCCGCCGCGGGGCTGAAACCCGGAGGCGCGCGAGCGCGTCACGCGGCGAACGGGGCGGGGGAGCGGCACAGTGGGGGCGGGAGCGGTCCGGCGCGGGCCGCTCCCGTCGCGCCGTCCGGGGGCGGGTCCGCGGGCGGGAACCCGGAGGCGGGGAGAGCGCGGGGAGCGGGACGCCGTACCGGGACGCCGTACCGGGACGCGGGAACGAGGTGCCCGGACCGGATGCCGCCGGGTGCCGCCGGGCGTACGTCCCGGGAACTCCCGCATGGACGGAGGCCGCCCCGCGGAGCGGATAGGCTGCCCGTTCGGCGTGTCTCGGGGGCCCGCCGGTGACGACGAGGGAGGACGTACCGGTGCACATCCAGGAATGGCTGGAGGAAATTCCGGCGATCAGTGTCTATCTCCTGGTGGGGCTGGTCATCGGGCTGGAGAGCCTGGGCATCCCGCTCCCCGGCGAGATCATCCTCGTCAGCTCCGCGCTGCTGGCCTCGCAGCACGGGGAGATCGACCCGGTCGTCCTCGGCCTGTGCGCCATCGCGGGCGCGATCATCGGCGACTCCATCGGGTACGCGATCGGCCGCCGCGGCGGCAAGCCGCTGCTGGAGAAGCTCGGCAGGCGGTTCCCCAAGCACTTCGGGCCCGACCAGGTGGCCATGGCCGAGCGCTCCTTCGACCGCTGGGGCATGTGGGCCGTCTTCTTCGGGCGCTTCGTCGCCCTGCTGCGGATCTTCGCCGGACCGCTGGCGGGCGTCCTGCGCATGCCGTACTGGCGCTTCCTCGTCGCCAACGTCCTCGGCGGCATCCTCTGGGCCGGCGGCACCACCGCCGTCATCTACTCGGTCGGCATCGTCGCCGAGCCGTGGCTCAAGCGCTTCTCCTGGCTGGCGCTGCTCCTTGCCGTGCTGATCGGGCTCACCGCGACCCTGGTGCTGCGCGGCCGGATGAAGAAGGCGGCGGCCGAGGCGCGCGAGGCGGCGCCGGAGCCCGCCACCGCCCCGGCGGGCGCCTCGGACTGACCCGAGGCCGCCGGCCGGGCGGGGGGTCAGGCGCCGGGGGTCACCGAGGCGCGGTGCTGCCGCGCCAGCTCCCCGTACATCGCGGAGTTCGCCCTGATGCCCTCGCGCTCCTCCTCGGTCAGCTCCCGCCGCACCCTGGCCGGGACCCCCGCGACCAGGGAACCGGGCGGGACGACCATGCCCTGCGGGACCAGGGCCTGCGCCGCCACCAGGGAACCCGCCCCGATCACGGCGCCGTTGAGCACGGTCGCGCCCATCCCGATCAGGCAGTCGTCCTCCACCGTGCAGCCGTGCACCACCGCGTTGTGCCCGATCGAGACCCGCTCGCCGATGGACACCGGGAACCCGGGGTCCACGTGGACCGTGCAGTTGTCCTGCACATTGCTGTCCGCGCCCAGGGTGATCGGGCCGCAGTCACCGCGGAGCACCGCCGAGTACCAGACGCTCGCGCCGGCGGCCAGCGTGACGTCGCCGACGACGACGGAGGTCGGAGCGGCGAAGGCCGTCGGGTCCACCGACGGCTTCCGGTCTCCGACGCCCGCGATGAGAGCCCCCTGGTGCGCCGGGACGGCCTCGCCCGCCCGGCCCGCCCGGTTCGCCTGGTCCGGCTGATGGTTCATGGTCATTTCCCTCTGCTTCCGGTTGCCGCGCCCTCTGCACCGTAGGGCACGGGACGCCGCCGCCCCGCGATGGGGTGAAGATCACAGGAGCCGGGTCCGGACGTCCGGCGCGGGGCGCACTACCGTGGCCGGGTGCCGAGGAACCAGAACACGTTCTCATCCCTGGCGGCCCTGCGCCGCCGGATCGCCAGCCGTGCCGTGCACGCCGGCTGGCGCTGGATGCAGCAGGCCGGGGCGGTCACCGCGCAGCACCCGGGCCGGCTGCGCTTCGGGGCGATCGGCGACGGGACCCGGCTCGCCTTCCCCCAGGGCACCGTCTTCGGAGAGCGCTGGATCCGGCTCGGCGCGCACTGCATCATCGCCGAGCAGGTCACCCTGACGGCCGGGATGATGCCCGACCTCGACCTCGGCGCGGACCCGGTGCTCGTGCTGGGCAACGGCGTCGTCCTCGGCCGCGGCAGCCACGTCATCGCCGACGCCCGGATCTCCATCGGCGACGACACCTTCTGCGGCCCCGGCGTGTACATCACCTCCACCAACCACAGCTACGACGACCCGCACGAGCCCGTCGGACGGCAGTGGCCCCGCAGTGCCCCGGTGGAGATAGGGCCGGGCTGCTGGCTGGGCACGGGTGCGGTCGTCCTGCCCGGCGCGAAGCTGGGCCGGAACGTCGTGGTGGCCGCGGGGGCCGTCGTACGGGGCGAGGTGCCCGACCACGCCGTGGTGGCGGGAGCCCCGGCCAGGGTCGTGCGCCGGTGGGAGCCGGAGACCGGCTGGCAGCCTCCGCTGCGCACCCCGGCGCCGGTGCCGATACCCGACGGGATGACGCCCGAGCAACTGCGCGGGCTGGCGCTGCTGGCGGAGGCCGAGCAGTCCCCGTAAGACGGTGCCCGGGACGCGCGGGCCGGGAGGACCGGGCCGGGGCCGCCGACCAGGCGGCGGCCCCGGACGCGGCCCCGAGCCGCCTGCGGCTCCGTGAAGCCGCCCGGGAACGACGGAGCACCCGGCCGGCGGTGTGACCGCCGTACCGGGTGCTGTCGCCTCAGCGCGGGAGGATCATCCCCAGTCGGAGTCCGGCGGCTGGATCAGCGAGTCGGCAGACGAGGCGGTGGCGTCGATCTGCTGTTCCGCTTCTCCCGTGGCTGCGATTCCCCAATTGGTGCCGGCCGGCGCGTTGGCCGCGGCACCACTGAGTCCGATGACCGCGAGGATCGCGAGCAGCGCGGCGGAGACGGTTGACCGGATGTTGATCGATATCAAGGCGTTCCTCCCTTGGCCGGCCCGACCCCCGCGGACGATGCGGGCAGCGGGGCCATATCTGCGCCACGGGCCCTGTGGCACGCGATCAAGGCTGTACCGGGCGAGGGCCGCAATCAACCTTCGGGATACTGCGTGCACCCGCAGTTCAGCTAGAGGAAGAGGGATTTGATGACGGAACAGGAAATATCCACCGCCGCTCCGGACACCTCCCGGCTGACCGAGGCGGAGCTGCGGACCTACCGACGGGCCCTGCGGGGGGAGACGCTGCCCGATGACGAGCCCGGCCTCGCCCCGCTCCTCGCGCGCGAGGTCCTGTTAGCGAACACCCACCAACCCGGCACGTACGTGCCCGCCCCCTCCCGCTACCTGGAGAGCCAGCTCACCGCGGCCGTCCTGAGGGCCCTCGCCGGCGCCACCGAGGCCCTGGCCGGGATCCCCGCCCACGTACGGGAACTCGAGGCCGAGCAGCAGCGGTACCACCACAGCCCCAGCCCGGTCGGCACGCTCCTGCTGCGCACGGTTCCGGAGGTGAACGCGGAGACCATCCGCACCATCCAGGCCGCCGAGTACGAGATCCTCACCGCGCAGCCCGGCCACCGGAAGCCGAAGGTCCTCAAGGGCGCGCTGCCGCGGGACCTGCAGGCGGCCCAGCGCGGGGTGACCGTACGGACGATCTACCGCACCAGCGGGCGCACCAACCCGACGCAGCGGGAGTGGGTCGCCACCATGACGCGCGCCGGCGCACAGGTGCGCACCCTGGGCGAGGACTTCCTGCGGCTGATCATCGTGGACCGGGCGCACGCCTTCTTCGAGGTCTACGGAGAGGACGGCACCGTCCAGCAGGAAGCGGCCTGGTACACCCAGGACCGGGGGGTGTGCGCCCTGCTGGCCGCGCACTTCCGGCAGCAGTGGGACCGGGCCGACCCGTGGGTGCCCGGCGACGGGGCGGGCGCGCCGGGGTCGGACGACTCCACCAAGACCTCGAAGCTCCAGCGGACCATCCTGCGGGGCATCGTGGCGGGCCGGAGCCACCGGCAGATCGGCGAGAACCTGGGTCTGAGCGAGCGCACGGTGACGGCCCACGTCTCGAAGATGCGCGAAGCGCTGGGCCTGGAGACGGTGCCCCAGCTGACGTTCTGGTGGGCGACGTCCCCGGAGCGGCTGCTCCCGTGAGGGGTCCGGGACGCGGCCGGGCCGGCGGCCGTCGCCCCGGGCCGGGGGTGTGCTCCGCGGCGGGCCGTCAGCCCGCCGCGAGCAGGACCGTGCCCGCGAGGGCCAGGCCCGCGCCGGCGGCCTGGACGCCGCGCAGCCGTTCCCTGAGCACGACGAAGGCGGCGAGCGCGGTCACCACGGGGTACAGCGAGGAGATCACGGCGGCCACGGTGACCGGGCCGGTCTGGGCGGCCAGGGAGTAGGTGCCGTTGGCCGCGACGTCGGCCAGGCCCACGAAGGCCAGCGCCGGCGCCATGCTCCACAGCACGCGCGGGCCGGTGCCCTCCGGCAGCGCCGGGACCCCGCGCCGGGTCTGGGCGAAGAGGGCGGCTCCGGCGACGGCGACGTTGGTGACGCGCTGGACGAACAGGGCGAGGAACAGCCCGGTCACGGTGGTGGAGGCCTCCGCGATCAAGGCCATGACCGCTCCGAAGCCGAAGGCGGCGACGAGCGTCAGCACCACCGCCCGCCGCTGGACGGGGGCGCCGCGCAGCTCGGGGCCGCCGGCCAGGACGATGCCGACGACGGCCACCGCGATCCCCGCGAACTGGCCCGGGCCGGGCCGCTCGCCCAGTGCCAGCCCCACCCCGACCGGTACGACGACGCCGACGGAGCCGAGCGGGGAGACCACGCCCATAGGGCCGAGGGCCAGGGCCTTGTAGAAGGAGAGCATCGCCGCCGGTCCGACCAGACCCGCGGCCACCGCGAACCACAGCTGCGGTCCCGCCGCGCTCCAGGCGCCGGTGCCGAGGACGATCGCGCCGAGCACGGCGACCGCGGTGAGCTGCGAGACCACCAGTACGGTGAGCGCCGGTATCCGCCGCGTCAGCAGCCCGCCGCCGAAGTCGGAGAGTCCCCACAGCACGGCTGTGGCCAGGGCGAAGAGGGCAGTCATGGAGGGGACCTCGCAGTACAGTGCGGTGGACGGTGGAGTGCAGCAGCGAATACACCGCAGGTTAGTTCAGTCTATTGAACTGTGTCATCCAGAATATTGGACGGAATGGTGTCTGATCTCGAAGAGCTCACCCAGGCGCTCGCCCGCAACCTCAAGCGGTGGCGCGGCGAACGGGGCTTCACGCTCGACGCACTGGCCACCCGTTCGGGAGTCAGCCGCGGCATGATCATCCAGATCGAGCAGGCCCGTACGAACCCCAGCGTGGGCACCACGGTCAAACTGGCCGACGCCCTCGGGGTCAGCATCACCACCCTCCTGGACCACGACCGCGGGCCCCGGGCCCGCGTCGTACCGCCGGGGGAAGGGGTGCGCATGTGGTCGAGCCCGGAGGGCAGCGAGGCGCGCATGCTGCTCGGCGACGACCGCCGCGGGCCCGTGGAGATGTGGACCTACCGCCTGGAGGTCGGAGACGGCACGGCCTCCGACCCCCACGTGGCCGGAACCTTCGAGATGCTGCACGTCACGGCCGGGGCGCTGACCCTGGACGTGGGCGAGGACCGGTACGTCGTCCCGGCGGGCGGCGCCGTCTCCTTCGAGGCGGACCTCCCGCACGCCTACCGCAACGAGGGCACGGTCCCGATGGTGATGACCATGGCGGTCTCGATCCCGCCCGTCCCGGGGGCCGGTGCCCGCCGCGCCCGGTGAGTCAGAGGGCGGGGATCTCGATGGCCGGACAGCGGTCCATGACCATGTCCAGCCCCGCCTCACGGGTACGCGCGAACGCGGCCTCGTCGACCACGTTCAGCTGGAACCAGACGGCCTCGGCGCCGGCGGCGACCGCGTCGTCGGCGACCCGGCCGGCCAGCGCGCTGTTCACGAAGACGTCCACCACGTCGATCTTGAACGGGATCGCCTCCAGCGAGGGGTAGCCCGGCTCGCCGTGCACCGTCTCCGCCTTCGGGTGCACCGGCACCACCCGCTTCCCGAACCCCCGCAGCACCTTGGCGACCCCGTAGGCCGCCCGGTCCTCGTTGTTCGACAGGCCCACCACGGCCCAGGTGTCACCGAGCTCGGTGAGGATCTTTCGGATGGTCGCCTGGTCGCCGTACACGCGCGCCGCCTCCTGCTGGGGTCGTTCCGCCGGACCGTTCCGCAGGATCAACGGCGGGGACGCCTGTCCGATTCCCCGCAGACACCGCGGGGCCCCACTCGTCGAGCGATGGGCATGCTCGACCGGAACGTGGCGGGTGCCGGCTTTCTCGCCGAGGAACAACGGCTCCAGTCGCTCTCGCTGAGCGGTGGCGTTCCAGGCCTGTGGGACGCGAGCGGCACGGCAGGGCGGGAGAGGTTCCGCGCTGTGGTGGGCCGCCTGCCCCGCTGACGCTCCTGATCGCCGCAGGCGGGTGCGCCGGGAGGCGGCGTGCCGGTCCGCGCGGCTCTCGCGGCGGCGCCGGTAGCGGGCCCCGGCGCCGGGCGCGACGGTGATCGCGGAGAATGCCCGCAGAGCAGCCGGCCGTGGCCGAAGCGGACGTACTCCACCCAGCGGCGGGTGCCGCCCGACTTCCGCGCCGAGACCCGCGCGGAGGCGTCGCGGCCCGGGTGGAGCCAGACGTGACGGCCCTGGCGCTCTCGACAGCCCGCCCCGTTCCGATGCGGCCGGACCGCCCTTCACCACGGATTAGGGTGGAGCGGTGAAGGCAGACCAGTACGTGACGGTGGCCCGTGAGGGGACGCACGAGGCGGAGATCAACCGCTCGCGCTTCCTGTGCTCGATCGCGCCCGCCGCGACCGAGCGGGAGGCGCAGGAGTTCATCGCGCGCGTCCGCAAGGAGCACCCCGCCGCCACGCACAACTGCTACGCCTACGTCATCGGCGCCGACGCCTCCGTCCAGAAGGCCAGCGACGACGGCGAGCCCGGCGGCACCGCCGGCGTGCCCATGCTGCAGATGCTGACCCGGCGCGACATCCGGTACGCGGTCGCCGTGGTCACCCGGTACTACGGCGGCGTGAAGCTCGGGGCCGGAGGGCTCATCCGGGCCTACGGCGGGGTCGTCGGCGAGGCGCTCGACGTCCTCGGCACCGTCACCCGCCACCGGTACCGGCTGGCCACCGTCACCGTCGACCACCAGCGGGCCGGCAAGACCCAGAACGACCTGCGCTCCACCGGCCGCGCCGTGCTGGACGTGCGCTACGGCGAGGCCGTCTCCATCGAGATCGGCCTCCCGGAGGCGGACGTCGAGGCCTTCCGCGCCTGGCTCGCCGACGTCACCGCCGGGACCGCCGGCTTCGAGCTCGGCGGCGAGGCCTACGGCGACGGCTGAACCCGGCGTCCGCCGCGCCCCGGCCGTTCCCCTCAACTCCCCCCCGTCGCCGCGGAGTCCGGCCGCAGCGGTTGCGCGGCGGCCGGGGTGCCGGCCGGCGGGCGGACCCGCCGGCCGGGCCGACGGGTGCCCCGGTACCGGTTAGCCTGGGTGGTCGGTGCGGAGCCAGAGGAGAACAAGCGTGCGGGTTGGAGCGGTCGAGTGAAGTTCCTGCACACCTCCGACTGGCACCTCGGACGGTCCTTCCACCGCGTCAACCTCCTCGGAGCCCAGGCGGCCTTCGTCGACCACCTCGTCGAAGCCGTCCGGGAGCACCGGGTCGACGCCGTCCTCGTCGCCGGGGACGTCTACGACCGCGCCGTGCCCCCGCTGCCCGCCGTCGAGCTCTACGACAAGGCCCTGCACCGGCTCGCCGACCTCGGCGTCCCGACGGTGATGATCTCCGGGAACCACGACTCGGCCCGCCGCCTCGGCGTCGGCGCCGGGCTCATCGGCCGGGCCGGGATCCACCTCAGGACGGACCCCGCCGGCTGCGCCGACCCCGTGGTGCTGGCCGACGTACACGGCGACGTGGCCTTCTACGGGCTGCCCTACCTGGAACCTGCACTGGTCAAGGACACCTTCGCCGCGGAGAAGGTCAGCCACGAGGCGGTGCTGGGCGCGGCCATGGACCGGATCCGGGCCGACCTGGCCGGCCGGGCCCCCGGCACCCGCTCCGTGGTCCTCGCCCACGCCTTCGTCACCGGCGGGCAGGCCAGCGACAGCGAGCGCGACATCGCCGTCGGCGGGGTCGAGGCCGTACCCGCCTCCGTCTTCGACGGGGTCGACTACGCGGCCCTCGGCCACCTCCACGGCTGCCAGACGATCAACGAACGGGTCCGCTACTCCGGTTCCCCGCTCGCCTACTCCTTCTCCGAGGCCGCCCACCGCAAGACCATGTGGCTGGTCGACCTCGGCCCGGGCGGGGAGATCACCGCCGAGCGGATCGACACTCCCGTCCCCCGCCCCCTCGCCCGGCTGCGGGGACGGCTCGAGGACCTCCTCGAAGACCCCGCGCACGCCGCGTACGAGGACTCCTGGATCGAGGCCACCCTCACCGACCCCACCCGGCCCGAGGACCCCATGGCCCGGCTCGCCGCCCGCTTTCCGCACACCCTCAGCCTCGCCTTCGACCCCGAGGGCCGCCGGGAGGAGGGCACCGCCTCCTACGCCCAGCGCCTCAAGGGCCGCAGCGACCAGGAGATCGCCGAGGACTTCGTCGCCCACGTACGCGGCGGCGGCACCGCCGACGAGGCCGAGCGGACCGTGCTGCGCGAGGCGTTCGAGGACGTACGCGCCGAGGACGGCCGTCAGGAGGCCGGCCGATGAGGCTCCACCGGCTCCGGATCACCGCCTTCGGCCCCTTCGCCGAACCCCAGACCATCGACTTCGACGCCCTCTCCGGCGCCGGCATCTTCCTGCTGCACGGCCCCACCGGCGCCGGCAAGACCTCCGTCCTCGACGCCGTCTGCTACGCCCTCTACGGATCCGTCCCCGGCTCCCGCCAAGCCCCCGGTACCACACTGCGCAGCGACCACGCCGCCCCCGGCACCCCCACCGAGGTCACCCTCGAACTCACCGTCGGCGGGCGCCGGCTGGAGATCACCCGCCGCCCCGAACAGGACCGCCCCAAGAAGCGCGGCACCGGCACCACCAGGGACAAGGCCCAGTCCTGGCTGCGCGAGCACACCGGGGACGGCTGGACCGCCCTGAGCCGCTCCCACCAGGAGATCGGCGAGGAGGTCGAGCAGCTCCTCGGCATGAGCCGCGAACAGTTCTGCCAGGTGGTCCTGCTGCCGCAGGGGGAGTTCGCCCAGTTCCTGCGGGCCGGGGCCGAAGCCCGCGGCCGGCTCCTCGGGCGGCTCTTCGACACCCGCCGCTTCGCCGCCGTCGAAACCCTGCTCGCCGAACGTCGCCGCGCCGCCGAGGCCAGGGTGCGGGCCGGCGACGAGAAGGTGCTCGCCGCCGCCCAGCGGCTCGCTCAGGCCGCCGGAGACAGCGCCGACCTGCGCGCCTGGCCGCTGCCCCGCCACCAGCCCGGCGACCCCGGGCTGGCCGAGGCGGTCCGGGCCTGGGCGGCCGTCGCCCGGTGCTCCGCCCGCGAGCGGCTCACCGTCGCCGAGTACGCCCTCGCCGCCGTCGAGGGACGGCACGCCGCCGCCCGGCGCGACGCCGAGGAGGCGCGGGAACTCGACCGGCTCCAGCGCCGCCACGCCGAAACCGCCCGCCGGGCGGCCCTGCTGGCGCAGGCGGCACCGGAGCGCGAGCGGGTACGGGCCCTGCTCGACCGGGCCCGCCGGGGCGCCCTCGTGGCCCCCGCCCTGGAACTGCGCGGAGCCGCGGCCGCCGCCCACCTCACCGCCGCGCACGCCGAAACCCTCGCCCGGGCCGAACTCCCCCCGGGCCTCGCCGAAGCCGGCGCCGAACAGCTCGCCGCCGTCGAGCAGCGCCTGCGCGAGGACCTCGGCGCGGCCGGCGCCGCCCAGCGGGCCGAACAGCGCAGCGCCGAGATCGGCCGCGAGCGCGCCACGCTGGAGCGGGAGTCCCGGGACGCCGACGAGCGGTACCAGGAGTCCGCCGAGTGGCTCGCCCGCTGGGAGGCCACCCGCACCGCCCTCCAGGAGCGGGTCGACTCCGCGCAGCAGGCCCTCACCCTGGCCGAGCAGCTCGCCGGGCGGCTGGAGCCCGCCCGGATGCAGCTGACCGCCGCCCGGCGCCGCGACGCCCTCGCCGCCGACGCCGAAGCCGCCGCGGGCGAACTGCTGCGGGCGCGCGAGGAGTCGTCCGCCGCCCGCGAGACCTGGCTGGAGCTGAAGGAGGCCCGGCTGCGGGGCATCGCCGCCGAACTCGCCGGTGCCCTGACCCCCGGGGAACCCTGCACGGTGTGCGGGTCCGCCGAGCACCCCGCGCCCGCCCGCCCCGCGCCCGGGCACGTGGACCGCGCCGCCGAGGACGCCGCCCACGCCCGCTTCGAGCAGGCCGAGGAGCGCAGGGCCGCCGTCGAGCGCCGGCTCGCCGCCGTCCGGGAGGCGCAGGCCGAGGCGGCCTCGGCCGCCGGGGACGCCACCACCGCCGAACTCCTCGACCTCACCGCCGACCTGAGCGCCCGCCACGCCGCCGCCCACGCGGACGCGGCCGCCCTGCACACCGCCCGCGAGCGGCTCGCCCGCGCCGAGCGGGAGCACGCCGCCCGCAGCGCCGAACGGCTCGAAGCCGAACGCCGTGCCGCCGCCCGGGCGTCCCGGCGCGAGGCCCTCGACGAGGAGCAGGCCTCCCTCGAAGCCGAACTGGTCCTCGTCCGGGCCGACTCGCCCAGCGTCGCCGCCCGTGCCCGCACCCTCGAGGACCGGATCCGGATGGTGACCACGGCCGCCGCCGCGCTGCGCCGGGCCGAGACCACCGCCGCCCGGCTGAAGGAGGCCGACGACCAGCTCGCCGACGCCGCTTTCAAGGCCGGGTTCGACACCACCGAGCAGGCGGCCGACGCCGTGCTGCCGGAGTACGAACGCACCGCGCTCCAGCACCGCCTGGACGCCTGGCAGGCCGAGGAGGCGATGCTGGCCGACCGGCGGGCCGAGCGGGACACCGCCGCGGCGGCCGCCCTGCCCCCCGCCGATCCGGCCGCCGCCGCGGCCGCCGAGGAGCGGGCCGCGGCCCGGCTGCGCGCCGCCGGCTCGGCCGTCGACGCGGCCCGGGTGCGCTGCGCCGAACTGGATCGGCTCTCGCGCCAGGCGGAGCAGGAGCTGCGCGCCCTGGGCCCGCTGCGCGAGGCGTACGAGCGGGTGGCCCGCCTGGCCGGGCTCACCGCGGGCACCTCCGCCGACAACGAGCGCAAGATGCGCCTGGAGGCGTACGTCCTGGCCGCGCGGCTGGAGCAGGTCGCCGCCGCCGCGACCGTACGGCTCCTGCGCATGTCCGGCGGCCGCTACACCCTCGTCCACTCCGACGCCCGGGCCGGCGGACGCGGGCGTTCCGGCCTCGGGCTGCACGTCCTGGACGCCTGGACCGGCAGCGAGCGCGACACCGCCACCCTCTCGGGCGGCGAGACCTTCTTCGCCTCCCTCGCCCTGGCCCTGGGGCTGGCCGACGTGGTCACCGACGAGGCCGGCGGCATGCGTCTGGACACCCTCTTCATCGACGAGGGCTTCGGCAGCCTCGACGACCAGTCCCTGGACGAGGTGCTCGACGTACTGGACTCGCTGCGCGAGCGGGACCGCAGCGTCGGCATCGTCAGCCACGTCGGCGACCTGCGCACCCGCGTCCAGGCCCAGCTGGAGATCGTCAAACAGCGCGGCGGCTCGGTGGTGCGCCACCACACGGCGGGCGTCACGGACTGAGCGGCCGCCGGGCGAGCGGGGACGAGTACACGATGCTGGTGGTCACCGGGCCGAGCCCGGCGATCCGGCCCGTGACCTCCTCCAGGTGGCCCATCGAACGGGCCGCCACCTTCAGGACGAAGCAGTCGTCCCCGGTCACGTGGTGGGCCTCCAGGATCTCGGGGGTCGCCTCCAGGAAGTCGTGGAACGGCTTGTAGTTGCCGTGCGGATAGCGCAGCCGCACCAGCGCCAGGATGGCCTTGCCCAGCTTCTCGTGGTCGACCACGGCCGTGTAGCCGATGATGATCCCGGCCTCCTCCAGCCGGCGGATCCGCTCGGTGACGGCGCTCGCGGACATCGACACGGCGCGGGCGAGCTCCGTGAAACTGGCGCGGCCGTCCCGCTGGAGGGCCGCCAGGATCCGCCAGTCGGTGGCGTCGGGGGAATAACCGGTCATGGTGCAGGTCTAGCAGGGGAATCCCCGGAGGAACAAGGGAAAGGCCGGGGAAAACCGCTTCCCGCTGTGATCAACAGTTCGTAGATTCTGAGCCATGACGACGACGCAGCCCCAGACCAGCGCCCCGGCCCCCGCGAACCCCGTGCTTCGGGTCCCTCCGGCCAGTCCGGCCGCCGCCGCCGCGTACTTCGCGGCGAGCCTGGCCTTCCACGCGGACGTCTCGGACGTCGCCGCCGCCTTCAAGGCCCACCGCGAGCAGGGCGCCGACCTCGGCTTCCAGCTGATCGACTCCCGCTCCACCCCCTCCTGGGACCAGGCCCACGTGCCCGGCGCGATCCACCTGCCGACCGCCCTGATTCCCGAGCAGGCGGAGAAGCTGCTCGACAAGAACGTCCCCGTGGTCACCTACTGCTGGGGCCCCGGCTGCAACGGCGGCACCCGCTCCGCCCTCGCCCTGGCCGAACTCGGCTTCCAGGTCAAGGAGATGCTCGGTGGCATCGAGTACTGGATCCGCGAGGGATTCGAGGTCGAGACCTGGCAGGGTCCGCAGCGGCGCGCCGAGGCCGACCCGCTGACGGCTCCCACCGACTCGGACGACTGCGGCTGCTGAGCCGCTCCCACGGCGGCGGGCCGCCCGCCCCCCCAGGAGGGGGCGGGCGGCCCGCCGCCGTGCGCGAACCGGAGGCTCAGAGCCGCGACAGCTCGTCCACCAGGTCGTCCAGGCCCAGCGAACCCTGCGACAGCGCCGCCATGTGCCACTTCTTCAGGTCGAAGGAGTCGCCGTGCGCCGCCCGGGCGTTGTCCCGGCCCAACAGCCAGGCGCGCTCACCCAGCTTGTAGCCGATGGCCTGCCCCGGCATCGACAGGTAGCGGGTCAGCTCGCTCTCGACGAAGTCCGCCGGCCGCCCGCTGTGCAGGCCGAAGAACTCCTGCGCCAGGCCGACCGTCCAGCGTTCGCCCGGGTGGAACGGCGAATCCGCCGGGATCTCCAGCCCCAGGTGCATGCCGATGTCCACGATCACGCGCGCCGCACGCATCATCTGGCAGTCCAGGTAACCCAGGCGCTGCTCGGCGTCCTTGAGGTAGCCCAGCTCGTCCATCAGCCGCTCCGCGTACAGCGCCCACCCCTCGGCGTTGGCGCTGACGAGCCCGACGCTCGCCTGGTAGCGGGAGAGCTGGTCCGCGACGTGCGTCCACTGCGCGAGCTGGAGGTGGTGCCCCGGAACGCCCTCGTGGTACCAGGTGGAGACGAGGTCGTACACGGGGAAGCGGGTCTGGCCCATGGTGGGCAGCCAGGTGCGGCCCGGGCGGGAGAAGTCCTCGGAGGGATTGGTGTAGTACGGGGCCGCCGCGCCTCCCGGCGGGGCGATCATCGACTCGACCCGCTTGACGCGCTCGGCCAGTTCGAAGTGGGTGCCGTCGAGGTTCTCGATGGCCTCGTCCATCAGGCCCTGGAGCCAGGCGCGGACCTCGTCGACCCCCTCGATGTGGGTGCCGTGCTCGTCCAGGTGCCGCAGGGCGTCCCACGGGTCGCCGCACCCCGGGAGGATTTTGGCGGCCTCGGCCTTCATCTCGGCGAGCAGCCGGTGGTATTCGGACCAGCCGTAGGCGTACGCCTCGTCCAGATCCAGGTCCGTGCCGTTGAAGTAGCGCGACCAGCGGGCGTACCGCTCGCGGCCCACCGGGTCCGGGGCGTCCGCGACGGCCGGTACGTACACGTCGCGCATCCAGTCGCGCAGTTCGGCCACGGCGGCCGTCGCACCGGCCGCCGCCCCGTCCAGCTCCGCGCGCAGGGACTCGGGGCCGGCGGCGGCGAACTCCCCGAAGAAGTCCCGGGAGCCGTCACCGTCCTGGCCGGCCCAGGTGGTGAGCTGCTCCACGAAGGTGGCGGCGGGGCGCGGGCTGCCGAACAGCCCGCGCTCCAGGCCGAGGGCCAGGCTCTCGCGGTAGCCGGCGAAGCAGGCCGGCACGGCCCGCAGCCGCTCGGCGATCGCGGCCCAGTCGTCCTCGGTGTCGGCCGGGGTGAGGGTGAAGACCTCACGGACGGCGTGCGCGGGGGAGTGGATGTTGCTCACGGCCCGCAGGTCCTCGTCGGCCTCGTGCACCGCGAGTTCGGCGCTCAGCCGCTCGCGCAGCAGCCGGGCGCAGCGACGCTCGGCGTCGGTGCCGGCGCCGGGCAGCCGCTCGGCGGCGTCCAGCCGGGCGAGGGTGGTGCGCAGCAGCTCGCCGACGGCGGCACGGCCGGCGGGGGAGTAGTCCGGCAGCTTGCCGGAGCTGGCGGCAACGCCGAGGTAGGTGCCCTGGATCGGGTCGAGGGCGATGAGGTCGTCGACGTAGGCGTCGGCGACCTGACGGGGCAGACGCGCTGCGCTGTCGGTGTGGAGGGTCTCTGACATGCGGCCATCTTCGTACGCGCGAGGCCCCCGCGTCATCACCATAGCCGCCCGGCCTCCTGACGGACGGGCCGGGCGGCCGGGAACCTACGGCCTCCGGTCAGGGCCCGGGGCCGTGCCGCGTTCCGTACGGGGCCGCTCGCGCGGGACCTCGTACGGAAGGCGGGAGACGACCGGGGTCGCGTCCAGCCGGGCGGTGATCACCAGGGTGCCCTCCTCGATCTGGTAGTCGAGGGGCAGTCCGAGGCCGCGCATCGCCGCGACCATCCCCGTGTTGGAGGCCTGGGTGACGGCGTACACGCTGTCGCACCCGGCCTCGACGGCCATCGCGACGAGGCGGCGCAGCAGCTGCGAACCGATGCCCCGGCGCTGCCAGTCGTCCTCGATGAGCAGGGCCACCTCGGTCTCGTCGCCGTCCCACAGCAGGTGGCCGAGAGCGACCAGCTTGCCGGAGGCGGTGGTCGCGGCGAGGGTGCGGCCGAAGCGGGGGCTCAGCAGGTGGCCGAGGTAGCGGTCGGCGTCGGCGACGGGGCCGTGGTAGCGCAGGCCGAGGGTGCGCTCGCTGCACCGCTCGTGCATGGCGCTCGCGGCCTCCAGGTCGTCGCCGTCGGCGCGGCGCACGGTGATCTCGTTGCCCTCGGGCAGGGTCAGCACGTCCTGGCTCCGGGGGATCCGGGGCCCGAGGCGGGCGTCGAGTTCGACGAGGGCGCGGGCACGGGCGAACTCGGTCGGGGTGAAGGGCAGATACGGTCGTTCGACGGTGATCGCGCCGCCCGAGGGGTCGCGCAGCCGCATCACCGTGGACTCCAGGACGCCTTCGACGGGGGCGTCGGCGCCGGCGTTGGGGCGGCCCGAGAGGGTGGTGGCGGGGATCGACTGGATGGTGCAGCGGCCGAGCAGCTGGCGCAGTGCGAGGGGGAGTTCGGCGGCGTCCAGGGCGGTCCGGGTGGCCAGGCCGAGGACCCGCGTGGGGGCGTCCACCAGGTCGTGGGCGTCGGCGCGCTCGATCCAGGTGCTGCGGCCGCCGGCCTGGGAGACGGCCCGGCTCAGGCCGGCGGACGGCAGCTCGCGCGGGGAGCGCAGCAGGAACTCGTCGACCGTGCCGCCTTCGGGGAGGGGGTGCGTCTGGAGGGACAGGATGTCGACGCCTTCGCGGGCGAGGGCGGTGCACAGCGCGGCGAGGCTGCCGGGCTCGTCGCGCACCGTGGTCCGCATCCGCCACAGCGCCGGGGTGGCGGATGCCGTCGGCGCGGGGGCGGGCGCACCGGGGGCGGCCTTGCGCTCCGGGGGCGGCGCATGACTGTGCCGGCGCGCCCACCAGGTGTGGAAGGCCGCCGTGACCAGGAGCGCGACGGCCGAGGCGACGAGCAGGACGGGGCCGTCGGGGCCGTGCGCGACGAGGTTGGCGATGCCGTCGGCGACCGCGACGGCGCAGAAGAGGGCGGCGAGTTCGACGAGGTCCCGGCGCCAGTGGTGACGGTGGGGGCGCGGGGCGTGGAAGGCGGGGTTACGGTCAGTCATGCCGACCACTGTGACCCAGGGGTGTTGCGTGATCACGAACGGTCTGTGACCGACTGGTTAAGCGTCGCTCTGGCCTGTTTCGCCGGGTTTTCCAGCGGCTTTCGGACGACGTGGACCCCGCTGCCCGTCACGGCTGCCCCACGCGGCCGGGCTGGAGGGACTTCGTGAACAGTACGCCGCCTCCTTCGCGCCGCAACCGGACGGTGAGCTCCCCGCTGCCGCCGTCGATCTCGACCTCCCCGTAGTACGGGGGGTTCTCGGCCGGGGACATGTTGGCGACCGGCGCCGACCGGACGAACTCCGTCCGCGGCCCGAAGGTGGCGTCGAGCCGGCCGTCCGGGAAGCCGCCCGCACCGATCGGCCCGGACACGAACTCCCAGAACGGCGCGAAGTCGGAGAAGGCCGCGCGCTCGGGCGCGTAGTGGTGGGCGGCGGTGTAGTGGACGTCGGCGGTGAGCCAGAGGGTGCCGGTGATGTGCTGGTGCTTGACGTGCCGCAGGAGTTCCGCGATCTGGAGTTCGCGCCCCAGCGGTGCCCCCGGGTCGCCCTGCGCCACCGCCTCGAAGTCCACCGCCCCGTCCGGGACGACGATGCCCAGCGGCATGTCGGCGGCGATCACCTTCCAGGTGGCGCGGGAACGCGACAGCTCCCGCTTCAGCCAGGCCAGCTGCTCGGCGCCGAGGATGCCGACCGGGTCGTCGGTCCGGCGGCCGGGCGAGTTGGCGTCGCGGTGGGTGCGCATGTCCAGCACGAACACGTCCAGCAGCGGGCCGTGCCGCAGCACCCGGTACATCCGCCCCTCGGCGCGTCCGCCCCGCAGGTCCGTGACCGGGAAGTACTCGCCGAACGCGCGGCGGGCGCGGGCGGCGAGGGTGTCGACGTCCTTGACGGTGTAGCGGGGGTCGTCGAGGAGCTGCCCCGGGTACCAGTTGTTGCGCACTTCGTGGTCGTCCCACTGGGCGACGACGGGGACCTGGGCGTAGAAGTCGCGCAGGCTGCCGTCGAGCAGGTTGTAGCGGAAGTTCCCCCGGAACTCGTCCAGGGTCTGCGCCACCCGGGACTTCTCCTCGGTGGTGACGTTGTGCCAGACGCGGCCGTCGGGCAGCGGCACGGCGGCCTTGATGGGGCCGTCGGCGTAGACGGTGTCCCCGCTGAAGAGGAAGAAGTCGGGGTCCCGCAGGCGCATCTCGCCGAAGACGCGGTACCCGCCCAGCTCGGGGTTGATGCCCCAGCCCTGCCCCGCCAGGTCCCCGGACCACAGGAAGCGCACGTCGTGGCGGCGGGAGACGGGAGCGGTGCGGAAGGTGCCGCGCACCGGCTCGCCGGAGCGGCGCGGGTCGTCGGGGTCGGTGAGCACGACCCGGTAGTGGATCTGCCGGCCGGGCGGCAGGTCGCGCAGGGTGACGGTGCCGGTGTGGTCCGTGGCGGGGCCGAGGAAGGGGCCGTCGTGGCGGCGGACGCCGTAGCGGAACGACTCGCTCGGGGAGGTCTCCACATACATCCGGGCTGGACGGTCCGAGCGGGTCCAGACGGTGGCCGAGTGCGGGGTGACCTCTCCCGACTGGGTCCCCCAGAGCGCGGCCGGACGGCCGGCGCGGACGAAGCCGGGGGCGCGGCGGCCGGAGGCCCTGGCCGGTGTGGCCGGCGCGGCGGACAGCGCGAGACCGAGCGGGACGGCGAGGGAACCGCCGAGCAGGGTGCGTCGGGTGTGCGGCATCGGTGCCATGGGTGCGTCTCCAGGGCCGGCGGGGGGCGGGACGGACCAGTGTGCCTTCGCACACGGGACCGACCGCGTCCCCCACGCGAACCGCGGGTGAACAACCGTCAGCCGGTCACGGCCGCTGCCCGGCCGCCGCCCGCGCGGTGTCCAGGATGACGCGCGCCACCAGCGCCGGATCGTCGTTCATCGGCACGTGTCCGCAGCCCGGGAGCCGGATCAGCCGGGCCCCGGGGACGGTGTGCTTGGCGCGGACGCCCTGGTGGCGGTGCAGCAGCCGGTCGAGGGTGCCCCAGGCGATCGTGACGGGCAGTCCGGGAACGTCGTCCGTGAACCGTACGGAGCCCCCCGCGGCGAGGGTCCGCTCGAAGCCGGTGGCCCGCCGCAGGGCGAGGGTCTCGGCGACCACCGCCTCCGGGGCGCGCCGGGCCGGGCGGGCGTAGATGGCGCCGGTGAGCGCGGCGCGGCCGGGGCCGCTGCGCGAGAGCCGCTCCAGGACCGGCAGGGGCAGCGCCCTGGCCCCGGTGCGCAGGGCGCGCAGCGCGCCGAAGGCGTAGCGCCGCTCGGGTTCCGTCCAGAACCCGGCGGGGGACAGGGCGGTGACCGAGCGGGCCAGACCCCTGCGGCCCATGTCCAGGGCGAGCAGTCCGCCCAGGGAGTTGCCCGCGACGTGCGGGCGCTCGACGCCGAGCGCCGCGCAGAGCGCTCCGAGGGCGGCGGTGAGGGTGCCGAGGTCGTACGGGACGTCCGGGGGCAGGGGCGCGGAGTCACCGAAGCCGGGCAGGTCGACCGCGATGACCTCGTGATCGGCGGCCAGGAGGTCGGTCACCGGTTCCCAGGCCCGCAGGTGGTGGCCGATGCCGTGCAGCAGGAGGAGCGGTTCGCCGGACCCCACGCGCTCGTGGGCGACGGTGGCGGTGCGGGGGCCCAGCGGCGAATCGATCGTGAAGGAGACCGTGGCGGTCATGCTGCTCCTCGTCGGGGGACGCGTACGAGACAGGCCGTCAGTAGTGACCGGTCCATGACTACCGCCCGGTAGTCGCGGGCACAAGCCCGTACGAAATTCCCGCGACGGGGCGGGTGCGGGGCACGAACATCCTGTGAACGGCTTGCTACATATGCCCGGTGTGCCCGGCAAAGCGGCCAGGATTGGTCTTGACCAAGGGGGAGCGCCGTCCTATCGTCGCGGATAGTGCAGGAACCTTTAATAAACAAGGGCGCGGAACTGCGGCGCGGAAACGCCGCTGGCGCACGGCGATGCCGGGCACGGTGACAGCGGCGATTGCAGGAGGAGTCAGGGTGGGGACGACGCAGCTCGAATCGGTGCCGGAGCCGAAGTACTGGCACCTGAAGACCGTGCTCAGCGACGCGCTGGACCAGGACTTCGCGGTCGGCGAGGTCCTGCCGAACGAGCGTGAGCTCGCCGCGCGCTTCGGAGTGGCCCGCGCCACCCTGCGACAGGCGCTGGAGCAGCTCGAGCTCGAAGGCCGCCTCCAGCGCCGCCGCGGGGTCGGTACCACCGTCGCCCCGCCGCGCGTGGGCGTCGCCGTCGGCGGCGCCCGGCACGGCTGGCCCGACGAGGGCACCGAGGGCTGGGAAGCGGTGGACGCGGTCGAGGCCGTCCCCGCCGCCGCCGTCCTGAAGCTCCTCGGAACCGCGGCCGGCGAGCCCGTGCACACCGTGCGCCGGACCCGCGTCACGCAGGGCCAGGCCGTCGCCGCCGAACTGCTGTACGTGCCCTCGGCCTCCGTGCCCGGGCTCTCCGCCATCGACGCGCCGACCGGCCCCGCCCGGGCGCGGGCCGTCATGAGGGAGCTCCGGCGCCTCCCTCTGGAGGGGCAGGACCGCTCGGTCGAGCTGGGCTCTGCCCGGGCCGACGACGCCAGGGAACTGGACCGGCTGCCCGGCGCGCCCGTGCTCCTCGTGACCACTCGCTACTTCACCGCCGCGGGCACCGCCGCCGTCTCGGTGGCCACCTACCGCGCCGACACCTGCCGCCTCACCTTCGGCGACTCCGGCGTGGAGATCACGGAGACCCGCGCCGCCTCCTGACAGCGCCCCCGCCCGAACCGCCGCGCACACGCGGACCCCGGCAGCCCACGTGGCCCCGGGGTCTTTCGCGTCCGGGGCCACCACGAGGCGGACCCGGGGGCCGGGAGTCACCGGCGGGCGGTGACCGTCTTCTCCACCGTGAACAGTTCTTCCTCCACGTGGTCCAGGGCGAGGCGCAGGGCCCCCGTGGCCACGGCGGCTTCACCGAGCAGGGACAGCGCCACCCGCGGCGGGCGCAGGCAGTAGCGCTCCAGTTCCCGGCGCAAGGGATCCAGGACCCCGTCCAGACCGGCAGCCCAGCCGCCCACGACCACGAGCTCCGGATCCATCGCCAGCACCAGCGCCGCCACGTCGTGGACGAGCCGCTGGAGGAACCGGTCCACCGCGGCCACCGCACGCTCGTCGCCCCGCTTGGCCATCGCGAACACCTCGGCCACCGCCGGCTCGTCCAGCGGATGGAGGGGTTCGCCCGTCGTCGACAGCAGCCGCTCCGGGGTGGCTTCACGCCCCAGCAGGTGCAGGGCGCCGATCTCGCCCGCCGCGCCGCCGAAGCCCCGGTGCAGCCGTCCGCCGATCAGCGAGCCGGCGCCCGGGCTGAGCCCGGCCATCACGAACACCATGTCGCCGGTGTCGCGCGCCGCGCCCTTCCAGTGCTCGGCGACGGCCGCCGCGTTGGCGTCGTTCTCCACCTGGACCGGGCAGCGGAACGAACGCCGCAGCCGCTCGCCGAGCGGCAGCCCCGTCCAGCCCGGCAGGGCCGTGCCCAGGCGGACCGTTCCGTCGGCCTCGACGATGCCGGGGCTGCCGACCCCGACCGCGCGCAGGGAGTCGCGGGGGATCCCGGCCCGGCGCAGCAGATCGGCGACCGCCGCCCTGACGCGCTCCAGGCGCTCGTCGGCCGAAGCCGTCTCGGAGACTTCCTTGGTGCCCGCCCCGATGACCCGGCCGTCGAGCCCGGACAGCAGCACGGCGATCCGGTGCGAGCCGATCTCGATGCCCAGCAGGTGCCCGGCCTCGGCGCGGAAGCGAAACCTCCTCGCCGGCCGGCCCTGCCGCCGCGCGCCTTCCTCGGCGACCGCCTCGACCACCAGGCCGGTGCCGATCAGTCCCTCCACGACCCCCTCGACGGTCGGCCGGGACAGCCCGGTCAGCCGGGTCAGGTCGGTGAGCGTGGACGATCCGGCCGACCGCAGCGCGCGCAGCACCACGGCCGAATTGATGCGCCGCAGCAGAGAGGGATCCCCGCCGGTCAGCTGCCCCAACGTGTGTCCTCCCAGCTAGCGGCCCTGTCAGGCGGATCGTACTGCGCCCCCGCCGCGGCGGCGAGAAGCGGCCCCCCTCAGCCGGAACGAGCGCCTTCCCTCAGGCCGGCGAGACGAATCCGGACTCGTACGCCGTGATCACCGCCTGCGTCCGGTCACGCGCCCCCAGCTTGCCCAGGATCGCGCTGACATGGGACTTGACCGTCTCGGTGCCCACGATCAGCTCGCGGGCGATCTCCACGTTGGTCAGCCCCCGCGCCATGAGCCGCAGCACGGACTCCTCGCGCTCCGTCAGCCCGGCCCGCTTGAGGACCTCGCGGGCCTCCCGGTTGCCGTACTCGGCCGCGAGGGCCCGCACGGCCGCGGGGAAGAGGAGGGTCTCGCCCTCGGCGACGAGCCGCACCGCGTGCACGATCTCCGAGGGGCGGGCCCGCTTGAGCAGGAAGCCGTCGGCGCCGGCGCGCAGCGCCCGATAGACGTACTCGTCGTTCTCGAAGGTGGTGACCACGAGGATCTTCGGCGGCGCGTCCACCGACCGCAGGACCGCCTTGGTCGCCTCGATCCCGTCGAGCAGCGGCATCCGTACGTCCATCGCCACCACGTCCGGCCGCAGCCGGCGTACGAGGGGGATGACGGACGCGCCGTCCGCGGCCTCACCCACCACGTCGATGTCGGGCTGGACTTCCAGGACGGCACGCAGACCCGCGCGCACGAGGGGCTCGTCGTCGACGAGCAGTACGGTAACCGGCATCCGGTCAGGGTATTGGCTCCAGCGGGAGCCGCGCGCGCACCCGCCAACCACCCTCGTGGGGCCCGGTTTCCGCCTCGCCGCCGAGCAGCGCGGCCCGCTCGCGCATGCCGCGAAGCCCACTGCCGCCACCCGTCGTCAGGACCGGGCGCACCGACACCGGGTTCGTCACTTCCAGGTCCAGCAGGTCCGCGGTCACGCCGACCCGCACCCGGATGGGAACGGGACCGCAGTGGCGCAGCACGTTGGTGAGCGCCTCCTGCAGGATCCGGTACCCCTCGCGGGTGACCGGGCCCGGCAACTTCTCCAGCGGGCCCGACAGCCGCACGTCGACCGCGGACCCCGAGGCGCGCGCCGACTCCAGCAGCCGGTCCGCCTCCACGAGGGTCGGCCGCTGCGACGGGGGCTGCGCGGACTCCCGCAGGACCAGCAGGACCCGCTCCAGGTCCTCCAGAGCGGCCCGGCCGGTCTCCTCGATCGCGTTCAGCGCGCGGTCGGTGAACTCGGGGTTCCCGGCCGCCCGTGCCGCACCCGCCTGGACCACCGCCACCGTCAGGGCGTGACCGATGGAGTCGTGCAGTTCGCGCGCGATCCTGGTCCGCTCCAGCAGCCGTTCCGTACGCGCCTCCAGTGCGGTCAGCCGCTCGGCGGCGGACGGCCCCAGCAGGAGGCGGGCGATCGCGGTGATCAGCTCGCCCAGCAGCACCACGACGGCGATCAGCAGGACCAGCGGCACCGGAGCGAGCAGGGCCGCGGCCCAGCGCGCCGGGACGAACGGCAGCATGGGATCGGCCGTGGGGTGCCCCAGCGCGACCGCGGCCAGTTCCACGGTCACCACCGGGAGGCAGACGCTGGCGAACATGGCGGCCCCGGACACCACCAGCCGTATCTCCAGCCACAGCAAGGTGCGCCACCGGTCAGCCCAGCGCGCCGACGGGGCGGCGCTGATCAGGCTCTCCTCACCGGCCCGGTCCTGGGGAGAGAGCAGGAACTGCGCCTGGAGTCCTTCGGCCAGCCGTACCCAGGGCACGAACGCGAACGGTATGACGATCAGCAGGGGCATCCACGGACTGCGCGGGTTGATGAACATCCACAGGGCGAGCAGCAGCAGCGGGACGCACAGGTGCAGCCAGCGCGAGTACGTCACCGGCCGGAACGGGGCACGGAGAAGTCGGATCATGCCCACATCGTGGCAGGCGGGGAACGGGTGCCGTCTCCCCCACGTGGGGGAGACGGCACCCTCGCACGGGGGAGGGGAAGGCCGGGGCCGGACGGCGAGTCTTGAGCCATGAAGCGCATCGAGATCCGTGAACTGACCAAGGACCACGACACCCGCCGGGCCGTGGACCACCTCACCTTCGACGTCCTGCCGGGCAGGGTCACCGGATTCCTGGGGCCCAACGGGGCCGGCAAGTCCACCACCATGCGCCTGGTCCTGGGCCTGGACCGGGCGACCGCCGGCACCGCCACGATCGCCGGGATCCGGTTCACCGACCTGCGGAGCCCGCTGCGGGAGGTCGGCGCCCTGCTCGACCCCCAGGCGGCCCACGCGGGACGCCGGGCCCGCGACCACCTCCTCGCCCTCGCCGTCAGCAACGGCATCCCGGCCGCCCGGGTGGACGTGGTCCTCGAGCAGGCCGGCATCGCGGCGGTCGCCCGGCGCCGGATCGGCACCTACTCACTGGGCATGCGCCAACGCCTGGGCATAGCCGCTGCCCTGTTGGGAGACCCCGGCGTGCTGCTGCTGGACGAGCCGACCAACGGCCTCGACCCGGAGGGGATCATCTGGATCCGTGAGCTGATGCGCGGCCTCGCCGCCGAGGGGCGCACGGTCTTCGTCTCCAGTCATCTGATGGCCGAGTCCGCCGCGTTCGTCGACCACCTCGTCGTGCTCGGGCAGGGCAGGCTGCTCGCCGACAGCTCGCTCAAGGAGTTCATCGATGCCCGCAGCACACCCAGGGTGCGGCTGCGCACCCCGGAGCCGGACCGGCTGGCTGCCGCCCTGGCCCGCGAAGGCCTGCGCATGGCCGTCGCCGACGAAGGGCGCTGGACCGTCGACGGCATACGGGCCGAGCGGGTCGGGGTCCTCGCCGCCCGGGAGGGCATCGCCGTACTCGAACTCGCCGACGAACGGGCCTCGCTGGAACAGGCCTACCTCGAACTCACCGCGAACCGCTCGCCTTTCTCCGCCACCGCCGCCTGAACCCGATGGGAGTCACCGCCATGGCCGCCGCCCTGCCCACCGTCCCCGTCCTGCACTCGGAATGGATCAAGATACGTTCGGCCCGCGCGGTCCTCGGCTCGCTGATCGCCGTCTTCGCGGTCACCGCCGGCATCACGGTCCTCACCGCCGCCGCGACAGGTGAGTCCGAGGCCGGAGCCCTGGGGGAGGACCGGCTGCTCGGGGCCTTCTTCGGGATCAACTTCGGTCAGATAGCGGCCATGGCCTTCGGTGCGACCGCCTTCGCCGGGGAGTTCCGCAACGGCGCCCTGCGGGTCACGCTCACCGCCGTGCCCGACAGGACCAGGCTGTACCTGTCCAAGACAGCGGCCGTGGCCGGACCGGCCTTCCTGGTCGGACAAGCCACCGGCCTCGTCACCTTCGTGGCTGGGCAGGCCCTCATGGGGGAGCACGCGCTGTCCCTGGGCGACCCCGGGACGCTGCGCGCCGTCTTCGGCAGCGGGGTCTACCTCACCCTGATCGCCCTGCTGGCTGCCGGTCTCACCGCCCTCGTACGCAGCGGCACCCTGGTGATGAGCCTGCTCATACCCCTCCTGCTCATCGTGCCCTTCGTGGTCGGGCAAGTGGCGGGCGGCGCCATGCGGTTCATGCCGGACCGGGCGGGCCAGGCGGTGATGCGGACGCACGCCGAGGGTGCGCTCGGGCCCTGGAGCGGGCTCGGGGTGGCCGCCTTGTGGGCGCTCGCGGCCCTGGCGGCGGGCTGGGTGGCCGTTCAGCGTCGCGACGCGTGACGCCGGGCCAGTTGTCAGTGGTGCGCCGGATACTGACGGCATGACCACGGCAGACCACCTCGACACGATCGACCGGCTCCGGGCGCGGGAATTCCCGTCCGAGCCGGCCGTGCGCGGCGAACGGAGCTCCGGCCCCGGTTACCACCTGGTCCAGCTCAGCCGCACCCGGGATTTCTGGGACGACGACGGGTCCGGCTGGAAGGAGGCCGAGGAACAGATCAGCGCCGAGTACGGGGCTCTGGCCCAGGCCCTGAACGACCGGTGGGGGCAGCCGCAGGTCTTCGCCCTGGCGTCGGTGCTCGACCGGGTGTTCGGCGGGGAGGAGATACCGGATCCGTGGCTGGAGCTGTGCAACACCACCGACCACGTACACCTGTGGCGGGTCGAGGACCGGTGGCTGGTGGTGTGCGTGGCGCAGTGGGACAAGGAGTTCCCGTTCCTGCTGATGGCGGGGGTCACCGTGGTGGACCCGCCGTAGCGGAGGGGAGGCTCAGGAGCCGTCGGGGGCTTGGGCGGCCACGCGCAGGCGGGCGTACTCCTCGGCCATGGACTCCGCCGTCCAGTGGGCGTTCAGGCCGCTGGGGTTGGGCAGGGCCCAGACGCGGGTGGCGCCGATGGTGCGGTCCTGGGGGCCTATCCGGGCCCGCCGGTCACCGAACGCCGTGCGGTAGGCGGTGACGCCGACCACGGCCAGCCACTGGGGGCGCAGCCGCTCCACCTTCGCGGTAAGGATCCTGCCGCCCTCGCGGAACTCCTCCGCCGTCAGCTCGTCGGCGCGGGCGGTGGCCCGGGCGACGACGTTGGTGATGCCCAGGCGGTAGGACAGCAGCTCTTCCTGCTCCTCGGGCGCGAGCCTTCGGGGGGTGAAGCCCGACAGGTGCAGCACCGGCCAGAAACGATTGCCGGGGCGGGCGAAGTGGTGGCCCGTCGCGGCGGAGAGGAGACCCGGATTGATACCGCAGAACAGTACGCGCAGACCACCCGCGACCACGTCCGGGAGGACGCGGCCGCGGGCGGCTTCGAGCTCTTCGGGGGTCAGAGGATCGACCCCGGAGCGTAAGCGGCGGCCTCCGGGTGCTCCTTGGCGATGGCCTCGATACGGGAGACCACGGCCGCGACCTGGTCACCCGCGGCACCCGTGAAGGAGAGCTTGTCCGCCATGAGGGCGTCGAGCTGCGCACGGTCGAGCGGCATCCGCTCGTCGGCCGCCAGCTTGTCCAGCAGCTCGTTGCGCTCGGCGCCCTGCTCGCGCATGGCCAGGGCGGAGGCGACGGCGTGCTCCTTGATGACCTCGTGCGCGGCCTCGCGGCCCACACCGGCCCGCACCGCGCCCATCAGCACCTTGGTGGTGGCGAGGAACGGCAGGTAGCGGTCCAGCTCGCGGGCCACGACGGCCGGGAAGGCGCCGAACTCGTCGAGGACCGTCAGGAAGGTCTCCAGCAGGCCGTCGAAGGCGAAGAACGCGTCGGGCAGGGCGACCCGGCGGACGACGGAGCAGGAGACGTCGCCCTCGTTCCACTGGTCGCCGGCCAGCTCGGCCGTCATCGAGGCGTAGCCGCGCAGGATGACCATCAGGCCGTTGACGCGCTCGCAGGAGCGGGTGTTCATCTTGTGCGGCATCGCGGAGGAGCCGACCTGGCCGGGCTTGAAGCCCTCGGTGACCAGCTCGTGGCCGGCCATCAGGCGGATCGTCTTCGCGATCGACGAGGGGGCCGCGGCCAGCTGCACCAGGGCGGAGACCACGTCGTAGTCGAGCGAGCGCGGGTAGACCTGGCCGACCGAGGTGAAGGCCTGGGCGAAGCCGAGGTGGGCGGCGATGCGCTGCTCCAGGTCGGCCAGCTTGGCGGCGTCGCCGCCCAGCAGGTCGAGCATGTCCTGGGCGGTGCCGACCGGGCCCTTGATCCCGCGCAGCGGGTAGCGCCGGAGGAGGTCCTCCAGGCGGTCGTAGGCGACCAGCAGCTCGTCCGCGGCGGTCGCGAAGCGCTTGCCCAAGGTGGTCGCCTGCGCGGCCACGTTGTGGGAGCGGCCGGCCATGACCAGCTCGGCGTGCTCGCCGGCGAGCTTGCCGAGGCGGGCCAGGACGGCGACCGTGCGGTCGCGGACCAGCTCGAGGGAGAGCCGGATCTGCAGCTGCTCGACGTTCTCGGTGAGGTCGCGGGAGGTCATGCCCTTGTGCACGTGCTCGTGGCCGGCGAGGGCGTTGAACTCCTCGATCCGTGCCTTCACGTCGTGCCGGGTGACCTTCTCGCGCTCGGCGATGGAGGCGAGGTCGACCGTCTCCAGGACACGCTCGTAGTCGGCGAGGGCGGCGTCGGGGACCTCGATGCCGAGGTCCTTCTGGGCGCGCAGCACGGCGAGCCACAGCCGCCGCTCCAGCGTGACCTTGTACTCGGGGGACCACAGGACGGCGAGCTCCGCGGAGGCGTAGCGGCCGGCCAGGACATTGGGGATGCGGGGCTTGGCAGTCACGTGTAGGGATTCTACTTGGGCCGCGGCTGTGCGTTTGCGCAGGTAGGGGCAGTCCCGGCGATTGTGGTTTGCTACGAGCCGGGCGGGGTCCCGTACGGCAGCAGGTCCGGGCGCTTGGCGGGGCGGCCGTCCCCGGAGGAACGGCCCGTCAGCCGGCGGCCGATCCAGGGGACCAGGTGCTGCCGGGCGAAACGCAGGTCCTCGGCCCGGCGCACGGGCCAGCCCGGGGGAGCCGCCGGGGGCAGTGGCGCCCGCCAGTCCTCCTCGGCGGGCAGTCCCAGAGCCTGCCACACGGCCTCGGCCACCCTGCGGTGGCCCTCCGGCGTCAGGTGGAGCCGGTCGACGTCCCACAGGCGCGGGTCCCCGAGCACGGGGGCCCCGTACAGGTCCACCAGGAGGGCCCCGTGCCGTGCGGCGAGCTCTTCGAGGATGCCGAAGAGTTCTTCCATGCGCGGCCGGAAGCGTTCCATCACCGGCCCGTTGCGGCCGGGCGAGCGCATCAGCACCAGCTGCCCGCAGGACGGCGCCAGGAGTTCCACGGCGCTCTCCAGGTGGGCCCGTACCCGCCCCATGTCCACCTTGGGGCGCAGGGTGTCGTTGAGCCCGCCCACCAGGGCCACCACGTCCGCGCCCATCGCGGCGGCGGCCGGCGCCTGTTCCTCGGCGATCTGGCCGATCAGCTTCCCGCGCACCGCGAGGTTCGCGTACCGGAAGCCCGGCTCGCGGGCGGCGAGCCGGGCGGCCAGCAGGTCGGCCCAGCCCCGGTAGGAGCCGTCCGGAAGCAGATCGGACATCCCCTCGGTGAAGGAGTCGCCGACCGCGACGAAACTGGTGTATGACGCATTCATCTCCATGGCGGAGCGATGCTACCGCGCGGTAGGGCGCTGCGCCTAGGCGGAGGCGGGCCGCCCGAAGAGCTCCCGCAGCACGTCCTCCATCGTCACCAGCCCGGCCAGGGCGCCGTCCGCGCCGAGGACCGCCGCCAGGTGCGTACGACTGCGCCGCATGGCCGTCAGTACGTCGTCCAGCGGGGTCTCCGCCCGCACCTGCGCGATGGGGCGCAGCGCGGACAGCGGGAACGGGTCGTCCCGTTCCACCACGTCCAGCGCGTCCTTGACGTGCAGGTACCCGAGGATCCGCTGGCGGGCGTCGACCACCGGGAAACGGGAGTACCCCGTCTCGGCGGCCAGGGCTTCCAGAGCGGCCGCCGAGACGCCCTCCCGGGCCGTGACGACGCGGTGCGCGGGCAGCACCACATCGGCGACGGGACGGCGGCCCAGTTCGAGGGCGTCGTGCAGCCGCTCGCTCGCCCGGTCGTCGAGGAGTCCCGCGTCACTGGAGTCCTTGACCATCCGGGCCAGCTCGTCGTCCGAGAACGTCGCCGTGACCTCGTCCTTCACCTCCACGCGCAGCAGCCGCAGCAGGGCGTTGGCGAAGGCGTTCACCGCGAAGATCACCGGCCTCAGCGCCCGGGTCAGGGCCACCAGCGGCGGCCCCAGCGCCAGCGCGGTGCGCACCGGCTCGGCCAGCGCCACGTTCTTCGGCACCATCTCGCCGAACAGCATGTGCAGGTACGTGGCCAGCGCCAGCGCCACCACGAAGGAGATCGCGTGCGCCACCCCGGACGGCACGCCGACCGCGTCGAGCAGCGGGCTCAGCAGGTGCGCGATGGCCGGCTCGGCCACCACGCCCAGCACGAGGGTGCACAGGGTGATGCCGAGCTGGGCCGCAGCCATCAGGGCCGAGACGTGCTCCAGCCCCCACAGCACCGCGCGGGCCCGCCGGTCGTCCTGCTCGGCGTACGGTTCGATCTGGCTGCGCCGGACCGAGATCAGCGCGAACTCCGCGCCGACGAAGAAGGCGTTGACGACCAGCGTCGCCAGGCCGATCAGCAGCTGGACCGCGGTCATCGGGTCTCCTCCGGGCTCTCGTCGCCGACGGGACCGGCCGGCGCGTGCAGCAGCACGCGCGCGGCCCGGCGACCGCCGGCGTCGACCACGTCCAGCCGCCAGCCGTCCAGCTCCAGGGTGTCGCCGACGGCCGGGATCCGGCCCAGTTCGGTCGCTATCAGCCCGGCGAGGGTCTCGTACGGGCCCTCGGGCACCCGCAGCCCGATCCGCTGGAGCTGATCGGTGCGCGCGGCGCCGTCGGCCGAGTACAGGATGCGTCCCGTCTCGTCCGTGCCGGCCGGCGCCAGGTCGGGGGTCTCGTGGGGGTCGTGCTCGTCGCGCACCTCGCCGACGACCTCCTCGACGATGTCCTCGAGCGTGGCCACTCCGGCCGTGCCCCCGTACTCGTCGATCACCACGGCCATCGTCTGCTTGCCGGACAGCCGGTCCAGCAGCCGGTCCACGGTCAGCGACTCCGGTACGAGGAGCGGCTCGCGCAGCAGCTCCGACACCGGATGCCGGTGCCGTTCCGCGGCGGGCAGGGCGAGTACGTCCTTGATGTGGACGATGCCGACCACGGTGTCGAGGCTGCCCCGGTAGACGGGGAAGCGCGACAGTCCGGTGGCCATGGTCGCGTTGGCCACGTCCTCCGCGGTGGTGCGCACGTCGAGGGCCGTGACCTGGACGCGCGGGGTCATCACGTTCTCCGCGGTCAGGTCGGCGAGGTTGAGGGTCCGCACGAACAGCTCGGCGGTGTCCTTCTCCAGCGCGCCCGCCTTGGCGGAGTGCCGGGCCAGGGCCACCAGCTCCTGTGGGCTGCGGGCGGAGGCCAGCTCCTCGGCGGGCTCCATGCCGAGCCGCCGGACCATGTGGTTGGCGGTGGTGTTCAAGTGGCTGATCAGCGGCTTGAACGCCCGGGAGAAGACGCGCTGCGTGGTCGCCACGCGCTTGGCGATGGCGAGCGGCGAGGAGATCGCCCAGTTCTTGGGGACCAGTTCGCCGACCACCATCAGGACGACCGTCGACAGGCCGGTGGCCAGGACCAGTGCGGTGGAGGACGCGGCGGCGGCCGACAGGCCCATGTCCTCGAACGGTCCCGTGAGCAGGGCGGCGATCGAGGGCTTGGAGATCATGCCGATCACCAGGCCGGTCACGGTGATGCCGAGCTGGGCGCCGGAGAGCTGGAAGGTGAGGCTGCGGACCGCGGCCAGGGCGCTGTCGGCCCCGCGCTCGCCCCGCTCGACGGCCCCCTCGAGCTCGCTGCGCTCGATGGTCGTCAGCGAGAACTCGGCCGCGACGAAGGCTCCACAGGCAAGACAGAGCAGCAGGGCCACGAGGAGCAGGAGTACCTCGGTCATCGGTCGCTCACCTCCGTCCCATGATCGGTCAGGAGGGGAGGTGCCGCGCGGTGTCGCGCACCGGGGGGTCGGGAACTCGGAGGCTCGCCCATGGGCGGAGGCTCACACCTTTCGTCTTCGATCGAGAAAACCATTCGTCATATGGTAAAGGAAAGGCAAAGGTGATGGCTCGTCCTCCGGGGCGAGTGGGCGCGGGTGATGGGATCGCTGGATGAACGATCTTCACATCGCCCCCGCGGCGGCCGGGGACCTGCCCGGCGTGCTGGACTTCTGGAAGGGCGCCGCCAAGGGCGCGAGCATCAGCGACGACCTGGCCGGAGTCCAGCGGCTGTACGAACGGGACCCCGAGGCGCTGCTGCTCGCCCGGCGCGGCGGCGAGCTCGTCGGCACCGTGATAGCCGGCTTCGACGGCTGGCGCTGTCACCTGTACCGGCTCGCCGTGGACCCCGGCCACCGCCGGCAGGGGATCGGCTCCGCGCTGCTGGCCGCCGCCGAGGAGCGGTTCGCGGCCCTGGGCGGCAGGCGCGCCGACGCGATGGTGCTCGACGGGAACGGGCAGGCGCACGGGGCCTGGCGGGCGGCCGGCTACGGGCCCGAGGACATCTGGACCCGCTGGGTCAAGCCGCTCACCGTCTGACCCGCGCTCTGCCAGGCGTCCGTCTCGCGGGCCGGCCATTCGTCCGCCCCAGGACGCTAGTCGTCCAGCCGGCGGGCCGAGCCGATGACGCAGTACGAGGTGGGCAGGGCCGGGCCGCGTTCCGGCAGGCGGAAGGAGCGGTGCGAGACGATCCGGAAACCGGCGGCCTCCACCGCGGCGAGCGGATCGCGGGCCGTGTGGCAGCCGCCGAACAGGCGGGGCCACACCGTCCGGTCGAGCGCCCGCTGGACAGCGGCCATGCCGGGCCCGGGAGCCAGCCCGTGCTCCAGGAACCGCAGCTCGGCGCCCGGGCGGAGCACCCGGTGCAGTTCGGCGAGGGCGCGCGGCAGACTGCGTACGGTGCACAGCACCAGGGAGGCGACCGCGGCGTCGAAGGCCTCGCTCTTGACCGGGAGCGCCTCGGCGACGCCCGGTACCAGGTCCACCGGCACCTCGGCGCGCAGCGCGGCCGCCGCGGCGAGCCGCCGCAGGGCACGCTCCGGTTCGATGGCGACGACCTCGGAGACGGCGGAGGGGTAGTGCGCGAAGTTCAGGCCGTTGCCGGCGCCGATCTCGATGACCCGGCCGGACACCCCTGCCAGGAGCTCGCGGCGCAGGGCACCGATCCCGGCGCGGGTCTCGGCGGCGGTGCTCGCGCGGGCGTAGAACCGGGCGAAGAACGGGTGGTGGACCGGATCGGGAGCGGCGGTGGGCATGGCGGGCCTCCGGGCGCGGATCGGCGGCGGACGGACGACACGGCTGCGCGTGCCCTCCCGGGCTGTTCCCCGCCTCGAACCGTCGCGAAACCGGTGCCGTCCGCGCGGTTCGGGCCATAATCGGCACCCCGGACCGGTACGTGAAGCGGCACCATGAGGAGAGCGGAACGTGATATCCCGTAAGCCCCCCGCCCGGGGTACGACCTTCGGCCGGGGTACGTCCCCCGCCCCGGGTACCTCCCCCGCCGGCGGCGGCACGGCCGCCGCCCTGCTCACCGCTGCCGCGGTGTTCCTGCTGGCCGGATGCGACTCCGCCCCCGCCCCCGAGCCCCCCGCTCCCCGGGCCGAGGCGCCCTCGGCCGACCCGCAGGCGGCCTTCCTCGCGGAAGTGGCCGCGCGCTGCGCCACCGCCACGGCCTCGCCCACCCCCACGGCGCCCGCGGGCGAGGCCGTCCCGCCGGACCCGGAGGCGCGCAAGTACGCCGAGAACCACGCGTACCGGCAGCAGACGCGGCTCACCCCCGCCGCCCGCTGCCGTGGGGAGGCCCACGCGGCCCGGATCAGGGCGGAGCTGGCCGCCGCACCCGCGGCGAATCCCGCCGAACTGACCGCGCTCCTGCGCGGCTTGGGCTACCCCGTCGCCGACGGTGACGTGTACGAGGGCGGTGCGGGCGCAGGACCCGGCTTCGCGCTGCTGGTGCCCGGCGCCGGCTCCTGCGTGTCGGGGCGGGCCGCCGCCCCCGCCCGCGTCGAGGTCCACGGGGCGTACCTGGAGGGCGGCTGCCGCGAACCGGCGGGAGGCCACTGACCTCAGGCGGGCCACTCGGCGAGGAAGGACCCCGCCGTCCAGGTGCCGTCCAGCGGCGCCGCCAGCCATCCCGGCGCGGCCGCGCGGAAGGCGGAGGGCGCCAGCCCGCCGGCGCCCTCCGGTACGGCCCCCAGCAGCGGGAGTCCGGACTTGGGGAGGTCGGCGAGGTTGCACCGCGAGGCCAGGTCGGGTGCGGAGGGCCAGCTGCCGACGACCACCCCGAGCGGGCTGATCGCCCGGGCGGCCAGTGCCTGTGCCGTCAGGTCGGTGGCGTTCAGCGTGCCGAGTCCCGCGGCGGCCACGACCAGCACCGGGGCGCCCATCAGCCGCGCCGCGTCCGCCAGGGTGCGGCCGTCCTCGTCGAAGCGCACGAGCAGCCCGCCGGCGCCCTCCACCAGCACCAGGTCGTGCTCGGCGGCCAGCCGCGCGGCCGCCTCCGCGATCGCGGCCGGGGTCAGGGTCGGCAGACCGGAGCGCCGCGCGGCGGTGTCCGGGGCCAGGGGCTCGGGGTAGCGGGCCAGTTCCAGCGCGGTCACGGCCGGGCCGGCGAGGCGTACGACCTCGGCCGCGTCCCCCGGCTCGTCCGGGCCGACCCCGGTCTGGGCGGGCTTGAGCACGGCCACCGAGCGGCCGGCGGCCAGGGCGGCGGCCGCGACCGCCGCCGTGACCACGGTCTTGCCGATCTCCGTGCCGGTACCGGACACCACGATGACGGACATCTCAGCCTTCCTTCGCCGCTGCGACGGCCGCGCGGCAGATCCGGGCCACGTCGGCGTCGCCGGTGACGAACGGGGGCATGGTGTAGATCAGGTCGCGGAAGGGGCGC
The DNA here is from genome assembly GCF_055575515.1 of Streptomyces sp. NPDC034086. Classification (NCBI taxonomy): domain Bacteria; kingdom Bacillati; phylum Actinomycetota; class Actinomycetes; order Kitasatosporales; family Streptomycetaceae; genus Streptomyces; species Streptomyces sp. NPDC034086. The sequence continues at coordinate 172,226 of NZ_JBVISM010000009.1, read as the reverse complement.
AGCCAGACGCCCTCCCGGACCGAGGCCCGGGTGGCGGCCCACACGTCGACCGGGTGGTCGAGCTGGATCACGCCGATCGCGCCCAGCACCCGCACGTCCCGGACCCCGGGCAGGGCGGAGGCCGCGCCGAGGCCCTCGCGCAGGCCCGCCTCGATCCGCTTGACGTCGCCGGCCCAGTCCTGCCCGAGCAGCAGGTCGACGGAGGCGAGCGCCACCGCCGTGGCGAGCGGGTTGCCCATGAAGGTCGGCCCGTGCGCCAGGACGGGGACCTCGCCCTGCGAGATCCCGTCGGCGACCCTCTCGGTGCACAAGGTGGCCGCCAGGGTGACGTAGCCGCCGGTCAGGGACTTGCCGAGGCACATCACGTCCGGGGTGACGCCCGCGTGGTCGGCGGCGAAGAGCGCGCCGGTGCGGCCGAAGCCCGTCGCGATCTCGTCCAGGATCAGCAGCACCCCGTACTCGTCGCACAGTTCGCGCAGCACCCGCAGGTATCCCGGGTGGTGGAAGCGCATGCCGCCCGCGCCCTGGACCACCGGCTCCACGATCACCGCGGCCAGCTCGTCGGCGTGCGCGGCGATCAGGGAGCGCAGGTGGGCGGTGTACGCGGGGTCCACGGGGGTGTCGAAGTCCCCGGGCGGGGCGTCGGCGAACACCTGCCGGGGCAGGTGGCCCTGCCACAGTTCGTGCATGCCGCCGTCGGGGTCGCACACGGCCATCGGCTGCCAGGTGTCACCGTGGTAGCCGCCGCGCCAGGTCAGCAGCCGGGTCTTGCCCGTGCGGCGCAGCGAACGCCAGTACTGCAGGCACATCTTGACGGCCACCTCGACGGACACCGAGCCGGAGTCGCAGAGGAAGACGTGTTCCAGACCGGCGGGGGTGATCTCCACGAGCCGGGCGGCCAGCCGGACGGCGGGCTCGTGGGTGAGCCCGCCGAACATCACGTGCGACATCCGGCTCAGCTGGGCGGTCGCGGCCTCGTTCAGCACCGGGTGGTTGTAGCCGTGGATAGCCGACCACCAGGAGGACATGCCGTCGACCAGCTCCTCCTGCCCCTGGGCGGGGGAGGCGAGCCGCAGCCGGACCCCCGAGGCGGAGGAGACCACCAGGGTCTCCTGCCGCCCGGGCATCGGTCCGTACGGGTGCCACACGTGCTGCCGGTCCAGGGCGAGCAGGTCCGCCGTGGCCGAGGCGGGGTCGAGCGGGTCGTGCAGGGGGAACCGGTCACGCATTGGGGGCGATGTCCGTCCCCGCGCCCCGGCGGCGTACCGCCACCAGGTCCGAACGGACCTCCCCCGCCTCCGCCTGGGCGGGTGCCGGCGTCTCCTCGGCGTGTCCGGAGCAGCCGCCGCAGGCGGAACCGCAGCCGGAGGAGGCCTCGGCGCCGGCCGGTCCGCAGCCGCCGGATCCCTCCGCCGATCCGCACACGCCGCCCGCCCGGGCGGCGGCCGCCGCCGCGTCGGCGCGGTGCGCGGGAAGGGTGGTCGTACCGGCGCCCTCCACCTCGAAGCCGGCGTCGGCGATCATGTCGAGGTCGGCCTGGCCCGCCTGGCCCTCACTGGTCAGGTAGTCACCGAGGAAGATCGAGTTCGCCACGTGCAGCGCGAGCGGCTGCATCGAGCGCAGGTGCACCTCGCGGCCGCCCGCGATGCGGACCTCCACGTCGGGGCAGACGAAGCGGACCATCGCCAGGATCCGCAGGCAGCGCTGCGGGGTGAGGTTCCACTCCTTGGCGAGCGGGGTGCCCTCGAAGGGGATCAGGAAGTTGACGGGCACCGAGTCGGAGTCCAGCTCGCGCAGGGCGTAGACCACGTCGACGAGGTCCTCGTCGCTCTCGCCCATGCCCGCGATCAGACCCGAGCACGCGGACAGGCCCGCCGCGTGCGCCTTGCGCACCGTGTCGACCCGGTCGGCGTAGGTGTGGGTCTTGGTGATGCCGCCGTACGTGGCCTCGGACGTGTTGAGGTTGTGGTTGTAGGCATCCGCACCCGCGTCGCGGAGCTTCTCGGCCTGGCCGTCGGAGAGGAGCCCCAGGCAGGCGCAGACCTCGACGCCCTCGTTCTGCTCCTTGATGGCGGCGATCGTCTCGCCGACGCGCGCCACGTCACGGTCGGTCGGACCGCGGCCGCTGGCCACGAGGCAGACCCGCTTGGCGCCGCCGGCGACGCCCGCCGCGGCCGCCTGGGAGGCCTCGTCCGGCTTCAGCCAGGTGTACTTGAGGATCTCGGCCTTCGACCCCAGGCGCTGGGAGCAGTACGAGCAGTCCTCGGGGCAGAGCCCCGACTTCAGGTTGACCAGGTAGTTCAGCTTGACGCGGCGCCCGAACCACTGGCGGCGCACCTTGCCGGCAGCGGCCACCACGTCGAGCAGTTCGTCGTCGGAGGTCGCCAGAACGGCCAGCGCCTCTTCGCGGGTCGGCAGCTCGCGCCGCAGTCCCTTTTCCACCAGGGTGTTCAGCAGGTCCATGCGCCCGATCCTGTCCCACGCGACCACTCCCGGCCAAGGAGAGATCGGACAACATGGCCGGAAGGGAGTGTGTGGATCGCCACACCAGCCCCTCCGGTCACGGCGGATAGGGTCGAGCCGATCTGTCGACTGCCGACAAAACGCGAGACACATCGCGAGACGCGACGCGAGGACCGCCGATGACCCAGCACACCCCGCAACCCGAGGACGTCTTCGCCTGGATCGACGGCGCGGAGCGCGTCCGCGAGCAGGCGGGGCTGGTACGGACCCTGCGGCCGAGGCCCGCCTCCTCGCCCCTGCTGGACCTGGCGAGCAACGACTACCTGGGCCTGTCCCGGCACCCCGAGACCGTACGCGGGGCCTGCGAGGCGGCTGAGCGCTGGGGGGCCGGTGCGACCGGCTCGCGTCTGGTCACCGGCACCACCGAGCTGCACGCCGAACTCGAGCGGGAACTCGCCGCGTTCGCGGGCTTCGAGTCCGCCCTGGTGCTTTCGTCCGGATACGCGGCGAATCTGGCCGCGGTGACCGCGCTCAGCGGCCGGGGCACGCTGGTCGTCTCCGACGCGGGCAACCACGCCTCGATCGTCGACGGCTGCCGGCTCTCGCGAGCTGAGGTGGCGGTCACCCCGCACGGCGACGCCGAGACGGCCCGCAAGACCCTGAGCGGCCACGACGGCCGCGCCCTGCTGGTGAGCGACTCGGTGTTCTCCGTCGACGGGGACGCCGCCCCGCTCGCCGCCTACTACGCGGCCTGCCGGGCGGAGGGCGCGGCCCTGATCGTGGACGACGCGCACGGACTGGGCGTGCTGGGCGAGGGCGGCCGCGGTGCGCTGCACGCCGCCGGGCTCGCGGGAGCACCCGGCGTGGTCGCCACGATGACCCTCTCGAAGTCGCTCGGCAGCCAGGGCGGCGCGGTACTGGGGCCGGCCAAGGTCATCCGGCACCTGGTCAACACGGCCCGCGCCTTCATCTTCGACACCGGGCTGGCCCCGGCCGCCGCCGGCGCGGCGCTGGCGGGCCTGCGGCTGCTGCGCCGGGAACCGGAGCGCGCGGCCCGGGTCCGGGAGGTGGCCGCCGAGCTGTACGGGCGGCTCACCGCGTCCGGCCTGACCGCGGCCCGGCCGGACGCGGCCGTGGTGTCGGTTCGGGCCCCGTCGGCTTCGGCGGCACTGCGCTGGGCCGCCGACTGCCGCGAGGCAGGTCTGTCCGTGGGGTGCTTCCGTCCGCCGTCGGTGCCGGACGGCATCTCCCGGCTGCGGCTGACGGCTCGGGCGGATCTCACGGGGGAGGAGATCAGCCGGGCCGTCGGCACGGTCCTCGCGACCGCTCCGGCCGGAGCCACGGACCGCTAGGGCGTCACGTCACAGGTCCACGTCCGCCCGTACGGAGGCGAGGAAGCCGTCCCAGGCCGGCCCGGTGAAGAGCACGGCCGGGCCGTCCGTCCGCTTGGAGTCGCGGACAGCCAGCAGGCCGCCGGTCAGGGCGGCCGCTTCCACGCAGTTGTTCATTCCGGTGCTGCGGCTGCTCCGCCGCCACCGCGCGCTGTTCAGAAGTCCGCCGGGGGATAAGGGGGTTGCGGACACGGGGGTGTCTCCTTACGCGTCGTCAGCGAGGGAGCTGATGAGATCCGACGAGTCACGGGGCGGTAGGGCGTGCGCCTGGATGGTGCGGAACGCGGCGCTGTACGCCTCAAGGTCTTCCTTCCGCTCCAGATAGAGGCTACTCGTCAAATGGTCGAGCACCACCACATCCAGATCGGCGATGTTCGGAAATGAGAAAATGACGAACGGTCCTGTCAGGCCGAGATGACCCCCCACGGTGAACGGCAGCACCTGGAGCCGCACTTGGGGGAGCCGTGCCACCTCCACCAGATGCCTCAGCTGCTCCGCCATCACCCCCGGCCCGCCGATCTGCCGGCGCAGCACCGCCTCGTCCAGCACGGCACTCAGCTCCAGGGGCGGATCCGCCCGCAGCACCGCCTGCCGTGCCAGCCGTACCTCGACCAGCGCGTCCACCTTCGGCTCCGGCAGCCCGCCCAGCGCGGCCCGGGTCACGGCCCGCGCGTAGTCCGGGGTCTGCAGCAGCCCCGGCACCACGGAGAGCTCCACGGTGCGCGCGGCCCGGGCCCCGGCCTCCAGGCTGATGAAGTCCCGGTACTCCTGCGGGAGCAGGCCGCGGTAGTCGTGCCACCACTGCCGCCCGCGGGCGGTGTCCCCGCTCGACGCCGGGCCGGCCGCCGACGCCCCGAGGGCCTCCAGCAGCGCCCGCTGCTGGGCGCTCACCACGTCGCCGTAGGCGTCGAGCAGCAGCCGGATGTCCTCGGTCTTCACACCGCTGCGGCCCGTCTCGATGCGGCTGACCTTCGACTGGTGCCAGCCGACGATGCGGGCCACCTCGCCGCTGGTGAGTCCGGAGCGGTCGCGCAGCGCGCGCAGCTCCTCGCCGAGTTTGCGCCGACGTACCGCGGGACCGTGCTGCATACCCGCTCTCCTTCCACCGGCACACCTCGCGCCAGTCTGCCGTCCAAATACGCTCTTCCGTAGCAGAGTTCACCGCATTGAGCGACAGATATATGCATATCTTGGGGGAACAGCGGAAACGGCGGCACGATGGGTGGCACTCTGGCGCTCAGCGTAGATCCGGGGCGGCTTCGTCCCGGTGGGAAAGGGACGTCGCCATGGCAGATCAGCTGGAAGCATCCGTCACTCTGCCGAGCGATCCGGAATCGGTCGCCGCCGCCCGCCGCTACGTGGCGCAGGTACTGGCCGACTGGGGACTCCCGGAGGACACCGGCACCGCCGACAGCGTCCGGCTGATCGTCTCGGAACTCGCGACCAACTCGGTGCAGCACACCTTCGGCCAGTCGCCCACCTTCACCGTCGACGTCCGTCTCGAACGCGAAGAGTGGCTGCGCGTCGGAGTGACGGACAGCCACCCGCGCTGGCCCAGGCGGCTCCCCGCGGCCGTCCAGCAGGACAACGGCCGCGGGATGGTCATCATCCGCTGGCTGACGGCGGAGGCGGGCGGCCGGCTCTCGGTCAGCCCCACGGAAGACGGCGGAAAGACCGTCTGGATCACCCTGCCCTGGCCCGCCGACGCCTCCGCGCGCACCCTCAGGGGCTGCTGACGCGGCGCGGGGCCGCCCCGCGCCCGCCGTATACGACTCCCCCCGCCGGGACCGGGGCGGAGTCCGAACCGCGCGCCTTCCCGAAACGTGGGTTAACCCGGCGGAAAAATACGGGCCCTACGGTATGGCACTCGCCCTTCGGCCAATGATCACCCACGCTCCGGTAAAGCGGCGGTGATCGGGACGGAAAGCCTCGTCCTGTGTTGGGCAAGACGCGGTTGGTACGGATAAGCGCAGGTCAACAAGGCGTTGACGGCCGGTACGGTCGCCCCGGCGCGATGAAGACATGTCCCGGAAGCTTGGTGATGACAGGTGCAACTGACACCGCACGAACAAGAGAGACTCCTGATCCACGTGGCCGCCGACGTGGCCGCGAAGCGCAGGGCGCGCGGGGTGCTCCTCAACCACCCCGAGGCCGTCGCCCTGATCACCGCGCACCTCCTCGAAGGCGCCCGCGACGGGCGGACCGTCGCCGAGCTGATGGCCTCCGGCCGCACCGTGCTCACCCGCGCCGAGGTCATGGAGGGCATTCCCGAGATGATCCACGACGTCCAGGTCGAGGCGACCTTCCCCGACGGCACCAAGCTCGTCACCGTCCACGACCCGATCGTCTGAGGGGGAACGGCAGCATGATCCCCGGCGAGATCGTCCACGGGGACGGCCCGGTGCGTCTCAACCAAGACCGCCCCGTCACCCGCCTCACCGTCCTCAACGCCGCCGACCGGCCCGTCCAGGTCGGCTCCCACTACCACTTCGCCGAGGCCAACCCCGGCCTCGACTTCGACCGGCGGGCCGCGCGCGGCCTGCGCCTGAACATCGCCGCCGGCACCGCCGTCCGCTTCGAGCCGGGCATCCCCGTCGCCGTGGAACTCGTACCGCTCGGCGGACTGCGCACCGTGCCCGGACTGCGCGGCGAGACCGGGGGGCCGCTCGATGGCTGAACTCTCCCGCCGGGCCTACGCGGACCTCTTCGGCCCCACCGCCGGCGACCGGATCCGGCTCGCCGACACCGCGCTCTTCGTCGAGATCGAGCGGGACCTCAGCGGCGGTCCGGGCAACTCGGGCGACGAGGCCGTCTTCGGCGGCGGCAAGGTCATCCGCGAGTCCATGGGACAGGCCCGCACCACCCGCGCCGAGGGCGCCCCCGACACGGTGATCACCGGCGGGGTGATCCTCGACCACTGGGGCATCGTCAAGGCCGACCTCGGCATCCGCGACGGCCGCATCTGCGGCATCGGCAAGGCCGGCAACCCCGACACCATGGACGGGGTGGACCCCGCACTCGTCATCGGTCCCGAGACCGAGATCATCGCGGGCAACGGCAAGATCGTCACCGCCGGCGCCATCGACGCCCACGTGCACTTCATCTCCCCGACCGTCGTCGACGAGGCCCTCGCCTCCGGCATCACCACCCTCGTCGGCGGCGGCACCGGACCCGCCGAGGGCTCCAAGGCCACCACCGTCACCCCCGGACCCTGGCACCTGGCCCGGATGTTCGCGGCGCTGGAGGCCTGCCCCGTCAACATCGGCCTCCTCGGCAAGGGCAACACCACGTCCCGCGAGGGCATGCTCTCCCAGCTGCGCGGCGGGGCCCTCGGGTTCAAGATCCACGAGGACTGGGGGGCGACCCCCGCCGCCATCGACGCCTGCCTGGGCGTCGCCGACGAGACCGGCGCCCAGGTCGCCATCCACACCGACACGCTCAACGAGGCCGGCTTCGTCGCCGACACCCTCAAGGCCATCGCCGGGCGGACCATCCACTCGTACCACACCGAGGGCGCGGGCGGCGGCCACGCACCCGACATCATCACCGTGGTCTCCGAGCCCAACGTCCTGCCCAGCTCCACCAACCCCACCCGGCCGCACACCCTCAACACCGTCGAGGAACACCTCGACATGCTGATGGTCTGCCACCACCTCAACCCGGCCGTCCCCGAGGACCTCGCCTTCGCCGAGTCCCGGATCCGGCCCTCCACCATCGCCGCCGAGGACGTGCTGCACGACCTCGGCGCCATCTCCATCATCTCCTCCGACTCCCAGGCCATGGGCCGGGTCGGCGAGGTCGTGCTGCGCACCTGGCAGACCGCCCACGTGATGAAGGAACGCCGCGGGTTCCTGCCCGGCGACGGCCCCGCCGACAACCACCGCGCCCGCCGCTACGTCGCCAAGTACACGATCAACCCCGCCGTGGCCCAGGGCCTCGCCAAGGAGATCGGCTCCGTCGAGACCGGCAAGCTCGCCGACCTGGTGCTGTGGAACCCCGCCTTCTTCGGGGTCAAGCCCGAACTGGTCGTCAAGGGCGGCCAGATCGCGTACGCGCAGATGGGCGACGCCAACGCCTCCATCCCCACCCCGCAGCCGGTCCTGCCCCGGCCCATGTACGGCGGCATCGGCCGGGCCCCCGCCCTCAACTCGCTCAACTTCACCGCGCAGGCCGCCCTCGACGACGGCCTGCCCGAACGGCTCGGCCTCGGCAAGAGGTTCACGGCCATCGAGAACACCCGCAAGCTGAGCAAGGCGGACATGCGCAACAACGACGCCCGGCCCAGGGTGGAGGTCGACCCCGACACCTTCACCGTCACCATCGACGGCGAAACGGTGGAGCCGGCCCCCGCGGCGGAACTTCCCATGGCGCAGAGATACTTCCTCTTCTGATGGGGCCCAGCCTGCCGAAAGGCACCCTGCCATGAGCCTCGCCGCGCTGCTCGTGCTCGCGGACGGCCGCTTCCCCGCCGGAGGACACGCCCACTCCGGCGGGGCGGAGGCCGCCTGCAAGGCCGGCCGCATCCACGACGCCGCCACCCTGGCCCAGTTCTGCCGGGGCCGGCTGCACACCGCCGGGCTCACCGCCGCCGGTCTCGCCGCTGCCGCCGCCCTCGGCCTGGACCCGGCAGAACTCGACGCCGCCGCCGACGCCCGCACCCCCTCGCCCGCGCTGCGCACCGCCGCGCGGCGGCTCGGCCGGCAGCTGCTGCGGGCCGCCCGGGCCACCTGGCCCGCCGCCGAACTGGACGCCCTGGCCGCCGCCTTCCCGCGCGGGGCCCACCAGCCCGTGGTCCTCGGCCTCACCGCCCGGGCGGCCGGACTGGGGGCCCTGGACGCCGCGCACGTGGCGGCGTACGAGAGCGTCAGCGGGCCGGCCACGGCGACGGTACGGCTGCTGGGCCTCGACCCCTTCGAGGCGAGCGCCGTACTGGCCCGCCTCGCCCCCGAACTCGACGCCGTCGCCGCCCGGGCGGCCGAGGCCGCCCTGCTCGCCCGTACCGGGGGCGTGGACCTCCTGCCCGCGGCCTCCTCACCGCTGCTGGAGATCGCGGCGGAGGCACATGCCGACTGGGCGGTACGCCTCTTCGCCTCCTGAGCACCCCGACCGGCTTCCCGAAGGAGACCTGCCGTGCACCTCGACCACGACGTGACCTACCCCCACCGCCACACCCACGGCGCCGCCGCGCTGCGCGCCGACGGCACCCGCCGCGCCCTGCGCGTGGGCCTCGGCGGCCCCGTCGGCTCCGGCAAGACCGCCACCGTCGCCGCCCTCTGCCGGGCCCTGCGCTCCGAACTGTCCATGGCCGTCGTCACCAACGACATCTACACCCGCGAGGACGCCGAGTTCCTGCTGCGCGAAGCCGTCCTGCCGCCCGAGCGGATCAGCGCCGTGGAAACCGGTGCCTGCCCCCACACCGCCATCCGCGACGACATCTCCGCCAACCTGGAGGCCGTCGAGGAACTGGAGGAGGCCTTCCTCACCCGTGCCCCCCTCGACCTGATCCTCGTCGAATCCGGCGGGGACAACCTGACCGCCACCTTCTCCCGCGGCCTGGTCGACGCCCAGATCTTCGTCATCGACGTGGCGGGCGGCGACGACATCCCCCGCAAGGGCGGCCCCGGCGTCACCACCTCCGACCTCCTCGTCGTCAACAAGACCGACCTCGCCCCCCACGTGGGCTCCGACCTGGAACGGATGGCCCGCGACGCCGCCGCGCAGCGGGGGAACCTCCCCGTGGCCTTCCAGTCCCTGCGCGGCGCCCCGGGCGTGGCCCCGGTGGCCGACTGGGTGCGGGAGCGGATCGCCGCCTGGGCCGTACGGTGACCAGCGCGCCCCCCGCCGCCCTCCACCCGGCCTCCCTGCGCGCGACCGCCCGCATCCGCGCCGCCGCCGACGGGCGCGGCGGCACCGCCCTGCCCCTGCTGGCCGGGGAGGGCCCGCTCGCCCTGCGCCGCACCCGGGGCGAGGGAGCCGAGGCGGGGGTGACGCTGGTGGGTGCGATGAGCGCCCCCCTCGGCGGCGACCACCTCACCGTGGAGGCCGAAGCGGGACCCGGCGCCCGCCTCGCCGTGCGCTCGGCGGCCGCCACCCTGGCCCTGCCCGGCCGCGGCGGGCCCGCGCGGTACGACGTACGGCTGACGCTGGCCGGAGGGTCGGCGCTGCGCTGGCTGCCGGAGCCGCTCGTCTCCGTGCGCGGCAGCGACCTGAGGGCCGCGACCCGCGCCGAACTGGCCCCCACCGCCCGCCTCCTGCTGCGCGAGGAACAGGTGCTGGGACGCAGCGGCGAGGCCCCCGGCCTGCTGCGCAGCCGCCTCACGGCCATCCGGGACGGCCGGCCCCTGCTCGACCAGGAGCTGTCCTGCGGCCCCGGCGCACCGGGCGGCTGGGACGGCCCGGCCGGAACGGCGGGGCACCGCGCCCTCGGCCAGCTCCTCGTCGTCGACCCCCGCTTCGAGGAGGACCCGCCGCGCGCCGCCGTACTGGGGGAGTTCGCGGCGGCCACGCCGCTGGCGGGACCGGCCGTCCTCGTGACGGCCCTGGCCCCGGACGCGCTGCGGCTGCGCGAGCTGCTGGACGGGGCGCAGCGCACGTACGGCTGGTGACGCGGCCGCTGACGGGGGGACAGAACCGGGACAATGGGACACCGCTCAGCGGTACACACGTTTCCGGTTATCGGGTTGGCAAAGAACTCCACCGTGCTCTGTTGCCGGGTACCGGTCAGACGAAAGGATCCCCCTGTCCCAAACCCGCCGCTCCGGGCGGCACATGACCAGGGGGATCAACCACGTGATACGCAACGCGACGCTGGGGAGCGCCGCCACCCTCATCACCGGCGCGCTGGCGGCCGGCCTGCTGCTCGCGCCGCCGGCCTCGGCGGCTCCGGCCGGCCGGGACAACGGCGGCGCCGAGGCGGTGGGCGTCCAGATCGCCGCCGCCCGTGCCGCGCGCGCGGGCATCGACTGGAAGGACTGCCCCGCCGACTGGGGCTTCGAGAAGCCGATCCAGTGCGGCTGGGTCAAGGTCCCGCTCGACTACGCCAAGCCCTTCGGCAAGACGATCGAGCTCGCCGTCGACCGCGCCGTCAGCACCGGCACCAAGGAGGAGCGCCAGGGCGCCCTCGTCTACAACCCGGGCGGCCCGGGCGGTTCCGGCATGCGCTTCCCGCGCCGGGTCACCACCAAGAGCCCGCTGTGGGTCAACACCTCCAAGGCGTACGACTTCGTGGGCTTCGACCCCCGCGGCGTCGGCCACTCCGCGCCGATCTCCTGCATCGACCCGCAGGAGTTCGTGAAGGCCCCCAAGGCCGACCCGGTCCCCTCCAGCGAGGCCGACAAGCGCGCCCAGCGCAAGCTCGCCGCCGAGTACGCGGACGGCTGCAAGGAGCGCAGCGGCGAGATGCTGCCGCACATGACCACGCCGAACACCGCGCGCGACCTGGACGTCATCCGGGCCGCCCTCGGCGAGAAGAAGCTGAACTTCCTCGGCGTCTCCTACGGCACCTACCTGGGCGGGGTCTACGCGACCCTCTTCCCGACCCACGTGCGCCGCATGATCCTCGACAGCGTCGTCAACCCGTCGCAGGAGAAGATCTGGTACCAGGCCAACCTGGACCAGGACGTCGCCTTCCAGATGCGCTGGAACGACTGGCAGGACTGGGTCGCCAAGAACGACGCCGTCTTCCACCTCGGCGGCAGCCGCGCCGAGGTCGAGGCCAAGTACCAGGAGCTGCGCGCCCAGGCCAAGGCCAACCCGCTCGGCGGGGTCGTCGGCCCGGCCGAGCTGATCGGCTTCTTCCAGGGCGCCCCGTACTACGACTCCTCGTGGGTCCCGGTCGCGCAGGCGTTCAGCGCCTGGGCCGCCGGTGACGAGAAGCCGCTGATCGAGGCCATCGCCCCGGACATGTCCGACACCAAGGGCAACGCCGCTTCCGAGAACGGCAACGCCGTGTACACCGCGGTGGAGTGCGCCGACGCCAAGTGGCCCACCAGCTGGACCAAGTGGGACCGGGACAACACCGAGCTGCACAAGAAGTACCCGTTCCTGACCTGGTCGAACGCGTGGATGAACCTGCCCTGCGCGACCTGGAAGTCGAAGCAGAGCACCCCGATCGAGGTCGGTGCCAAGCGCGGCATCGCGCCGGTCCTGATCGTCCAGTCCGAGCGTGACGCGGCCACCCCCTACGAGGGCGCCGTCGAGCTGCACCGCCGCCTGGCGGGCTCGCGCCTGATCACCGAGCAGAACGCCGGCTCGCACGGCGTCACCAGCCTGCTGAACCCCTGCGTCAACACGCGCGTGGACGGCTACCTGCTCACCGGCAAGGTCGACGCCCAGGACGTCACCTGCACCCCGCACGCCACCCCGGTGCCCCCGGCCCCGGCCGCGGCGAAGTCCCTCGCGGAGGCCCCGGCCGCCGTGCTCCCGCAGCACGAGGAGCTCCCGGCCGTCCGCTAGGACGCCGGAAGCGGGAGCGTGACAGCACCCCGGTGACGGCACCCCGGTGACCCGGGCGGGAGAAGGCTCAGCGCGTCGGGCGCCGGGCCTTCTTCCGCTTCTCCTCCTCCTCGGCCTTCACGTCGGCCGCGTACCGGTCGACGTACTCCTGGCCGGAGAGGCCGAGGACCGCGTACATGATCTCGTCCGTGACGGCCCGCAGCACGGCCCGTTCGCCCTCCAGGCCCGCGTACCGGGAGAAGTCCAGCGGCTCCCCGAAGCGGATGGTGACCCGGCGGATCCTCGGGATCTTCTGCCCGGGCGGCTGGATCTCGAAGGTGCCGACCATCGCGCAGGGCACCACCGGCACGCCCGCGCCCAGCGCCATCGCCGCCACCCCGACCTTGCCCTTGTAGAGCCGCCCGTCGTGGGAGCGGGTGCCCTCCGGGTAGATGCCGAGCAGCTCGCCCCTGGACAGCACCCCCAGCCCCTCGCGCAGGGCCGCCCGCCCGGCGTCCTTGCCGGAACGGTCCACCGGGATCTGCCCGGCGCTGCGGAAGAAGGCGGCGGTCAGCCGGCCCTTGAGGCCGGGTCCGGTGAAGTACTCGGCCTTGGCGAGGAAGGTGATCCGGCGCCTGAGGATCGCGGGCATCAGGAAGTGGTCCGAGAAGGACAGGTGGTTGCCCGCGACGATCGCGGGCCCCTCCTCGGGGATGTGCTCCAGCCCCTCGATCCGCGGCCGGAACAGCAGCCGCAGCAGCGGACCGAGCAGTACGTGCTTGAGCAAGTGGTAGAACACCGGGCCGCTCCCGTCGATGCCGCTGGGTCACGGCCATCCTACGGACGGTCAACCCGCGCCCGGGAGGGTCATGCGCCGCGCGAAGCGGCCAGCCCCAGCGTCAGCAGCCCCAGCACCACCCAGCCGAACCACAGCCAGCCGTTGCTGCCGAGCGCCACCGAGTACGCGGAGACGGCCACCAGGGCGGCGAAGGTCGTCACCGCCATCGCCTTAACGGATCCGGTCATGCCCCATGGTGGCGCCTGGAGCCGGTCCCGCGCTACTGGCCGCGCTGCTGGAGCGAGGCGAGATACGCGTTGTAGGCGGCCAGCTCCTTGTCACCGTCCCGGTCGGCGGCCCGGTCCGAGCGCCGCGCGATCCGCTGCTCCGAGTGGTACCACTGGTAGATCAGCGCGATCAGCACCAGCACCGAGGGGATCTCGCTGAACGCCCAGGCGATGCCGCCGCCCCACTGCTGGTCGAGCAGCGGGTCGATGTCCAGGGAGGCCGGCGGGTTCGCGTACGTCTTGATCATCGGCTCGCTCGCCATCATCAGCGCGATGCCGAAGAAGGCGTGGAAGGGCATCCCCGCGAACAGCTCCAGCATGCGCATCACGTAGCCGGGACGGTGCGGGCCCGGGTCCACGCCCATGATCGGCCAGAAGAAGACCAGGCCGACCGCGAGGAAGTGGACCATCATGGCGATGTGGCCGGGCCTGCTCTCCATCAGGAAGTCGAAGAGCGGCGTGAAGTACAGCGCGTAGAGGCTCGCGATGAACATCGGGATGGTGAAGGCCGGGTGGGTGACGATCCGCATGTACCGGCTGTGCAGCAGCATCAGGAGCAGCTCGCGCGGGCCCCGGTGGCCGCGCGCCGCGGGCGGCAGGGCCCGCAGGGCCAGCGTCACCGGTGCCCCGAGCAGCAGCAGGATCGGGGTGATCATGCTGATCACCATGTGCTGGACCATGTGCACGCTGAACATGACCATGCCGTAGTCGTTCAGCCTGGTGCACATCACCACGACCACCGTCAGCACACCCGTGACGAAGGCGACCGTGCGGCCCAGCGGCCAGGAGTCCCCGCGGCCGCGCAGGCGCAGCACCCCCCACCCGTACAGGGCGAGCCCCAGCAGTGAGCCGAAGAGGAAGAAGGCGTCGAAGGAGAACTCCAGCCCGCGCCCGAGGGTGAACGGTGGCAGGTCCATGTGCATGTCCATGCCGTGACCGTCGTGATCCATACCTTCACTCCCTTGACTGTGGCGCTCCACCACAGTAATGCCGCCCCCGGACGCGATCGCGTCCGGGGGCGGCATCAGAAGGGGGGAAACCTCACAGAACGGTCTGGGCCTCGTCGTAGCGGGCCGGCGGGACCGTCTTCAGGGTGGAGGTGGCCTCGGCGAGCGGCACCATCACGATGTCCGTGCCGCGCAGGGCCGTGAGCATCCCGAACTCGCCCCGGTGCGCCGCCTCCACCGCGTGCCAGCCGAAGCGGGTGGCCAGCACCCGGTCGTACGCGGTGGGCGTGCCGCCGCGCTGGACGTGGCCCAGGATGACCGGCCGGGCCTCCTTGCCCAGGCGCCGCTCCAGCTCGACGGCGAGGATGTTGCCGATGCCCGCGAAGCGCTCGTGGCCGTACTGGTCCTTGCCGCCCGCCTGGTACTCCATCGTGCCGGGACGGGGCTTCGCGCCCTCGGCGACGACGACGATCGCGAACCGCTTGCCCGCGGAGAAGCGCTCGCCGACGATCGCCGTCAGCTCCTCGATGTCGAAGGGGCGCTCCGGGACGACGATGGCGTGCGCGCCGGCCGCCATGCCCGAGTGCAGGGCGATCCAGCCGGTGTGGCGGCCCATGACCTCGACGACCATCACGCGCTGGTGCGACTCGGCGGTGGTCTTCAGCCGGTCCAGGGCATCGGTCGCGACGCCCACGGCGGTGTCGAAGCCGAAGGTGACGTCGGTGGAGGCGATGTCGTTGTCGATGGTCTTCGGCACGCCGACGATCGGCAGACCGCCCTGCGCGAGCAGGTTGGCGGCCTTCAGGGTGCCCTCGCCGCCGATGGGGATGATGGCGTCCAGGCCGAGGTCCGCGACGTGCCCGCGGGCACGCTCCACACCGTCGCGCAGGTGCGCGGGCTGGACCCGGGAGGAGCCGAGGATCGTGCCGCCGCGGGCCAGGATACCGGCGACGGAGTCCAGGTCGAGCTTGCGGTAGTCGCACTCGAGGAGGCCGCGCCAGCCGTCGTGGAAGCCGATGACCTCGTCGCCGTGGTCGACGACGGCGCGGTGCACGACGGAGCGGATGACGGCATTGAGGCCGGGGCAGTCGCCGCCGGAAGTGAGCACACCAATGCGCATGGCAGGAAGAACCTTTGCAACGTGGGCCGACGACCGGACCACGTCGTCCGGTTGGAACTACCCGTCACCCTACAAGCGGATTCCCGGTGGACTGAACCATCCTCCACAGGATGGTCGGAACAGACAGAAGATCGTACGAACGCACACCGGCCCGGGGTCCCGAGGGGGAATCCGGGCCGGCGGCCGGGCGGTGGGGGCGGCGTCCGCCTACGCCGGCTGCGTCGCCGACGCGATGCGCTCCGCGCGCAGCGCCTCGTACCAGCGGTCGTCTATGGCCGGCAGCGCGTTCACGTCGAGGGCCAGCTTCAGCAGGTGGTCCGCGATGAGCGGGTTGCGGGCCATGACGGGTCCGTGCATGTACGTACCGAAGACGGTGTCGTTGTACGCGCCCTCGGTGCCGTCGCCGGTGCCGTTGCCGCGGCCCATGGTCACCCGGGCGAACGGCCGCGCCGTCGGGCCGAGGTGGGTGACGCCCTGGTGGTTCTCGAAGCCCGTCAGCTGGGGCAGGCCCAGGCGCGGGTCGATGTCGGCGAGGACGTCGCCGACGCACCGCTCGGCCTCACCGCGCACGGTCACCACGTCCAGCAGGCCGAGGCCCTCCTGACGCTGCCCCTGGTCGTTCACGAACTCCTGGCCCAGGATCTGGTACCCGGCGCAGACGGAGAAGACGATCGCCCCGTTCGAGACGGCGCGCTCCAGGCCGCCGTCGCGCAGCAGCCGCTCGGCGGCCAGCCGCTGCGGCCGGTCCTCGCCGCCGCCGATCAGGTAGATGTCGCCCGAGGTCGGGATGGGCTGGTCGCTGCGCACGTCCACGCGCTGCACGTCCAGGCCGCGCTGGCGTGCCCGGCGCTCCACCACGAGGGCGTTGCCCTGGTCTCCGTACGTGCTGAGCAGGTCGGGGTAGACCCACACCAGACGCAGGCTGTTGTCGCTCATGCTCTTGTCCTTCGACGGTCTGGGTACTAGTTGCCGACGCGGCGGCGCACGTCCTGGAAGGCCGTGTAGTTGGCGATCAGCTCGATCTGCCCGGGCGGCGCCAGCTGGACGGCCTCGTCGAGCGTCTCGCAGACCCGGAAGTCCAGGCCCGCGACCTCGAGGCGGACCGCGAGGTCCAGCTTGCGGTCGCCGATCACGAAGATCGGGTGGCCGGCGAGGCGCGGGTAGTCCACGTCCCACAGCCAGGAGGTGTCGGTGCCGTCCGCGCCGCGGGCGTTCACCGAGAGGACCACCGGCGCCGGAGGTCCGTCGATCAGCGAGAACGTCTCGAGCCAGCCGGCCGGGTTCTTCGCGAGCAGCAGCCGCAGCTCACGGCCCATGAAGGTGACCACGTCGTACCGGCCGGCCACGGCCTGCACCTGGTACATGCGCTCCAGCGCGACCTGCGGAGGCACGCCGAACACGGCGGCCACGGCGGCCGAGGTGGCGGCGTTGGCCTTGTTCGCGCGGCCGGGCAGCTGGAGGTGGATCGGCCAGGCGCTGCCGTGCGGGTCCAGCACGTGGTCGCCGGAGAGCACCCAGCTCGGGGCGGGGCGGCGGAATCCGCACTCGCCGCAGAACCAGTCGTCGCCCGGACGCTGCATCACGCCACCGCAGGAGGGGCACGACCAGGCGTCGTCCTTCCACTCCTGGCCGGCGGCGACCCACACCACGTTCTGCGAGGAGGAGGCCGACCACACGATCAGCGGGTCGTCGCAGTTCGCGACCACGACCGCCTTGGAGCCCTGGAGCCCCTCGCGCCACTTCTCGGCGAGCATGCGGGTCTCGGCCGCGCGGTCCAGCTGGTCGCGGGAGAGGTTCAGCAGCGCGATCACCTTGGGGGTGACGTCCCGGGCCACCCCGGCCAGGTACTTCTCGTCCACCTCGATGACGCCGTACCGGGCGTCCGAGCCGCCGGCCAGGGCGGAGGTGATGCCGGCCGGCATGTTCGCGCCCAGCGCGTTGGACACGACCGGACCGCTGGCCCGCAGGGCCTCCGCGATCAGACGGGTCGTGGTGGTCTTGCCGTTCGTCGCGGAGACGAGGACGACGTCGAGATGCTGCGCCAGCGCGCCGAGAAGATCGGGGTCCAGCCTGAGTGCGACCTTGCCTCCGATCACCGATCCGCTTCCGCGTCCCGCGGCCCGCGACACCGCCGCCGCGGCCTTGCCCGCCGTCACGGCCAGCTTGGCCCGCGGCGAAAGCGGCTCCGTGTTGCCTGCCATCGTCCCTTGTCCTCCTAGCGTCGGTCGCCCCAGCCTATCCAGTACCGGCCGTGGCCTTGACCGCGGCGCCCCAGGTCGCCGCGGATCTCCTCATATATTCGCCCGTCGTACCCTTACGGCCATGCGACAGCGTCCCCTCCCCGGTACCACCGGTTCCGTCCGCCCCATGAGCCTGCTGGGTGACCCGGTGCTCCATTCGCCCTGCGCCGAGGTCACCGACTTCGGCCCCCAACTCGGGCGGCTCATCGAGGACATGTTCGCCACGATGTACGCGGCCCAGGGCGTCGGCCTCGCCGCGAACCAGATCGGGACCGGGCTGCGGGTCTTCGTCTACGACTGCCCCGACGACGAGGACGTCCGCCACGTGGGACACGTCGTCAATCCCCGCCTGGTCGAGACCGACGGGGACGAGTTCCGCGGCCCCGAGGGATGTCTGTCGCTGCCGGGCCTGGAGGCGGGCACCGTCCGCTTCGACCGGGCGGTCGTCGAGGGGGTCACCTCCGACGGGGCCCCGGTGCGGATCGAGGGCACCGGATTCTTCGCACGCTGCCTCCAGCACGAGTGCGACCACCTCGAGGGCACGGTCTACGCGGACCGGGTGACCGGGCTGCGCGCCCGCAGGCTGCGCCGGGCCATCGCCAAGGCCCCGTGGGGCGGTGCGCGGGGGTAGGCCGCGGCGGGCGGGTCAGAAGCCGGGGCCGTCCGCGCGGTTGCCCGCGGTGGCCAGGCGGCCCCAGAGCAGGTCGGTGAGGCCCGCGACCAGAGCGGCCCGGTCGCAGGGCCGTTCGCCCAGCCACCAGTCGCCGGCCGCGTGCATCATGCCGACGATCCCGTGGCCCCAGATCCGGGCGAGCTGCCGGCCGTCGGGGCCGAGGTCCACGCGTTCCCCGACCACCTCGGCCAGCTCCTCGCCGAGCCGGCGCAGCAGCGGGGCGGAGTGCAGGCCGACGTCGAAGCCGCGCTCGCTGCTCTGCGAGTCCTCGGCGGGATGCATCAGGAACCGGTAGACCTGCGGGCGGGCCTCGATGGCGGCGAGGTAGGTGTCGAGGGTGGCCTCCACCCGGCGGCGGCGCTCGGCCGGGGCGTCGAGCGCGGCCCGCAGCGAGTCGAGCAGGGCGTCGGTGTGCCGGACGGCGAGGGCCTGGTAGAGGCCCGCCTTGTCACCGAAGTGCCGGTAGAGGATGGGCTTGGTGATGCCGGCCTCCGCCGCGATGGCGTTCATGGAGGCCTTCGGACCGTCCCTGAGTACGACGCGGTCCGCCGCCTCGAGCAGCTCCCGCCGACGGCGTTCCCCCGCTCCCGGCTCGCCCGCCCGCTGACTGGTCTCCATGACGTGTTTCTCTCCCCGCCCTTGCGATGTGCCTGACGCCCACGCAACGTAACACCCCGCGTACCCCGGTCGCCGAACCGGTCGTGCTTGACAGTGCTTACCGGCCGGTAACAGACTGTGGCCACGATGGCGGTTACCCGCAGTAACGGTAACCCTGTGAGACAGCTGGAGGGGACATGGCGGAGTTCACCATGGAGCTCAACGACGACCAGAAGCAGGTCCGGGACTGGATCCACGGCTTCGCCGCCGACGTGATCAGGCCCGCCGCCGCCGAATGGGACGAGCGGGAAGAGACTCCGTGGCCCGTCATCCAGGAGGCGGCCAAGGTCGGCATCTACTCGCTGGACTTCTACGCCCAGCAGTTCTTCGACCCGACCGGCCTCGGCATCCCCATGGCGATGGAGGAGCTCTTCTGGGGCGACGCGGGCATCGCCCTGTCCATCGTCGGCACCGGCCTCGCGGCCATCGGCGTCGTCGCCAACGGGACCGAGGAGCAGATCGGCACCTGGATCCCGCAGATGTACGGGACCCCGGACGACGTCAAGGTCGCCGCCTTCTGCTCCTCCGAGCCGGACGCCGGGTCCGACGTCGGCGCGATGCGCACCCGGGCCGTCTACGACCAGGCCAAGGACGAGTGGGTGCTCAACGGCACCAAGACCTGGGCCACCAACGGCGGCATCGCCAACGTCCACATCGTCGTGGCCGTCGTCGACCCCGAGCTCGGCACCAAGGGCCACGCCTCCTTCATCGTGCCGCCCGGCACCCCGGGCCTGTCCCAGGGCCAGAAGTTCAAGAAGCACGGCATCCGCGCCTCCCACACGGCCGAGGTGGTCCTCGAGGACGTCCGCGTCCCCGGGGCCTGCCTGCTCGGCGGCAAGGACAAGCTGGACGAGCGGCTCGCGCGGGCGCGTGAGCGCGCCGCGGCGGGCGGCGGCGAGCGCGTGAAGAACGCCGCGATGGCCACCTTCGAGGCCTCGCGGCCGGCCGTCGGCGCCATGGCCGTCGGCACGGCCCGCGCGGCGTACGAGGTCGCCCTGGACTACGCGAAGACCCGTACCCAGTTCGGGCGCCCGATCATCGACAACCAGGGAGTGGCCTTCCAGCTCGCGGACATGCGCACCCAGATCGACGCGGCCCGGCTGCTGGTGTGGCGGGCGTCCTGGATGGCCGTCGCGGGCAAGCCCTTCACCTCGGCGGAGGGCTCCATGTCGAAGCTGTACGCGAGCGAGGTGGCGAAGAAGGTCACCGCCCAGGCGGTCCAGATCCTCGGCGGCAACGGCTACACCCGGGAGTACCCGGTGGAGCGGATGCACCGGGACAGCGCGATCTACACGATCTTCGAGGGGACCAGCGAGATCCAGCGCCTGGTGATCGCGCGCACGCTCTCGGGCATGCCGATCCGCTAGCCGCGTTCCGTGCCGCCGCTCCGTGCCGCCGCCCCGCCGGCCCGTGCCGCGGGGCGGCGGCGCGGGTCAGCGCAGCGGGGTCAGGCAGTGCAGGGTCCGGTCGTCGCCGCCGTACTCGGGGGCGGAGAGGTAGTCGCCCGGGGCGCAGGACTGCCCGGCGGTCAGCCGCTCGCCGACGCGGTACCGCGCCCGCGGCGAACCGCAGTCCGTGACCAGCAGTTCCTGGTCGCTCCAGTCGCCCACGTTGCGCACGCACTGTCCCCCCGTCAGGACCGGCGGCGCGTCGTCGCCGGCCGTGAGGCCGGCCAGGACGAGGGCGGGCACGCCCAGGGCCAGGAGCAGCGCCGGGACGAGGAGGAGCACCGCGGGCGGGCGCCGCCACAGCGGCCTGCCCGGATCCAGCGGGGGCCGGAACCCGCCCGACGGCACCCCGAGGCGGCGGAAGGCCGCCCGGGGGCCGAGGTTGAGCAGCAGGACGACCGGGGTGACGAACAGCGACAGCGGACCCCACCAGCCCTGCCACAGGGTGTCCGAGGACATCCGGCGGTACGTGGCCGTGCCGCAGTCGCGGCAGAACGGCCCGGGCGAGCTCAGGAACCGCATCAGCACCAGCAGCCCCTGATGGCCGCGCACGGTGGCCGGAACCGCCGGCCAGCAGCCGCACACGCGGCACGTGTACCCGTCGGACCGCTCCGCCCTCCGCGGCGGCACCGCAGGGGCGTACGGCGGGAGGCGGGGGTCCGCCGCGTCCACCCGCCGGGCGGGGACCCCGTAGGGGCCTTCGGCGCCGTACTGCGGGGGCGGTGTGGCCAAGGGGACCTCCTCGAAGGCTCGGCGACCACCCGGCCCTCATCCGGCCGGGCGGTGATCACGGCACCCTAGCCCGGCACGTCAGGGGCGCAGGAGGCGGGTCAGGGCCCGGTCGAAGAGGCGGTGGCCCGCGCGGGCCACCAGCGGGTCCAGGACGCGGGGGAGGGGGCGCACCCGCAGGTCCTCGCGCCAGTGGACCTCCGTGCCGCCCGCGGGGAGCGGGCGCAGCTCGATCTCCGCCCAGCCCGTCACCGTCCGGCCGCGCTTCTCCAGCCGGACCAGCCGAGGGGGCTCCCAGACGACGACCTCCATGGTGTCGTCCACCGTGATCCTCCCCACTCCCGTGCGCGCCGTGAACCGCGTCCCGGCGTGCGTGGGGGGCTCCGTCTCGATCACCGTGCGGGTCAGCGGCACCTGCGCGCCGTGGCGTTCCCAGTCCGTCAGCCGCCTCCAGGTCTCGGCGGGCGGGAGGGGCGTGCGGCGAATGATCCGGACAACGGGCATGAGCGCATGGTAAGCGGGCATACACACCCTGAACCGGACCTCGGATATGGCTTCCGTCGGGGGGCGGCGATCGGTAATACTCACCGCCACCGTGGATCGCGGATTCGACCGGGTGACCACCGGCCCTCCCGCCCCACACTGCGAGGAGGTGCGCCATGTGCTCCCACCAGCCCCCCTGCCCGTCCGCCGACAGCGCCGACCACGAGGCCGCGCGCGTCGTGGCCTCCCACCCCGAGCAGGGCTGGAGCCTGCTCTGCAACGGGGTGGTGGTCTTCGACGACACCGGTGAACTGCTCCCCGAAGGCCGGACGGTGGAACCCCGTCGGCCGGCCCTGGTCTGAGCGAGGAGGCAGCATGCGTCAGCAGCTGATCCGCAAGCCCGTCCCCAAGCCCGCCCCCCGAGACCTGGACCTGCGCACGCCGTCGGGCAGACCCCTCCCGTACTGACGGGAGTCCAGGCACGACGCGGCGCACCGGCCGGCCTCCGCCCGTGAGGCGCGGTCAGCCGGTGGACGCCGCCGCACCGCCCCGGAACGCGGTCTCGTACGCCGCGTCGCCGATCGCCGCCCTGGCCTGCCGCTCGCCCTGGTCCCGCAGGGCCGTCAGGGAGGGCGAGCCCATCTGGGGCCGCCCCACCGTGCGCCACCAGGCGTGCCCGGTGCCGAGCAGCCGCGCGGCCAGTTCCCCGTCGCCCAGGGCCGCCACCGCCGCCGCCAGCAGGTCCAGGCCCAGCGCGATCCCGAAGCGGTCGCCCAGCAGCCGTTTGCCGGACAGCATGGCGCGTACGTGCCGTGCGGCCTCGCCGTGCTGGCCCAGACCCAGCGCCGCGACGGCCAGGACGTAGTCCGCGTACGCCCGCAGCCAGCGCTCGCCCAGCTCCGCGCACGCCTCGCGCAGCCCGTGCGCCTCCTCGGCGGCCTCCTCGAAGCGTCCGAGGTCGCACAGGGCGTACGCCGTGGCCAGCTGGCAGAGCAGCCGGCCCGCCCCGTCGTCCCGCCCGCCGTGCGCCGCCCGCGCCCGGGGCCCGGCCAGGACGAGCGCCTGCGCCGGGTCGCCCCGCATCAGGACCGACACGGCGTGCAGGTGCGCAGCGCGCAGCCGCAGCTCCGGGTCGGCGACCAGGGCCGCCGCCGCGGTGCACTCGACGCCCATCGCCCGGGCCGCGTCCATGTCGCCCTGGAGCAGGAGCGTCAGCCCGAGTGCCCACTGCGCCCGGACCCGTGCGGCCCCCGGCCGCGGGGCAGCGCGCAGGGCCCGCTCCAGGAAGGCCCGGCCCTCGTGGACGTGCCCGCACGAGAACCAGAAGAACCACAGGGCCCCGGCCATCTCCAGGGCCGCGGCGGGATCGGTGCCGAGCAGGTGTTCCAGGGCGGTGCGCAGCTGCGGGTGTTCGGCGGTCATCCTGCGGTACCAGTCCAGCTGGCCCGGTCCCAGCCAGCCGTGGTCGCCGGCGGCGCAGAGCGCGGCGTACCAGTGGGCGTGCCGGTCCGCGACGGTGCGCACCTCGCCCAGTTCGGTGAGCCAGTCGTGGCCGAACTCCCGGATGGTGTCGAGCATCCGGTAGCGGGTCCCGGCCCCGCGCTCGTGGGAGCGCCGTACCACGGACTTCGCGACCAGGCCCTCCAGGACCCGTTCCACCCGCGCGGCCGGCAGCGGCCCGCCGGCGCACACGGCCCGGGCGGCGGCGACGTCGAACTCCCCGCTGAACACCGACAGCCGGGCCCACAGCAGCCGCTCCACCGGCTCGCACAGCTCGTGGCTCCAGCCGATCGTGGTCCGCATGGTCTGGTGCCGCGGCGGGAGCCCCGCGCGGGTGCCGGAGAGCACCTCGAGGCGCGCGCCGAGGCGCCGCGCCATCTCGTCCAGGCTCCACAGCCGCATCCGGGCGCCGGCCAGCTCCAGGGCGAGCGGGATGCCGTCCAGCCGGCGGCACACCTCGGCGGCGGTGCGGGACCGGTCGGGGTCGGCGAAGTCGGCGGAGGCCCGCGGGCTCGCGGCGAGCGCGCGGGCGCGGAAGAGGGCCAGCGCCTCGCTGTCGGGGCCCTCGCAGGGGAGCGGGCGGACTTCGAGCACCGTCTCGCCGGGGGAGCCGAGCCGTTCCCGGGAGGTGGTCAGGACCGTCAGACCGGGTGCCGACTGGAGCAGTTCGCCCGTGAGGTGGCGGACTTCGGCGACCAGGTGCTCGCAGGTGTCGAGGACGAGGAGGAGGGCCTTGTCGGCCATCCACGCGCACAGTTCCTCGTCGAGGGGGTGCACGGAGTGGCCGGCGGGTCCGATGGCGTGCGCGACGGTCGTGGTGAGGAGCGCCGGGTCGCGCAGGGCCGACAGGTCCACCCACCAGACCCCGTCGGGCCACTGGGAACCCGGCCACGGTCCGCCGGACCGGGCGGCGCGGCTGCGGCGGGTGGCGGCGCGCAGGGCGAGCCGGGTCTTGCCGACGCCGCCCACCCCGGTCAGGGTGACCAGTCTCCTTCCGCGCAACAGGGTCTCGAGACGGCCGAGTTCCTCCTCGCGGCCGATGAAGCCGGCGGTTTCCGGAGGAAGGTTCCCCGGCAGGTCGGCCGGCTCGGCGCCGGTGCCTGGAGCGGGGTCTCCGCACGCGGAGTCTGCCTGATTGTGGTTGACCGAGTACTCACCGAACACGGATGTATTGTGCGCGATCTTCTTTCGCGGGACCTGCCGTTCGCTTCGGTTCCGTCGCGAGGAGGACGGCCCGGAGGTCAGCCGGGCAGCAGGATCCGCCGTTCCTCGGAGAAGGCGCCCCAGTTGCCGTCGGGCAGCCGGGCGCGCAGTTTCAGGGTCCAGGCCGTGCCCGCCGGTTCGGCCGTGGTGAGCCGGTAGGAGGCCCGGCCGCGCGGTACGGCACCGGCGCCGAACTGGATGACCGTGACGGGCAGGTCGTTGACGTAGAGCTGGTACTCGCTCGTCGCGCGGCCGGTCTCCGGGGCGGTCCAGGTCAGGTCCACCGTGCCGGGCGAGGCGGTGGCGGTGAAGGAGCCGGGGGCGGTGTGCGGGGCCCGTCCCGGGTCGGCGGGGGTGGTGACCGCCACCGGCGGGCCGTCCGGTGAGGAGTTGTCGGAGCCGTCGCGGGCGCGGACGGTGAACACGTAGGCGGTGCCGGGCTGGAGCCCGGTGACGGTGGTGGCCCGGTCCGTCCCGGGGGCGGTGTGCACGCGGACCCCGGCCTGGTAGACGTCGTACGCGGTCACGCCGGTGTCGTCGGCGGACGCCTCCCAGCCCAGCCGGACCGTGTGCGGCCCCTCGGCGCGCCCGTCGGCGGCGGCCGGTGCCGTCGGGGGCAGGCGGTCCTCGGCCCGGGCGTCCGGGGTGGTGACCTCGGCCGGGGAGCTGAGCGGGGACCGGTTCCCGGCGGCGTCCTTGGCGCGGACGGAGAAGGAGTAGGCGGTCCGCGGGGCCAGGCCGGTGATGTCGGTCATGGTCTTGTCGGCGGGGAGTTCCCGCACCAGCCGTCCGCCTTGGAACACCTGGTAGCCGCTGACCGCGTCGGCGGTGTCCGCGGCCCGCCACATCACGTGGACCGAGGTGGCGCTGCCCGCCTGCGCGGTGAGACCGGCGGGGGCGCGCGGGGGCCGGGTGTCGCCGTCCCCGCCGCAGGCGGTCAGGGCGGCGGCGAGGCCGAGGGCGAGCGCCGCCGGTGCGCGGCGCGGGGAAGTGGTGCGTCGCAACGGGCCGCCCTCCTCTTTGGTCTAGACATATATGGCACGCGGGGAGCGGGCCGACAAGGCCCCGGCTCCCGCCGGCACCCCGGGGGCCACCGGTCTGGGCGGATTCGTCTTCATCTGATCTCGTCTGGCAATATTGCGATCCGTTTGCAATAACGGATGATTTTGAACAGGGATGTGCACGACATGACGGCCCGGACAGCACGGGGAGCGGCCGGCGCGATGCTCGCCACCGCACTCATCACGGGCCTGGCGGCCTGCTCGAACCCCACGGCGACCACCTCGCCCGCCGACTCCGCGGTGGTCGGCATCGCGACCGAGCCCGACAGCCTCAGCCCGCTGCTGGGCTACGGCAAGGACGGCAATTCCAAGATCTTCGACGGCCTGCTGACCCACGACGCGGACATGAAGCTGAAGCCCGCGCTGGCCGAGGCCCTGCCGGAGGTCTCCGCGGACGGCCGCACGTACACGTACGAGCTGCGCCGGGGCGTGCGGTTCAGCGACGGAGCGCCCTTCTCCGCCAAGGACGTGGAGTTCACCTACCGGACCATCCTCGACCCGAGGACCAACAACCCCTCCAGGACCGAGCTGGACGCCATCGAGAGCGTCACCGCCCAGGGCCCAGACCGGGTCGTCTTCACCCTCAAGTACCCCTACGCCCCGTTCGCCGAGCGGACCGTACTGCCCATCGCCCCCGAGCACATCGCGGGCCGGCAGGACGTCAACAGCGGAGAGTTCGCCACCCGGCCCGTCGGCACCGGCCCGTACCTGCTGACCGGCTGGTCCAAGGGCGAGAAGCTCAGCTTCAGGGCCAACCCCGACTACTGGGGCGGCGAGCCCGCCGTGAAGAAGTTCACCATGGCCGTCGTCAAGGACGACGACGTCCGCGCCACCCGGCTGCGCGCCGGGGAACTCGACGCGGCCGTCCTGCCCCCGAACCTCGCCCGCGGATTCGCCAAGGACGAGGCGCGCAGGACCTTCGCCGCCAAGACCTTCGACTACCGCAACGTGACCCTGCCGACGCACCACCCCGTCACCGGGGACGTGGCGGTCCGCCGCGCGCTCGACATCGCCGTGGACCGCCAGGCCATGGTCGACAAGCTCCTGGACGACGCGGGCAAGGCCGCTTACGGTCCCGTCCCCACCGACAGCCGCTGGTTCACCGCCGGCACCGAGCGCCCGTACGACCTCGAACGGGCCAGGCAGATCCTCGACGAAGCCGGATGGAAGGCCGGCGCGGACGGCATCCGCGTCAAGGACGGGATCCGCGCCTCCTTCCCCCTCTGGTACACCTCCGGCGACAAGATCCGCCAGGACCACGCGCTGGCCTTCGCCTCCGACGCCAAGAAGGCCGGCATCGACGTCAGGACCGAGGCCGGGACCTGGGAGGTCATCGAACCCCGGATGAAGACCGACGCCGTGCTCGCCGGCGGCGGCTCCCCCGCCGACCCCGACTTCGACCAGTACCAGCTGCTGACCTCCTCCCTCGCCGGCGACGGCTTCAACAACATGGCCCAGTACGCCAACCCCGCCGTCGACCGTGCCGTCGCCGACGGCCGCACCAGCGGCGACCCGGCCGCCCGCAAGGCCGCGTACGACACCGTGCAGCGCGAACTCGTCCAGAACCCGGGCTACGTCTTCCTCACCCACATCGACCACCTCTACGTGGTGAACGACAAGTGGGACGGCCCCTCCACCCAGGTCGAACCGCACGACCACGGCCTCGGCACCGGTCCCTGGTGGAACATCGAGAACTGGAAGCCGAAGCAGAAGTGACCCCCCGCCGTCCGGGCCCGCCCTGGGGACCGATGGCGCGCATGGCGGGACGGCGGACCCTCGCCGCCGCCCCCGTCCTGCTCGTCGTCACCTTCGGCGTCTTCGCCGTCGCCGCGCTGTCCCCCTTCGACCCCGTCAAGGCGTACGCCGGCACCGCCGGGCTCACCGCCTCCCAGGCCGAACTCGACCAGCTGCGCGCCAACCTCGGCGTGGACCGGCCCTTCCCCGCCCGGTGGTGGGACTGGCTCACCTCCGCGCTCACTGGCGACCTCGGCGACTCCGCCGTGCTGCGCCAGCCCGTCGCCGACGTCATCGCCGGACGCGTCGGCTGGTCCGCGCTGCTCGCCGGCTGCGCCTTCGCCGTCGCCGTGCTGCTCGGCACGGCCCTCGGGGTGCTCGCCGCCCGCCGCCCGGGCGGGGCACTGGACCGGACGGCGACCGGCCTCGCCTACACCCTGGAGGCGGCCCCGGCCTTCTGGCTCGGCCTGCTCGCCGTCTGGTTCTTCTCGGTACGGCTGGGCGTCCTGCCCTCCGGCGGACTCACCGACGCCGCCGACGACACCGTCACCCCCGCCGCGGTCGCCTCCCACCTGGTGCTGCCCGCCCTGGTCCTCGGCACCTCGCAACTGCCCTGGTTCTTCCTGTACGCCCGCCAGGGAGTCGCCGGCGCGCTCGGCGAGGACCCCGTACGAGGGGCACGCGCGCGGGGCCTGTCCGAGCGGCGGGTCCTGATCGGGCACGCGCTGCGCTCCGGGATGCTGCCGATGCTCACCCTCATCGGCTCCCGGGTGCCGGAGCTGATCACCGGCGCCCTGCTGGTCGAGACCGTCTTCAGCTGGCCCGGCCTCGCCGCCGCCACCGTCACCGCCGCCACCTCGGTGGACTTCCCGCTGCTGGCCGCGCTGACCGTACTGGCCACCGCCGCCGTGCTGGCCGGCAACCTGCTCTCCGACCTGCTGTACGGGCTCGCGGACCCGAGGGTGGGCTTCGATGGCTGACACCACGGCCGGCACCGCCACGGCCGGCACCGCCTGGCGCCGCCGCGGCCGGGACCGGCGCTCCACCCGCGCCCTGCACGTGCGCGCCTCGGCCGCCGTCACCGCCCTCCTCGCCCTCGCCGTCCTGCTGGTGCCCCCGCTCGTCCAGCTGGACCAGCAGGCCGTCGACCTCTCCGCGAAGCTGCTGCCACCCGCCTGGGAACACCCCTTCGGCACCGACGACGTGGGCCGCGACCTGCTGCTGCGCTGCGTCTACGGGCTGCGCGTCTCCCTGCTCGTCGGCGTGGTAGCGGCGCTCGCCGCCACCGTCCTGGGCACCGCCGTGGGCGCGGCCGCCGGTGCGTTCGGCGGCCGGACCGACCGGCTCGTGATGCGGGCCGTCGACACCCTGTCCGCCGTCCCGCACCTGCTGCTCGGGATCTTCGTCGTGGCCCTGTTCCGCCCCGGCGTCTGGCCCGTCGTCGTCTCGGTGGCGCTGACCCACTGGCTGTCCACCGCCCGCATCGTGCGCGCCGAGGTGCTCTCCCTGCGCGGCCGGCCGTACGTGGACGCGGCCGTCTCCGGCGGCGCCTCCCGCCGGCGGGTCCTCGTCCGGCACCTGCTGCCCGGGGTGCTGCCGCAGGCCGGGCTGGCGGCGGTGCTGATGATCCCGCACGCCATGTGGCACGAGTCCGCCCTCTCCTTCCTCGGCCTGGGCCTGCCCGCGCACCAGGCCAGCCTCGGCACCCTCGTCCAGACCGGCCGCGGCTCGCTGCTCGCCGGGGACTGGTGGCCCACCCTCTTCCCCGGCCTGCTCCTGATCGCCCCGACGCTGGCCATCGCCGGCCTCGCCGGTGCCTGGCGCGAGCGCCTCGACCCCCGCCGCCGCTCGGAGCTGACCCTGTGAGCCCGCACCCCGCGCACCCGTCCGCCGCCGCTTCCGCCGCCGCCCCGCCCGCCGGGGAGGTGCTGCGCGTCGAGGGGCTGTCCGTCCGCTTCCGGATGCGTGGCGGACGGTACGTCGAGGCCGTCTCCGACGCCGCGTTCCGCCTCGGGCCCGGCGAGTGCCTCGCCCTCGTCGGCGAGAGCGGCTGCGGCAAATCCGTCCTCGCCTCGGCCCTGCTCGGCCTGCTCCCCGCCAACGCCGAGACCGCAGGCTCCGCCCGCCTCGCCGACGGCCTCGACCTGCTCGCCGCCGACGAGCGGACCCTGGCCCGCACGGTACGCGGGCGCCGCGTCGGCCTCGTCCCGCAGAGCCCGGCCGCGCACCTCACCCCCGTCCGCACCGTCCGCTCCCACCTGGAGGAGACCGTCCGCGAGCTCACCGGCCCCGGCGACCCGGCTGCGGCCGCCGAAGCCGCGGCCGCACGCGCCGCCTTCCCCGCGAGCCACCTCGACCGCTACCCGCACCAGCTCTCCGGCGGCCTCGCCCAGCGCGCCGCAACCGCCCTCGCCCTCATCGGGGACGCGCCCCTGCTCCTCGCCGACGAGCCCACCACCGGCCTCGACCGGGGACTGGTCGACCGCACCGCCGACGAACTGCGCGCCCACACCCGGGACGCCGGCCGCGCCCTGCTGATGATCACCCACGACCTGGCGGCGGCCCGCCGCATCGCCGACACCGTCGCCGTCATGTACGCGGGCCGGATCGTGGAACTCGGCCCCGCCGAAGCCTTCTTCGGCCGGCCGGGACCCCGCCACCCCTACGCCCGCGGCCTGCTCGACGCCCTGCCCGAGCGCGCCTTCACCCCCATCCCCGGCGCCCCGCCCGAGCTGGGCGACCTGCCCCCCGGCTGCGCCTTCGCCGCCCGCTGCGCCCTGGCCGACGGCGCCTGCCGGTCCGGGCGGCCCCCGCTGACCGAAGGGGTGGCCTGCCACCATGCTTGAGCTCGAGGGCATCACCGCCGGCTACGACCGCCGCCGCCCGGTCGTGCGGGACGCGCACCTCGCGATACGCCCGGGCGAGGCCGTCGGGCTGCTCGGCCCCAGCGGCTGCGGCAAGTCCACCCTGGCCCGGGTCGCCGCCCTGCTGCACCGGCCCGACCGCGGGACGGTGGCCCTCGACGGCCGCGCGGTGACGGGCTTCCGGCACCGCGCCCCGCGCTCCCTGCGCATCGAAGTCGGCGTGGTCTTCCAGCAGCCCCGCCTCTCCGCGGACCCCCGCCTCAGCCTGTACGACCTCGTCGCGGAACCCCTCCGGGCCACGGGCCGGCGCAAGGAAGCGGCATCCGCCGTCGGGGAGCTGGCCGACCTGGTCGGCCTCGGCGCCGACCTCCTCGCCCGGCGCCCCCACGAGGTCAGCGACGGCCAGCTGCAGCGCGCCTGCCTGGCCCGGGCCCTGGTCCTGCGTCCCCGCTGGCTGGTCTGCGACGAGATGACCGCCATGCTCGACGCTTCCACCACGGCGGCCCTGGTCGGGGTGGTCGAGGCGTACCGGAGGCGGACCGGAGCCGGTCTGCTGGCCGTCGGACACGACCCGGTGCTGCTGGGCCGCTGGTGCGACCGCACCGCGGACTGGAGCGACATCACCGGCGGTCGGCCGTCTGTTGCGCCTTCGTGAATCATCCGGCCCGTCCATGGACTCCTCGGACCACGCGGTCTAGCGTCTCGGCGGCGGCGCGCTGCCGCCGCGCTGCCGCCGCGCTACGGACAGCACCGTGGAGCGAGGAGGACGACCCGATGTTGCGAAGAGCGCTGCACTGCGCCGTGGTCCCGGCCCTCGCCGTCCTGGCGGCCTTCGGCGGGACCGCCCCCGCCGCCCGGGCCCACGAGATCCCCAAGACGCCCGGCCACCGCCTGGTCAGCCAGTACGAAGGGGCCCCCGCCACCCCCGCCCCGCTGCCGGGTACGGCGCCGCCCCAGCACCCCTTCCTCGCGCCCAACGGCCGCAGCGGCATGCACGCGGACGCGGCCGGCAGCGCCACCTCGCCGTGGTCCGGCCCGCTGGGGAGGAACCCGCGGGTCACCAGCGAGAGGATCGCCGCCCTCGGCGGCGAATGCGCCACCGTCACCTTCGACGCGGGCGGCCGCCTCGTCACCGTCTGCGGCGCCTTCTCCGGCTTCCAGGTCAGGCTCCTGGAGCCCCGTACGCTCGCCACGCTCGCGGAGTACAAGCTCCCGCAGCGCTCCTCCACCGTCGAGGCGCTCACCTCCCTCGACCTCACGAAGATCTTCAAGGACACCTCGGGCGGCGCCTACTTCTACCTGGACGACCAGGACCGCGCGGTGCTCGCCGACTCCCGCCAGCACATCCTGCGTCTCGCCCACTCCCGCAGCCCCGACGGGACCTGGAAGTTCACCGTCGAGGACGACTGGGACCTCACCGGCCTGGTGCCGCACGACTGCGCCCGCTGGACCGACCCGCGGCCCGGCGGCACCTGCGACCCCGTCACGTCGGTCATGCCCGACTGGAACGGCCTCATCTGGTGGGTGACCCGGCAGGGCCGCGTGGGCACCGTCGACCCGGCCACCTCGCGGATCCGTTCCGTCCGGCTGGACGGCGAGGAGATCCAGAACTCCTTCTCGGTCGCCGAGGACGGCGTCTCCGTGGTCACCGACCACGCCCTGTACAGCTTCCGTGCCCGCCCGGACGGCACCCCCCAGGTGCAATGGCGCCAGACGTACGACCGGGGCACCGGGACCAAGCCGGGCTCCGTGAACCAGGGGTCGGGCACCACCCCGGACCTCTTCGGCGACGGCTACGTCGCCATCACCGACAACGCCGACGACCGGATGAACGTGCTGGTCTACCGCCGCGGAGCGGACGTCCCCGACGCCCGGCGGCTGGTGTGCAAGGTGCCCGTCTTCGCGTCCGGCGCCTCGGCCACCGACAACTCGCTGATCACCTGGGGCAACAGCATCGTCGTCGAGAACAACCACGGCTACGAGAACCCGGCCTCGCTGCTCCTGGGCGGTTCGGTCGTCGGCGGTGTCAGCCGGATCGACGTCCGCGCGGACGGCAGCGGCTGCGACACGGTGTGGGAGAGCGCGATCCGCGCCCCCTCCGTGGTCCCGAAGCTCTCCACCGGGAACGGGCTGCTGTACTTCTACGAGAAGGAGCCCAACTCCTGGGGCATCGACGCCTGGTACCTCACCGCCGTCGACTTCCGCACCGGCGAACGCCGCTGGCGGCAGCTGACGGGCACCGGCCCCCTGTACGACAACAACTGGGCGCCGATCACCCTCGGGCCCGACGGCACCGCGTACGTCGGCGTGTTCAACGGCATCGTCGCGGTCCGCGACGGCGGCTGACCCCCGAGCGGACCGCGGCGCCGTCCACTACACGGCGTTCTCCAGCCGCCGGTCCGCCGGGTGCTCCCGCTCCTGCGCGCAGGGCGCCACGGACCTGGCCGGCTCGAGGCTCGCCTCCAGGTCGTCCAGTGCGAGGCGGGCGGCCGCGATCCGGTCCCGGACCTCGTCGACGGGGTCCATGGCGTTCGCCGCGCGCTCCCGGGCCCGCGCGTCGGCGTCCTCCATCTCCCGGGCCTCGTCCAGCGAGTTCAGCACGACCCCGATCAGGACGTTGACCAGGACGAAGGAGGCGAGGAGCGCGTACGAGGCGTAGTAGAGGATGCTGAACCGGGAGATCTCCAGCCCGGCCCGGACCGCGTCCGTCAGCCCGTCCAGGGTGGTCAGCAGGAACAGGGTGAGCGCGGCCCGCCCGACCGAGCCGTAGTGCTGCGGGTCGGAGGAGGCGAAGCAGACCCAGCCGACCATGGCGTACACGTACACCACCAGCGCGCCGATGAACAGGAAGCTGGCCGTGCCGGGCAGGCTGCGCCCGACCGCGAGCAGCAGGATCCGCAGGTGGGGCAGGAAGCGGGCGGTGCGCAGCACGCGGGCGAGGCGCAGCAGCCGCAGCACGGTGGTGTTGTCGCGCAGGAACGGCAGGAAGGCGGAGGTCAGGATCAGCAGGTCGAAGAGGTTCCAGGGGTCCCGGAAGAATGCTTTCGGCCGGTCGGCGTGGGCGCCCACCCGCAGCAGCATCTCCAGCGTGAAGAGGGTGAGGCAGGAGTCCTCCGCGATCTGGAGCACGTGACGGTTCGCGGCGGCCAGCCCGCTGTACGTCTCCGCGCCCATCAGCGCCGCGTTGAGCAGGATCACGGCGAAGACACCCATCCCGAACGACGGTGCCTCGGTGATGCGGCGGCAGCGGGCGGCCAGTCTCCTTCGGCCGGAACCGGCCGGCCTGGGGTCCGTCATCTCGCTCCTCGTACTCGTGTCGCTCGTGGTCGGCGGTCGCGCGGACCGGCGCGGGCGGGAGCGCACGCGCCGGTCCGTACGTCCTTCTAACGCCGTACGGGCGAACGGGTTTCAGGCGGTCGTGCGGACGCGGCCCCGGCCGGCCGCCGCGGCGGCACGAGGGGCCGGGACGGGACGGCCGTCCGGAAGCGATGGCGGACACGCATGCGCAAGGGCGTGCGGCGGCACGGCCCCGCGCGACCCCGGGCGCAGACGCGGCCGGGCCGGGTCCCCGAAAGGACCCGGCCCGGCCGTCGTCAGTGTGCGGGGAGGAGGATCAGCCCTGCTTCTCGGCGCGCCGAGCGGCCTCCTCCGCCTGCTTCTCCTTGATCCGCACCGCTTCCTTCCGGACCTCGGCCTGGGTGGCGCGCTCCTTCTGCAGCCACTCCGGGTTCTCCTGCTTGATGGCCTCGATCTGCTCGGTGGTGAGCGCCTCGGTGACCCCGCCGCGCGCGAGACCGGCGATGGAGACGCCCAGCTTCGAGGCGACCACCGGGCGCGGGTGCGGGCCGTTGCGCCGCAGCTCCACCAGCCAGGCCGGCGGCTCGGCCTGGAGTGCGTTCAGCTCGGTGCGCGAGATGACACCCTCCTGGAACTCTGCGGGGGTGGCCTCGAGGTACACACCCAGCTTCTTCGCCGCGGTCGCGGGCTTCATCGTCTGGGTGCTCTGGTGCGACGTCATGGAGTCAAGGGTATCGAGCATGTGCGCTACCTCCGACCACGACCGGTAACCTGGCGGGGTGACAGGCTCGGATGTACCCCCTTCCTTCCGGCTCGCCTACGTCCCGGGAGTGACGCCCACGAAGTGGGTGCGGATCTGGAACGAGCGGCTGCCCGACGTCCCGCTGACCCTCGTCGGCGTGCCCGCCGCCGAGGCCTTCGCCGCGCTGCGCACGGCCGACGCCGACGCCGGCTTCGTACGGATGCCCGTGGACGGGGCGGACCTCAGCGCGATCCCGCTCTACACCGAGACGACCGTCGTGGTGGTCCCCAAGGACCACGTCGTGGCCGCCGTCGAGGAGGTCACCACCGAGGACCTGGCCGACGAGATCGTGCTGCACCCCCTCGACGACGTCCTCGACTGGCAGACCCTGCCCGGACGCCCCGCCTTCGAGCGGCCCGCCACCACGGCGGACGCCATCGAGCTGGTCGCGGCGGGCATCGGCGTCCTCGTCGTCCCGCAGTCCCTCGCCCGCCTGCACCACCGCAAGGACCTGACCTACCGGACGGTCTCCGACGCCCCCGCTTCGCGGATCGCGCTGTCCTGGCCGGAGGAGAGGACCACCGACCTGGTGGAGGAGTTCATCGGGATCGTCCGCGGGCGGACCGTGAACAGCACCCGGGGCCGCCAGCCCACCCCGCCGCAGCCCAAGCAGCGCAAGACCGCCGGCGCCGCGGGCGGCAGGGCGGGCACCAAGGCGGGCGGCGCGAAGACCGGTGGCGCCAAGAGCGGCGGCGCCCGGACCGCGGGCAAGCCCGCGGCCCGGTCGGGCGGCAAACCGGCCGCCAAGCGGGGCGGCAAGCCGCGCGGCCGCCGCTAGGCGGCGGGCGGACCGCGCCTCGCGTTGCGGGGGCGGGCCGGGGCGGGCAGGGTCGGTGGGGCGGTTCCCTCGCAGGAAGGCCCGACCATGCCCATCGCCACCGTCAACCCCACGACGGGCAAGACGCTGCTCTCCTTCGACGCCCTCGACGCCGCCGCTGTCGAGCACTGCCTCGCCCTGGCCGCGCGCACGGCCGCCACGTACCGGCACACCCCCTTCGCCGAGCGGTCGGCGCTGCTGGACCGCGCGGCGGACCTGCTGGAGGCGGAGGCGGAGGACGTCGCCCGCACCATGACCGTCGAGATGGGCAAACCCCTCGTGGCGGCCCGCGCGGAGGCCGCCAAGTGCGTCAAGGCGATGCGCTGGTACGCGGCCCACGCCGAGTCCCTCCTCGCGGACGAGCGGCCCGCCGACGCCGACGTGCGCGACGCGGGTGCCTCCGCCGTGACCGTCCGCTACCGGCCCCTGGGCGTGGTCCTGGCGGTCATGCCGTGGAACTTCCCCCTCTGGCAGGTCGTGCGCTTCGCCGCGCCCGCCCTCATGGCCGGCAACGTGGGCCTGCTCAAGCACGCGTCGAACGTCCCCCAGACGGCCCTGTACCTCGGTGACCTCTTCGAACGGGCGGGCTTCCCGCAGGGCTGCTTCCAGACCCTGCTGATCGGCTCGGGCCCCGTCGAGGGCATCCTGCGCGACCCGAGGGTGGCGGCGGCCACCCTGACCGGGA
Organism: Streptomyces sp. NPDC034086; assembly: GCF_055575515.1. Classification (NCBI taxonomy): domain Bacteria; kingdom Bacillati; phylum Actinomycetota; class Actinomycetes; order Kitasatosporales; family Streptomycetaceae; genus Streptomyces; species Streptomyces sp. NPDC034086. The sequence goes on along the minus strand of NZ_JBVISM010000009.1, from coordinate 136,614 downwards.
GCGAGCCGGCCGGACGCGCCGTGGCCTCCGTCGCGGGGGACGAGGTCAAGAAGACCGTCCTGGAGCTCGGCGGCAGCGACCCGTACATCGTGATGCCCTCGGCGGACATCGCGCGGGCCGCGCGGACCGCCGTGACCGCGCGGGTGCAGAACAACGGCCAGTCCTGCATCGCCGCCAAGCGGTTCATCGTCCACACCGACGTCTACGAGGAGTTCGCCCGCCTCTTCACGGAGGGCATGGAGGCGCTGACCGTGGGCGACCCGATGCGCGAGTCCACCGACGTCGGCCCGCTGGCCACCGAGGGCGGCCGCGCCGACGTCGAGGAGCTGGTCGACGACGCCGTACGGCAGGGGGCCACCGTCCTGTGCGGCGGGCGGCGGCCGCCCGGCCACCCGGACGGCTGGTTCTACGAGCCGACCGTCCTGGCCGACGTCACCCCGGCCATGCGCATCGACCTGGAGGAGACCTTCGGGCCCGTCGCCACCCTCTACCGGGTCGACGGCCTGGACGAGGCCGTGGAGCGGGCCAACCACACGCCCTTCGGACTCAGCTCCAACGTCTGGACCCGCGACGACTCCGACCTGGAGCGCTTCGTGCGCGACCTCGAGGCCGGAGGCGTCTTCGTCAACGGGATGACCGCCTCCCACCCCGCCCTGCCCTTCGGCGGGGTCAAGCGGTCGGGGTACGGGCGGGAGCTGTCCGGCCACGGCATCCGCGAGTTCTGCAACATCACCACCGTCTGGCGGGCGGCGGAGCCCGACTGACCGCTCAGCCCTCCATCAGCCCCACGACGTGCTCGGTGATCATGTCCAGGAGCGCCCCGGCGGGCTTCTCGTCGCCGAGGACCAGCACGCTCAGGGTCAGGCCGTCGGTCATGGCCGCCAGGTACCGGGCCAGTACGGGGGCCGGAACCTTCGGGACGAGCGACATGTCCCGGCACAGCTGCCCGATCAGCTCCTCGTAGGTCTGCCGGTACAGCTCGTACTGGCCGCGGGCCAGGTGCTCGAAACCGGGCCGGCGCAGGGCGTACTGGGTGAGCTCGTAGGTGAGCATGTGCTCGCCGGGCTGGGCGCCCACGTGGTCCCAGTACGCCTGGAAGCCGGCCCGGACGGTCTCGCGGAGGGTGGGTTTCGGCCGGATCGCCTCCTTCACCACCGCGATGTAGTGCGCGGTGATCGCCTCGAGGACGGACTCCAGCAGCTCCTGCTTGGAGTCGAAGCAGTAGTGGAAGACGCTCAGGGACACACCGGCCTCGGCGGCGATCGAGCGGGTCGTCGTCCGGGCGACGCCGTCGCGGGTCATCGCGCGGATCGCCGCCTCGGTGAGCTGGGCGCGCCGGTCGGCCGACGGCATCCGGGGCATGGGACTCCTCTGGGCGGGGCCGCCCGCTACGGCGGCGGGGCCGGCCGGGGCGTCCGGCCGGCCCCGCCGGTGGTGTCAGCTGCTGTAGACGCCGACCTCGTGGAGGGAGTACCCCCACTGGGTGGCCCGCCGGACCCCCTGGACGCGCAGGTACCGGGCGGTCACCCCGGCGAACCGGGCCGTGTCCAGGCCGCCGTCGCCCTCGGCGGTGGACCAGGCCGTCTGCCAGTTCGTGCCGTCCGTGGAGACCTCGATCCGGTACGCCTTCCCGTACGCCTGCTCCCAGTCGAGGGTGACGCGTCCGATCCGGTGCGCGGAGCCGAGGTCGACGCGCAGCCACTGGGCGTCGTTCCACTCGCTGGCCCAGCGGGAACCCGGGTCGCCGTCCACGGCCCGGCCGGGGGAGTCGGCGACGAAGGGGTTCCACCACTCCGAGGACGAGGCCGACGCCGGCGCGCCCGCGGCGAGGTTCACCTCGGACCTGTGCCGCTCGGAGCCTCCCCAGGTGGTGAGGTAGGACTCGGCGCCCCTGAAGAGGTCGTCCACCACGTCCTGGCCGCCGACGAGGCGGATGTCCTCGATCCAGTCGGGGACCAGCCCGTAGTGCGAGGCGCCGTCGGTGTTGAGGTCCCAGGTGCGCTGTCCGGTGGTCTGCCGGTCGATGACGGAGCCGCCGTCGGTGCTGCGGAAGGGGTACTTCACCGGGTTCGGGGTGTCCGCGCCCCGGGGGCCGGGCCAGCCGCCGACGCCGTTCATGTCGGTGCCGTAGCCGTAGCCGACGCCGTACTTGTCGCGCAGGGCGTCCGTCCGCTCGGCCTCCGCGCTGAAGGCCTCGGAGCCGCTCATGTACTGGGCGGCGAAGCCGCCCAGCTTGTAGAGCCGCTCGGTCCAGCCGAGGTCCATCCAGCTGTGGGAGGAGATGACGCCCGGGTAGGACTCGGACTCCAGGATGTCGAAGGCGCGGCCCGCCGCCTTGACGCCCATGTGGTCGATCTCCAGCATCATCCCGCGCTTCATCATCCCGCGGACGGCGTACTCGCCGAGTTCGGTCAGCCCGCGCTTGTTGCAGCGCGCGTCGGCGGAGTAGGAGGGGACCGAGACGCCCGCCGGGAGCTCCTTCTGCGCCCCGGGAGCCGCCGCGAGGCCGATCGGGTTGTCCTTCTGCGGGCCGGTGCACTGCTCCGTCTGCCAGAAGGTGCCGGTCGACAGGAACTGGCCGACGTTGATCGCGGTGCCGAGGGCGCCCTCGTCGAAGCGGACCCCGCACAGGGCGTTGTCGAACTTGTGGCACAGGAACATGCTGCGCACGCCGAGCGCGTGCAGCTCGTCCAGGCCGCGGTCGATGTCGTCCCTGCCGCACTGGGCGACGTCCAGGATCTGCTTGCAGCCGAAGGGCTCCGAGGTCTCGACCCCCAGGACGACGGCCAGCTTCCCCTGCTTGATCACCTCGCGGGCCTGGCCGGAGTCGGTGACGATGCGGAACCAGCCCTTGCCCGGGCCGCCGTACATCTTGTCGACGTAGGCCTGCATGTCGTACGTCTTCCGCGCCTCCAGGCGGATCGCGGTCATCTCGTCGCAGCCGCGGTCCTTGAAGAAGTAGACCGAGCAGATCACCCCGTTGGTGACGAGGTCGTTGACCAGGACCCGCTGGCCGCCGCGCCAGGCCCGCTCGACCCAGGCGTAGTAGTTCTGCTGGTGCGTCAGGGAGTCGTGGGCGGGCCAGTCCTTGAAGGTGGGCCAGCCGTCGGGGTCGTGCCTGCCGTCCCCGCCCTTGGTGATGAAGTCGAAGACGGCGAGGGACCCGTCGGGGTAGTGCTCGGGACAGTCCTTGAGGGCGTCCGCGACGCCCGCCTCGGAGAAGGGCTTGCCGCAGATCAGCCGGCCGCCGAAGCCCTCGTTGGACATCAGGTGGTCGTGCGCGTCGACGAACCCGCGCACCCGGCCCTGGGCGTCGGTGCCCTTGAAGGGCTCGCCGGTGACGTTGATCTCCGAGTCGGGCCGGGGCCGCGCGGCCGGGTCCCACCAGCCGGCGTCGGCCGTGGAACCGCCGTCGGCGGAGGAGGGGGGCGCGGGGCCGAGCAGCATGGCGAGCACGGCCACGAGCGGTGTCAGGAGCGCGGTGCGGCGGCGCCCTCGGCGCGCGGCGCCGCGGTACGGCCGTGGGGGCGGGTTCGGGGTCAAGGTCATCACTCATGTCTGGTCGAGGGACGCGGCGCGGGCGGATCCGGGCATGGATTGTCATGCCCCGCGCAAGGGTGGGACGAGAATCCCGACTGCCCCCGAAGGAGTCAAGGGTCCGGGACGGATGACCTGATGGGGCGTCGGCTCGCGCGGAGCCCGCCGGACACGGCCGCGGCCGGATCGGGCGTGACCCGGCGACGGCCGGAGGATCCGGGGCCGTTACGTCCGCTCCTCCCGGCCGGTCCCGGCCCGCCGGCGCGCCTCGGGGCCGGACGCGCGGGCCCGGGGCGGCCGGGCGGCCTGGGCGACCGGCCGGCGGACAGTGGCCGGATCCCGCCGGTCCCGGCGCGAGCCGCTCCTAGAGTCGCCCGTATGAGCGAACAGAACGACATCGTCCAGGACGGCGCCTGGCCGCGGCGCGGAGTCCTGAGGGCCGCCGCGGCGGCCGCGGGCACGGTCGCCGCCGTGGGCGCCGGAGCCTCCGCCGCGCACGCCGACGGCCGCCGGCGCGGCGCGCCCACCTTCGTCCTCGTGCACGGCTCCGGCAGCAACTCCTACGGCTGGGCCCCGGTCCTGGCCGAACTGGGCCTGCGCGGACACCGGACGATCGCCGTCGACCTCCCCGGCCACGGCCTCGGCGCCCACTTTCCCCTCTCCTACCAGACTCCGCAGGACCTGGAGCGGCTGAGCACCGAGCCCTCGCCGATCGGCAAGGTCACGCTGGCGGACTTCGCGGAGCACGTCGAGGGCGTCGTGCGCGCCGCCCGCCGCAACGGTCCCGTGATCCTGGTCGGGCAGAGCCTGGGCGGGGCGACGCTGAACGCGGTCGCCAACCGGGTGCCCGAACTGATCGACCACCTGGTGTACGCCTCCGCCTTCTGCCCGACGCGGCACACCTCGGTGCTCGACCTGATGACGGCCCCCGAGGGCTCCTCCAGCTCCCTGTTCCGGATCCCGGCCGTCAAAACCCCGCCGGAGCTGGGCGTCAACCGCGTCAACTGGCGCTCGAACGACCCGGCCGCCTTCGCCGTGATGAAGGAGGCGCTGGCCGCCGACCGGTCGGACGCCGAGGTGTGGGCGCTCCTCAACACCCTGGAGCCCGACGAGTCCGCGGCGATCGGAGCCGCCGACTCCCGCGGGCTGGCGGACCGCTGGGGCCGGGTGCCGCGCACGTTCCTCCGGTTCACCGAGGACCGCTCGATCCCCCTCGCCCTCCAGGACCTGATGATCCGTGAGGCCGACGAGACCACCCCGCGCAACCGCTTCCGCGTACGCTCGGTCACCGCCCCGCACGTCGGGCCGCGCGACGCGGCCGTGTGGGGGGACGAACTGCAACGCGTCGCGGAGCTGTGCCGCTGACAGCCGTGCCGCGGCCCCGGCGTGCGCCGGGAGCGGTCAGTCCCCGAATCCGCTGCACTCGGTCAGTTCGCCGCCCTGGCGGACGCTGTACTCGGCGGGCGTCACGTTCAGGATCTGGAAGCCGCCGTTCTGGGCGATCTCGATCGTCCCGCCGAACCCGGCCGAGCCGTGGACGTAGGCCGGACCAGGGGTGAAGCCACCGCCGGACAGGTGCACCTTCCCGTTGTCGAGGACGCCGGAGACCGAGCACGTCGCCGTCGGGGCGGCCGCCGGCTCCCGGGGGACCGCCGCGAGAGCGGCGGGGGCGGTGAGGAACGAAGCGGCCACGAGGGGGCCGATGGCGAGGAGGCGGGTACGCGGGGTCATGGGTCTTCCTTACCGGTAGGGCCGCCGGCGTCCGCCCGAACCGGGGAGCCCGGCCGTACGGGAAGCCGTCCGGGAGCCGTCCGGGAGCCGGCCCCGCTGTCCGGGACCGGGACGCGACGGGCGCGGGTACCGCCTCCCCATCGTCCCTCCTCCCCCTCCGCGGCGCCCCCGGACGGAGCACCGCACGGGTTCCGCAGGGAAGATCAACGGCCGGGTGCCATGTCGTAGGTGACCCACATGGTCCGCGCCGCCACCCGGTCGTACATGGACCGCGCCCGGTGGTTGTCGTCGGCGGTGATCCAGCGCACCACGCTCCAGCCGCGTTCGGCGGCGAGCTCGCGCAGGGCCCCGAGCAGCAGGTCCGCGGCTCCGGACCCGCGGTGCTCCGGGGCCACGAACAGGTCGTCCAGGAAGCAGCCGACGGTAGCGGACAGCGGCCGGGCGAACGGCCGGTAGTGCGCCAGCCCCAGCAGCCGGCCCCCGGCGTCCTCGGCGACCAGGGCGTTCACCTCGTGCCCGGGGTCGTTGACCCACGCCCACACCGTGCCGGCGGCCTCCTCCGTCTGCTCCACCCGGTAGAACTCGGCGTAGCCCCGGTACAGGGCGCGCCACTGGGCGAAGTCCCCGGGCCGGACGGCGCGGACCTTGATGTCGGACATGTGCGGCAGCTCCTGGGATCGGCGGACCGGAGGACCGGAGGACCGGTGGACCGGCGGCCGACGCAACGTACCAACCCGCCACCGGGCCCGTACCTGTCCACGGAGGTGCCCCGCCCACCCGCGTTTTCTCCACGGCGGAGGGTTCGGTCCGGGCCGCCGGGGCGGTCGGACGGTCCCCCTTGAAGGAACGATCCGGCGGGGGGTTAGCATATGAGCGCCGCCTAGCTCGAAAGATAAAGTCTGTGACTGTCAACGAGGACTCGTTCGCCAACTGGAAGACCCGCGAGGAGATCGCGGAGTCGATGATCCCCCTCATCGGGAAGCTGCACCGGGAACGGGACGTCACGATCCTGCTCCACAGCCGCTCCCTGGTGAACAAGTCGGTCGTGAGCATTCTCAAGGCCCACCGCTTCGCCCGGCAGATCGACGGCGAGGAGCTGTCGGTCACCGAGACGATGCCGTTCCTCCAGGCCCTCACCGCCCTCGACCTGGGCCCGTCCCAGATCGACATCGGCATGCTCGCCGCCACGTACAAGACCGACGACCGCGGTCTGTCGGTCGAGGACTTCACCGCCGAGGCCGTCGTCGGCGCCACCGGCGAGAACAAGATCGAGCGCCGGGAGGGACGCGACGTCGTCCTCTACGGCTTCGGCCGCATCGGCCGCCTCGTCGCCCGCCTGCTCATCGAGAAGGCCGGCTCCGGCAACGGTCTGCGCCTGCGCGCGATCGTCGTGCGCGGTGGCGGCGACCAGGACCTGGTGAAGCGCGCCTCCCTGCTGCGCCGCGACTCCATCCACGGCCAGTTCCAGGGCACCATCACGGTGGACGAGGCGACGAGCACCATCCTCGCCAACGGCAACACCATCAAGGTGATCTACGCGAACGACCCGTCCGAGGTCGACTACACCGAGTACGGCATCAACGACGCCATCCTCATCGACAACACGGGCAAGTGGCGCGACCGCGAGGGCCTCTCCAAGCACCTGCGCCCCGGCATCGACAAGGTCGTCCTGACGGCCCCCGGCAAGGGCGACGTCCCCAACATCGTCCACGGCGTCAACCACGACACCATCAAGCCGGACGAGCGGGTCCTGTCCTGCGCCTCCTGCACCACCAACGCGATCGTCCCGCCGCTGAAGGCGATGGACGACGAGTACGGTGTGCTCCGCGGCCACGTCGAGACCGTCCACTCGTTCACCAACGACCAGAACCTGCTGGACAACTACCACAAGGCCGACCGCCGCGGCCGCTCCGCGCCGCTCAACATGGTCATCACCGAGACCGGCGCCGCCTCCGCCGTCGCCAAGGCGCTGCCCGACCTCAAGGCCCCGATCACCGGCAGCTCGATCCGCGTCCCCGTCCCGGACGTCTCGATCGCCATCCTGAGCCTGCGCCTCGGCCGGGAGACCACCCGCGAGGAGGTCCTCGAGTACCTCCGCGGCGTCTCGCTGCACTCGCCGCTCAAGCGCCAGATCGACTTCACCACCGCTCCCGACGCCGTCTCCATGGACTTCGTCGGCTCGCGCCACTCCTCGATCGTCGACGCCGGCGCGACCAAGGTCGACGGCGACAACGCGATCCTCTACCTCTGGTACGACAACGAGTTCGGCTACTCGTGCCAGGTGATCCGCGTCGTCCAGCACGTCTCCGGGGTGGAGTACCCGACCTACCCGGTCCCGCAGGTCTGATCCCGCCCACCCGCGTGATCCGGTGCCCCGCCGACGGCCGTCGGCGGGGCACCGCCGCGTTGCCTAGACTGACCGGGTGACCGAGAACGCCCTTCCCCCCTGTCCTGAATGCTCCGGCGCGTACGCCTACGAGATGGGCGCCCTCCTCGTCTGCCCGGAGTGCGGCCACGAATGGCCCGCCGCGGCCGGCGAGACCGGCGACGCCCCCGAGGAGCGGGTCGTCAAGGACTCGGTCGGCAACGTGCTCGCGGACGGCGACACCGTGACCGTGGTGAAGGGCCTGAAGGTCAAGGGCCACCCGACCGGGATCAAGGCGGGCACCAAGGTGCGCAACATCCGGCTCGTCGACGGGGTCGACGGTCACGACATCGACTGCAGGATCGAGGGCTTCGGCTCCATGCAGCTCAAGTCGGGCGTCGTGAGGAAGGGCTGATGTCCGACTGACGCCGTGCCCCGCCGCTCCTCGCTCCGCCCCCGCCCCCGCCCCCGTCCGCGCCGCCGTGGCCGGGGGCGTCGCCGTCCGCGCCTGACCGGCGGCCCGCGTGACCGCGCCTTTGTGCGAAGACACGGAGCGGGCCGTGCGCCGGAGGGAAATCCCATGGATTCCCCCAGTGGGTCCGGAGGATCCCGCCCCGGTACGTTCGCCGGGTTCTGCACGTGGCGGAGGGGGAAGTCGTGGGAGCGGTGGCGTCCGTACTGGCGGCGGCGGTGCTGTGGGGGACGGTGGGGCCCGCACAGCTGTGGGCGGACGCGGGCGTGCATCCGGTGTCGCTCGGAGCGTGCCGGATGCTGCTGGGCGGATTCGTGCTCAGTCTGCTCACGGTGCGTCCGGCGGGGCTGCGCTCCCTGCGCGGGCCCGGAACGGGCCGCTGGCTCGGGCTGAGCGTGCTGGTGACGGCCGCCTTCCAGGTCTGCTTCCTCCAGGCGGTGGAACGCGGCGGGGCGGCCCTGGCGACGGCCGTCACCTTCGGGACCGTGCCCGTGGCCGGCGGGCTGTGCGCCCGCCGGCTCTCCGGTGAGCGGCTCACCCGCCGCTGGCTGTGGGGGACGGGCTGCGCCGTGCCGGGCATCGCGCTGTTGCTGCTGCCCGGCAGCGGGGCGCGCGCCGATCTGCCGGGCGTGGCCTTCGGCGTGGTGGCCGGGGCGAGCTTCGGCGTGTACATCGCCGCGTCGAAGCGACTGGCCGCGGCGGGCGCGGACCTCGGCGCGGCGGCCCCGGTGAGCGTGCTCTGCGCGGGACTGCTGGTCTCGCCGTACCTGCTGGTGGCTCCGGAGGGGCTGGCCACCGGCCGCTCGCTCGCCCTGATCGGCTGGCTGGGCCTGGGCACCACCGCCCTCGGCTACCTGCTGTTCACCCGGGGCGTCGGCCGGCTCAGCGCCGCCACGACGGGGACGCTGAGCCTGACCGAGCCGCTGGTGGCGACGGTGCTGGGGGTCGCGGTGCTGGGTGAGCGGCCCGGGCCGCCGGCGGCGGCCGGCGCGGCGCTGATGCTGCTCGGGCTGGTCCTCGTATCCCTGCCGGAGCGGCACCGGGCCCCCGCACGGCCGTCGCGGCCGGCACCGTCCTCACGGCCGTCGCCGCCCTCACGGCGGGAGCCGGTCTAGCGGTCGTGGTAGGCGGTCATGTTCGTCCGGACGCGGTCCGAGAAGAACATCGGGCCTATCGCGTCGGCCCAGGCCATGCCGTCCGGGGTCAGGCCCAGCGTGCCTCCCTTCTCCCGCAGCCAGTTCCGCTTCAGCAGGAAGTCGAGCTGGGGCCCGAAATCGTCCTCGAAGCGCGTCGCGAAACGCTGCTCGTAGGCGCCGGTGCGCAGGCCCGTCGACTCCAGCAGGTGCTGGAGGACGTACATCCGGCGCCGCTCGCCGTCGTCCATCGCGAACGCCCACTGCGCGCGCCGGAACCGCTCCGTCGGAGTGGCGATGTAGTCGTCGATGATCCGCCGCACCTCCGGCACCGCGACCGCGTAGTCGGTGGTGTAGTGCAGGCCGGTGGTGAAGGAGCGGGCGCCGACGCCCAGGCCGACCATGCCGGCCTGCTGGTTGTACTCGCTGATGCCGCTGCCGTCGGTGTCGTCGGCGGCGGCCGTGCCGGAGCGGCGGAAGACCCGCATGGAGGTCTGCTCGTACCCGGCGGACAGCAGGTGGTCACGGCCGTAGCGGTAGAGCCGCAGCCGCTGGTCGTTCCAGTCCTGGAGGGTCGTGGCGTGGCGCGTGCTCAGCCCGGTCAGCGGGCGCACGTACAGCGGGTAGAGGTAGATCTCCTCCGGCTCCCAGGCGAGGGCGGCGTCGAGGGAGATCCTGAAGGTGCGCTCGGTCTGGCCGTCGATGCCGTAGATGAGGTCGATGTTGAGGATCGGGAACCGCGCCTCCTTGAGGCGGGCGAGGGAGGCCTCGACCTCGGCCCGCTTCTGGGGCCGTACCGCCGCGCGGGCCTCCTCGTCGACGAAGCTCTGCACACCGATGCTCAGCCGGGTCGCGCCGCGTTCGGCGAGTACGGCGATCCGGTCGGCGGTCGCGGTCGCGGGGGAGGTCTCCACGGACCAGGAGGCGGCCTTGAGGTCGGCCCCCATGATGTTCTCGCTGATGTCGCAGAGGCGGGTGAGTTCGTCCGCGGTGAGGTAGGTGGGGGTGCCGCCGCCGAACGCGGCGAGGGTGAAGCGGATCGGCTCGCCCTTGGCCTCCAGCGCCTCACGGGTCACGCGTGCCTGCCGCTCCAGGGTGGCGAGGAAGCCGCCGGTGACCTCCTCGGGGGCTCCGGTGCGGGTGAAGAGGTTGCAGAAGCCGCAGCGCATCTCGCAGAAGGGGACGTGCGCGTAGAGGGAGAGCGCGTCGAGGCGCTCCCCGGCCCACAGGTCGCTGAGCAGCGGCCCGTTCTCGAGCAGGCGGTACGCCTTCTGGTGCGGGTAGGCGTACACGTACTGCTCGTACGGGGTTTCGGGATCCGGGTCGGAGGAGGAGCCCGGGAAGGCCGGCGTCGGCAGCAGAACAGGCGTCGTCATGACGGGAATCGGCTTTCTCTCGGAAGGGAACTCACGCGAATGACGTCACTCTTGGTGACAGGGCGTCACCTTAGGTTCACCCCGGGGCCGTTTTCTGTAGTGCAATTCCCATGAACCGGCTTTCGGTGTGTAGAGCTTCATATGCACTTTTTGTGGAAGCCGGGGTTCCGTACCGGAACGGCCCGGTATGGGAATCCGCCGCACTCGCGGCGGCACCCTGTGCTGGGGTATCCGTGTCCGGCATGGAGAGCGCGAAGCACACGAAGAACACGAGGGACACGAGGGACACGAGGGACCAGGAGGGCGCGCGGAGACTCCTCGTCGCCGCCGGCGGGGGCGGTGACGCGATCACCGCCGCCATGGTCCACGCCGCCCTGCACGGTGCGGACACACCGGCCCTCGTCCTGACCTACGCGTGGGAGCGGCTGGTCGTCGACCCCGTCCCCGGGCCCCGGCGCACCACCGACTTCCGCGGCACCGAGTCCGTCGCGCCGGACCTCGCCCTGGTCACTCCCGCGACGCGGCCCGCCGCCCCGGCCGGCTCCCTGCTCCCGCGCCTGTCCGGCGAACTGCGGCCGCGGCTCGGCCTGCTGGACCCCTACGGCGGCACGATCGGCCTGACCCGCCAGATCGCGGCGGCCGCCCGCTGGTGCCGGGCCGACCGCATCGACCTCGTCGACGTGGGCGGCGACATCGTGGCGCGGGGCGACGAGCCCACCCTGCGCAGCCCGCTCGGCGACGCCCTCGCCGTCGCCGCCTGCGCGGGCACGGGACTCCCGGTCCGCGTGTACGTGGCCGGGCCCGGGCTCGACAACGAGGTCCCCCCGGCCGCCCTGCTGCCACGGCTCGGCGAGCCGGCCTTCACCCTCGGCGCCGCGCACACCGAGCCCGTGAACGGGGTCTTCGACTGGCACCCCTCCGAGGCCGGCGCCCTGCTGGTCGCCGCCGCCCGCGGGGTGCGCGGGGTCTGCGGCACGCGCGACGCACCCCGGCCCATATGCCTGGACGGCCGGGCCGCCGGTGTCCACCGGCTCACCCTGGACCGGGTCCTCGCCCTCAGCCCCCTCGCCCGGGCGCTGGCCGGCACCCGCGGCCTGGAGGAAGCCGAGGAGGCATCCCGCGCCGTGTGCGGCTTCTCGGAGATCGAGCGGGAGCGCCGGCGCGCGGCCGCCCTGCCCCCCGCCCCGCCCGCGCCGCGCCCGGACCGGGACCCCGCCCGGGTCGGGGCCCGCTTCGCCGCCTGGGAGCGCGCGACGCGGGCGGACGGAGTCGCGTACGTCACCACCCGCAGGATCACCGAGGAGCTCGGGCTGAGCCCCGGGGAGGCCCGCGGCCTGTTCGCGGCCCTGGGCGACCGCCGCACCGGGCCGCTGTGGCGGCTGGGCCCGGCCGCCGGCGACCGCGGGCGGGACGGGGGTGTCGGCGGGGGCCGCTAGGCTTCTCGGATGGCCCTTCCGGACGCTTCCCCCGAGATCTCCGACTCCCTGCGGGTACTGCACCGCGTGTTCGGATACAGCTCCTTCCGCGGCGAGCAGGAGCAGATCATCGAGCAGGTCGCCGGGGGCGGCGACGCCCTCGTGCTGATGCCGACCGGCGGCGGCAAGTCGCTCTGCTACCAGATCCCGGCCCTCGTCAGGGACGGCACGGGCATCGTGATCTCCCCGCTGATCGCGCTCATGCAGGACCAGGTGGACGCGCTGACCGCCCTCGGGGTACGGGCCGGATTCCTCAACTCCACGCAGGACCCGTACCAGCGGCAGGCCGTCGAGCAGGCCTTCCTCGCCGACGAGCTGGACCTGCTCTACCTGGCGCCCGAGCGGCTGCGCACCGAGGGCACCCAGCGGCTGCTCGACCGGGGCAGGGTGTCCCTGTTCGCGATCGACGAGGCGCACTGCGTCGCCCAGTGGGGCCATGACTTCCGGCCCGACTACCTGGCCCTGTCGATGCTGCACGAGCGGTGGCCGAAGGTGCCGCGGATCGCCCTCACCGCGACCGCCACCGAGGCCACCCACGCCGAGATCGCGGCGCGGCTGGGCCTGGAGGACGCCCGGCACTTCGTCGCCAGCTTCGACCGGCCGAACATCCAGTACCGCATCGTCGCCAAGGACAAGCCGCTGGCGCAGCTGCTGGAGCTGATCAGGACCGAGCACGACGGGGACGCCGGCGTCGTCTACTGCCTGTCGCGGGCCTCGGTGGAGAAGACCGCCGCCTTCCTGGTGGAGCAGGGCATCGACGCCGTGGCGTACCACGCCGGCATGGACGCCCGTACGCGCGCCGCGAACCAGTCGCGCTTCCTGCGGGAGGACGGGGTCGTGGTGGTGGCCACGATCGCCTTCGGCATGGGCATCGACAAGCCGGACGTGCGCTTCGTGGCCCACCTGGACCTGCCGAAGTCGGTCGAGGGCTACTACCAGGAGACCGGCCGCGCCGGCCGCGACGGCGAACCGGCCACCGCCTGGCTGGCGTACGGGCTCCAGGACGTCGTCCAGCAGCGCAAGCTCATCGACGGCTCCGAGGGCGACGAGAACCACCGCCGCTCCCTGGCCGCCCACCTCGACGCCATGCTGGCGCTGTGCGAGACCGTCGACTGCCGGCGCGTCCGGCTGCTCGCGTACTTCGGGCAGACCGGCGAGCCCTGCGGCAACTGCGACACCTGCCTGACGCCCGCCGAGTCCTGGGACGGGACGGTCGCCGCGCAGAAGCTGCTGTCCACGGTGTGGCGGCTGGCGCGGGAACGGCGCCAGAAGTTCGGGGCCGGCCAGATCATCGACATCCTCCAGGGCAAGAAGACGGCCAAGGTCATCCAGTTCGACCACGACGCCCTGTCGGTGTTCGGGATCGGCGCGGACCTGAGCACCGCCGAGTGGCGCGGGGTCGTGCGCCAGCTGCTGGCGCTGGGCCTGCTGGCGGTCGAGGGCGACTACGGCACCCTCGTGCTGACCGACGCCAGCGGCGAGGTGCTGGGCGGGCGCCGCACCGTCCAGATGCGCAAGGAGAAGGCGCCGGCCGCCCCGTCCCGCAAGGAGTCCGGCTCGCGCTCCGGCAAGAGCGCCCGGGTACCGGTCGACCTGCCCGCCGCCGCCGTCCCGGTCTTCGAGGCCCTGCGCGCCTGGCGGGCCGCGACGGCCCGCGAGCAGGGCGTCCCGGCGTACGTCGTCTTCCACGACGCCACGCTCCGGGAGATCGCCACGCGCCTGCCCGGCACGGTCGGGGAACTGGCCGGCGTCGGCGGGGTCGGCGAGGCCAAGCTCACCAAGTACGGCGAAGGGGTCCTCGAAGCCCTGGCCGGCTTCGGCGCGGCACCGTCCGCGCCCGCCCCGCTCCCGGCCGCGGCGGATGCCGCCGCCGAGCCCCCGCCGGCCCAGGAGCCGCCGTACGGCGAGGAGCCGCCCTACGACCTGGACGAGGACCCGCCCTGGGACGACTGGCGCTGAGCCCCGTCGTCACGGTCCCGCCCGGCCCGCGGAGCCCGGCGACGTGAACGCCGCTGTGGCCCCGGGTCACCGCACGGGTCAGGAGCAGGCCAGGCAGCCGCACCCCCGTCATGTTCATGGCGGAGTTGTGCGCACCGGGCTCGGTGACCGGCCCGCGGACGGCCCCCTCCCGGCCGGGGCGGCCCGTTCCCGCGCCGGGACGGGCACGTCAGGGCCGCGTCAAAGATCGGTCCGCTTGTGCGAAGGGGGCGTCAGGACGTGCCCCCGGAGGAGCCGGCCGGGCACAGACTGGTGGGGCGACGGAGCCGGCCGACGGCCGACGGCGCGCCGGCCGGAGCACGGTCCACCGTGGGGGTAAGACCGTGTGCCGGGGCCGCGCGCCGTTTCCGGTCGCACCACAAGGGCCGTCCGGCCTCCGGTATGGGGATACCGGCGACCGGACGGCCCGGTGCTCGCGCGGGCCCGGAACGGGCGCCCGTTCAGACGCCCGCGTAGGCCGCGAGGTGTTCCGCGGTGAGGGTGGAACCGGCGGCGACGAGGTCGGCGGGCGTGCCCTCGAAGACGATCCGGCCGCCGTCGTGTCCGGCGCCGGGACCGAGGTCGATGATCCAGTCCGCGTGCGCCATGACCGCCGGGTGGTGCTCGACGACGATCACGGACTTCCCGGAGTCGACCAGCCGGTCGAGCAGGCCGAGGAGCTGCTCCACGTCGGCCAGGTGCAGGCCGGTCGTCGGCTCGTCCAGAACGTAGACCCCGCCCTTGTCGGCCATGTGCGTGGCCAGCTTCAGCCGCTGCCGCTCGCCGCCGGACAGCGTGGTGAGCGGCTGGCCGAGGGTCAGGTAGCCGAGCCCGACGTCCGAGAGCCGCCCGAGGACGCGGTGCGCGGCCGGGACGCGGGCCTCGCCGGACCCGAAGAACTCCTCGGCCTCCCTCACCGGCATCGCCAGCACCTCGCTGATGTCCCGGCCCCCGAGGCGGTAGTCCAGCACGGACGCCTGGTAGCGCTTCCCCTCGCAGTCCTCGCAGGTGGAGGAGACGCCGGCCATCATCCCCAGGTCCGTGAAGACCACCCCGGCGCCGTTGCAGGCCGGGCAGGCGCCCTCGGAGTTGGCGCTGAACAGGGCCGGCTTCACGCCGTTGGCCTTGGCGAACGCCGAGCGGACCGGGTCGAGCAGCCCCGTGTACGTCGCCGGGTTGCTCCGGCGCGAGCCGCGGATCGGGCCCTGGTCGACGCGGACCACGCCCTCCTCCGCGGGGATCGACCCGTGCACGAGCGAGCTCTTGCCGGAGCCGGCCACCCCGGTGACCACCACCAGCACCCCGAGCGGGACGTCCACGTCGACCCCGCGCAGGTTGTGCGCGTCCGCCCCGCGGATCTCCAGGGCGCCCGAGGGCTCGCGTACGGCCTTCTTCAGACCGGTGCGGTCGCCCAGGTGGCGGCCGGTGACCGTGCCGGAGGCCCGCAGCCCCTCCACGGAGCCCTCGAAGCAGACCGTGCCGCCCGCCGTACCCGCACCGGGGCCGAGGTCGACGACGTGGTCGGCGATCGCGATCGTCTGCGGCTTGTGCTCCACGACCAGCACCGTGTTGCCCTTGTCGCGCAGCCGCAGCAGGAGTTCGTTCATCCGCTGGATGTCGTGGGGGTGCAGCCCCGTGGTGGGCTCGTCGAAGACGTAGGTGACATCGGTGAGCGCGGAGCCGAGGTGGCGGACCATCTTGACGCGCTGCGCCTCGCCGCCCGAGAGGGTGCCCGCCGGGCGGTCGAGCGCGAGGTAGCCGAGACCGATCTCCACGAAGGAGTCCAGGGTGTGCCGGAGCTTTTCCAGCAGCGGTGCCACCGACGGCTCGTCCAGGCCGCGGACCCACGCGGCCAGGTCGCTGATCTGCATGGCGCAGGCGTCGGCGATGCTGATCCGCCCGATCTTCGAGGACCGGGCCTCGGCCGTGAGCCGGGTGCCCTCGCACTCGGGGCAGGTGGCGAAGGCCGTGGCCCGCTCCACGAACGCCCGGATGTGCGGCTGGAGCGCGTCGACGTCCTTGGACAGCATCGACTTCTGGATCTTCGGGATCAGCCCCTCGTAGGTGAGGTTGATGCCGTCGACCTTGATCTTCGTCGGCTCCTTGTGGAGGAGGTCGTCCAGTTCCCTCCGGGTGTACTCGCGGATCGGCTTGTCCGGGTCGAAGAAGCCGCAGCCGCCGAAGATCCGGCCGTACCAGCCGTCCATGCTGTAGCCGGGGACCGTGAGCGCGCCCTCGTTGAGGGACTTCGAGTCGTCGTAGAGCTGGGTCAGGTCGATGTCGGAGACGCTGCCGCGGCCCTCGCAGCGCGGACACATGCCGCCGGTGCGGTTGAAGGTCGCCCTGACCGTCTTCTTGGAGCCCTTCTCGACGGTGATCGCCCCGCTCGCCCGGACCGAGGGCACGTTGAAGGCGTACGCGCCGGGCGGGCCGACGTGCGGATCGCCGAGGCGGCTGAAGAGGATGCGCAGCATCGCGTTGGCATCGGTGGCGGTGCCGACGGTGGAGCGCGGATCGGCGCCCATCCGCTGCTGGTCGACGATGATGGCCGTCGTCAGCCCTTCCAGTACGTCGGCCTCCGGCCGCGCCAGCGTGGGCATGAAGCCCTGCACGAAGGCGCTGTAGGTCTCGTTGATCATCCGCTGGGACTCGGCGGCGATCGTGTCGAACACCAGCGAGCTCTTGCCCGAGCCCGAGACGCCCGTGAACACGGTCAGCCGGCGCTTGGGGATCTCGATGTCGACGTCCTTGAGGTTGTTCACGCGCGCGCCGTGCACGCGGATCAGACCGTGGCTGTCGGCGATGTGGGGCGCGGGCGACCGCGTGTCCGTCCTCTTGGCCATGCTCTTCGTGTCTCCATCGTTCGGTCCGGCCGCTTCCGAGCAGTATGTCCGCTCCGGCTGCGCCGGTGCGGCCTGGCCGCCGCACCGTCCGGGAGCCACGCTATGCGGGGTCCGGGCCCCGGCGCTTCTCGATTCCTGACCGGCCGGCCACCCGATCCGCCGCCGGGGCCGCACCGGATCCGCCGCCGGGGCCGCACCGGGTCCGCCGCCGGGGCCGCACCGGGTCCGCCGCCGGGGCCGCACCGGGTCCGCCGCCGGGTCCGCCGAGGGTCCCCGGTCTCCGTACGGCCCCACCGGCACGTACGGGCCGGCGCCACGGGGAAGGCCCCCCCCATCCGCGGGGGCGCTCGTTCCGCAGCGCAAAGCCCGCCCCAACGGCGGGGAGCGCAGGGCTGCTTCCGGCCAAACGGACCGGTGCGACCCGGCGCGGACCTGCCGGGCGGCGGCACCCCTCGCGCTAGTGTGCGTACGTGAACTCTCATGTCGTCATAGGCTTCGGGCCCGCCGGAGCCGCCACCGCTCGGCTGCTCGCCGAACGGGGCCACTCAGTCAAGGTCGTCACCGCCTCGGGCCGGGCTCCGGAGCCCGGCATCGAGCACGTCGCACTGGACGCCCGGGACACCGGGCGGCTGACGGAGGTGACGCGCGGCGCGGCCGCGCTCTACCACTGCGCCGCACCGCCCTACCACCGCTGGGCCGGTGAATGGCCGGCGCTGGTCGCGTCGGTGTGCGCGGCCGCCGAAGCCAGCGGTGCGGTTCTGGTCATGCTCGGCAACCTCTACGGGTACGGCCCGGTGGACGTCCCCATGACGGAGGACCTGCCGCTCGCCGCGACCGGTCCCAAGGGGCGGGTCCGCGCGGCCGGCTGGGAGCGGGCGCGCGCGCTCCACGAACAGGGCCGCGTCAAGGCCGTCGAGGTACGGGCCTCCGACTTCTTCGGACCCGGCGTCACCGACGGCGGGCACCTGGCCGCCCGGGTGGTTCCCCCGCTGCTGCGCGGCAAGCCGGTCTCCGCCCTCGGCGACCCCGACGCCCCGCACAGCTGGACCTACCTCCCCGACGTGGCCAGGGCCCTGGCCGAGGTCGCGGGCGAGGAGCGGGCCTGGGGCCGGGCCTGGCACGTGCCGACCGAGCCCCCGCTGTCCGTCCGGGAGATGGCCGGCCGGCTGGCCGCCGAGGCGGGAACCGGCCCCGTCACCGTACGCGGGCTTCCTCCCGCCGTCCTGGGCGTCGGGTCGCTCTTCTCCCCGCTGCTGCGCGAGCTCAAGGAGATCCGCTACCAGTTCGACCGCCCGTTCGTCGTCGACGCGAGCGCCTACGAAGCCGCGTTCACCGAGCGGGCCACCCCCGTCGAGGAGCAGGTCAAGGCCACGGTGGCGTGGTGGCGCGAGCGGCTGGCGGCCGGCCGATGACCGCGCCGGCCACGGTGACCCGCGACGACATAGCCGTCGTCGGCATGGCGTGCAGGTTCCCCGGCGCCCGCGACGTCAACCAGTACTGGCGGCTCCTGACCGACCCGCACCCCCAGTTCTCCCCGATACCCGACTCGCGGTGGCGTACCGCCGCCTTCCTCAGCGACGACTTCCGCGACACCTCGGCGGCCTACACCGACACCATGGCCCTGCTGCCGGACGTGGACCGTTTCGACGCCGCCCACTACGGCATCCCGCCGCGCCGGGCCAGGGCGATGGACCCCCAGCACCGCCTGCTGATCGACCTCGCCCGCGAGGCCCTCCAGGACGCGGGATGGGAGGCGGACGGCTTCGACCGCGAGGAGACCTCGGTCATCACGGCGCTCACCGAGAGCGGCTACCGCCAGCTCAGCACCATGCGGCTGCGGATGCGCCAGCTGGCCGGGGGCGAGTTCGGGGCGCGGGCGGCCGGCCCCGGCTGGCACGAGACGGTCCGCGCGGTCGACGGGCTGCACGGCACCTCCGCCGCCGGACTGCTGCTCAACATGGGCCCCAACACCGTCAGTTCCGTCTTCGACCTGCACGGCGAGAGCTACGCCCTCGACTCCGCCTGCTCCGGCGGCCTCATGGCCGTGGCCAACGCCGTGTACGCGCTGCGCGCCGGCCGCTCCCGCATCGCGCTCGCCGGCGGCGCCCAACTGGTCCTCACCCCCGACCTGCTGGTGGGGCTGTGCCGGATCGGCGCCATCTCGCGCAGCGGCCGGTGCCTGCCCTTCGGGGCGAAGGCCGACGGGTTCGTCCTGGGCGAGGGCGCCGGCGTCCTGGTCCTGCGGCCGCTCTCCGACGCCCTGGCCGCCGGCGACCGCGTCTACGCGGTGATCCGCGGCGTGGGCACGGCCAACGACGGGACCGTGCAGGGCGGGATGCACCCCCAGGCCGCCGGCCAGCTGCGGGCCCTGCGCCGCGCCTACCGCGACGCGGACCTGGCGCCGGACGCGGTGGGCTACCTGGAGGCGCACGGCACCGGCACTACGGTGGGCGACCCCGTCGAGCTCGCCGTCCTGCGCGAACTGCGCGGCGAGCAGGCACCGCCGGCCTACCTCGGGGCGGTGAAGGCGGTGGTCGGGCACTCGCTGAACTCCGCCGGCATGGCGGGGCTGATCAAGTCGGTACTGGCCGTGCACCGGGGAGTCATCCCCCCGCAGCCGGAGTTCCAGCCGGCCGACGCCTCCCTGCTCGACGGCGCGCGGCTGACCGTCCCCACGGCGCCGGTCCGCTGGCCGCAGGGCGGCGGACCGCGGCGGGCCGGGGTGAGCGCCTTCGGCTTCGGCGGCACCGGCGTCCACATGGTGGTGGAGGAGGCCCCCGCGCCGGCGGCACGCACCGCGCGGGCGGAGGGCCCGCACGTGCTGGTGCTCACCGCCCGCGACCGGGCGGGGCTGGCCCGCCACGCGCGGGAACTGGCCCAGGTCATCGCCGAGGACCGGCCGGAACCGGCCGCGGTGGCGGACACCCTGGCCCGCCGCGCCCCCCTCGGGGAACGCCTCACCCTGGTGGTGGAGGACACCGCCGACGCCGTGGCGCGCCTGACCGAGGCCGCCGCGGGCATGGAGGCGGGCCGTACGGAAGACCCCGTCGCGCGGCCGCTCCCCGTGTCCCGGGAGCG
This sequence comes from Streptomyces sp. NPDC034086, assembly GCF_055575515.1. Lineage (NCBI taxonomy): Bacteria > Bacillati > Actinomycetota > Actinomycetes > Kitasatosporales > Streptomycetaceae > Streptomyces > Streptomyces sp. NPDC034086. The sequence continues at coordinate 116,627 of NZ_JBVISM010000009.1, read as the reverse complement.
CGTACCCCCGTGCACGCTGCCGCCGAGCCCCCTCGCCCCGCGCCGCCACTGGGCGGTGGACGAGTCGGCGCGCGAGCTGTCCGGTCCGGAAGCGCCCGTGGACGCGTACGGGGACGCGTACGGGGCGGACCGGCCGGAAGCGGGCCGGGCGACCGCGTCCGGCGGCGGCTCCGTCGCGACCGCCGTGCTCGAGGAGGTGTCGCGGGCCGGCGTCTTCCCGCTCTCCGACCTGCACCCCGGCATGACGCTCGTGGCCGACCTCGGCTTCGACTCCCTCATGCTGCAGGAGCTGGAGGTCACCATCGGGCGGCGCGTGCCGGGCTTCCGGACCGAGGAGCTCTTCTCGGCCGGCCTCACCATCGGCCGGCTGATCGCGCTGGCCCGCGGTGATGAGGACGGCACGGCGGCGCCCGCCCCCGCCACGGAACCGGGTCCCGTCGAAGCGCCGCCGGCCTGGAGCGCCGACTCCGCCGACATCGACCGGTTCCCCGAGGTGGCCCGGTTCGAGGAGCGGCTCGAGGCGGTCACCGGCAGCACGCGGGGCTCCCCGTACTTCCGCGTCCACGAGGGCACCATCTCCGACACCACGGTCATCGGGGGCCGCCCGTACCTGTCCTTCGGCAGCTACAACTACCTCGGCGTCTCCGGCCATCCGGCGGTCAACGAGGCCGTGCACGAGGCCGTGGACCGCTACGGCACCTCGGTCTCGGCGAGCCGGGTGCTCTCCGGCGAACGGGACCTCACCGTCCGCCTGGAACGGGCGCTGGCGGACTTCCTCGGCGTCGGGGACTGCCTGGCGCTGGTGAGCGGCCACGCCACCAACGTCACCGCCATCGGCCACCTCGTCGGCCCCGGGGACCTCGTGGTGCACGACGCGCTCGCCCACGACAGCATCCTTCAGGGCTGCGCCCTGTCCGGTGCCGCCCGGCGGCCCTTCGAGCACAACGACATGGGCCGGCTCGAGCAGATGCTGAGGCTCAACCGGTCCCGGTTCCGGCGGGTCCTGATCGCCGTGGAGGGCGCGTACAGCATGGACGGCGACCTCGTCGACCTGCCCGCCGTGATCGAGCTGAAGAAGCGCTACGGAGCCCTGCTGATGGTGGACGAGGCGCACAGCATCGGCACGGTGGGCGAACGCGGCCGCGGGGTCGGCGAGTTCTTCGGTGTCGACCGCTCCGACGTGGACCTGTGGATGGGCACCCTCTCCAAGGCCTTCGCCAGCTGCGGCGGTTATCTCGGCGGCTCCGCCCGGATGGTGCGCTGGCTGCGCCACACGCTCCCCGGCTTCGTCTACAGCGTGGGCCTGACCCCGGCCAACGCGGCGGCGGCGCTGGCCGCCACCGAGCTGATCGCCGCCCAGCCCGAGCGGGTGCGGGCGCTGAGACGCAACTCCGCGCTCTTCCTCGGCCTCGCCGGCGCGGCCGGTCTGGCCACGGGCTCCAGCGCCGGAACGCCGATCGTGCCGTGCGTCCTGGGGGACTCGGCGAAGACGCTGCGCGTGGCGGGCGGTCTCTTCGGGCGGGGGGTCGTCGCCGATCCGATCTTCCACCCCGCCGTGGAGGAGGGGCTGTCGCGGCTGCGCTTCTTCATCACCAGCGAGCACCGCGAGGACGACATCCGGCGCGCGGTCGCCCTGCTGGCCGAGGAGGTGGCGTCCGCCGGCGGCTGAGCCCATCTCAGATCAGGGTGCGCTCGATGCGGCTGAGCGTGGCGCTCTTGGCGGGACGGTCGCCCTCCGGCGCGTCCGCGTCGGTGCCGTCCCGCTGTTCGGCGCCGCCCATCCGCTGGGAGAGCAGGTAGGCGATGATCTCCGCTTCCTGCTCCTGGACGTCGTCATAGGTCGCGCGCAGGAGCATGTCGCGCACGATGTCGGGGTCGAGGTCGGGGAAGAGGAGGCGGGCCGCCGCCTCGTCCAGTCCGCCGGCCCCGCGGTGGCAGCAGATGATGTGGCCCAGCTCGTGCAAGATGATGTGCTCCTGATGCGCGCTGGTGGTGTTGGCGTCGTAGAAGATCAGGTCCTCGTCGCGGGCGGCGACCCACATGCCGCAGGGGTGCGACGAGGGCATCTGCATCGGGACCAGGATGATGGGGCGGTCGCGGACCTCGCCGAGGTGGCGGCAGAGCTCGGCCACGTCGGGGGCCTCGGGGAGGTCGAGTTCGGCGATCCGCCGGGCGCCGGCCTTCCGGAGCTTCTTGAGCCGGCTGCGGCGGTCGTGGTCGGCGGCCCGCTCCTTCCAGGTGCCCCTCATTCGGGTTCGCCGGAGTCGGTGACGGGGGGAAGGCCCTGCAACTGCCGGTACTGGTCCATGATGGCCGTGATGGCCTGGAGGTTCTCCTTCTTCATCCCCGCCGCCCGCATCGCCACGGCGCGCACCCCGGACTGCCGCAGCGCCTCGATGGCGGCGACCTGGCTGAGCACGGACTCGGCGACCTTGTCGTCGAAGAAGTAGGCGACCGAGACGCCGAAGAAGCGGGCGAGGGCCGCCAGCAGGTCGGGCGAGGGGTTGGAGCGCTTGCCCGTCCGCAGCTGCGACAGGTACACGCCGCCGACCTTGAGTTCGGGGTTGGCCCGCTTGAGTTCCTCCGCCACCTCGGCATTGGTCCAGTGCTTGCCCTTGGGGCGAACGGTCTTGAAGAGGTCGTCGAGGCGCACTGCGAGCAGGGGCCGGTCGCCGGCCTCGGTCTCGGTCTCGGTCATTGGTGATCCTTCCTCCCGTCACCTCCTCGGTATAGCCATTGGCTATACGTCAGTTTCACAGATTAGCGGTCAGTTGACAATTGGGCTGGACTCCGCCAACGTTGGGTCTCGCCGATAGCTGGCAGTTAACTCGACTCACGGGGGTTCGTCGGTTGGCTTGCCGGTGAAAAACGGACTGGCCCGGCCCTCGGGGGATGGGCCGGGCCAGTCCGGGCGGTGTCCGCCCGTCCCGCCCCGTGCGGAGACGGGGGGCAACGGGGGAGCTGCCCGCCCGGTTTGACGGGGGATGCAAACCGGGCGGGAGCTTCAACTCGCGGTGCCGAGCTTACTGTAGGCGGCCGCTACTTGGGTGAGCCATGCCACCTCCGCCGTGAAGTTGTCGGTGTCGCGGTCGTCGAAATCGCCGGCGTCCTTGTTGTCGTGAGGGACCGTCCCGTTCCGCTTGGCGAGCAGAGCCTGCTTGATCTGCGCCGCCTCCGTGAAGGCCTGCCGCGACTCCTCACTCGCCTCCTGGCCCGGCCCCCCGGCACCCGGTGCAGTGCGGTCGATGTAGGGGCGCAGATCGCGCCATCCGTCGCGTATCTCGACGACCCGGCGGTGGAGGCGGTAGTCCATCTCCGAGACCGAGGCGCCCGGCGGCTCCAGCGCGATGTCCGGGGAGGACTCGTACAGGTCCCGCCACAGCGGGTAGAGGGCACGGTAGGACCGGTAGCTGCGCGCCCAGCCCAGGAGTCTGGTGGCCGAGGGGCCCCAGGAGGAGTTGGTGAGGCTCAGCGAGAGGATCACGATCCCCGCCGCGCTGAAGACGTTCGACGCGAGCTTCCAGACGCCGATGTCGATCCCCGCCGCCGCCGTCAGGATGTTGACGGTCCGGGCCGAGCAGTACAGGAAGAGGACCACCGCGGCGACGCGGAGCATCCGCAGCGCCTGCCGCAGCGAGGCGTTGTCGGTCATCCGGGCGTAGGGACCGCACTGGCGGAAGATCGTGACGCACGGGACGGCCTGCGACACGATGAAGGCCAGGAGGTACGTGAGGACCAGCGGCTGGCCGCTGCCCGTGTCGAAGTCCGACGACGGCCGGCCCGGGCCGTCGGCGAGCAGGAAGAGCGCGACGAGGAGCACGTTCAGGCCGATGCCGGTGATCGTCCACCGGCGGGCCCTGCGGACCGCCTCCTCGTCGGCGTCCGCCCACTTCAGCAGGATGATCTGCGAGCTGACGCAGAAGGCGACCGCCGCCAGGTGCATGAGGAGGATGGCGAGGTTGCCCACACCGAGGAAGCTGCCGCCGCCCATGGCGACGGCGCCCATCGTGAAGGTCAGGCACTGGAGCAGCAGGGTGGTGATCAGCGCGCGGTAGGAGCTGTCCTTCCAGCTGCGCCGCGCCTGGCACAGCCGGTAGACGAGCGCCGCGTACGACGACAGGGCGGCTATGACGAAGCAGAGGGTTCTGGTGGTGTTCACGTCCTGGATTTTCTGCGGGTGCCGCGGGGGCGGCGGACGGTCAGTCGGTCGTCTCGGCCGGCGGGACGTCGAGGCCGACGGCCTCGGCCGCGACGGCGATCGCGTAGTCGAAGAAGGCGGCCTCGTCGCTGACGCTGTCGTGGGTGCGGCTGAAGACCTGGAAGACCAGCAGGCCGATCAGGTTGCTCCAGAGGACGATGCCGCGCTCGACGATGTCCGAGAACGGAGCTCCGGGCACCCCTCCGAAGGCCGCCACCGCCTCGGGCCGGAGCAACTGCCGGGCGGGCGGAGTCCGCCGGGGCGGGCGGAGTTCACCGGCCTCGAGTGCCGAGCGGATGATCCCGGCGAGCACCGCGGGCGTGCGCGAGGCGGGCGGGACCGTGTCCTGCGGGGCGTGGTACCCCGGTACGGGTGAGCCGTAGATCAGCGTGAACTCGGCCGGGTTCCCGAACGACCACTGCCGCAGTGCCCGGGTGGCCGCGAGGAGCCGCGCACCGGCCGGGGCCCCTTCGGCCGCGGCGGCCCCGTCGGCCCGCTCCATCGCGGCGCCGGACGCGTCGTACGCGTCGATGACCAGGGCGGTCAGCAGGTCGTCCCGGTGCGGGAAGACGGCTTCCACGTCGCTGACGGCGAGACCGCTCTCGTGCGCCACGGCTTCCGGGGTCAGGCCCGCGGCCCCCAGCTTCGCCAACTGCGCACGCGCGGCGTCCTTGAGCACGGCCACCCGGTCCGTGTTTCCGGCGTTCGAACTCGTTGTGGAAACGTCCATGCCGGAACCGTACCCGCCGTACGACGGCGGCCGGGAGCGCGGCCTCCCGCTCACCCGGGCGGGCCGCCGGGTTCCGGCCACCGCCGCCCCACGCCCCGGCGGGTGGCGTACCGCCCGCCGGGGCGGGTAGGCGCCCGGCAGGAGCCGCTTCCAGCAGCCGGAGGAGCCATGACCCGCAGCGTTCACGAGGTGATGACCTCGAACCCGGTGACGGTGGAGAAGCTGACCTCACTGGCCGAAGCCGCACGCGTGATGCGGGACGCCGGCATCGGGGACGTCCTCGTCGTCGACGGCGGCCGGCTCCACGGCATCGTGACCGACCGCGACCTCGTCATCCGGGGCATGGCCGAGAACCGGGACCCGGCCGAGACGACCGTGCACGCGATCTGCAGCACCGAACTGCTCACCGTCGGACCCGGCGACGACGTCCACCACGCCGTCGCCCTCATGCGCCGCAACGCCCTGCGCCGCCTGCCCGTACAGACCGAGGACGGAGAACTGGTGGGCGTCGTCACCCTGGGCGACCTGGCGGTGGAGAGCGATCCGGGGTCGGCCCTCGCCGCCATCGCGGCCGCCGAGCCGGACACCTGAAGGGTGCCCGTCGGCGGAGGAAGGGAGGTGATGGCGCCGTGAACGCGTCCATCCCCCTGATCTCCGTCCCGGACGGCCGGGTCCTGATCCCCGCCGACGAGGTGACCGCCCTGCTGCGGCACGTCGCGCGGGAGTGGACGCGCACCGCGAACCGTGACGGGGCCGGACTCGACCCGGGAACGGTCCACCGCCTGGCGGCGTGCTGACGGCCTTCGCGGACCAGATCGACGTGGAATGCATCGGTTTCATGCCCGTCCCCGGCGAGAGCGCCGGCCCCGCCGCCTGAGGCCGTACCGTCGGCCCCCTCCCGTGTTACTCCGCGGTAGGCAATGATGGCGGGCGACCACTCGGAGGGCGGGGGCTGATCAGCGGTGAGCACTTTCGACGAACGGGCCAGGGTGCACGCGTTCCGGGACGACGCCCTGGGCGAGCACGACGCCGTCGGCCTCGCCGCGGCGATCCGGCGCGGCGAGGTCTCCGCCGCGGAGGCCGCCCGCGACGCGCGGGAACGGGTACGGGCGGTCGAGGCCCGGCTGCACGCCGTCCAGGCGTACGCGGACACCCCCGCGCGCACCGGCGCGGCCGTCGGGCCCTTCGCCGGGGTGCCGACCTTCGTCAAGGACAACACCGACTACCGCGGGCTGCCCACCGGCCACGGCAGCGCCGCCTTCCGGGCCCGGGAGGCCCGGCGGCACGCGCCGTTCGCCCGGCAGTTCCTGAGCAGCGGGGTCACGGTGCTGGGGAAGACCCGGATGCCCGAGTTCGGCTTCAGCCCCACCACCGAGTACGAGGGCGCCGAGCCGGTGCGCAACCCGTGGCACACCGGCCGCTCCGCCGGCGGCTCCTCGGGCGGCAGCGCGGCGCTCGTCGCCGCCGGAGCGGTGCCCCTCGCGCACGCCAACGACGGCGGCGGCTCGATCCGGATCCCCGCCGCCTGCTGCGGGCTCGTCGGTCTCAAGCCGACCCGCGGCCGGGTCGTGCCGAACGAGCAGAGCCGGCGGCTCCCGCTCGACCTGGTCAGCGACGGCGTCGTGAGCCGGTCGGTCCGTGACGCCGCCGTCTTCCTCGCCGCCGCCGAGACGTACTGGCGCAACCCCGGGCTGCCGCCCGTCGGCCTGGCCGAGGGGCCCTCGGGGCGACGGCTGCGCGTCGGCTTCCTGCTGGACTCCCCGAACGGCGTCCGCTCCGACCGCGCCACCCGGGCCGCCGTCAGCCGGACGGCGGCCACCCTCGAAGGGCTCGGCCACACCGTGGAGCCGGTGGAGATCGCCATCGATCCCGGCTTCACCGACGACTTCCTCACGTACTGGGGGATGCTGTCCTTCCTCCTCGGCGTCACGGGCCGCACCCTGGGAGCGGACTTCGACCGCGGCCGCATGGACGGCCTCAGCCGGGGACTGCGCACGACGTACCTCGAGAACTGGCGCCGCACGCCCGGGGTGCTCCGCCGGCTGAAGCGCACGAGGGAGGCGTACGCGGCCGCCTTCCGCGGCCTGGACCTCGTGCTGTCCCCCGTGCTCGCCCACACCACGCCGCCGATCGGCCACCTCAGCCCTGCCGTTCCCTACGACGAGCTGATCGCGCGGATCCTCGCGTACGTGGCCTTCACGCCCGTGGACAACGTCGTCGGCACCCCCTCGGTGTCGCTGCCCGCCGAGACGACCACGGAGGACGGACTGCCCGTCGGGGTGATGTTCTCCGCCCGCCCCGGCGGCGAACGCACCCTGCTGGAGGTCGCGTTCCAGTTGGAGGCGGAGCGACCGTTCCGGCGCGTCCAGGACCGGTGACACGGGCGCCGGCCGCTCGCCCGCGGGGCCGGACCGGTGCGTTCAGGCGGTGGGATGCCATTCGGACAGGACGATGGTGGCGTCGTCGTGCAGCCGCTGGCCCTGGTGGGTGAGGAGGTCCAGGACCAGGCGGCGCAGCGCCTCGGGAGCGGTGGCGCCCGAGGCCATGGAGCGGATGACGGTGTCGGCCAGCCGGTCCTCGCCGAACAGCTCTCCCGCGGCCGAGCGGGCCTCGATCACGCCGTCGCTGTAGAGCAGCACCCGGTCGCCGGGCTGGAGCCGCGCCCGGTCCTGCCGGGGCGGTTCCTGGGCGTGGAAGCCCAGCCCGAGGGGGAGCTGGGCCGGGCGTTCCAGGGCTCCGGGCAGCACGTGGCCGTTGCGGATCAGCAGGGGCGGCGGGTGACCGCAGTTGACCCAGGTGAACTCTCCGTGGCCGGTGTCGAGGTTGGCGAGGATCCCGGTCATCAGCCGGTCCGGGATCCACTGCTGGAGGGTCCGTTCGATGGTGACGGCGATCTCGGTGAGCGTGCCGCCGGAGCGGCGGGTGGACCGGCACGCGGCCAGGCCGGCCGCACTGGCGCCTCCGGAGGCGAGGTCGTGTCCCATGGCGTCCAGCAGGGTCACGTGCAGCAGGCCGTCGCTGAAGTTGTGGTCGAAGGCGTCACCGCCGATGTCGTACGCCGGCTCCAGGACGGCCGTCGAGGTGGCCTGACTGGTACCGATCGTGCGCGGAGGCAGGAACCCCCACAGCAGCTCCGCCTGGAGGGTCATGGGCCGGCTGCGGCTCCTGACGACGAGGGGGTCGTTGTGCGCGGACTTGGAGACGACGATCAGCGTGGCCAGCGCCGCCAGGGCCCGGCAGACCTCGAGGCCGCCCTCGTCCAGGGCCGCCCCGGAGACCTTCATGACCCCGATCCGCTCGACCCCGTCGATCATCGGCAGCCACGCGGTGGTGCGGTCGCGGGAGACCTGCGTGCGCTGACTGCGGTACGCCAGACCGGCCAGGGAACCGTCGATGTCGAGGGCCTCCGCCTCCCGGTCCGCCTCCGTCGCCTCCGCCGGACCGGGCCGGGGGGTCGCGAGCTGGGGCAGCGCCAGCAGGCGCACCTGCTGCACGTCGGCCACGTACAGACGGGTCCCGGCCAGCCCCAGCCGCTGTGCGGCGTCGTCGATCAGCGCCGGTACCTGGCGGGCCGAGGCGTCGTGCGAGCGCTCCAGCACCTGGCCGAGGACCACGCCGGGCAGGTCCTCCCACCGCGGCGCGTTCACGGGGCGGCGCCCGCCCGCGGGCCGGGTGTGCGCGTCGGGCCTTCCCGCACCCGTGCCGGGACGCTCACGGCTCGCGCCAGGCATCGGTCTCCAGGTGCGAGCCCGCCATGGGGCCCATGCGGAGCATCCCGCCGTCCACCGCCCAGGAGGCCCCGGTCACGTAGCCCGAACCGGGTCCCGCGAGGAAGGCGACGACCGACGCGACCTCACGCGCGTCACCGGGGCGCCCGAGCGGGATGCCGGGCCGCTCGACCGAGTGGACGTCGACGTCCTCCTGGCCGGTCATCGGGGTGGCGATCTCGCCGGGGGCGACGGAGTTCACGGTGATCCCGTACTCGGCGAGTTCCAGGGCCATCACCTGCGTGAGCAGGCCCAGCCCGCCCTTGGCGGCGCAGTACGGGGCGGTGCCCACGCGGGGCTGGTGCTCGTGCACCGAGGTGATGTTGACGATGCGCCCGCCCCGCCCCTGCGCGATCATCCAGCGGGCTGCCCGCTGACCGCACAGCAGGGGTCCGACCAGGTCCACGTCCAGGATCCGGCGCACCGTGTCGAGGTCGAGCTCCAGGAAGGGTTCCGACACCCCGGTGCCGGCGCAGTTCACCAGGACGTCCAGACCGCCCAGCTCCCTCGCGAGACCGTCCACCGCCTCCGCCGCCTCGGGCAGCCGCGACAGGTCCATCCGCGCGACGGCTGCCCGGCGGCCCGACCGCGCCACCTCCTCGGCGGTCTCGCGGGCCCCGGCCTCGTCGGAGTGCCAGGTGATGCCGACGTCCGTTCCCGCGTCGCGGGCGAGCGCGACCGCGATGGCGCGGCCGATCCCGGAGTCGGACCCGGTCACCACGGCCGTCTGCGGAGCGAAGGGCCGCGGCCCGCCGGCGCCCGTCATGGCAGCCCCCGCCACCGGGCCGGCCACGCGTGCCGTCCCGCCGTCGGCGGATGCCCCCGCACCACTGCCGCGGGGCGGTCGCCGGCGCGCCGCACCCCCGTGAGCCGTCCGTCCATGACAAGCACCGCCTCGTCATCGGTACGTCGCCGCCCCGCCCGCGTCGGCGGGCGGCGGCGGCCGTGCGTCAGAGGGCCAGCACGATCCCGTACACCAGGAAGAACAGGGCGACCAGGACCGCCAGGGCGACGATCACCACCACCGGGCCCTTGGCCCACCCGCGCTTCAGCGGGCGGTAGGGGCCGGCGCCCGAGGAGGTGCTCGCCTCGCCGGGAGGGGTCTCACCCGGCGGAACCGAGCCGCCCGGCTCCAGGCCGGGGGTCGTGCGGGGATCCGGGTCAGGATTGTGGGTACTCATGTCCGGCGTGTCCCCGCAATCCGGACACCCATGCCGGGTAAGCCGGACTTCCCGAGAGACCGGCACCGACCTGGTGTCCGGCGGCGAACCTCGGGCAGACGGGCCACCAAGAGCGCCGTCGGGCCCCGCGGAAGCGGGGCCCGGGGCCGGCCGGGCGCCGATGCCCCAGGACCGCGCCCCCACCGAACCAGCGGGAGAGAACATGCCCGAGAAGTACGAGCCGGAGCAGCCCATGGCCGCCGACACCCCTGCGGACCACGTCCCCGGTAAGCCCGCCGCCGCCTCCCCCCAGCGGGAGGAACCGACCAGTCCGCGCCCCCCGCTGCCCCCCAAGGCGGACCAGGAGGGCCCCGAGACGGTCAGCCCCACCGGCCAGGCCACCGGGGCGGAAGGAGCGCGCGACGCCCAGAGCGGGGCCTACCTGACCACCGCGCAGGGCACCCGGCTGTACGAGACCGACCACTCGCTGAAGGCGGGCCCCCGGGGCCCCGTACTCCTGCAGGACCACCACCTGCGCGAGAAGATCACGCACTTCGACCACGAGCGCATCCCCGAGCGCGTGGTCCACGCCCGCGGGGCCGGCGCGCACGGCGTCTTCCGTGGTTACGGCACCGCGGGCGAGGTCTGCAAAGCGGCCTTCCTCGGCAGGGACGTGGAGACGCCCGTCTTCGTCCGGTTCTCCACCGTGCTGGGCTCGCGCGGATCCGCGGACACCGTCCGGGACACCCGGGGCTTCGCGGTGAAGTTCTACACCGAGGAGGGCACCTTCGACCTGGTGGGCAACAACATCCCGGTGTTCTTCATCCAGGACGCCATCAAGTTCCCCGACGTCATCCACGCCGGCAAGCCGCATCCCGACCGGGAGATCCCGCAGGCCCAGAGCGCGCACGACACCTTCTGGGACTTCGTCTCCCTCCACACCGAGGCGACCCACCACACCCTCTGGAACATGTCCGACCGGGGCATTCCCCGCTCGTACCGGATGATGGAGGGCTTCGGGGTCCACACCTTCCGGCTGGTCAACGAGGCCGGTGAGAGCGTACTGGCCAAGTTCCACTGGAAGCCGAAGCTGGGTGTGCACTCCCTGACCTGGGAGGAAGCCCAGATGATCGGCGGGACGGACCCGGACTTCCACCGCCGGGACCTCTTCGACGCCATCGAGTCCGGTGCCTTCCCCGAGTGGGAACTGGGCGTCCAGGTGTTCCCCGACACCCCGGAGCAGACCTTCGAGGGCATCGACCTCCTCGACCCCACCAAGATCGTGCCGGAGGAACTCTCCCCGGTGCAGGCCATCGGCCGGCTCACGCTGGACTCCAACACCAAGAACTTCTTCGCCGAGACCGAGCAGGTCGCGTTCCACCCCGGGCACCTGGTGCCGGGGATCGACATCACCGACGACCCGCTCCTCGCCGGCCGGCTCTTCTCGTACCTGGACACGCAGATCAGCCGCCTCGGAGGTCCCAACTTCGCCCAGATCCCGATCAACCGCCCGCACGCGCCCGTCAACGACATGCTGCGGGACGGCATGCACCAGACCGCCGTGCACACCGGCGTGGCGCCGTACCGGCCCAACAGCCTGGACGGCGGCTGCCCCTTCCTGGCCGGCGCGGAATCGGCCGCCTACATCGAGACGCCCGTGCGGGTGCCCGCGGCGAGCAAGAGCCGCGAGGCGGCCGCCTCCTTCTCGGACCACTTCAGCCAGGCGCGCATGTTCTGGCTGAGCATGAGTCCGCCGGAGCGCGAGCACATCGTCGCAGCGTACAGCTTCGAACTGGGCAAGTGCTACGAACAGGCCGTCAAGGAACGGATGCTGGGCAACCTCGCGAACATCGACCCCGAACTGTGCGCCCAGGTGGCCGCCGGGCTCGGGCTGCCCGCTCCCGGGCCCACCGTCCCGCTCGCCGAGGTCGAACCCAGTCCGGCCCTGTCCCAGCTGGGGCGGACCTGGCCCGTCGACGGCCGGGTGATCGGCATCGTCGCCGATCCCGCCGGGGAACCCGACGAGGTGCGCGCGGTACAGCGGGCCGCCTCGGCGCGGGGCATGCTGCCGCTCGTCATCGCCCCGACCGGCGGCACGCTCGGCGGCGAAGGGGAGCCGGTGGCCGTCCAGCGCACCTTCGCGACGGCGCGGTCGGTGGAGTACGACGCCGTCGTCCTCGCCGGCGCCCCCCGGCCCGCCGCCGACGCCCGGGGCGCCCGCGACGCCAAGGCGGGCTCGCCCGGCGCGACGGACATCGACCCGCGCGTGCTGCTGCTGATCACCGAGGCCTACCGGCACGGCAAGGCCCTGGCCGGCTGGAACGGGGGCGAGCGGGCGCTGGAGGCCGCCGGCATCGCCGCCGACGAGCCGGGCGTCATCATCGGGGACTCGGGCTCCTCCGTGCTGGACGCCCTCACCGGGGCGCTGGAGAAGCACCGGGTCTGGGAACGCTTCCCCGCGCCGGCCGCCTGAGGAGGTCCTGCCGGCCGGCGCGGTCGCGGCGGCCGGCACAGGCCTGATCGGCGGTGTCCGGACGGGTGACGGAGCACCCGCCACGGCGGGTCGCCTGACGGGGACCGCGCGGGCCGCGACGATGGCGGGCGTCCGGCGGCCCCTTCGGTCTCCGGCCCCGACACCGACAAGGAGCACTCCGTGCTGGAAAGAAAGCGCCGCAAGAACGCCACCGAGGTCACCTTCGTGCTGCCCGAGGGTGACCCGCCGGGGCCGGTCAGCGTCGTGGGGACGTTCAACGACTGGCGGCCGGGCACGCACGTGCTCGCGCCCCGCCCCGACGGCAGGCGAGCGGTGACGGTCGAGCTCCCGGCGAAGGCCACCCACGCCTTCCGGTACCTGGCCGCGGGCGACTACTGGTTCAACGACGAGAGCGCCGACGGGCACGACGGCGCCAACAGCCGCCTGCGCACCTGAACGCGCGTACCTCAGCCCGCGCCTGAACGCGTGCGCACCGCGCACCTGAACGCGGCGGAGGGAGCCGTGCCGGGCACGGCTCCCTCCTGCGGTCCGGTCGCGCCGGCCCGTGAGCGGTGTCAGGACTCCTTGCCGCGCCCGGTCATCGCGTCGCGCAGGCGGTCCACCAGCCCCATGCCGGGCGCCAGGAGCTTGTTGGCGGGCGGAGTGTCGGGGGCCGAGGGGTGCGGCCGGGTCGGCGCGGTCTTCTTCGCCGTCCGGACCTTGTCACCCAGCGTGCCGAGCATCTCCGGGCCGCACGCGGTCCGCAGCCGGGGGAACAGGTTCCGTTCCTCGTCGGCCACGTGCTCGCGGATCTCCGCCATCAGCTGGGAGGCCAGCACGTCGAAGCGGGGGTCTCCCACCTCGCAGCCCTCCAGGTCCTTCATGATGCGCTCGGCCGCGGCGTGGTCCTCGAGCTCCTTGTCGGCCAGCGCGTCGCCGTCCGGCAGCTTCTCCCGGACGGCCGGGTACAGATAGGACTCCTCCGCCACGGAATGGCGGACCAGTTCCATGATCGCCTGGTCTGCGTACTCCTTCCTGCGGGCATCGCCCGGAGGCAGGGCTTCCATCTTGCCGAAGATCTCCTCAACCTCCCGGTGGTCGGTGGTCAGCTCTGCGATGACGTCGCCGCCGTGTCCCATCGTGTCCCTCCTCGATCGGTCGGAATAAGGCGCGCCTATCCATTCCAATGGCGTTTATTCGGTCATTAAGGTGAGGGGAGGAAGCCCTCACCCCGCCCTGGAGGACGCCGTGTCCACGGACAGCGCGCTGGCGCCGCTCATCGCGGCCACGGCGCAGTGGTTCGACCGCGCTTACCCCTCCGGGCGCGGCGCGCTCCAGCGGGGCCTGGCCCAGGCCCAGTCCCGCCAGGCCGTCACGCTCGCCGCCTGGCTGCGCTATCCGACGCGGCTCGACGTGCACCTGGTGGTCCTGACCGGGCCCGGCGGCTCGGGCCGGCTCGACTGGATCACCGGATCCGACGTCGCTCCCGCGGCGGAGACCGCCGACCCGCGGGCCCTCGCCTGGCGGACCTGGGTGGACGAAGTGGTCGCCAGCTGGGCCGCGTGCCTGCTGGGTACGCCGTCCCTCGCCGCGGCGGCGGCGCGGGCGGTCACCGGCACGGAGCACGTGGGAGCGGTGCCCGTCTCCTTCCGGCGGCTGACCGAGCCGGACCCGTACGACCACCGGGGCGCTGAGCTGCTGCGCCATCCCGACCTGCTGGCCCCGGTCGCGGACCTCCACCGGAGCCGGCTCCTGGCCCGTCTGGGGACCCCGGCCTGAACCGCCGACGGGCCGGTTCGCGTACGGGCCCGTCGGCACGGCCGGCCCGCCCGGTCCGTGCGGGCGGCGCGGCCGCCGTGCCCGCTGGAACCGGGCCTGCGGGAAGTGTGAGGATGGGGGCATGGGCGATTGGCGGGAGATGGAGCGTCGTGGACCCCGCACCCTCCGGTGACGGCCGGCCTGCCTCCGGCGAGCGGGAGGTACGGCGGCTCTCCGAGGCCTTCGCGGGAGCCGTGGCGGGCGTGCCGCGACGGGACGCCCCCGCCGCGCTGTGCCGTGCCTGCGTCGACCTGCTCGACATCACCGGGGCGTCCGTCTCCCTCGCCGGGGACGCGGACGCGCGCGTGCTGTGGTGGTCCTCCGACGAGCGGGCCGCCCGGCTGGCCGAAGCGCAGTACACCCTCGGGGACGGGCCGTGCCGCACGGCGATCGCACTGGCCGCGCCGGTGCTCGCCGCCGACCTGACCGGTGGCCAGGACGCCCGCCGCTGGCCCGTGTTCGCCGAGCAGGCCGTGTCCCTGGGCGTGAAGGCGCTCTTCTCCCTGCCCCTGGGCGGCGGGGGGATCGCCGTCGGGACCCTGGACCTCTACCGCGACACCCCCGGGCCGCTGTCGGAGCGCGACCAGTCGTTCGCCTTCCCGGCGGCCGACGCGATCACCACCGAGCTGCTCGCCCTGCACGCCGGGGACACGAGGCCCGGCGGGCAGCCCGACGGGTGGCTGGACGGGGCGGAGACCGACCACGAGGAAGTCCACAACGCCACAGGAATGATCATGGTGCACCTCGGGGTGGGCCCCGAGGACGCACTGGCCCGCCTGAGGGCCCACGCCTTCGGCCACGGACGGACCGTGACCGAGACGGCTCGCGACGTCATCGCCGGGAGGATCAGGTTCCATGAGTAGGCCCGCCCCACGGCAGGACCGCGACAGGGAAACGGTGACGGCATGAGCCGCGAAGAGAGCATCATCGAGGCGTTCGTGAGCCTCCACGACGTCACGGCCGACGACGTCGACCCGCTGGTCCTGCTCCGGCGTCTCATCGACAGCGGCGTCCGGCTGACCGGCATGGACGCCGCCGGGGTCATGCTCGTCAACGCCCGCGGACGGCTGCGTCCCGTCGTCACGACCTCGGACGCGGCGGCGATGGCCGAGATGTTCCAGGGGCAGATCGCCCAGGGCCCCTGCGCCGACGCCTTCACCACGGGAGAGCCGGTCCACGCCGGGGACCTCGCCGACCACGAGGACCGCTGGCCGGACTTCGCGGCCCTCGCCGCGGCCGCCGGATACCGGGCCGCGCACGCCCTGCCCCTGCGGGTGCGCCACCAGCAGGTGGGCGTCCTCAACCTGCTCGCCCACGCGCCCACCGGGCTCACGGAACCGGAAGCCCGCCTTCTCCAGGGACTCGCCGACACCGCCGTCACGGCCGTTGTCACCTGGCAGGCCGACACGCCGCGCCCCTTCGACATCGTGACCCGCATCCAGAGCGCCCTGTCCGGCAAGGCGCTCGTGGACACCGCGGCCGGCATGATCGCGGCCGCGGCGGGCATCACCCCGGCCGGGGCGGCCCAGCACCTCATGGCGTACGCGGCGGCGCACGGCCGGCGCCCGACCGAGGTCGCCGACCGGCTCGTACGGCGCGCGCTCACCCCGGAGGCCGTCCTGCGGCCGGAGCCGGCCGTGTAGCCCCTGCGTTCCCGGCCGTCCCCCGGCGGGCGGCGCCTCGCGCGAGGGGCGCCGTCCTCCGTCTGAGCGTGAGCATCGCCTCCGCGACCTCGCCGGCCGCCGCGTCGGGGATCGCGGTGGCGGCCTCGTCGAGGACGAGCAGCCGTGCCCCCGGGACCTCCCGTGCGAGCGCCTCGCCGTGACCGACGGGAAAGAACGGGTCGCGGCGGCCGTGGACGACGAGCACGGGGACGCGGATCCCGGGCAGGCGCTCGCGCCAGCGGGGTGCGCAGTCGAGCCTGGAGAACACCGTGCCCAGCTGGTTGGCCATCTGCACCGGCGGCGACGTGCCGGGGGTGCGGTCCCAGACGCGCGCGGCGACCGCCCGCGCGGCGGCGGGGGCGTCCCCGCGGATCTCCGCGCCCGCCGCGGCGAAGTCCGCGACCGCCGCGCGGTCGGCCCACTCGGGCATCGGACGCGCGAACAGCCGGCCCATCGTCGCCCGGTCATGGTCCGGGAGGTCACCGTCGGGCGGACCGGGGGCAACGGCCCGGGTGCCGACCAGGGTGAGCGCGGAGAACGCCTCCGGATGGTCGAGCACGGCCACCTGGGCGACCATCCCGCCGACACCGGCCCCCGCGAGGTGCGCGGGGCCCCCGCCGAGCGCGTCGGCAAGGGCCGCCGCGTCGGCGGCGAGGTCGCGCAGGGTGTAGGCGGGCGCCTCCGGGTCCACCGTCGTCGACTCGCCGCTGTCGCGCAGGTCGTAGCGCACCACCCGGCGCCCGCCCACGGCGAGGCGCTCGCACAGCGCGTCCGGCCAGGAGAGCATCGTCGGCCCGCCCACGAGCAGGACGAGGGGCGCGTCGGCGTCGCCGAACGACTGCACGCCCAGGGTGATCCCGTTGGCGTCGACGGCGGTCATCGGACCACCTCCGGGCGGTCGTGGACGGACAGCGGTGTTCCGGTGCCCGGCACGACGGGCGCGAGGTGAGGCGCCACCGGGTCGGCGCGGTGGTGACGGGAGGTGGAGCCGCGAGCGGTGAGGGGAGTCATACCAGGACGGACCCCGCCCGCCGCCCGGACTCATCGCTCGCGCGGCGAGCGGGTGGCGGGCGCGCATCCGGAGCCCGGCGCCGCGTGCGCGACGCGGCCGGTCAGCGGTGGCCGACGGGGCCGGTCCGTGAACCCCTGACCTCCTGGAACCACGCCCGTCCTCGCCGTCCCGTCCCGTCCCGGAGGCTCTGATGGAGGTCGACGTCCTGACCGAGGCCGTGATCACCGCCCCTTGTGACCGGGTCGCCGCCTACGCCGCCGATCCCGCGAACGCGCCCGCGTGGTACGTCCACATCACCTCCGTCGCATGGCGGACCCCGCCACCCGTGGCGATCGGCTCCAGGATCGCCTTCGTCGCCCGCTTCCTCGGCAGGCGGCTGGCCTACACGTACGAGATCACCGCGTACGAACCCGGGCGCCGGATGGTGATGCGGACGGAGCAAGGGCCGTTCCCGATGGAGACCACCTCCACGTCGGAGCCGTACGGGAGGACCCGGACCGCACCCGCATGACCCTGCGCAACCGGGGCGAGCCCAGCGGGTTCGCCTCCCTCGGCGCTCCGGTGATCACGGCCGCCATGCGCCGTGCCCAGCGCAAGGACCTGGCGGCCCTCTCGGCGCTGCTGGAAGCACGCTGAGTACGGACTCCGGGGAACCGCCTCCGGTCCTGGCGCGTTGACCATGGCGGAAGCATTCGCGGGCCGCCGGGGGGCGGCAGGGGGGACGCAGGTATTTCTCATGAGCACCACCGAGCACGAGCACAGCACCGCGCACGAGCACAGCACCGCGGACGAGCACCGCACCGCGCCCATCGGCAGCGAGCAGATCGGCGCGGGGGGCGGGGCGCGGGCCGCGCGCGTCGTGGCCGTCAGCAGCAATGCCCACTACTCGTTCAGCAAGCCGAACCGGGAGAGCATCACGCTCCTCGCAGGCCTCGGCGTCGAAGGCGACGTGCACGCCGGGGTCACCGTCAAGCACCGCTCCCGCGTGGCGCAGGACCCGACGCAGCCCAACCTGCGTCAGGTCCACCTGATCCACCGGGAACTGTTCGACGAGGTGGCGGATGCCGGCTTCGCCGTCGAGCCGGGCCGGCTCGGAGAGAACGTGACCACCGAGGGCATGGACCTCCTCGCCCTGCCGACGGGGACGCTGCTGCGCCTGGGCGAGGAGGCGGTGGTGGAGGTGACGGGCCTGCGCAACCCGTGCCCGCAGATCAACGCCTTCCAGGACGGCCTGCTCAAGCAGGTCGTCGGCCGGGACGAGGAGGGCCGCGTCGTCCGCAAGGCCGGGATCATGGGCGTGGTCCGCCGGGGAGGTACGGTCCGCCCCGGCGACACCATCACCGCCACCCTCCCGCCGCCGCCGCACATACCGCTCGAGCGCGTCTGACGGGAGGGGCGCGGCGGCGGTCGCCCCGACGGGAGTCCTCCACGTACGGCTCGAGGCCGAGCACGGGTGGGCTCAGGCCGGCCGTGCCGCCAGGCCGTCCAGAGCGGCCAGCAGGCCGGTCAGCTCCGGCAGCCCGGGCTCCCCCTCGCGGGGGACGGCCAGGACCGCGCCCGGTTCCTCGTCCAGCAGGACGAAGGCCGGCCCGCCGGTCCGGGCCACCAGCGACCAGCCGGGCCCGTCGGCCCGCAGGGCCCGTACGCCCTCGCCCGCGAAGGCCGACCGGACCCGCCCCGGCGGCGGTGCCTGCCGGGCGTAACCGGCGGCCTCCCGCAGGGCCCGCGCGAGCCCGGGGTGCACGGCTGCCGCCGCCCCGCCGTCCTCCGCGACGCGCTCGCTCCAGTCGGCCCACTCCCGGCCCACCTGGTCCGCGCCCAGACGCCGCTGCACCGGCCCCCACCCCTGCGCGGAGGGGGGTGACAGCGGCACCCGGCCCGTGCCGTCCGCGCCCTGCTCCGGGTCGTGGGGCTCCGGAATGCCCGCCGTCGACACCGTCAGCTCCAGCGGCCAGCCCGCCAGCGAGGCCACGATCGTGCGCTCGTCGGGCGACAGGTCGTAGTCCATGCCGCAGTCCCAGGAGGCGATGGCGGTGGCCACGAGCGAGACGTCGTCCACGACGACCGTCCAGCGCGCGCCCTCCTCGTCCTGTCCCAGCACCAGCCCGTACCCGTCGGCGACCGGCGGCACCCCCAGCAGCGCGCAGGCCTCCGGGAAGTCGTCGCCGAGCACCGCCGGGAACTGCGTGGGGGTCAGCAGCACGGCCGTCAGCACGTACAGCGAGCCCCCGTCCTCCTCGTCGGACACGTGGCCTCCCGATCGCGTTCTCGTCGGCGCACCTTAACCAGCCGGTAACTCGCACGTCGAGACCCGACGGGGCTCGATTTCCAAGCCCGCCGCCCGCACGTAGAGTTGGGGCCCCGCCACAGAAAGGGAGACCGGTGCAGCGTTACGACCGGCTCAGGGAGATCCTCCGGCTCGACCCGGACAAGGACTTCCTGGCCATCTACCGGCTCACCGCCACCTACGAGTTCCCCTGGGACTTCACCCGCGCCCTCGAGCTCGCCCTCTTCCGGACCTACGCCGTCCCCTCCATCGGCGCCCTCCTCGCCGAGACCGCCGAGTTCACGGACCGCGCGCAGAAGCGGTACGACGACACCACGCTGCTCCTCGACGCCGTCGTGGAGCACGGTTTCGAGAGCGACACGGCGCGCACCGCGATCCGCCGCGTCAACCAGATGCACCGCAGCTACGACATCTCCAACGACGACATGCGCTACGTCCTGTGCACGTTCGTGGTGATTCCCGCACGCTGGCTCGACGTCTACGGCTGGCGCCCGCTGACCCACCACGAGCGCCGGGCCTGCGCCAACTACTACACCGCACTCGGCCGACGGCTCGGCATCACGGACATCCCCGGTTCCTACGAGGAGTTCGAGGCCACCCTGAACGCCTACGAGGAGGCCCACTTGGGCTGGGACGAGGGCGGCCGCAAGGTCGCCGACTCCACCCTCGACCTGATGGCCTCCTGGTATCCGGCGCCCCTCGCCCCCGCGGTGCGCGGCGCGAGCCTCGCGCTGCTCGACGAGCCGCTGCTGAGCGCCTTCCGGTACGAGACCCCGCGCCCCGCCGTCCGGCGGCTGGTCCGGGGCGCCCTCCGGCTGCGGGGCCGCGCGGTACGGCTGCTGCCCCCGCGCACGGCCCCGCACCACGCCCGGCAGAACCCGGAGATCAAGGGGTACCCCGACGGCTACGACGTCGGCGAGCTCGGCACCTTCCCCGTGCCCGGCGCGGGCGGCTGCCCCGTGCCGCACCCGCGCCGTCCGGCCGGAGCCGAGGCCCAGCCCCCTGCGTAGCCCCCGGGACCGGGCGGGTGCGGGCGCGCGGGCCGGCGTACGGAAGGTCCTTGCGGGCGTCGTGCCTACTGCGGGATGCGCTCGGCCAGGGCCAGGAAGCGGGCGTCCTCGTCGGCGTAGGAGGTCATCCGCCAGCCGGAACCGGACAGCAGCGGGCCCAGGTTGTGCTCGGCCCGCAGATCGTCCGGGGTCAGCGGGCGGCCGTGGCGCGCGGCGAGCGCGGCTCGCCCGATCGGGTGAAAGAGCGCGAGCCGGCCGCCCGGGCGGACGACGCGGGCGAGCTCGAGCAGGTTCGCGGCGGGATCGGGCAGGTGGGCGATTAGCCCGGAGGCGAAGACCGCGTCCAGTGCCCCGTCGCGCAGCGGCAGCCGGGTGACGTCGGCGCGCAGCAGCGCCCCCGCGCGGTCGCGCCCGGCCCGCCGCGCCTCGGTCAGCATCTCCTCGGTCAGGTCCACGCCGATGACGGTTCCCGACGGCCCGACGGCGGCCCGGAGCGGGACCAGTGCCCGGCCGGTCCCGCAGCCCGCGTCGAGCACCCGGTCCCCGGGCCCCGCGCCGAACTCCGCCACGGCGGTCGCGAAGGCGGGCCCGTCCTCCGGGAACTTGCTGTCCCAGGCGGCTGCGCGCGCCCCGAAGAACTCCTGCACGGCTGCGTGGTCTTCGTTCGTACGGCTGATACGGCTCATGCCCCCATGATCCCGCACCGGCCCAGCTTCCGGTGGGCCGTGCGCAAGGTGGCACGCGGTGTGATCGCAGACGAACGTCTCTCTGTCATATTCCAGCAGTTACAGCTGCTTTCGAAATGCTTCCCTTGTTCGCGCCCTCACCCGGACTAGCGTCCCGTGGCCATGGGACACCTGGACCACGCCGCCTATGGCTGGCTGACACCCGCACTGTCATATGTGATGGCGTCGATCGGCGCAGCCCTGGGCCTGCGCTGCACCGTCCGCGCACTCGCCGCGACCGGCACCTCCCGCCGCAACTGGCTCCTGACCGCCGCCTCCGCCATCGGCACCGGCATCTGGACGATGCACTTCATCGCCATGCTCGGCTTCCACGTCACCGGCACCGAGATCCACTACGACGTGCCGATGACCCTCCTCAGCCTGCTCGTCGCCATGGCCGTCGTCGGCGCCGGGGTGTTCGCCGTCGGCTACGGCAGGGACCGCCGTCGCTCCCTCGTCCTCGGGGGCCTCACCACGGGACTCGGGGTCGCGAGCATGCACTACCTCGGCATGGCCGCCCTGCGCCTGCACGGCCGGACCGAGTACGACCCGCTCACGGTCGGGCTTTCGGTCGTCATCGCCGTCATCGCCGCGACCGCCGCGCTCTGGGCCGCCCTCCACATCAGGTCCCCGCTGGCCGTCGCCGTCGCTTCCCTCGTCATGGGCGCCGCCGTCAGCAGCATGCACTACACGGGGATGACGGCCGTCACCGTCCACGTCACGCCCTCGGACGCGGGCCTCCCCGGCGCGAGCGCCATGCAGTTCATCTTCCCGCTCGCGGTCGGGCTCGGCTCCTACCTCTTCATCACCGCCGCTTTCGTGGCGCTCTCCCCGACGGCCGACGAGCGGACGGCGTCGGCACGGGCGTCCTCACCGGGGGCACCGGCTCCGGCTGCCGCGGCTCCCGGATCCGGTCCCGGCTCAGGCCCGGGGGCGCGTTCCGGGTCCGTGCCCGCCGGCCGGCGTCTGGGGGAGGGCACCGTCCCCTCCCTCTGACACCCCGCCACCCCCGTGGATCCGTACCGCCCCGGAACGAGGAGCCATGCGCACACCCCGCACAAGACCGGAGCCGGCGCCGCCGCGGCTCCCCGCGCCCGCCTCGCGCGGCCGCCGCGCACACGCCGGTCCCCCCGCGACGGAGCCGCCGGAGTCCGAGCCGCGGCGCCCCGCCCCGGCCGGAGGCGCCCGGGCCCGGGGCGGGCCGTGGATCCGGCTGCGGCCCGCCACCGTCCGGGCGAAGATCGTCTCGCTGCTGATGGTCCCGGTCGTCTCCCTGCTCGCCCTCTGGGGTTTCGCCACCGTCGGCACCGCCCAGGACATGGCCCGGCTCGGCCGCGTCCGCGAGACCGACGCCGCCATCCGCGCGCCCCTCGACGCCGCCCTCGCCGAGATCCAGGCCGAACGCCGCGCCGCCGTCCGCTTCCTGGCCGATCCCGCCTCCGGCGAGGAGGCCGCCCTCGGGCAGCAGGCCCGCCGCACCGACGAAGCCGTACACCGGCTGCGGCTCGGCGACCGCCACACCGTCGCCGACTCCGGCGGCCACCGCGCCGACACGGTCGTGCGGCTCGGCGCCTTCGTCGCCGCCGCGGAGGCGCTCGGCCATGCCCGGAAGGACATCACCGCCCGCCGTGCCACCCCGGAGGGCGCCTACGAGACCTACACCCGGGTCACCGACGCAGCCCTCGCCGCCGAGGGCGCCCTCTCCGGTGGCCCCGACTCCGCACTCGGCGCCGGCGCCCGGGTCCTGCTCGAGTTCGCCCGGGCCGGCGAGCTGCTGTCCCGGGAGGACGCGCTGCTGGCGCTGCCCGGCCCCCGTACCCCCGAAGCGCTGCGCCGCCTGGCCGGCGCCGTGGAGACCCGCCGCACCCTCTCCGCCGCCGCGGCGCGGGACCTGCCCGCGGAGCAGCGGTCCGTCTGGGACGCCGTCTCCCAGGGCGCGGCCTACGCCGAGCTCACCGCCGCCGAGGACAGGGCGCTGGCCGTCACCCCCGTCCCCGCCGGGACGGCGTCCGCGGCTTCACCGCCCCGTGAGACGCGGGGGGTCCCCGCCGGCTGGGACACCGCCCACGCCGCGGTGAGCGGGTCCATGCGGGAGGTCCGGCAGGCCGCGCACGCCCGGGCCGCCGAGCGCGCCGATCCGCTCACCGAAGGGGCTCTCGGCCCGGCCGGTGCCGCCGTCCTGCTGGGGCTGGTGGCGGTCGCCGCCTCGCTGGTGATCTCCGTCCGCATCGGCCGTGCCCTGGTGGTGGAGCTGGTGTCCCTGCGGAACACCGCCCTGGAGATCGCCCACCGGAAGCTCCCGCAGGCCATGGAACGGCTCCGGGCCGGACGTGTCGCCGACATCGACGTCGAGGAGGAGGCCCCGCCCGGGCCTCCCGCCGAGGACGAGATCACCCAGGTCGGTGAGGCCCTGTCCACCGTCCACCGGGCCGCCCTCAACGCCGCCGTCGAGCGCGCCGAACTCGCCGGCGGGGTGAGCGGCGTCTTCGTCAACCTCGCCCGCCGCAGCCAGGTCCTGGTCCACAAACAGCTCGACCTCCTCGACTCGATGGAACGCCGCGCCGACGACCCGGGCGAACTCGGCGACCTCTTCCGGCTCGACCACCTCACCACCCGGATGCGCCGCCACGCGGAAAGCCTGATCATCCTCTCGGGCGCCGCCCCGGGGCGGGCGTGGCGGATGCCGGTGCCGCTGACCGACGTCGTGCGCGCCGCCGTCTCCGAGATCGAGGACTACCCGCGTGTGGAGGTCCACCGGCTGGCGGAGGCCGCCGTCGCCGGCGCGTCCGTCGCCGACCTCACCCATCTGCTCGCCGAACTGATCGAGAACGCCGCCCAGTTCTCGCCACCGCACACCAGGGTCCGGGTCAGCGGGGAACCCGTCGGCGCCGGTTACGTCCTGGAGGTCGAGGACCGCGGACTCGGCATGGGCCGCGAGGCACTCGCGGAGGCCAACCGCCGGATCGAGCACTGCGAGGACCTCGACCTGTTCGACAGCGACCGCCTCGGCCTGTTCGTGGTCAGCCGGCTCTCGGCGCGCCACGGGATCCAGGTGCACCTGAGGCCTTCGCCCTACGGCGGCACCACCGCCGTCGTGCTGCTGCCCGACTCCCTGCTCCAGGAGGCGGTCGGTGCCCCGCCCGCCGCCGAACGGGAGCCCGTGCCCGGGGCCGCCTTCGGGCCCGGCGACGGGCCACGGCGGAACGCGGTCCCCGCCCCGGTCGCGCCGCTGCGGCCGCACGGGCCCGGCGGCGCGGCCATCCGTACCGCACCGGCACCGGCACCGGCACCCGTGCCGACGGCCGTGCCGGCCCCCGCACCGGCCGTCGTGCCGGAGCCGGCCCTCCCCGCCTCCCCGGTGACCGGACTGCCGCGCCGGGTACGCCAGGCCAGCCTGGTCCCGCAGCTGCGGGAGGCCCCGGCCGCCGACCGGGCCCCGACCGGTTCACGGGCCCCCGCGCAGCCCCCGGAGCGCAGCCCGGAGCAGGCGCGGGACCGGATGGCCGCCTACCGGGCGGGGTGGGCGCGCGGCTCCCAGGACGACTCCCCCCACGCAGGCAGCGAAGGAGAAGTGCGATGACCGAACACCGCAGGACCGCGCTCGGCGGGATCCGGGGATCCGGTGAACTGGACTGGCTGCTGGACGACCTCGTCCGGCGGGTCCGGGAAGTCCGGCACGCGGTGGTGCTGTCCAACGACGGGCTGGCGGTGGGCTCCTCCACGGCCCTGAGCCGGGAGGACGCGGAGCACCTGGCGGCGGTCGCGTCCGGCTTCCACAGCCTCTCCAAGGGCGCGGGCCGCCACTTTCACGCCGGGGGCGTGCGCCAGACGATGGTCGAGATGGACGACGGGTTCCTCTTCGTCGCCGCCGCCGGGGACGGTTCCTGTCTGGCCGTCCTCAGCGCCGCCAGTGCCGACATCGGCCTGATCGCGTACGAGATGGCCCGGCTGGTCAAGCGGGTCGGTGAACACCTGGACACGCCGGCCCGGTTCGCGGCCCGCCCCCCGGCCGCCGGGTGAGGGCGGCGGACGGGCACGTGGAAGGCCGGTGGTACGACGCCGAGGCGGGCCCGCTCGTCCGCCCGTACGCCATGACCGGAGGGCGTACGAAACCGGGCCCCCACGGAGTGCGCTTCGACCTGATCGCCCTGGTCGTGGTGGATCGGGAGGCGGCCGGCGCGCAGGACGGGAACCTGCTCGGACCGGAGCACCGGACGCTGCTCGGGCTCTGCCGATCGGATACCCAGTCGGTCGCGGAGCTCGCCGCCGAGGCGGACCTCCCGGTGGGTGTGGTGCGCGTGCTGCTGGGAGACCTGCTGGAGGCGGGACACGTGCGGGTCAGCCGGCCGGTGCCGCCGGCCCGACTGCCGGACGAGCGGATTCTGCGGGAAGTCGTCGAGGGATTGCGAGCGCTGTGATGGGACTGCACGACAACGGCACGACGGACGCCGGGAGTTCCGGCGCCGAGGAGGAACTCGCCGCGCTGGCCCTGAAGATCCTCGTGGCCGGCGGCTTCGGGGTCGGCAAGACCACGCTCGTGGGCGCGGTCAGCGAGATCAGGCCGCTGCGCACGGAGGAACTGCTGAGCGAGGCGGGCGAACTCGTCGACGACACGGGCGGAGTGGACCACAAGACCACCACCACCGTGGCCATGGACTTCGGCCGCATCACCATCAGGGCGGGCCTGTCGCTCTACCTGTTCGGGACGCCGGGCCAGGACCGCTTCTGGTTCCTGTGGGACGAGCTCGCGCAGGGCGCGCTGGGGGCGGTCGTCCTCGCCGACACCCGGAGGCTGGAGGACTGCTTCCCGGCGGTGGACTACTTCGAGCACCGGCGGATCCCCTTCGTGGTCGCCGTCAACTGCTTCAGCGGAGCACGCGGTTACGGCGCGGACGAGGTGTCGCGCGCGCTGGACCTGGAGCAGGGGACTCCGGTGGTGCTGTGCGACGCGCGGGACAGGGACTCGGGGAAGGAAGTGCTGATCAGGCTGGTGGAATACGCCGGCCGGGTCCACACGGCCCGGCTGCTCGACTCGGTGGGACCCTAGGCCTTCCCTTTCGGGTCGTGCCGGACGCCGGCACCCTGCCGCTGTGGAGACCTACTTCGATCCCTTGCCCCTGCTCGGTGACGCGCGCGTGTCGTTCCGTGGTGAGTGGGCGGACCGGCAGTGGCTGAACGTCCGCGGCCCGTTCTGCGGTGCCGAGACCGACAACTGCGGTACCGGCCGGGTCCACGCGCCGGAACTCGTGCTCTACGAAGCCGGGTACTTTTCGCGGGCGGCGGCGGCCGTGCCCTGTCCCGACGTACTACGCCGCGTACCGTGAAGGGAGACGTCCTATTCCCGCAGGACCTTCACGGCCCGGTCGAAGGCCGAGTCCTTGTTCCGGCCGAACTCCTCCGCGGTGAAGGCCGGTTCGGTGAGGTGCGGCGGGATGCCCGCGCCGTCGAAGGTCCTGCCCGACCGGCTCAGCAGCTCCTCGTTCGGCAGCCAGACCGACATGCCGTTGGGGAGCCGGCGCACCATGACGTCCGAGAAGACGCCCTGTGTGGGCTGCCCGATCCGCACGGTCCGCCCGGGCCGCTCCATCAGGGCCTGGATGAAGGTCTCGCCCGCGCTGACGGTCGAGCCGCCGGTCAGCACGGCGACCGGTCCGGTGTAGCGGGGGCCCTCGGCGGGCGTGACGTACAGGGGCTGGGGGTGCGTGTGCCGGGTGGGGTCCGCGGGATCGTTGCGGGCCCGCTTGGAGTAGGCGAGGTAGGGGGTGCCGGTCAGCCGCCCGGCGAGGCGGAGCCCCATGGCGTCGGAGCCGCCGCCGTTGATCCGCAGGTCGATGACCAGGCCCTTCAGGTGCCGGGTGCGCCGCTGGTCGAGGACCGTGTCCAGCACCTCCTCGAACTCGGCCAGCTCGTCGGCGTAGGAGGCCCCGCCGCCCGCGTAGCCGCCGAAGCCGGAGATCCGCAGGTATCCCTGCCCGCCGGGGAGGTCGGCGTAGGTGATCCGGCCGGCGGCGAAGTCCTGGAGGGTCCGGGCGTTCTTGAGGTCGCGCTCCACGACGAACTCTTTGACCTTGGCGTCGAGTTTCCCGTCGGGCCGCACGGTGCCCGGGCGGACCTGCGCGAAGACCCGGTCGGGGTCGCCGTCGCCGTCGCCGTCGGCGTCCACGACGGCGACGTGGGCGTCGTGGAGCGGCTCGACCATCTCGCGGAAGACGGCGAAGAGTTCGGCCGGGGTCGTCCCCGCGTGGACCGTGGGCCGGTAGCGGTCGCGCACGGCGTGCCAGTCGATGCCCTTGGCGGCGAAGAAGGGGTAGTTCTCCTCGAAGGACTGCCAGAAGACGTCGAAGGAGGCGAGCGGGCCCGCGGGGGCCGGACGCCCGCAGGCGTCGGGCAGTGCCGCCAGCCGGCGCAGGTGCCGTTCGCCGACGTCGCCGTCCAGCCGTACGGAAGCGCGGTCGCGGTCCCCGCGGGTACGCACGGTGAGGACGGTGCCTCCGGGCGTGGTGTAGGCGCCGGGGCCGGTCCGCTGAGCGGTGTCGGCCGCGATGCAGCTGACGGCGGTGATCTGGTACTCCCGGAGGGTTCCGTTGCCGATGGACAGCACGGTGCCGTAGCCGTCGGTGCGCCAGATCCCGTCGGTGGCCGGCTGGTGGGCGGTGGCGGCCGGCGCGGCCGCGGCGACGAGGGCCAGGGCGACGGCGGTGGCCGTGACGATGGGCACGATCTTGCCTTGTCCGTAGGTGATGTGCGGGTACCGCCCCACCGTCGCCGACGCGGGATCCACCGGGCCATCCGGCTGCCCCGCCGGTCGGGGGTGGGGCCCGCCCCCGCTACCCGCGGTACCCCCGGGAACGCACACCGGAGAACGCCGTCACACGGCGCCGTCCGGACGGGGCTGTGACGGCACGTCCTACGCCGCGCCCTACGGCACGCCCTACGCCGCGCCCTACGGCAGGGCCGGATTCCGCCCCTTGACGGTCTTCCGGCCGGTCGCGAAGAAGGGGGAACCGCCGTCGGGAACCGACCGGAAGGGAGCGGTGTGGGGGATTCCGTCCTCGGGCCCCGTGGACGGCGTTCCCGGGCGCGTGGAGTGCCCGCCGAACGCCCGGCAGTCCTCTTGAGTCATCTTCCGTGCCATGCGTCCATCCTCCTTGCCGGAAAGCCCCTGGTGGGGAAGGCTGGCGGGACGACCAAGCGGGGCGGGCGCGGCCACGTCGGCCGGGTCAACGGGGAGGGGCTGGAAATGGCACTGGACAAGCAGCTCGACTGGTTGCTGGACGATCTGACGCGCAGGGTCCAGCAGGTCCGGCACGCGGTGGTCCTGTCGAACGACGGGCTGGTGACGGCCGCGAGCGCGGGGCTCGCCCGGGAGGACGCGGAGCACCTGGCGGCCGTCGCGGCCGGTCTGCAGAGCCTGGCGAAGGGTTCGGGGCGGCATTTCCGGGCGGGTGAGGTGCGTCAGACGATGGTCGAGTACGACGAGGGGTTCCTCTTCGTCGTGGCGGCCGGTTCCGGTAGCTGCCTGTGCGCGCTGAGCGCCGCGGAGGCCGACATCGTGCAGGTGGCGTACGAGATGACGCTGCTGGTCATCCGGGTCGGTGAGCACCTGGGGGTCGCGGAGCGGCGGATCACCGGAGGCTGAGTTATCCACAGGCCTCGCGCGCCACCGTCACCCTTGGTTACGGTCTTCACACAGAGTGGTCGCCATGTGTGGGGGAGGACTGTGATGAAGGTGCAGACGCTGGAGCGCGCGTCGGTCGGACCGGACCGCGATCCGGGTTCGGACGTACGAGTGGACGCGCGGCCCGAACCGTCGCTCAGCGGAATCCGCGCGGCCGGAGAACTGGGGCTGAGCCGAGGCGAGTTCGCCCGGGCCGTCCAGCTGGGGCTGGTCCGCGCGGGACCCCGGGCGGCGAGCGGCGCCGCCCGCTTCACCCGGGCCGAACTGGACCGGGTCCGGGCGGCGGCGGGATTCCCGCAGGAACTCCGCGCCCAGGTGGAGACGTTGGCCGGGACCGACGCGGCGGCCAGGGTGATGGAGGTGGGCCCGAGCAGGTTCACCCGGCTCGCGCGCTGCGGGCACCTCATGCCCGTCGGCTACCGGATCAACCGCTACCGGGCCGTCGTCTGGCTCTACCTGGCGGCGGAGCTGAGGGCGTTCGCCGCCCGGGAGCCGGGCCTGCTCGGCGGGGCCGCGCCGCCGCGGGACAGGGAGCTGATGGCGGCCGGGGCGGACCTGCGGCCGCGCAGGTGGCGGGACCGGCACGTGGGGCTGCTGCTGAGACGGACCACCGACCTGTGGGAGCGGGCGGCCGTACTGGCCTCGGTGCTCCCGGACGACGAGGTCCGGGCCGCCGTGCCCGACCCGGCGGAGCGGATCGTGCTGGCCGCGCTGGCGCCGCCCCCGCCCTACGGCCACCCACGGGTTCCGGCGGCCGCGGCGGTGGCCCGGCGACTGCTGCTGGCCGAGCCACCGGAGGAGGCCCTGTGGTACCGCGAGGCCCTGGACCTCGCCCTGGCCCGAGCGCGCGGTCAGGTGAAATCGACGGGGGAGAGGGGGCCGACGTAGACCCAGGCTCCGCCTTCGCGGGAGAAGGAGCTGTGCTCGTGCAGCGAGCCGGTGTGGCCGCCCTCGCGGTAGTGGGCGCGGAACTCCACCGCCCCCTCCGTCTCGAACATCCCGCCGCGCTCGGTGGCCAGGATCTCCAGCCGCTCCCAGCGCTGGCCCGGGTCCAGGTCGAGCCGGTCCGGACGGGTCGAGGGGTGCCAGGAGCGCATCAGGTAGGCGGTGTCGCCGACCGCGAAGGCACTGAAGCGCGAACGCATCAGCAGCTCGGCGGTCGGCGCCTGCCGGGCGCCGGAGTGGAAGCGGCCGCAGCAGTCCGCGTAGGAGGCGGGCAGCCCGCAGGGGCAGGGGAGGGCCGGGGAGGGCATCGGTGCGATCAGCTCTTCGGTGAGGGGACGGGGGAAGGGGACGAGGAGCGGCGCCGCTCCGGGCGCCGTCGGGACCGCGGTCGCTACTGGGGCGAGACGGCCGGCCTGGCCTTCTCGGCCGGGTACGGGCGGAAGAGGCCCTCCTGGACCACGGAGACCAGCAGCCTGCCCCGTACGTCGTAGATGCGGCCGCGGGCCAGGCCACGACCGCCGTGCGCGATGGGCGACTCCTGGTCGTACAGGAACCACTCGTCCGCCCGGAACGGCCGGTGGAACCACATGGCGTGGTCCAGGGAGGCCATGTCGAAACCGCGCATGCCCCACAGCGGCTCGACGGGGATGCGCACGGCGTCGAGGAGGGTCATGTCACTGGCGTAGGTCAGGGCGCAGGTGTGCACGAGCGGGTCGTCGCCCAGGGGGCCGACCGCCCGCATCCACACCGCGCTGCGCGGGTCGGCGTCCTTGAGGTCCTCGGGGGTCCAGCGGAGCCGGTCCACGTACCGGATGTCGAAGGGCTGGCGGCGGGCCATCCGCTCCAGCGCCTCGGGCAGCGCGCCCAGGTGCTCGCGGATCTCGTCCACGACCTTCGGGAGCGTGTCCGGGTGAGGGAAGTCGAGGCGGGGAGGCAGCTGGTGCTCGATGCTGCCCTCCTCCGGGTGATGGAAGGAGGCGGTCAGGTTGAAGATGGTCTTGCCCTGCTGGACGGCGGTGACCCGGCGCGTGGTGAAGGAGCGCCCGTCACGCACCCGCTCCACCTGGTACACGATCGGAACCCCGGGGATGCCCGGGCGCAGGAAGTACGCGTGCAGCGAGTGGACCGGCCGGTCGCTCTCGGTGGTCCGGCCGGCGGCCACCAGAGCCTGGCCGGCGACCTGCCCGCCGAACACGCGCTGGAGGGACTCCTGGGGGCTGACCCCCCGGAAGATGTTGACCTCGATCTGCTCCAGGTCGAGCAGATCGACCAGTCTCTCGGCGGGGTTCGTCATCAGAGGTTCTCCACTGTCGGTTCCGGCGGGCCGGGCGGGGCCGCCCGCGGTGGCTTGCGGATTCCGGTCAGAGCGCGCCGAGCTCGCCGACCGAGGTGACCCGGATGACGGCCCGGCCCTCCTCGTCGGAAGCGGCGAGGTCGACCTCGGCGCTGATGCCCCAGCCATGGTCGCCGTTGGGGTCGGCGAAGGTCTGGCGGACGCGCCACAGGCCGTGCGCCGCGTCCTCCTCGATCTGGAGCAGCTTCGGGCCGCGCGCGTCGGGGCCGGTGCCCAGGTCGTCGTACTCGTCCCAGTACGCGTCCATGGCCTCGCCCCAGGCGTCGGCGTCCCAGCCGGATTCGGCGTCCAGCTCGCCCAGCTGAACGAGGTGGTCCAGGGCCGCCAGCTCGACGCGGCGGAACATCGCGTTGCGGACCAGCACGCGGAACGCGCGCGAGTTGGCCGTGACCGGCTTGACCTGATCGGCCTTCTCCTGCGCCTGCTCGGCCGTCTCCACCTCCGGGTTCGCCAGCTGCTCCCACTCGTCGAGGAGGCTGGAGTCGACCTGGCGGACCAGCTCGCCCAGCCAGGCGATGAGGTCCTCGAGGTCCTCGGACTTCAGGTCGTCCGGGATGGTGTGGTCCAGGGCCTTGTACGCGCTCGCCAGGTAGCGCAGCACGATGCCCTCGGTGCGGGCCAGCTCGTAGAAGGAGGTGAACTCCGTGAAGGTCATCGCCCGCTCGTACATGTCGCGGATGATCGACTTCGGGGAGACCGGGTGGTCGCGCACCCAGGGGTGGCTCTTGCTGTAGACGTCGTAGGCGTGGACCAGGAGCTCCTCGAGGGGCTTGGGGTAGGTCACCTCCTGGAGGCGCTCCATCCGCTCCTCGTACTCGATCCCGTCGGCCTTCATCGCTCCGACCGCGATGCCGCGCTCCTTGTTCTGCTGGGCCGCCAGGATCTGGCGCGGGTCGTCCAGCGTGGACTCGACGACGGAGACCATGTCGAGCGCGTAGGAGGGGGATTCCGGGTCGAGCAGCTCGAAGGCGGCCAGCGCGAAGGTGGACAGCGGCTGGTTCAGCGCGAAGTCCTGCTGGAGGTCGACGGTGAGCCGGATGGTGCGGCCCTCGGCGTCCGGGGTGTCGAGCTTCTCGACGACACCGCCGTCCAGCAGCGAGCGGTAGATGGCGATGGCCCGGCGGATGTGGCGCAGCTGGGCCTTGCGCGGCTCGTGGTTGTCCTCGAGGAGGTGGCGCATCGCCTTGAAGGCGTCACCGGGCCGGGCGATCACCGAGAGCAGCATGATGTTGGTGACCTTGAAGCGCGAGGTCAGCGGCTCCGGGTCGGCGGCGATCAGCTTCTCGAAGGTGGTGTCCGACCAGGCCACGAAGCCTTCGGGGGCCTTCTTGCGGACCACCTTGCGGCGCTTCTTCGGGTCGTCGCCGGCCTTCGCGAGGGCCTTCTCGTTCTCGATGACGTGTTCGGGTGCCTGCGCGACCACGAAACCGGCCGTGTCGAACCCGGCCCGCCCGGCGCGGCCGGCGATCTGGTGGAACTCCCGCGCGCGCAGCGTGCGCACCCGGTTGCCGTCGTACTTGGTGAGCGCGGTGAACAGCACGGTGCGGATCGGGACGTTGACGCCGACGCCCAGGGTGTCGGTACCGCAGATGACCTTCAGCAGGCCGGCCTGGGCCAGCTTCTCGACGAGGCGCCGGTACTTGGGCAGCATGCCCGCGTGGTGGACGCCGATGCCGTGGCGGACGTAGCGGGAGAGGTTCTGGCCGAACTTCGTGGTGAAGCGGAAGTTGCCGATCAGCTCCGCGATCCTGTCCTTCTCCTCGCGGGTGCACATGTTGATGCTCATCAGCGACTGCGCCCGCTCGACCGCCTGGGCCTGGGTGAAGTGCACGATGTAGACGGGTGCCTGCCGGGTCTCCAGCAGCTCGGTGATGGTGTCGGTGATCGGCGTGGTCACGTACTCGTAGGAGAGCGGTACGGGCCGGGTCGCGGAGCGGACCACCGAGGTCGGGCGGCCGGTGCGGCGGGTCAGGTCGTCCTCGAACCGCTTCACGTCGCCGAGGGTCGCCGACATCAGGACGAACTGCGCCTGCGGCAGTTCCAGCAGCGGGATCTGCCAGGCCCAGCCGCGGTCCGGCTCCGCGTAGAAGTGGAACTCGTCCATCACGACCTGGCCGATGTCGGCGTACTTGCCGTCGCGCAGCGCGATGGAGGCCAGCACCTCGGCGGTGCAGCAGATCACCGGGGCGTCGGCGTTCACGGACGCGTCACCGGTCAGCATGCCCACGTTCTCGGTGCCGAAGAGCTTGCACAGGTCGAAGAACTTCTCCGACACCAGCGCCTTGATGGGCGCGGTGTAGAAGGTGACCTTGTCCTGGGCCAGCGCGGTGAAGTGCGCTCCGGCCGCGACGAGGCTCTTGCCGGAGCCGGTCGGGGTCGACAGGATCACGTTCGCGCCGGAGACGACCTCGATCAGCGCCTCCTCCTGTGCCGGGTACAGGGTGATGCCCTGGTCCTCCGCCCACGAGGAGAAGGCCTCGAAGAGGGCGTCGGGGTCGGCGGTCGGCGGGAGCTGATCAATGAGGGTCACGCCCCCCATCTTGCCTGGCTTCCCCCCGGAAGAGGGAACCGGCGGACGGAACGAAGATCACCACGGGTACGCTGTGCCGTCGAGGCGGCCCGACCGAATCCCTCCACAGGGCCCCACCACGACAGGACCGGGGCGGGAAACGAGCATGATGGGTCCGGCGCACTCGCTGTCCGGGGCCGCGGCGTGGCTGGGGGTCGGCGCGGCGGTGGCCGCGGCGGGACACCCGATGCCCTGGCCCGTACTGGTCGTGGGCGCCCTCATCTGCGCCGGCGCGGCCCTCGCCCCCGACCTCGACCACAAGTCGGCGACGATCTCACGCGCCTTCGGACCGCTGTCCCGGGGCCTGTGCGAGGTGGTCGACAAGATCTCGTACGCCGTCTACAAGGCGACCCGCACCCCGCGCGACGCCCGCCGCAGCGGGGGCCACCGCACCCTGACCCACACCTGGCTCTGGGCCGTCCTCATAGGCGCCGGGTCCTCGGCGGTCGCGGTCGGCTTCGACCGCTGGGGCGTGCTGGGTCTGCTCTTCGTACACCTGGTGCTGGCCGTCGAAGGGCTGCTGTGGCGGGCGGCCCGGATGTCCAGCGACGTCCTCGTCTGGCTGCTCGGCGCGACCAGCGCCTGGATCCTGGCCGGAGTGCTCGACGAGCCGGGCAACGGCGCGGGCTGGCTGTTCACCGGCCCCGGCCAGGAGTACCTCTGGCTCGGCCTGCCGGTCGTGCTCGGCGCGCTGGTCCACGACATCGGCGACGCGCTGACCGTCTCCGGCTGCCCGGTCCTGTGGCCCCTGCCCATCGCCGGGAAGCGCTGGTACGCGGTGGGCCCGCCGAAGATGATGCGCTTCCGCGCGGGCAGCTGGGTCGAGCTCAAGGTGCTCATGCCGGTCTTCATGCTCCTCGGCGGCATGGGCGGCGCCGCCGCCCTCGGCTTCATCTGAGACCCGGAGACCCGCCCGGCGCGGCGGCTCAGCCGTGCCAGGACCGCCACAGGGCCGCGTACGCCCCGTCGGCGGCCACCAGCTCGTCGTGCGAGCCGAGTTCACTGATCCGCCCGCCCTCGACCACCGCGATGACGTCCGCGTCGTGCGCGGTGTGCAGGCGGTGCGCGATCGCGATCACCGTACGGCCGTCCAGCACCCGCGCCAGCGAACGCTCCAGGTGCCGGGCCGCACGCGGATCCAGCAGCGAGGTCGCCTCGTCCAGCACCAGGGTGTGCGGATCCGCCAGCACCAGCCGGGCCAGCGCCACCTGCTGGGCCTGCGCCGGCGTCAGCGCGCTCCCGCCGGAACCGACCTCGGTGTCCAGCCCCGACTCCAGGTCCCGCGCCCAGCCGTCGGCGTCCACCGCGCCCAGCGCCGCCCACAGCTCGGCGTCCACGGCACCCGCCCGGGCCAGGCGCAGGTTGTCCCGCAGGGTGCCGACGAACACGTGGTGCTCCTGGTTGACCAGCGCCACGTGCTCGCGCACCCGCTCCGCCGGCATGCGCGACAGCCGGGCCCCGCCGAGCGTGACCTCACCCGCCCGGGGCGCGTAGATGCCCGCCAGCAGCCGGCCCAGCGTGGACTTGCCCGCACCCGACGGCCCCACCAACGCCATCCGGGTGCCCGGCGGCACGGACATCGACACCCGGTGCAGGACGTCCACGCCCTCCCGGTACCCGAAGCGGACCTCCTCGGCCCGCACGTCCCGGCCCTGAGGGACGACCGACCGGTCACCCGCGTCCGGCTCGATCTCCCGCACGCCCACCAGCCGCGCCAGCGACACCTGGGCGATCTGCAGCTCGTCGTACCAGCGCAGGATCAGCCCGATCGGGTCGACCATCATCTGTGCCAGCAGCGCCCCGGTGGTCAGCTGGCCCACCGACATCCAGCCCCGCATCACGCAGTAGCCGCCGATCACCAGCACCGCGCCGAGGATCGTCACATAGGTGACGTTCACGACGGGGAACAGGACCGTCCGCAGGAAGAGGGTGTACCGCTCCCAGGCCGTCCACTCCTTGATCCGCCGCTCCGACAGCTCGATCCGGCGCCCGCCGAGACGGTGCGCCTCGACGGTGCGTCCCGCGTCCACCGTCTCCGTCAGCGCCGCCGCGACCGCCGCGTACCCGGCCGCCTCCGACCGGTACGCCGAAGGGGCCCGCCGGAAGTACCAGCGGCACCCGATGACCAGCACCGGGAGCGCCACCAGCGCGGCCAGCGCCAGTGGCGGCGCCGTGACCGCGAGGGCGCCGTAGAGCAGTCCGGCCCACACCACGCCGATCGCCAGCTGCGGCACGGCCTCGCGCATCGCGTTGGCCAGGCGGTCGATGTCGGTGGTGATCCGCGACAGCAGGTCGCCGGTGCCGGCCCGCTCCAGGACGCCCGGTGGCAGCCCGACCGAACGCACCAGGAAGTCCTCGCGCAGATCGGCCAGCATCTCCTCGCCGAGCATCGCTCCACGCAGCCGCACCAGCCGCACGAAGCAGGTCTGCGCGGCCAACGCCACCGCGAACAGCAGCGCCACACGCCCCAGATGCAGCTCCCGCGTCCCCGCGGAGAGCCCGTCGACGACCCTGCCCAGCAGATAGGGGCCGGCCATCGAGGCGGTCACCGCGGCCGCGTTGACCGCGACCAGCACCGTGAAGGCCCGCCGGTGCCGCCGCAGCAGCCCGCGCACGTAGTCCCGTACGGTCGCCGACGTGCCCACGGGCAGGGTCGCGGCCGCCTCGGGGGCCGCCGGATCGTAGTGCGGCGGAGCCACGCCGATCATGCCGATTCCTCGATCCCTGTGAGTTCCTGCTCCTTGGCGGGCCGGGCCGCGCCGGGCCCCGCCGACCGCTCTTCCTCTTCCGTCTCCCGGGTGACGACCGCCCGGTAGCGCGGTTCGTCCCTCAGCAGCTCCCGGTGGCCGCCCGCCGCCACCGCCCGGCCCTCGTGGACCAGGACGACCCGGTCCGCCCGGTCCAGCAGCAGCGGTGACGAGGCCAGCACCACCGTCGTGCGCCCCGCGCGCAGTTCCGCGATCCCGTCGGCGATCCGCGCCTCGGTGTGCGAGTCCACCGCCGAGGTCGGCTCGTCCAGTACCAGTACCTCCGGGTCGGTGACCAGGGACCTGGCCAGCGCCAGCCGCTGGCGTTGCCCGCCCGACAGGGACCGGCCGCGCTCGGTGATCCGCGCGTCCATGGGGTCCTCCACGCCGTCGGGAGCCGACTGGAGCAGCGCGTCCAGGACGTCACCGCACTGCGCCGCGGCCAGCGCGGCCGCCGCCGTCACCGACCCGGAGGACGGTACGTCGAGCAGCTCGCGCAGCGTCCCGGACAGCAGCACCGGGTCCTTGTCCTGTACGAGGACCAGCTCGCGCGCGGTGTCCAGCGCGAGCTCGTCCAGCGCGACCCCGCCCAGCAGCACCGGGGGCGTCCCGCCGTCGCCGTCCACGGGGTGCCCGCCGAGGCGCTCCGCGAGCCGCCCCGCCAGGTCGGGGTCCCCGCACACGACCGCCGTGCACAGCCCGGCCGGGGCCAGCAGCCCCGTCCCCGGGTCGTACAGGTCCCCGCCCGGCGCCGGTGCGGCCGCCCGGCCGGTGACCGGGCCGTCCGCCCCGTCCTGCGAGCGCGTCAGCGACAGCACCCGGGCCGCCCGCTCGGCGGAGGGCCGCGAGAAGGAGTACGCCATCGCGATCTCCTGGAAGTGCTGGAGCGGGTAGAGCATGGTGGCCACCGCGCTGAAGGCGGCGACGAGTTCACCGACCGCGAGCCGGCCGTCCAGGACGAGCAGCGCGCCGTACCAGACCACGGTGATCAGCAGGGCCCCCGGCAGCAGCACCTGGATCGCGGAGATCAGGGCCCACATCCGGGCGCTGCGCACGGCGGCCTCGCGGACCTCCTGCGAGGCCTCGCGGTAACGGCCGAGGAAGAGCTCCTCACCGCCGATCCCGCGCAGCACCCGCAGGCCCGCCACCGTGTCGGATGCCAGCTCGGTGGCCTTGCCGGCCTTCTCGCGCTGGAGGTCCGCGCGCCGGGTCGCACGCGGCAGCAGCGGCAGCACCGACAGGGCCAGCACCGGCACGCCCGCGGCGACGACCACGCCGATCGCGGGTGCGTAGAGGACCAGGCCCGCGCAGAGGGCGACGACGGCGAAGGCGGCGGCGAGGAACCGGGAGACGGCCTCGACGAACCATCCGATCTTCTCCACGTCACCCGTGGACACTGCCGTCACTTCTCCGGCCGCGACCCGGCGGGTCAGCGCGGAGCCCAGTTCGGCGGTCTTGCGGGCGAGGAGCTGCTGCACCCGCGCGGCCGCGGTGATCCAGTTGGTGACGGCGGTGCGGTGGAGCATGGCGTCGCCGACGGAGACGGCCACGCCGAGGACCAGGAGCAGCCCGCCCGCCAGCAGCAGCCCCCCGCCGTCGCGGTCCACGACGGCCTCGACGCCCAGACCAACCGTGTACGGGAGCCCGGCGATGCCGCAGAAGTGCACGAGGCCCCAGGCCAGGCTGCGGGCCTGGCCGCCGAGTTGGCCCCTCCCCAGCCACCAGAGGAAACGGGGGCCGGAACGGGCGTCGGGTACCCCGGGATCCGGATAGGGAAGATCGCTGATCTGCATGACGCCCCACGAACTGGTCGGTGACTGCAACCCGCGCAAGGTTCGTCCTCCCGACCGGTCCCGGGCAATCGATTTTCCGGCCCGGGGGCGTGCGTACAGCGCCTGATCCGGCGCGCGCGACGGGTTTCGCCACCGCGTGCGCCGGAGCGTTCAGGGGCGCGTGGCGCGCTCCAGCTCGATCAGTGCCGAGTGGTACGGGCGTCCGGTGGCCTGGTCCATGCCCACCTCGCACATCCGGTTCGCCGACAGGTGCGCGTCGAACTGCCGTGCCGTCACCTCCGCGGCCTCCCGCGCCGTCGCCGAGGCCGGCAGTTCTGGGTGCAGCATCCCCCGGTCGCCGGCGAAGGCGCAGCAGCCCGCGTCGTCCGGGACCACCACCTCCCGGGCGCAGGCCGCGGCCACCGCGCGCAACTGCGCCTCGTCGCCCAGGTGGCGCATCGAGCACGTCGGGTGCAGGACCGCCGAGCCGACGGTGCGCCGGATCTCCAGGTGCGGCAGCAGCTCCTCCGCCGCCCACACGACGGAGTCGACGATCCGCAGCTCCGCGTGCAGGGCGAGGTTGTCCGCGGTCAGGAAGGGGACCACCTCGTGCGCGAGGCCCAGGGTGCAGGAGGAGGCGTCCACCACCAGGGGCAGCCGGCCCCCGGCCGTCCAGCCCCAGGCGGCCTCGACGACGCGGTTGGCCATCAGCCGGTTGCCGGCCTCGTAGCCCTTGGAGTGCCAGATCGTGGCGCAGCAGGTCCCGGCCACGTCGCCGGGGATCCACACCGGCTTCCCGGCCCGCTCCGACACGGCCACGACCGCCTCCGGCAACGAGGGGCCGGGGTGGTTCTTGGGACCGCCGAAGATCCGGTTGACGCAGGCCGGGTAGTACACGGCCGCGGCCCCCGCCCGCCGGGTCACGGGCAGCCGCCGGGCGGCCGCCCCGGGGATCCGCGGCAGCCACTCCGGCACCAGGTCGGGGCGTACGGCCCTGCGCGCGGCGGCCGTGACGGCGCCCAGCGCCCGGTCCCCGAACACGCGGGTGATCCGGTCGGAGGCGGCCACGGCCAGCCGGGCACCGGCTTCGACGGCACGGAAGCGCCGGGCGGCCAGCTCGGCGGCCCGCTCCTCGCGCGGGCCGTGCCTGCGGTGGCGGAAGTCCCTCATCAGCGCACCGGTGTCGATCCCGACCGGGCAGGCGAGCTTGCAGGTGGAGTCGCCCGCGCAGGTGTCGACGGCGTCGTAGCCGTAGGCGTCGAGCAGTCCCGCCAGCACGGGCGAGCCCGGCTGCTGGCGCATCATCTCCCGCCGCAGCACGATCCGCTGGCGCGGAGTGGTCGTCAGGTCCCCGCTGGGGCAGGTCGGTTCGCAGAAACCGCACTCGATGCAGGGATCGGCCACTTCCTCCACCCTCGGGATCGTCTTCAGACCCCGCAGGTGGGCCAGCGGGTCACGGTCCAGGACGACGCCCGGGGCGAGGACCGCGTCCGGGTCGACGAGCCGCTTGGTGCGCCACATCAGGTCGGCGGCCCGGGGTCCCCACTCCAGTTCCAGGAAGGGGGCCATGTTGCGGCCGGTGGAGTGCTCGGCCTTCAGGGAGCCGTCGAACCGCTCCACCGTGAGGTGGCAGAAGGCGTCCATGAAGGCCGCGTACCGCTCGACGTCGGCGGGCTCGGCGGCGTCGAAGGCGAGCAGGAAGTGCAGGTTCCCGTGGGCCGCGTGACCGGCGACGGCCGCGTCGAAGCCGTGCTCGGCCTGGAGCGCGAGGAGGGCCTCGCAGGCCTCCGCCAGCCGGGACGGCGGAACGGCGAAGTCCTCGGTGATCAGGGTGGTGCCGGGCGGACGGGCCCCGCCGACGGCGGTGACGAAGGCCTTGCGGGCCTTCCAGTAGCCCGCGATGACGGCCGGGTCGCCGGTGAAGGCGTTGCTCACGGAGGCCACCGGCGCGACCAGCTCCAGCGAGGGCAGGATCGCGGCCGCGCGGCGTTCGCAGGCGGCGCGGCCCGCCGCGTCGGGGGCCCGGAACTCCACCAGCAGCGCGGCGGTGTCCCTGGGCAGCTGCGCCCAGTCGGCGGGTACGCCCGCGACGCTGACCGAGGCCCGCAGGGTGTTCCCGTCCATCAGCTCGACGGCGAGGGCGCCCGCCTCGTTGAAGAGCGGTACGGCGGCGGCCGCGGCCGGCAGGGACGGGAAGAAGAGCAGGGCCGTGGTCAGCTCGCGGTCCAGGGGGAGCGTGTCGAAGACGACCTCCGCGATGAAGCCGAGGGTGCCCTCCGAGCCGACCATCAGACCGCGCAGGATCTCGACGGGGGTGGTGCCGTCCAGGTAGGCGTCGAGGCGGTAGCCGGTGGTGTTCTTGATCGCGTACTTGGCGCGGATCCGGTCGACCAGGGCCGGATCGGCCTCGATCTCCCGCTTCAGCTCCATCAGCCCGTGGCACAGGGCCGGTTCCGCCCGGGCCAGCTCCTCGTCGGCGAGCGGGTCGGCGGTGTCCACGACGGTGCCGGTCGGCAGGACCAGGGTGAGGGAGGACAGGGTGCGGTACGCGTTCCTCGCGGTCCCGGCCGTCATGCCGGAGGAGTTGTTGGCGACGACCCCGCCCAGGGTGCATGCCACGGCGCTGGCCGGGTCGGGGCCCAGGATCCGGCCGTACCGGGCCAGGGCGGCGTTGGCCCGGAACACGGTGGTGCCGGGCCGGATCCGGGCGCGCCTGCCCTCCTCCAGGACCTCGACGCCGGCCCAGTGGCGGCGTACGTCGACCAGGATGTCCTCGCCCTGCGCCTGGCCGTTCAGCGAAGTCCCGGCGGCGCGGAAGACGACCTCGCGCTGTCTGCCGTGGGCGTACGAGAGGACCGCGGAGATGTCGTCGATGTCCTCGGCGACCACCACGACCTGCGGCACGAACCGGTACGGGGAGGCGTCGCCGGCGTAGCGGACGAGGTCGGAGACCTTCCACAGCACCTTCTCGGCGCCGAGCAGCTCGCTGAGTTCCTCGCGCAGGGCCGGCGGGGTCCCGCCGGCCAGCCGGTCGGGGACCCGGTCGGGGGCGGGGGAGCGGGATCCGCGCGGGCGCAGGGCTCCCGGCTTCGGTTCGAGCAGCGGCATGGGCAGGCCCCTCGTGTGTGTCGCGGTCCGCGCGCCGGCGCCCGGCCGCCCGTCTCAGCAGCGGCGCTCCGCGGGAGCGTCCGCCAGCGCGTTCAGCAGACCGCCGAGCACCTCGCGCTGTTCGGCGGTCAACGGGGACAGGATCTCCTCCGCGGCGTCGGTCCGCGCGTTGCGCAGACGGCGCAGCGTGGCGCGGCCGGTTTCGGTGAGCTCGATCCGGATCACGCGCCGGTTGGCGGGGTCGGGCACGCGGCGTACGCAGTCGGCGGCCTCCAGCCCGTCCACGAGCGTGGTCACGGCGCGCGGCACGACTTCCAGGCGGGTCGCGAGATCGGCCATCCGGGGCGGCTGGTCCCCGCCGTAGTGGGAGACGAGGCGTAGCAGCCGGCCCTGGGCGGGGGTGATCCCGAGCGGCTCCATGTGGCGCTTCTGGATGCGGTGGAGCCGTCGCGTGAGACGCAGCAGCTGCTCGGCGAGGACGCCGTCGGTGGAATCGCGGGTGTCGCTCTCGGAACCGGTGCTCATACTGGGAACAGTATCAGGACCGGATTCATTGTGAGCATAGGTAACAATGAGCTAGGCTCATTCGAGTCCCGTCATAAGGAGGCCCATGCGCCACGACGAACCGAAGTGGACACCATCGGACGAAGCCCTCGACCCGAGCCGCCCGGCATCGGCGGACCGCCCCCGCGAGCTGCGCCGGATCCTCGGCCTGTTCCGTCCCTACCGGGGCCGGCTCGCCGTCGTCGGAGCGCTCGTCGGCGCGTCCTCGCTGGTCGGCGTGGCCTCCCCGTTCCTGCTCAAGGAGATCCTCGACGTCGCGATCCCCCAGGGCCGGACCGGCCTGCTCAGCCTGCTCGCGCTCGGGATGATCCTCACGGCGGTCGTGACCAGCGTCTTCGGCGTGCTCCAGACCCTGATCTCCACCACGGTCGGCCAGCGCGTCATGCACGACCTGCGCACCGCCGTCTACGCCCAGCTCCAGCGGATGCCGCTGGCCTTCTTCACCCGCACCCGCACCGGTGAGGTGCAGTCCCGCATAGCCAACGACATCGGCGGCATGCAGGCCACCGTCACCTCGACCGCGACCTCGCTCGTGTCGAACCTGACCGCCGTGATCGCCTCCGTCGTCGCGATGCTCGCGCTCGACTGGCGGCTGACCGTGGTCTCCCTCCTGCTGCTGCCGGTCTTCGTGTGGATCAGCCGGCGGGTGGGCCGCGAGCGCAAGAGGATCACCACGCAGCGGCAGAAGCAGATGGCGGCCATGGCCGCGACCGTCACCGAGTCCCTCTCGGTCAGCGGCATCCTGCTCGGCCGCACCATGGGCCGCTCGCAGTCCCTCACCGCCGCCTTCGCCGAGGAGTCCGAGAAGCTCGTCGGCCTCGAGGTGCGCGCCAGTATGGCCGGGCGCTGGCGGATGTCCACCATCGGCATCGTCATGGCGGCCATGCCCGCGCTGATCTACTGGGCCGCGGGAATCGCCCTGCAGACCGGCGCCCCCTCGCTCTCCGTCGGCACCCTCGTCGCCTTCGTCACCCTCCAGCAGGGCCTGTTCCGGCCCGCCGTCAGCCTGCTGTCGACCGGGGTGCAGATCCAGACCTCGCTCGCCCTGTTCGCCCGGATCTTCGAGTACCTCGACCTGCCGGTCGACATCACCGAGCGGGCGCGGCCGGTGCGCCTGGAGCGCGCGAGGGGCGAGGTCCGCCTGGAGGACGTGCACTTCGCCTACGACCCCGAGGCCGGCCCCACCCTCACCGGCATCGACATCACCGTCCCGGCCGGCGGCTCCCTCGCCGTGGTCGGCCCCACCGGCTCCGGCAAGAGCACCCTCAGCTACCTGGTGCCCCGGCTCTACGACGTGACCGGCGGACGGGTGGCCCTCGACGGGGTGGACGTGCGCGACCTCGACTTCGACTCGCTGGCCCGGTCCATAGGAGTGGTCTCCCAGGAGACCTACCTCTTCCACGCCTCGGTGGCCGACAACCTCCGCTTCGCCAAGCCGGACGCCACCCGGGAGGAGATCGTCGAGGCGGCCCGCGCGGCACAGATCCACGACCACATCGAGTCCCTGCCCGACGGCTACGACACCCTCGTCGGCGAGCGCGGCTACCGCTTCTCCGGAGGCGAGAAGCAGCGGCTGGCCATCGCGCGCACCATCCTGCGTGACCCGCCGGTGCTCATCCTCGACGAGGCCACCAGCGCCCTCGACACCCGTACCGAGCACGCCGTGCAGCGGGCCATCGACAACCTCTCCGAGGGCCGCACCACCATCACCATCGCCCACCGGCTCTCCACCGTCCGGGACGCCGACCAGATCGTGGTCCTGGACGCAGGCCGGATAGCCGAGCGCGGGACGCACGAGGAACTGCTGGGGGCCGGAGGCCGCTACGCCGCGCTGGTCCGCCGGGACCGGGACGCCGCCCGGGCGCCCCACCCGGAGCGGGACGGTTCCGGCGCGGAACCGGGCGACCCCGGCGCGGGGCCGGCGGCGGGGGAACCCGTACCCACTCCGGTGAACGTGTGATCGTACGACTGGAGCGGGGCGTGAGGGCCGGAAGGCCGGGCTGCGGGAGTGAGCGTGCCCGCATGCCCGACGAGCCCCGGCCGTTCCAGCCGCCACCCCGCCGCTCCCGGCTCACCCGGCGAGGCCGTGTGGTGCTCCTGCTCGGCGCGCTCGGACAGCGGCGACCCCGTCGCCCCCGTCGGCTAAGGAGCCCGGCCGGTCCTCAGGCCGGCACCGCCGGGCCCCGGGCCAGCAGGCGCCGGATCTCGCGGACGGCGGCGCCCCCCGCGCGGTTGGCGCCGACGGTCGAGGCCGACGGACCGTAGCCCACCAGGTGGACCCGCTCGTCGCGCACCGTCCTGGTTCCCTCCAGCCGGATCCCGCCGCCCGGCTCCCGCAGCCGCAGCGGCGCCAGGTGGTCGACGGCGGCCCGGAAGCCGGTGGCCCACAGGATCACGTCGGCGTCCACGCTCCTCCCGTCCGCCCACGCGACCCCGGTTGGGGTGATCCGGTCGAAGACGGGCAGCCGCTCCAGCACCCCGGAGGCCAGCCCGGCCCGTACGCCCTCGGTCAGGGCGAGCCCCGTCACGCTGACCACGCTCCTCGGGGGCAGTCCCCGCCGGACCCGCTCCTCCACCAAGGCCACCGCGGCCCGGCCCTCCGCCTCGCCGAATCCCCCCGCGCGGAAGACGGGCGGCCGCCGGGTCACCCAGGTGGTCCCGGCCGCCACCTCGGAGATCTCCAGCAGGTGCTGCACCGCCGAGGTGCCGCCGCCCACCACGACCACCCGGGCCCCGCCGAACTCCCCGGGCCCGGGATAGCCCGCCGTGTGCAGCTGGCGGCCCCGGAACAGCTCCTGGCCCGGATAGCGCGGCCAGAACGGCCGGTCCCAGGTCCCGGTGGCGTTGACCAGCGCCCGCGCCGACCAGCTGCCCGACGCCGACTCGACGAGGAGGCGGCCGTCCGCGCCCGGGCCGCCGTCGCGTACGCGCCTGACGTCCACGGGGCGGCGTACGGGCAGGCCGAAGCGCTCCTCGTAGGCGGCGAAGTACTCTCCGATCACCTCGGACG
This sequence comes from Streptomyces sp. NPDC034086, assembly GCF_055575515.1. Taxonomy (NCBI): domain Bacteria; kingdom Bacillati; phylum Actinomycetota; class Actinomycetes; order Kitasatosporales; family Streptomycetaceae; genus Streptomyces; species Streptomyces sp. NPDC034086. The sequence goes on along the minus strand of NZ_JBVISM010000009.1, from coordinate 72,036 downwards.
AGGGCCGCAGCGGATCGGCGCCGGTCAGCTCCATGCCCGGCAGGGAGTGCATCCCGTGCACCTTGCCGTAGGTGAGCGACGGCCAGCGGAACTGCCAGGCGCCGCCCGGACGGGGCGAGTGGTCCAGCACCACGTGGCCGACTCCGGCCCGGGCCAGGTGGTAGGCGGTCGAAAGGCCCGCCTGCCCCGCCCCGACGACCACCACGTCCACGTCCACGGCGGCCGGATCCCTCAGCGATTCGTTCACGGTTCTACCAACTGGCGGGCGCCGCGGGATCTTCCCCCGCAGGCCTCAGACCCGCGCGGCCCCCGCCGTGGCCGTGGCGGCGGGGGAGAGGTCGTACAGGCGTTCCAGCCGCAGGCGGGTCTCCGCGTCCAGGGGGACGAAGGTCGTCAGCCGCGCGCCCGACGCGGGGCCCAGCCACAGGCTGGTGTGCTCCAGGCGCAGCAGCCCCACATGGGCGTTGCGGATGAGCTTGGTGTTGCCGCCCGCCCCCACCACCTCGTGCCGGGCCCAGATCTCCCGGAACTCCGGCGAGGCCGACTCCAGCCGGGCCAGCAGCGTCTTCCAGGCGGGTTCCGCGAGGTGCCCGGCCATGGCGGCCCGGAACTTGGCCGCCAGCATCCGGTTCAGGCCCGGCATGTCGACGAGGGAGGCCCGCCAGTCCGCGTGGGTGAACGCCAGCCACAAGCAGTTGCGGTCCTCGGGCGGCAGCGCGTCCAGGTCGCACAGCAGCCGCCCGTACGTGCTGTTGTGGGCGAGGATGTCGTACCGGCTGTTCTGCACGCACGCCGGGATGGGATCGAGCTGGTCGAGCATGGCCCGCAGCGCCGGGGTGACGCTCGGGCAGCGCGTGTTCGGCGCCGGGTCGGTGCTCCCGGCCAGAGCGAACAGGTGGGCGCGCTCGCTGGAGTCCAGCAGCAGGGCCCGCGCCAGCGCGTCCAGCACCTGGGCGGACACCTGGATCTCGCGGGCCCGCTCCAGCCAGGTGTACCAGGTGACGCCTACGGCGGAGAGCTGTGCGACCTCCTCGCGGCGCAGGCCCGGCGTGCGCCTGCGCCGGCCCCGGACCAGCCCGACCTGCTCGGGGGTGATCCGCTCGCGGCGGCTGCGCAGGAAGTCGGCGAGCTCGTGGCGGCGCAGGTCGCTCTCCGGGGCAACGGTGGTCATGGCACCAGCGTGCCGCACCGCGCATGCCGTTGCCAGGTACTCCTGGTACCAGGATAAGGAGACTCTGGTACCAGGCTGAGCGGCGGTGGATCGTCTCTCCCGTGAGCGAAACAACCGTACGCACGACCCACCCGTCCCCGTCCGTCCCCGCCGCCCCCACCGCCCCGGCCACCGCCGGGGCCGCGGCCGCGGAGCCCGTCGCCCTCACGCCGCTCGGGCTGTTCACCGTCCTGCTGGGCGCCGCCCTGCCCCTCATCGACTTCTTCATCGTCAACGTGGCGCTGCCGGCCATCGACACCGACCTGGCCGCCGGGCCGGCCATGCTGGAACTCGTCGTCGGCGGCTACGGCGTCGCCTACTCGGTGCTCCTGGTACTGGGCGGCCGGATCGGTGACACGCTCGGCCGGCGCCGGCTCTTCGTCGCCGGGATGGCCGCCTTCGGGCTGACCTCCCTCGCCTGCGGCCTCGCGCCCACCGCCTGGACCCTCGTCGGCGCCCGGGTCGCCCAGGGCGCCGCGGCGGCGCTGATGCTGCCGCAGGTGCTCGCCACCATCCAGGCCACCACCCAGGGCCCGCGCCGCGCCCGTGCGATGAGCCTGTACGGGGCCACCGCGGGCCTGTCCATGGTCGCCGGGCAGATCCTCGGCGGGCTGCTGGTCGCCGCCGACGTGGCCGGGTCCGGCTGGCGCTCGGTGTTCCTCGTCAACGTGCCCGTGGCGGTGGCCGGGCTGGTGCTCGCCGTCCGGGCCGTACCGGAGACCCGCTCGGACCGCCCGGCATCGGTGGACGTCCCCGGAACGCTGCTGCTCGGCCTCACCCTGATCTCGCTGCTCCTGCCCCTGACGGAGGGCCGGGCGGCCGGCTGGCCGCTGTGGACGTGGGTGTCGCTGGCCGTGTCCCCCGTCGCGGCCCTGGCCTTCTACCTGACCGAGCGCCGTGCCGACCGGCTCGGGCGCACCCCGCTCGTGCCGCCGAGCCTGCTGCGGCTGGTGTCCCTGCGGCGCGGGCTGGTGATGATGCTGCCGTTCTCGGTCGGCTTCAGCGGATTCATGTTCGTGGTCGCCGTCTCCCTCCAGCAGGGCCTGCGCATGGGCCCGGTGGCGGCGGGACTCGCACTGGTTCCGATGGCCCTGGCCTTCTTCGCCGCCTCCCTCGCCGGACCCCGGCTGGTCGGCGGGTTCGGCAGCCGGGTCGTCACCGCCGGCGCGCTGATCCAGGCCCTCGGCATCGCCCTCGTCCTGGCCGCCGTCCGGTACGGCTGGCCGGACCTCGGTCTCGCCGGGCTGGCCCCGGGCGTCGCCGTCGCCGGCCTCGGGCAGGGGCTCCAGCTGCCGGTGCTGATGCGGCTGATGCTCTCGGACGTCCCGGCGGACCGGGCCGGAGTGGGCAGCGGGGTCATGGTCACCACGCAGCAGTCCTCGCTGGCCCTCGGCGTGGCGACCATCGGCAGCCTCTTCCTCGCGCTGGCCGGCCCGCTGGGGATGCGTGACGCCCTCTCCGTGACCCTGCTGGTCCAGCTGGCCCTGATCGCCGTGACGGCGCTGCTCAGCCTGCGCCTGCCGAGGGTGATGCGCTGAAGGAGCCGGAGACCGGCCCGTGAGCCCCCGCCCGCCGCTCACCGGCGGACGTCAGGCGGGGGCGGCGGTCCCGCGCGAGAACAGCCACTCCTCGGCGGTGTCGGCGCTGAACTCCCGCTGGCCGCCCGGGAAGAGCAGACCCGCCGCCGCGAACGCCGGGTCTCCGGCGGTGTCCGCCACGTACGGGACCGCCACGCAGCCCATCCCCGCGGCCCGCGCGGCCGGCGCGCCCGGTGCCGCGTCCTCGACGACCACGCAGTCCGCGGGCCGGGCGCCGAGCCGCCGGGCCGCCTCCAGGAACACGTCGGGGGCGGGCTTGCCGTGCTCGACCTCCTCGGCGGAGACGGCCGTGGTCAGCAGCGCTGCCAGGCCGGTGCCCTCCAGGACGGCGTCGATCGCCTCTCGCGGGGAGCCGGACGCCACCGCCATCGGGACGCCCCGCGCGTGCAGCCGCTCCACGAAGGCCCGCATCCGGGGGAAGGCCCGCGTGCGGGTGCGCGCCAGCTCCAGGTAGGCGGCGTTCTGCTCCGCCGGCAGTCGCCCGACCGGGGGCCGCAGGCCGTAGCATCCTGTCAGGACGTGCGAGCCGCCCTGCCCACGGACTCCACCAGCGGCAGCAGCCGGTGCGCGACCCGCTCGCGCAGGGCGACCTCCGTCCGGGTGCGCACCACGCCCGGCAGCCGGATCAGCCGTTGGATCACGTCCTCCAGGTGGCCGGCGTCCCGGGCCACCACCCGCGTCAGCAGGTCCCCGCCGCCGGTGATCGAGAAGGCCTCGACGATCTCCGGCACGGTCGCGAGGGCGTCCCCGACCTCGTCCAGGTGCCCCTGGGTGACCTCGATGTGCACGAAGGCCAGGACCGGGTGCCCCAGCGCGGCGGGGGAGAGCACGGGACCGGTACCGGTGATCACCCCGGTGCGCTCCAGCCGGTCCAGCCGCGCCTGGAGGGTGCCGCGGGCCACGCCGAGGATCCGGGCGTACTCGCGGACGCTGGTGCGCGGCTGCTCGATCAGCAGGCGCAGGATCCGGGTGTCGAGCTCGTCCACCGCCATGTCAGGACTGTACCAATGGCCTGGAATGTCCGACGGCCCGAGCCGCCGGACGGCCCGGACCACCCGACGGTCCGGGCCGCCGACGGTCCGCCGGCCGGAGTGCACGCCGCACGCACCCCGGGGCGCCGGACCACCGGCCCGCCCCCGATCGTCCGGACCGGGTACCACCGCATCCGGTCGCGCCCCCCACACCGAAGAACAGGGCGGAGGCGGCCGCCGTCCCCGCCACCACCGCACAGTCCCCGACACGGAGCCGAGCGCCATGAACACCGCCGTGGTCCTGTACACCTCCGACCTGCGCCTGCACGACCACCCACCGCTGCGTGCCGCCCTCTCCTCCTGCGACCGGGTCGTCCCGCTCTTCGTCCGGGACCGGACCATCGAGGACCGCGGCTTCGCCGTGCCCAACCGGCTGGCCTTCCTCGCCGACTGCCTCGCCGACCTGGACGCGGGCCTCCGCGAGCGCGGCGGACGCCTCGTGGTGCGCTCCGGGGATCCCGTCGCCGAGGTCCGCGCCCTGGTGCGGGAGGCCGACGCCGACGAGGTGCACATGGCCGCCGGCGTCAGCGGCTACGCCCGGGCCCGCGAGGAACGGCTGCGCGAGGCCCTGGAGGCACAGGGCCGCCGGCTGTACACGCACGACACGGTGGTCACGGCGGTGGCCCCGGGGGCGATCCTCCCCACCGGCTCGGCCGCCGGCCACTTCGCCGTCTTCACCCCGTACCTGCGTCGCTGGACGGCACTGCCCACCCGGTCCGTGGCCCCCGCCCCGCGCCGGGTGCGCGTACCCGAGGACATCGGCTCCGAGCCGCTGCCCCGCCGCGACGCCGTCACCGGAACCTCCCCGGGCCTCGCGCGCGGCGGCGAACGCGAGGCCCGCCGGCTGCTGACCCAGTGGCTCCGCTCCGGCGTCACCCACTACGAGGACACCCACGACGACCTCGCCGCCGACGCCACCTCCCGGCTCTCCCCGCACCTGCACTTCGGCACCCTCTCGCCCACCGAGGCCGTCCACCGCTCGCGCGCGGCCGGCGGACCGGGAGCCGAGGCCTTCGTCCGGCAGCTGTGCTGGCGCGACTTCCACCACCAGGTCCTCGCCGCCCGCCCCGACGCCGCCGCCCGCGACTACCGCCCCCGCCACGACCACTGGCGCACCGGCCCCGCCGCCGAGGAGGAACTCCAGGCCTGGAAGGACGGCCGCACCGGCTACCCGGTGGTCGACGCCGCCATGCGCCAGCTGCGCCACGAGGGCTGGATGCCGGGCCGCGCCCGGCTGCTCGCCGCGAGCTTCCTCACCAAGAGCCTCTACGTGGACTGGCGGACCGGAGCCGCGCACTTCCTCGCCCTCCTCGTGGACGGGGACCTCGCCAACAACCAGCTCAACTGGCAGTGGGTGGCCGGCACCGGCACCGACACCCGCCCCAACCGGGTCCTCAACCCCGTCCGTCAGGGCATGCGCTACGACCCCGAGGGCCGCTACGTCCACCGCTGGGTGCCGGAACTGGCCGCACTGCCCGCGCCCCGCGTCCACGAACCCTGGCGGCTGCCCGAGCCCGAGCGGGCCCGGTACGACTACCCGCCGCCGCTGGTGGACCTCGCCGACGCGCTCGGCCGCTTCCGCCAGGCGCGGCCCGGTGCCGCACCGGTCGGCGTACCGTAGGCCGGTGGACCCCGAACCCGCCCTGAGCACCGGCGCCGTCGCCCGCAGCCTCGGGGTGTCCCCGACCACGCTGCGCTCCTGGGAGCGCCGCTACGCCATCGGACCGGCCCACCGCGAGGACGGACGGCACCGCCGCTGGACGCCCGGTGACATCGCCCGCCTGGAGGAGATGTGCCGGCTCACCGCGAGGGGCGTTCCCCCGTCGGAGGCGGCGCGGGCCGCGCTCGGCGCAGCCCCCGCCGCCCGCGCGGCCGGGCGGGCGGCGGCCGTGACGCCGGGCGGGCCCGGTGCCCTCCCCCTCGGGGAGGCGCGGCCGGAGGGCAGGGGGCTCGCACGGGCCGCCGTACGACTGGACGCGCCGGCGGTGGCGGAACTGCTGGAGGCCGCCCTGGCGGAACACGGCCCGGTCGCGGCCTGGGAGGAGGTGATCGCGCCGACCCTGCACGCGGTGGGCCGCAAGTGGGCCTCCGCGGGCGAGCGCTACATCGAGGTGGAGCACCTGCTGTCCTGGCAGATCTCCGCCGCCCTGCACCGGGTCCGCCCCGCGCCGGAGCCGCTGCGCGTGCCCCCGGTCCTTCTCGCCTGCGCGCCGGGGGAGCTGCACAGCCTGCCGCTCGAGGCCCTGGCCGCCGCCCTGGGCGAACAGGGCGTGCCGGTCCGGATGTTCGGCGCCGCCCTGCCCGCCGGGGCGCTGTGCGACGCGGTCCGGCGTACGGGTCCCCGTGCCGCCGTTCTCTGGGCGCAGTCCCGCACCACCGCGGACCGGGCCCTGGCCCGCTCGGTCGCCGGGATCGAGTGGGGGCTGCGCGGGGCGCGCGGCCGCTCGGCGCTCCTGCTGGCGGGACCCGGCTGGGGGCCCGAAGCCCAGGGGCCGCGCACCGGCCGGCTGTTCGGGCTGCGGTCCGGGCTCGCCGTCATCGGGGAACTGGTGGCGGGGCGCACTCCAGCGACCGCCGCAGGGCACCCAGGCCCCGCCTCGTATGACTCTTGACGGTGCCCAGGGGAAGCCCGGTGCGCTCCGCGATCTGGCTCTGGCTCAGATCGGCGTAGAACGCCAGCCACAGGACCCGCCGCTGGGCCACCGGCAGCCGGGCCAGTTCCCCGAGGACCAGCACCCGGTCCAGGGCCTGCTCCGGCGCCGGCTCCCGCGCCCCGGCGCCCCGCCGCTCTTCCGCGCCCCGTGCCTCGGCCCGCGCCACCCGGGCCCGCCTGCCCCGGGCCTCCAGCGCGTCGGCGACCTTGTGCCGGGTGATGCCGGTCAGCCACGCCCCGAGCCCGCCCGGCCCGGGACGGTATCCCGCACGGCCGCGCCAGGCGGCGAGGAACACCTGCTGCGTGACGTCCTCCGCCTCGCGCGGATCACCCAGGGCCCGCCGGGCCAGCGTGAGCACCAGGGGCCGCCAGCGCCGGAAGACGGCCTCCGCGCAGGCCTCGTCCCCGGCGGCGAACCCCGCCTCCAGGGCGGTACCGGCGGTGTACTGCGGGGGAACGGTGTCCATGGGGCCAGCCTCCCCAGGCGGGGCGGTCGGCCTCCACTTGCAGCGTTTCCGCATCGGTTCGCCCCGCGTTCCGCGCCCGCGCCATGCCCCTGCCTCGCACCGCCCCACTCCGCCCCGCCCCGCTCCGGGCGCGGCTCGCCGCCGTGACACGCCCGCCCCGCTCCAGGGGGCGGCGCGCGGGGCGCCGGCACACCGCCATAGGGTCCGGGCATGAGTGATCTGCTGCTGGTGAGGCACGGGGAGACGGCATGGAGCGCCAACGGGCGCCACACCGGGCTGACCGACGTGCCGCTGACCGCGCGGGGCGTCGAAGAGGCCCTCTCGCTGGCCCCCTACTTCCGCGACCGCACGCCCGCCCTGGTCCTGACCAGCCCCCTGGGCCGGGCCGTCGCCACGGCCGAACTCGCCGGGCTGACCGGCGGGATGCCCGAACCGGACCTCCACGAATGGGACTACGGCGGGTACGAGGGCGTCACCACCGCGGAGATCAGGCGGACCCGGCCCGACTGGTCGCTGTGGACCGACGGCGTCCCGCCGGGCGACGCGCGGCACCCCGGCGAGGACGCGGAGCGGGTCGGCGCCCGCGCGGACCGGGTCCTCGCCCGCGTCGGCGAGTCCCTGCGCGACGGCCGGGGCGACGTCGTGCTCGTCGCCCACGGCCACTTCCTGCGCGTCCTGACCGCCCGTTACCTCGGCCTGCCCCCGCAGGACGGCCGGCTCTTCCTCCTGCGCACCGGCACGGTCAGCGTGCTGTCCACGGAGCACGGACTCCCGGTGATCGCGGGCTGGAACACCCGGCCCTGACCCCCGGCCCGGCCCGGCCCGGACCCGCCCGGCCCCCGCCCGGCCGCCCTCAGGCCCCCGCGGGGTCCGGCGGCCCGGGCAGCGCCAGGCACAGGGCGTCCAGCGCCGCCGCGAACGCGTGCTCGGGCGGCGTGCCGTAGCCGAGCACCAGCCCGTCCCGCGGAACCATGGCACTGTCCGGGTGCAGGTACGGCCGCAGCCCCTCCAGGGCCAGGCCCGCCCGCCGGGCCGCGCGCAGCGCGCCCTCCTCGGTGCCGGGCGGCAGCTCCAGCACCGCGTGCAGCCCCGCCGCCACCCCGCTGACCCGGACGTGCGGCGCCTCGGCCGCCAGCCGCGCCGCCAGCAGGTCGCGGCGGCGCCGGTAGACCTGCCGCATCCGGCGCAGGTGGCGGTCGTAGCCGCCCGAGCCGATGAACTCGGCCAGGGTGAGCTGGTCCGTCACCCCCGACCACATCTCGCGCGGCCCCTTCGCCTCCAGGACCCCGTCCACCAGCCGGCCCGGCAGCACCATCCAGCCCGTCCGCAGCGCGGGCGACAGGCTCTTGCTGACGGAGCCGATGTACACGGTCCGCTCCGGGTCCAGGCCCTGGACGGCGCCCACCGGCTGGCGGTCGTAGCGGAACTCCCCGTCGTAGTCGTCCTCGATCACCACCCCGCCGCAGGCCCGCGCCCAGTCCACCACCGCCGCCCGCCGCTCGGGGTGCAGCGGCCCGCCCGTCGGGAACTGGTGAGCGGGCGTGAGCAGCACGGCCCGCGCCCCCGTCGCCGCCAGCTCCCCGACGCGCGCCCCCCGGCCGTCCACGGTCAGCGGCACCGTCTCCCGCCCCGCCCGGGCCAGGACCTCCCGGTGGAAGGGCAGCCCGTACGACTCGACGGCGACCGGGCCCGTCAGGATCCCGGCCAGCAGTTCCAGCGCGTGGGCGAAGCCGGAACAGACCACGACCCGGTCGGGCGCCGTCCGTACGCCCCGCGCCCGCGCGAGGTACTCCGTCAGCGTGCGCCGCAGCTCGATCCGGCCGCGCGGGTCGCCCACCCCGAACGCGTCCTGCGGAGCGGCGGCCAGCGCCCGGCGGGCCGCGCCCAGCCAGGCCGCGCGCGGGAAGGCCGAGGCGTCCGGCGAACTCGGCAGCAGATCGTGCACGGCACGCCGCGGTACGGGCCGGACCGGACCGCGCGGGCCTTCCGGCTCCAGCGGGACGGCCCGCTCCGCGACCCGGGTCCCGGACCCCTGGCGCGCCGACAGCCAGCCCTCCGCCACCAGCTCGGCGTACGCGTCGGCTACGGTGTTGCGGGCGATCCCGAGGTCGGCGGCGAGCGTCCGGTAGGGCGGCAGCCGGGTCCCCGGCGCCAGCCTCCCCGAGTGCACCGCCTCCCGCAGGGCACCCATCAGCCGGGCCCGCAGGCTGCCCCCGCCGCTCAGGTCCAGGTGCAGGTCGCTGCCCGTTCCGGCGGGGGCGCCGCCGTCGCCCCCGGCCCGTGTCTCGTCCGCCGGATTGACCCATGATCTCCGCATGGAAATGAACCCTACGGCCGGTCGATCGCGCCCGTAGGTTCATCCCATGACGACTTTTCAGGTTCCCCAGCGCATGGACTTCCCCACCGTCGCACCCCGCGTCTTCAAGGCCGTCCTCGCCCTCGACGCCGCCGCCCGCGAGGGCCTGGACCCCGTCCTCCTGGAACTGGTCCAGATCCGCGCCTCACAGATCAACCGCTGCGCGTACTGCATCGACTACCACACCGGCGACGCCCGCAAGGGCGGCGAGTCGGAGGAGCGGATGCACCAGCTCGCCGCCTGGCACGACTCCAGTCTGTTCACCGTGAAGGAACGCGCCGCCCTCGCCCTGACCGAGGAGATCACCCTGCTGCCCGGCGGAGTCTCGGACGCCGTCTACGACGAGGCCGCCCGGCACTTCGGCGAGGAGGAACTGGCCCACCTCATCGCGCTCGTCCTCGCCGTGAACACCTGGAACCGGATGAACGTCACCACCCGCAAGACACCCGGCACCGACTGACCCGGACCGGCCCTGACCGGCCCGCCCGCCTCGCGCCCGGCCGCCGCGTGCGTGACGATGCGTACATGAACCACGGCGACCGCGCCGAGGCGGGCGGCGGCACGGCGGACGCCGGTGCCGAGGAGGGCCTCAAGGCCGATGCGATCGGCTTCCTCGACGCCCTCGTCATCGGCCTCAACTCCACCTCTCCCGCCTACTCCCTGGCCGCCGTCATCGGCCCGATCGTGGCCCTGGCCGGGATCTACGCGCCGGGCGTGATGCTGGCCTCCTTCGTACCGATGCTGCTCATCGCCGCGGCCTTCTACTACCTCAACAAGGTCGACCAGGACTGCGGCACCACCTTCTCCTGGGTGACCCGGGCCATGGGCCCCTGGGCGGGCTGGCTCGGCGGCTGGGCCATCGCCATGACCGGGGTGCTCGTCGTCGGCTCCCTCGCCGACGTGGCCGTCCACTTCGGGCTGCTCGCCGCCGGCCTCGACGGCTGGGCGGAGAACCAGGCGGTCCGCCAGACGCTCACCGTCGTCGTCATCCTCGTGATGACCGCCGTCTGCGTCATCGGCACGGAACTCTCCGCCCACCTCCAGGACGTCCTCATCCTCGCCCAGGTCTTCTTCCTCCTGGTCTTCGCCGTCGTCGCCCTCTACCGCGTGTACGCCGGCACCAGCACCCTCGACGGGATCGAACCCTCCCTCGCCTGGCTCAACCCCTTCGGCGCGGGCGGCGCCGCGCTCACCGGCGGACTGCTGCTCGGCGTGTTCATCTACTGGGGCTGGGAGTCCGCCGTGAACCTCACCGAAGAGGTCGAGGACTCCGCCACCGCACCCGGCAGGGCCGGCATCTGGTCCACCGTGGTGCTGCTGGTCACCTACCTGTCCGTGGGCTTCGCCATCGTCGGCTACTCCGGGACCCGGTTCCTGGCCGAGAACGCCGCCGAGGAGGAGGCCGTCTTCGCCGTCCTCGCGCACGAGGTGATGGGCGGCTGGGACTGGATGGTGCTCCTCGCCGTCTGCACCTCCGCCCTCGCCTCCACCCAGACGACGATCATCCCGGCCTCCCGGACCGCCCTCTCCATGGCACGCCGGCACGCCCTGCCGTCCCGGCTCGCGCACATCCACCCCCGCTTCCACACCCCGGAGGTCAGCACCTGGTGGGTGGCCGGCATCGCCATCGCCTGGTACCTCGTCGTCAACCGGATCAGCGAGAACGCCCTCCTCGACTCCCTCACCGCGCTCTCCCTGCTGATCGCCTTCTACTACGCGCTCACCGGGGTGGCCTGCGCCGTCTACTACCGCCGCCACCTGCTGGAGAACGCGCACAACCTCCTCCTCATCGGCGTGGGCCCGCTGGTCGGCGCCGGCCTGCTGGGCTGGCTGCTGGTGGAGTCCGTCATCGACATGTCGGACCCGCGCAACTCCGCCGGCGGGGTCTCCTGGTTCGGTCTCGGCCCGCCGCTGGTCATCGGCATCGGCATCGCGGCCCTCGGCGTGCTCCTCATGTGCTTCCGGCGGATCCGCGACGGCAGGTTCTGGCAGGAGCGCCGCGGCGTGGTCGACCCGGCCCTCGTGCACGGCGGGAAGAGCTGAGGAGGCCCCATGTCCGTGGTCCTCGGTTACGACGAGTCCCCCGGCGCCGAGCGGGCCCTGCGGGTGGCGCTGGAGGTGGCCGCCGCCTTCGGGGAACCCCTGGTCCTCGTGTACGGTGCCGCCGCCCCCGGACCCACGGGGGAGGAGTACCGCGCGCACCGCGAGGCCGTCCTCCAGGCCGGGCGGGCCGCCCTCGCCCGGGCCGTCGAGGCCGCCGACGAGGCCGGCGTGCCCTCCACGGTGGAGGTGGTGGACGACAAGCCGGCCCAGGCCCTGCTCGCCGCCGCCGAACGCCACCGCGCGCGGGTCATCATCGTGGGCAGCTGGGGTGACAGCCCGATCCGGGGCGCCCTGCTCGGCTCCACCCCGCACAAGCTCCTGCACCTGTCGCCCGTTCCGGTGCTGTGCGTGCCGACGGAGGGCGACGGCTCCTGAGCCCGTTCCGTTGGCCTCCCCCTGGCCGGAATTACGGCCTCCGGGCTGGGCCAACGGCCCAGCGTGACGAACGTCGCTTGAGCCATTGCCCCTCCGGATGCTTATCTGTGTCATATCCATGTACTTTCGGCGCCGCGCGACGCCGGACGGCAACGACGCCGGTCCGGAGCGCGGTGCCTTCGCCGTGCCCGTACGCCGCCCACCACCCCCGGGCGGAGCCCGGGCCGGCGCGCGTGACTCCGAGGGGGGCGGCACACCGCCATGAAGAGGATGTTCGTCGCTCCGGATCCGGGGCGCACCAGACTGCGGAACTCGCTGCGCGCGGTGATCGGCACGGGGCTCGCCGTCGCCGTGGCCGAACTGTCGGGGCTGTCGCTGACCGCCTCCATCACCGGCGGCCTCGCGGCGCTGCTCGCGCTGTTCACCGTCCTCGACGCGGACGTCCGCGCCCAGCGGGTGACCACCGCCCTGCTGCCCGCCACCGGCTTCCCCGTTCTGGCACTGGCCACCGGACTGCACGGGATGCCGTCCGTGCGCGACGCCGCCTTCCTCGCCGTAGTCTTCGCCGGGGTCTACGCACGCCGCTGGGGCCCGCGCGGCCACGCCCTCGGCATCTTCGGCTTCATGATGTTCTTCGTCACCCAGTTCCTGCACGCCCGCCCCGCCCAGCTGCCCGAGCTGTTCGCCGCCGTGGCGCTCGCGCTCCTCTCGGCCGGGGCCGTGCGGTTCGTGCTGTGGCCCATCGAGCGCCGCACGCCCCCCGCGGCCGCCCCGCCGCCGCTGCCCGGCACCGGCCTGGCCCGGCCCACCACCCGCCAGGCCTTCCAGGCCACCGCCGCCTGCGCCTTCGCCCTCGCCGTCGGCCAGGTGCTGTCCGAGGACCGCTGGTACTGGGCCGTGGGCACCGCCTGGTGGATCTTCGTCAACACCGCCTCGCGCGGCGAGACCCTGGTCCGCGGCTTCCGCCGGGTCCTCGGCACCGTCGTCGGCATCGCCGCGGGCCTGCTCATCGCGGTTCCGCTGCACGGGGCGCCCGCCCCCACCGCCGCCCTCGTCGCCGTCTGCGTCTTCGGCATCTTCTACACGGCGGCCCCCTCCTACTCCTGGATGATGTTCTTCGTCACCGTCATGGCCGGGCTGCTCTACGGGCTCCTCGGCGTACTGCACCCCGGGCTGCTGCTCCTGCGCTTCGAGGAGACCGCCGTCGGCGCGCTCGGCGCCGCCCTCGCCGTGGTGCTGATCCTCCCCGTCACCACGCACGGCGCCAACGAGGCCTGGATCCAGCGGGCCCTGCACTGCGTACGCGCCGCCACCGCCGCCTCCCTCGACCGCCTCGCCGGAGACCCCGCGGCCGACCCCGCCCCGCACGCCGCCGAGCTGGAACTCCTGCTGGGCCGCGCACGGATCGCCCTCGCGCCGCTCGTCCACCCGCTGAGCCCGCTGCGCGCCCGCAAGGCCCGGGCCCGGCAGGTCATGGCGCTGCTCGACGACTGCGCCCGGGAGGTGCGCGGGCTGGCGGCGGTCGCCGCCGACCCGCAGGCCTCCCACGACGCCCGGCTCGCCGCCGCCTGCTGGCGGGTGGAGGCCGCCGTCGAGGCGCTCACCGCACCCGGGGGAGCTCCGGCGCCCGCCGCGCCGGGCACCCCGGCCCGGGACGCGGGCGCCGAACCGGCCCTGGCCCACCTGCACGGGCTGGAGCAGGCCCTCGTCGCCCTGGCCACCCCCCTGCGCACCGACCCCCGTTCCCCGCTGGTCATCACCGCCTGAGACCACTGAACCGCCGGCCCCGCCCGGCCCGCCCGAACCGCCCGCCGCGCGCGGCGGTACGGTCGGATCATGACGAACTCAGAGGCCCCGGCGTTCGAGTACCGCACCGCCCGTCCCGAGGACCGGGAGGCGATCGCCTCCCTCGACGGTTCCTTCGTCACGTCCACCGTGTTCGAAGTGATCCGGCCCGAGGACGGCTTCGGCTTCGCCCTGCGCGAGGTCGCGGTGGACCCGCCGCTGCGCAAGGTCTTCCCGCCCGAGCCGGACGACGACGGCGACGAGGACGAGGACGGTGAAGGGCATTCCCGCACCTTCGTCGCCGTCGACGCCGGGGCCCTCTGCGGTTTCGCCACCGTCACCTACGCCCCCTGGAACCGGCGCCTGACCGTCGACGACATCGAGGTCGCCCCCGGCCGGCGGGGGCGCGGCGTCGGCCGGGCCCTGATGGAGCTCGCGGCCGGCTTCGCGCGCGAACAGGGCGCCGGGCACCTGTGGCTGGAGGTCAGCTCGGTCAACGCCCCCGCCGTGCACGCCTACCGGCGCATGGGGTTCACGTTCTGCGGCCTGGACACCGCCCTGTACGAGGGCACGCCGGCGGCGGGCGAGCAGGCCCTCTTCATGAGCCGCCCCTGCGGCTGACCCCGCCTCCGGCCCCTCGGTCCTCACCTTGCCGGAATGCCGCGGAGGATACGCCTGCAAGGCCCCTCGCCGCAGGCCGATCGAGTGAGATCACCCGGAGGAGTGTTCCGAAGGCGCCAGGGGCCCCCGGCTGACCTGCCCCGTGTACAACGGGTGAGTGCTCATTGCACATTCATCCGGCACGTACAGGGTGGATCTGGTCGGACAGGGGGGAACGGCCCGGGATGGAAATTCTGCAGAAGCACTCGAGCGCCGCTCAGGTGTGGGAGGCAGCCGAGGAGTTCATCCGGCTCTTCCACCGGGAGAACCCGCAGGCCGGTGATCCGCGTGCCCGCCTCGCCGCCGTGCGGGCCGAGCTCGCGGAGACCGGCACCTACCGGCACACCCCGCAGGAGCTGGTGCACGGCGCCCGCGTGGCCTGGCGCAACAGCAACCGCTGCATAGGCCGGCTCTACTGGAACTCCCTGCGGGTCCGCGACCGGCGCGGGCTGACCGCCGCCGAGGACATCGCCGCCGAATGCTTCGAGCACCTGCGCGAGGCGACCAACGGCGGCAGGGTCCGGCCCACCCTCACCGTCTTCGCCCCCGACACCCCGGACCGCCCCGGCCCGCTGATCTGGAGCGAGCAGCTGGTGCGCTACGCCGGTTACGGGGACCACCACTCCATAACGGTGGGCGACGCCCGCAACGCACCCCTCACCGAGGCCCTCCTGGGGCTGGGCTGGCGTGGCGGCGCGGGCACCCCCTTCGACCTCCTCCCGCTGGTCGTGCAGGGCGTCGACGACAAGCCCCGCTGGTTCGACACCCCCGCCGACGCCGTACTGGAGGTGCCCATCCGGCACCCGGACGAGCGCGACGACTGGAGCGACTGGGGTCTGCGCTGGCACGCCGTGCCGGCCATCTCCAACATGTGCCTGGAGATCGGCGGCATCCACTACCCCGCCGCCCCCTTCAACGGCTGGTACATGGGCACCGAGATCGGTGCCCGCAACCTCGCCGACACCGACCGCTACAACCTCCTCCCCGCCGTCGCCCGAAGACTGGGCCTGGACACCTCCAGCGACCGTTCGCTGTGGAAGGACCGGGCGCTGGTCGAGCTCAACCGGGCCGTGCTGCACTCCTTCGACCGGGCCGGGGTCACCATCGCGGACCACCACACCGAATCCCGGCGCTTCCTCACACACCTGGAGCGGGAGGAGCGCAGGGGCCGCGAAGTGGGCGCCGACTGGTCCTGGATCGTCCCGCCGATCTCCGGTTCCGCCACGCCGGTCTTCCACCGCACGTACGATGACACCCCCAGCTCCACGGGCTACGTGCACCACGACGGCGCGCGGGAACGGGCCGAGGGACGGGACTTGGTCTAGACCTTCTGTTACGGTCGCCCCGACGGCGCGGACCGGCGGAAGGGCGACCTGTGGACGACGTGAACGGCGGGAACGGCGCGGGGGGCCGGGACGGCGCCCCCGGCGGGACCGGTGCGGAAGGGGCCGCGCACACCGCACGCGGCCTGGCCTACATCGGCTCCTTCACCTCGGGCGGCGGCCGCGGCATCACCACCGCGACCGTCGACCCCGCCACCGGGGCGCTGACACCGGTCGCCGTGACCGCCACCCCCGAGAACCCCTCGTGCCTCGCGCTCGGCCCGGACCGCCGCGTCCTCTACGCGGTCAGCGAGGCCGACCAGGGTGCCGTGCTCGCCTTCCGCACCCGACCCGGAGGACTCGAAGCGCTCGGGGCCCCCGTGCCGGTCGGAGCCGCCGGACCCACCCACCTCAGCACGGCCGGCGGCAGGCTGCTGACCGCCAACTACACCTCCGGCAGCGTCAGCAGCCTGCCGCTCGACGCCGACGGCGCTCCCACCGGGCCAGCGGCCGTCCTCGCGCACCGGGGCGGCGGCCCGGACCCCGAGCGGCAGCGGGGCCCGCACGCCCACCAGGTCCGGCCCGACCCCAGCGGCCGCTGGGTGCTGAGCGTGGACCTGGGGACCGACTCCGTCCGGGTCTGCGCCCTGGACCCGGACACCGGGGAGCTGCGCCCGCACGCCGAGAGCGTGCTCAGGGCCGGATCGGGGCCCCGCCACCTCGCGTTCCACCCCGACGGGGAGGTGGTGTACGTCCTGCACGAGCTGGAGCCGCAGATGACCGTCTGCCGCTGGAACGCGGCCGCCGGGGAGCTGGAACCGGTCTCGGAGGTTCCGGTCCTCCCGGAGGGCGCCCCGGACGCCCCGCGGGCCTACCCCTCGGTGGTCGCCGTCTCGGCGGACGGCCGCTTCGTGTGGGCCGCCGTCCGCGGCACCGACACCCTCGCCACGTTCTCGCTCGCCGACGGGCCCGAGAAGCCGCAGGCCACCGATGTGACGGCATGCGGCGGCAGCTGGCCGCGCGATCTCGTCGCCGACCCCGCAGGGCGCCGCCTCTACGTGGCCAACGAGTGGTCCGGCGACGTCACCTGGTTCGAGGTGGACGCGGTCACCGGGCACCCCCGCCGGGCCGGATCGGTGGCCGTCCCCGCCGCCGCCTGCGTGGTCTTCGCCTGAACGGAGCCGTCAGGACGCACGGAGAGGGCCCGCCCGGAAGCGATTCCGGGCGGGCCCTCGTCTCAGCCGCGTGCGGGCCTACTGGGCCGCGGCGCCCAGCTGGATCCCCAGGGCGGCGCTGTACTGCGCGACGGCCAGCTTGCCGAGTGCCGGGTAGGCCCCGAGGACCTCGGCGGTGGAGCAGTCGGCCTCCTTGCACGCCGTGTCCAGCAGGCCCTCGGCCGCTTCCGGGCCGATCAGGTACGGGGCCAGCGCCAGCTGGACCGAACCGGAACCGCGCAGCTCGGCGGCGACCGCCGCCACCGAGCCCTCCTGGTCCAGCGCGGCGGCGATCACGGGCACCGCGAGCCGGGCGGCCAGCAGCATCCCGGTGATCCCGGCCGCCTGCACGGCCTCCTCGCCACCGGTGGTGGCCAGGATGATGCCGTCGGCGGCGGTGGCCACGGTGAACAGCCGGGCCCGGTCGGCGCGGGCCAGGCCGGCCTCCGAGAGGCGCACGTGGAGGCCTTCGGCGAGCAGCGGGTGCGGGCCGAGCACGTCGGCCAGCTCGGCGGCGGCCGAGGAGTCCATCAGCGCCTGGCGCACCCGGCGCAGCAGGCCCCCGTCGGGACCGGCCAGCAGGGGCACGACCACGGCGTCGGGGCCGGTCGGCGCGGGCACCTCCAGACCGGCGGCCCGGGCGAACTCCGCCCGGGCGGTCCGCTCCTGGGCGACGGCGTTCAGCACGCCGGACAGCGAGGGGAACTCGCTCCCCTCGCCGTCCTCGCCCTCGAGGAAGCCGATGCGGGCGTCCAGGCCCGGCAGCTCGGAGCGGCCGATGCTGATGACCTCTTCGGCGAGCCCCCGCGAGGCGGCCGAGGGGGCACCGGGCACGGCGAGCACCAGCGCGGGCGCGCCCTCGGGCGCCACCGCGGGCTCGGGCCGGCGGTGCCGTCCGGTCTGGCGGGGTCGCGGCATTCGTACGGGCAGGCCATTCGCGGGCCCAGTGGGGGAGCTCATGGCGCCGCATGCTACTGGCTTATCGGAACCCCGTGTTCGGGCAGGGCCCACTCGCGTGGCATCTGTCCGTATTTATCCATTGAATGTCGTACGTTGAATATCATATACGGTTCAACTGACTGACGGCAGGCGCCAGTCGACGGGCTGCGCGCCGAGGCCGGCCAGCAGCTCGTTGGTCCGGCTGAACGGCCTGGAGCCGAAGAAGCCGTTGGCGGCGGACATGGGGGAGGGGTGCACGGACTCCACGGCCGGCAGGTCGCCCAGCAGGGGGCGCAGATTGCGGGCGTCGCGGCCCCACAGGATCGACACCAGCGGCTTTCCGCGCGCGACGAGGGCGCGGATCGCCTGCTCGGTGACCGTCTCCCAGCCCTTGCCGCGGTGGCCGCCGGTCTTGCGGGGGGCGGTGGTGAGCGCACGGTTCAGCAGCAGCACGCCCTGCCGGGTCCACGGGGTGAGGTCGCCGTTGAGCGGCCGTCCCGTCCCGATGTCCGCGTGCATCTCGCGGAAGATGTTGTCGAGGCTGGGCGGCCACGGGCTCACGTCCGGGGCGACCGAGAAGGACAGCCCCATGGCGTGTCCCGGCGTCGGGTAGGGGTCCTGCCCGACGATCAGCACCTTCACCTCGTCGAAGGGCTGCTGGAACGCGCGCAGCACGTTCGCCCCCGACGGGACGTAGGTCCTGCCTGCCGCGATCTCGGCGCGCAGGAAGTCGCCCATGGCGGCGATCTGCCCCGCCACCGGCTCCAGAGCCCGGGCCCAGCCCGGCTCGACGATCTCGTTCAACGGTCGTGCTGCCATGGGTGATCACTCTACTGGCCCACACCGACAGCCGGCCGCCGCTCAGCGCAGTACGGCGGCCCGTACGCAGAGCACGTCCGGCAGGTGCTCGGCCAGCAGCTGCCAGCTGTCGCCGTCGTCGTGACTGGCGTACAGCTCGCCGTTGCGGTTGCCGAAGTAGACGCCCGCGGGATCGGCGTCGTCGGTGCACAGGGCGTCGCGCAGGACGGTGCCGTAGTGGTCGCCGGCCGGCAGCCCCTTCGCGAGCGGTTCCCACGTCGCTCCGGCGTCCCGGGTGCGGAAGACCCGGCAGCGGTGCTCCGCCGGCACCCGGTCGGAGTCGGCGTTCAGCGGGAAGACGTACGCGGTGTCCGGGCGGTGCGGGTGGGCGGCCACCGCGAAGCCGAAGTCGGAGGGCAGCCCGGCGCCGATGTCGGTCCACCGGGCGCCCGCGTCGTCGCTGCGGTAGACCCCCCAGTGGTTCTGGAGGTAGAGCCGGCCGGGGTCCGCGGCGTCCTGGGCGATCTTGTGGACGCACTGGCCGAACTCCGGATCCGGATCCGGCAGGAACACCGCGGAGACCCCGCGGTTGGACGGCTCCCAGCTCGCCCCTCCGTCCCGGGTGCGGAACACCCCGGCGGTGGACACCGCCACCGTCACGGCGGCCGGGTCGGCCGGGTCGGTGATCACGGTGTGCAGGCCCTCACCACCGCCGCCCGGCACCCATTCCGAGCGGGTCGGGTGCTCC
This sequence comes from Streptomyces sp. NPDC034086, assembly GCF_055575515.1. NCBI lineage: Bacteria > Bacillati > Actinomycetota > Actinomycetes > Kitasatosporales > Streptomycetaceae > Streptomyces > Streptomyces sp. NPDC034086. The sequence continues at coordinate 52,777 of NZ_JBVISM010000009.1, read as the reverse complement.
CACAACGGCCGGACCAGCTCGAAGGACTCGCCCCGGTCGGCCGAGCGGAAGAGCGCGGCGGGCTCGGTCCCGGCGTAGACCACGTCGGGAGCCTCCGGACCGGCCGGGTGCAGCTGCCAGACCCGCTCGAGGGAGGCGCCGGTGTCCTTGGGGAACCTGACGGCGGGCGCGGCGGGCTCGTGCCAGGTCGTGCCCAGATCGTCCGAGCTGAAGACGGACGGCCCCCAGTGCGCGCTGTCCCCGCCCACCAGCAGCCGGGGCGCCGGCCCCCGGGTGTCGACGGCGACCGCCGAGACGGCCTGGGCGTTGAAGTGCGGACCGTCGAACTCCCAGGGGCCGCCGTCCCGGCGGCGGCCGATGAAGAGGCCCTTGCGGGTCCCCGCGAGCAGTACCACGTCGGTCATGGCCGACACCTCCGGACGTCGTTGTCCCTCACGGCAGCTTTCCAGCCAGTCTGCACCCGCCCGCGGGCCGCGGTCCGGCAGACCGGGCCGTCGAAGCCCCGTTCGATCCCCGAATCATTCATACGAGAGGTCTCGTACTACGAGAAATTTCGTAGTACGGTGTTCCTCGTACTTGGCGCCGGTTCCGGCGCCCGTCCGGTGATACCTGGAGAGCTCATGAGTGCCGCACCCGCCGCCTTCGCCGCCCTGTTCCAGCCCTACACCCTCCGTTCGGTCACCCTCCCGAACCGCGTCTGGATGGCGCCGATGTGCCAGTACAGCGCCGAGGCCTTCGGCCCGAACGCGGGCGTGGCGCTGGAGTGGCACTTCGCGCACTACGCGGCCCGGGCCACCGGCGGCACCGGCCTGATCATCCAGGAGGCCACCGCCGTAGCGCCGGAGGGCCGCATCAGCCCCTACGACCTCGGCATCTGGAACGACACCCAGGTCGAGGCGCTCCGCCGGATCACCGCCTTCGTCAAGTCCCAGGGAGCCGTCCCCGGCATCCAGATCGGCCACGCCGGGCGCAAGGCCTCCACCGACCGCACCTGGAAGGGCGGCCGCCCCGTCGGCCCCGAGGGCCACGGCTGGCAGCCCGTCGCGCCGAGCGCCGTGCCGTTCGACGAGGGGCACCCGGTGCCGCACGAGCTGACGACCGAGCGGATCCACGAGATCACCGGCCAGTTCGCGGCCGCCGCCGGACGCGCCCTCGAGGCCGGCTACGAGGTCCTCGAGATCCACGGCGCCCACGGCTACCTCATCGGCGAGTTCCTGTCCCCGCACAGCAACAGGCGCACCGACTCCTACGGCGGCTCGTTCGAGAACCGCACCCGCTTCGCCCTCGAAGTCGTCGACGCGGTGCGGGCGGTGTGGCCCGAGGAACTCCCGCTGTTCTTCCGGATCTCCGCCACCGACTGGCTGGAGGAGGACGGCTGGACCGCCGACGAGACGGTCCGGCTGGCCCGGCTGCTCCAGGAGCACGGCGTGGACCTGCTCGACGTCTCCACCGGCGGGCTCGCCCCGCACGTCAGGATCCCGGCCGGCCCCGGGTATCAGGTGCCCTTCGCCGCCCGCGTCAAGGCGGAGACCACCCTTCCGGTCGCCGCGGTCGGCCTGATCACCGAACCGGAGCAGGCCGAGAAGATCCTCGCCAACGGCGAGGCGGACGCCGTCCTCCTCGGCCGCGAGCTGCTGCGCGACCCCTACTGGGCCCGCCGCGCGGCCGCCGAGCTGGGCGCGGAGATCCCCACGCCGGACCAGTACCACCGCAGCTGGTGACCCCGGGTGCGGCGCGGGCGGGCACCGGCCCCTTCGCGCCGCACCCCCCTCCTTCCTACGACACTTCTCGTACGATGGGGTCCGCAGCGAGCCGAACGAGCGGAGCAGGACATGACGGAACGCGACACGGCCCGAGCCCTCGCCCACCCCGAGCCGCGGGAGATCCGGCTGGAGGACGTCCTGCACGCCCTCTCCGACCCGATGCGGCTGTCCATCGTCCGTGAACTCGCCTCCACGGACACCGAACTGGCCTGTTCCGACTTCGTCCTGCCGGTCACCAAGTCCACGACCACCCACCACTTCCGGGTCCTGCGCGAGAGCGGCGTCGTACGCCAGACCTACCGTGGGACGGCGAAGATGAACGGCCTGCGCCGCGACGACCTCCAAGCCCGCTTCCCGGGCCTCCTGGACAGCATCCTGACGGCCGCCGCCGCCGAGCCGGCGCCGCCTTCGGACGCGTCCTAGCGCCGGCCTCCGGGACCGGTACCCGGCCGGTTCCGGGGACGTCGGCCGCCCTACGCGACGCCGGCAGCCCTACGCGACGCCGGCCGCCGAGCGCAGACCCGCCCAGTCCGGGATCTTCACCGAGCGGCGGCCCAGGGAGCGGCCCAGGGCCTCCTCCGCGGCCTCGATCGACAGCCAGCCCGGCCACTCCACCGGGCGCAGGCCCGCGGCGCGCAGGGCGTCCAGCGGGTCTCCGGGCAGCTCGCGCCGGGCCAGCGCCCCGGCGTCCTGGAGCAGCGAGGACACCGTCTCCTTGGCGCACGGGCGGTTGGTGCCGATCACCCCGGTCGGACCGCGCTTGATCCAGCCCGCCACGTACTCGCCCACCGAGGCCCGGCCCCCGCGCACCACCCGTCCCGCCGCGTGCGGCACGGTGCCGGTGGCGGCGTCGAAGGGCAGGCCCGGCAGCGGCACCCCCAGGTACCCCACCGAGCGCAGCACCAGCTGGGCCTCGACGTCCTCGTACGCGCCCGTCCCGGTCACCCCGCCCCGGCCGTCCGGGGCCGTCCGCTCGAAGCGGAGCCCGCGGACCCGGCCGCCGGGCCCGCCCAGCACCTCCACCGGCCTCAGGTAGAAGCGCAGCCGGATCTCCCGCGCCGCGGCCGCGCCGTCCGGCCCGGCACCGGCCCAGCCGCGGAGCACCTCCAGGTTGCGCCGGGCCACCGCCGGCAGCGGCGGCGCCGCCCCGCCCGCGTACGCCGGGTCGAGGGCCAGCTCGGCGGGCTCCACCCGGGTGCCGACCCCGGGCAGCGTGCCCAGTTCGCGGAGCTCCTTGGTGGTGAACTTGGCCTGCGAGGGCCCGCGCCGGGCCACCATCGTCACCGTCCGCACCCCGCTCTGCGCGAGCGCGCCCAGCGCGGGCTGCGGCATGTCGGTGGGCTCCAGCTCGGGCACGCCCCGGGCCAGGATCCGCGTCACGTCCACCGCGACGTTGCCGGCGCCGACGACCACGGCCGAGCGGACCCCGCCGAGGTCGAAGGAGCCGGCGTCGGGATGGCCGCTGTACCAGGACACGAAGGCCGTCGCCGAGTGCACCCCGGCCAGCTCCTCGCCGGGGATGCCGAGCATCCGGTCGCGCGCGGCGCCCACGCAGTACACCACCGCGTGGTACAGCTCCAGCAGCCGCCCGGTCGGCAGGCCCTCGCCGCCCACCTCCACGTTGCCGAGGAAACGGATGCGGTCGTCCTCCAGCACCGATCGCAGGTTTCCGGTCAGCGACTTGATCTTCTCGTGGTCGGGGGCCACCCCGTACCGCACCAGGCCGTACGGGGCCGGCAGCCGGTCCAGTACGTCGACGCGCACGCCCGGCACCTCCCGCTGCTGGACCAGCGTCTGAGCGGCGTAGACCCCGCTGGGGCCCGAACCGACGACGGCGACACGAAGCACGGCGGTACTCCTCCCGCAAGGTGCTCCCCAGCATGCCACCGGGCCCCCGGCCCGTCAGCCCAGGGCGCGCATCCGCTCGATCTCGGCGCTCTGGGTGGCCACGACCTCGTTCGCCATCTCCTCCACGGCGGCGTTGTTGCCCCGGGCCAGCGCCTCGCCGGCCATCTTCAGGGCCCCCTCGTGGTGGGCGGTCATCATCCTCAGGAAGAGCCGGTCGAAGTCGGCCCCCTTCGCGGCCGTCAGCTCCGCCAGCTGCTGCTCCGTCGCCATGCCGGGCATGGCGCCGTGCTCGTGCTCGCCGGTGCCGCCGCCCGGCGCCGGGTACCGGGAGAGCCACTTCTCCATGGCCCCGATCTCGGGCCGCTGCGCGGCCGCGATCCGCTCTGCGAGCCGTCTGACCCCTTCCGCCGAGGCCCGCCCGGGGGCGAGGGCGCTCATCGTGAGGGCCTGCCGGTGGTGTTCGGTCATGCGCCGCACGTACGCGTGGTCGGCCGCGTTGGGGCTGTCGTCGGGGCGTTCCTTCGCGGCCTGTTCGGGGGAGAGGGTGCGGGCCGGGCCCCCCGGTGCGCCGGGGGCGACGATCACGGGCCCGCCGTCGCCCGCGGCCCGCGCGCCCGCGTCGTCGTCCTGGCAGCCGGTGACGGTGAGGAGGAGGCCGGCGGTCAGCGCCGCCCCCAGGAATCGGCCGACTAATGCATTTGCCATGTCCATGAAAAGCACGATACTGCCGGGGTCCAGGTTCCGTTCCCAGCAGGAGCGAAACGTACGGGCCCCCACGGGAGGCACAGTGACCCTGCTCCACAGCGTCAGAGTGCGCCACCGGAGTCTGGGGGCGGCCCTGGCCGCCGCCGGACTCCTCACCACCCTCCTGGCCGCCGGACCGGCGGCCGCCACCCCCGACCCGGGCGACCTCACCCCGGGCCCCGGAGCCCGGCAGGACGCCGGGCCCGCCCAAGGCCGCGAACTCGCCCCCGGGGAGATCCCCGGCCAGGACGAGATCGTGCACAGCGCCAACATCAGGCACCTGGCCAACGTCCCCGGCGCCAACCCGGCCGGGATCAACACCGACCTGGCGTTCCAGGGCGACTACGCCTACGCCGGCAGCTACGACGGCTTCACCATCTACGACATCGCCGACCCCAGGTCGCCCAAGGTCGTCACCCAGGTCCTGTGCCCGGGCGGCCAGAACGACGTCTCGGTCTCCGGTGACCTGCTCTTCCTCTCCACCGACTCCTCCCGCAGCGACGACTCCTGCAACAGCGTCTCGCAGCCCGCGACGGAGAAGTCCTCCTGGGAGGGCATCAAGATCTTCGACATCAAGGACAAGCGGAACCCCAAGTACGTGAAGTCCGTCGAGACCGCCTGCGGGTCCCACACCCACACCCTGGTGCCCGGCGGCCGCGACATCTACGTCTACGTCTCCTCGTACTCGCCCAACGAGGCCTTCCCGGACTGCAAGCCGCCGCACGACGGCATCTCCGTGATCAAGGTCCCGAAGAAGGCCCCGGCCCGGGCCGCCGTCGTCGGCTTCCCGGTCCTCTTCCCGGACGGCGGCAACCCGGGCGCGCCGACCAACCCGGGGGTCTCCAAGACCACCGGCTGCCACGACATCACCGTGCTGCCGTCCAAGGACCTGGCCGCCGGCGCCTGCATGGGCGACGGCATCCTCTTCGACATCAGCGAGCCGGAGCGGCCGAAGGTCATCGACCGCGTCCAGGACAACGTCAACTTCGCGTTCTGGCACTCGGCGACCTTCAACGAGCGGGCCGACAAGGTGGTGTTCACCGACGAGCTCGGCGGCGGTGGCGGCGCCACCTGCAACGAGGCCACCGGACCCGACCGGGGCGCCGACGGGATCTACGACATCACCGGCCGCGGCGACCAGCGCCGGCTGGTCTTCAGGAGCTACTTCAAGATCCCGCGGCACCAGGCCGACACCGAGAACTGCGTCGCCCACAACGGCTCGCTGGTCCCGGTCGGCGGCGGGCGCGACATCATGGTCCAGGCCTGGTACCAGGGCGGCGTCTCCGTCTGGGACTTCACCGACTCCGCGGCCCCCAAGGAGATCGGCTACTTCGAGCGCGGCCCGCTGACCACCGACAAGCTGGGCCTCGGCGGCTCGTGGTCCGCGTACTACTACAACGGCCACATCTACTCGAACGACATCGCCAAGGGCCTCGACGTGCTCAGGATCGACGACTGGCGCACCGAGAGCGCCAAGTGGGTACGGATGGAGCGGCTCAACGTGCAGAGCCAGCCCGAGTACCGCTGACCGTCACCCGGCTCAGCGGGGAATCGTTCCGCCGGGCGGCCCCCCGTCCGGCGGGACCCCCAGATCCCAGTCCAGCCCGTACCGCTGGAACAGCTCCGCCCGCAGCCGGGCCGCCGGCATCGGCGCCCCCGGCAGCAGCACCGCGACCACCGCCCCCATCAGCAGCGCCCGCAGCAGCGGGTAGTCCGTGTCCACGTCCGCCGAGCCGTACCGGTCGACGGTGTCCCGCAGCAGCTCCGCCAGGCGCTGCTGCTCCGGGCACTGGATGAACCCCTCCGCCTGGAGGATGCCGCCCATGTGCGTCCGCATCAGCCGGGGATGGTCCCGGGCCAGCCCCAGGACCGCGTCGATCGCCCGGGCCAGCCGCTCCCGGCCGTCCTCGCTGCGGGGTTCGCGCTCCAGGGCGGCTTCCAGGGTCAGGTGCATCAGCCGGTGCACGGCGGACTGGAACAGCTGGCGCTTGCCGGGGAAGTAATACGAGACCAGGCCGCGCGCCGCGCCCGCGCGGTCGGCGATGTCGCCGAGCTTCGTGGCCTCGTAACCGCGCTCGGCGACCAGTTCGACCGTCGCCTGCAACAGCCGCTCCCGGGAACGTCTGCGCAATTCTTCATTGACCGATGCGCTGCGCGGGGACATGCTTACTCCTGCGTTGACTGGCTCTGAGCCAATATACTCAGCGCGCGGGACCGTCTGCTCGGGGCGACGCGGGGGATCGCCTCGAGCAGGCATGCCGGAACGTCGCCAGCGACACCACGGCCACCCCCAGCAGCCAGCCCGCGAGCACGTCCGTGAACCAGTGCACGCCCAGGTAGAGCCGGGTGAAGCCCACCCCGACCACCGACACGACGGCCACCGCCCAGGCCGCGGCCACCACCCCGCGCGGAGTCCTCGCCGGCAGCAGCCACAGCAGCAGCCCGCACACCACCGTGGCCGTCATCGCGTGCCCCGACGGATAGGCCGCGTAGTACGCCGAGTCGACCGGATCCGGCCACACCGGACGGGCGCGCCCCAGCAGGGCCTTCAGGCCCTGCTGCACCCCCGAGGCCACCAGTGCCGCCCCGCCCACCCGGACCGCCCGCGAGCGGTCCCCGCGCCGCCACAGCCACAGACAGGCCAGGGCCGCCAGGGCGCGCATCGTCCACGGGTCCCAGACCCAGTCCGAGAGGACCCGCACGACCCCCGTGACCCCGTCATGGGCCACCGCGTACGGGTGCAGGCCCCGGGCGACCAGGTCGTCGTACGCGATCAGGGGCGGCCAGCCCGCCCCCACCAGGAGGGTCAGCGCGGCCGCGAGCAGTGCGCAGCCCACCCCGGCCCTCGACAGCCACGTGTTCCGCATGCCCCCGATCCTGTCAGCACGGGGCCGCTCACCTAGGCCAGCGCGCTCAGACCCGGCCCGAAGGCCACCAGCAGCGGCACCGCCGGGACCAGCGCGGCCATCGCCGCCAGCCGCAGCCGGCGGGCCGGCGACAGGCGCGGCGCGGCCGACAGCAGACGCCGCACCCGCTGCGGGACGTGCGCCTGCTCGGGCCCGCACGGGCCGAAGACGCCCCGGTCCTCGTTCAGCCCGACCAGGGCCAGGGCCACCGTCAGCCGCCCGTAGCGCCGCGAGGCCACGTCGTCGGCCGCCAGCTCGACCAGCCGGTGCATCTCCGCCTCGAACGCGGCGAACACCGGCACCTGCGGGAACCCCTGCGCCAGCGCCCGCGAGCAGTGCAGCAGCCAGTCGTGCCGGGCGGCCACGTGCCCCTGCTCGTGCGCCAGCACCGCGTCCAGCTGGCTGCCCTTGAGCCGGCCCAGCGCCGCCGTCGTCACCACCAGCCGCGGCGCCGCCCCCGGCTGCCACCACGCCTCCGGACGCGGACCCTCCAGGACCACCAGCCGCGCGGCGGCCGGGTCCTCCCCGGGCATCAGCGGGGCCCGCACCAGGAGTTCGGCCCCCCGGGCGCGCCGCCCCGACCGTGCCCGCAGCACCTCCCGCACGAGCATCGCCCCGGTCCACAGCCCGCCGCCGGCCAGTGCCAGCGCCGTGCCCGCGGCCCAGGCGCCGCCCTCCGCCCCCAGCGCGTACGCGTCGACGACCCCGTGCGGGGCCACGGAGAACAGCCGGCCCCGAACCGCCTGCCAGGCGGCCGCCGCGCTCAGCAGCATCGACAGCCCCAGGCACAGCAGGGTCGCGGCCACCACGCACTGCCACACCCACAGCGCGACCACCGGTTCGCGCTCGGGCCACCGCGCCCGGGCCAGCAGGCGGGGCGCGAGCACCGCGGTCAGTGCGCCGAGCATCAGGAGAGCGGCGGAGACCATCATGTCCGCCAGCCTATGAGCGCGGCGCCGCCCACGGGTACGGGCCCGGGCCATTGGTGACGCAGGACACGTCCCGCCCGCCCGACGCCCCGGCCCCGGGGTTCACATGGCCAGCAGCATCGCCAACATCCCCGTGCCCATGGCCAGTCGGCAGGCGCGCGTCAGGTCCCCGGTCCCGCCCGCGTCCCCGCCGCCCCCGTCCGGCGCCACGGCCACCGGCCGTGTCCCGCCGCCCGCCGTCAGCAGCCGTGCCCCGCCGAGCAGCACGTACCCGGCGTAGTACACGAGCAGCGCCCCCGTCACCGCCGGCAGCCCGGCCCGTCCGTGTCCGTGCCCGACGGCCATCGCCAGTGCCATGTACGCCATCGCCAGCGAACCCACCAGGTGGTGCGCGTGGTGCACCCCGCCGCGCAGCAGCCACAGCGCGTGCACCGCCGCTGCGGCGAAGACGGCCAGCAGGGCCCGCGGGCCCCACGGCCCGATGCCCGCGGGGACGGCCATCGCCGCCATCCCGAAGCCCATCACCACCTCGCCCACGGCCGCCCCGCGCGTACGCCGGTCCGCTCTGCGCGCCCGCAGCAGGCAGTACCCGCCGGTGGCGGCGCACAGTGCCACGAGCATCCAGGCAAGGGTGAGCGGCATCGCGGATCCGTGCACGGCGGAACCTCCCGGTTCGTCGGCGTCGCAGAAGGGATTCCCTGCTCGCGCCGCCCTCACGCCGGCCCGGGTTAGGCTCTGCGTGCCGTACCAGGCATGTCATATGCCGCCGCGACGAACGGAGCGCCCGATGTCCACCGCCCAGCCCGCCGCCCCGAGTTTCCGCAGCGCCGTGGAGGCGGACGTACCGGATCTGGTGGCGCTCGTCGAGTCCGCCTACCGGGGCGACGCCAGCCGGGCCGGCTGGACGACGGAGGCGGACTTCCTGGACGGGCAGCGCACCGACCCGGAGGGCGTCGGCGCGATCATCGCGGACCCGGACGGCATCCTGCTGGTGGTCGAGCGCGCGGGCGAACTCGTCGCCTGCTGTCAGCTCGAACACCGCGGCGACCACGCCTACTTCGGCATGTTCGCCGTGCGTCCCGGGCTCCAGGGCGCCGGTCTCGGCAAGGAGGTCCTGGCCGAGGCGGAGCGCCGGGCCCGCGAGGCCTGGGGCGCGAAGGAGATGCGGATGACCGTGGTGAACGTACGGGAGGAGCTCATCGCCTACTACGTGCGCCGGGGCTACCGGCGCACGGGCGAGCTGAGCCCCTTCCCCTACGGTGACGAGCGCTTCGGCGTCCCGCTCCGCGACGACCTGGCCTTCGAGCTGCTCGTCAAGGACCTCTGAGGTCCACGGGTCCCGCCCGGGCCGCTCAGGCGGTGAACCGGCCGGTGCTGCGGATCTCCGGGAAGTCGGTGGCGGCACCGTCGAGTTGCAGGGCCCGGGCCAGCCGCAGCTGGTCCAGGGTGTTGACCGTCCAGCCCGTCACCCGCAGCCCCGCCGCGTGGGCCGCCTCCACCGTTTCCAGGGTGAGCCGGCGGATGTCCAGGGCCACGGTGCGGGCACCCGCCGCCAGGGCGAGGTCCACCAGGTCCTCGGCGGCCGCCCCGGGCCGCCTCGGGTGCAGGGCGGTCCGCACCCCGGGGGCGTGCCGGGCGACCGTCGCGAGCACGTCGCCGTCACCGGAGGCCACCTCCACCCGGGCGGCCAGGTCCCGGCGCACGATGAGCTCCGCGAGCGCCGTCGCGGCGGCCCGGTCCTGCACCGACACCTGGAGCGGGAGCCGGACGGCCTCCAGGACCTCGTCCAGGACCGGCACCCGCTCGCCCTGGCCCGCGTCCAGTTCGCGCAGCTCGGCCAGGGTCAGGTCGGCGACGGCACCCGCGCCGTTCGTGGTGCGGTCCACCTCGGCGTCGTGCAGCACCACGAGGGCGCCGTCCTTGCTGAGGCGGACGTCCAGCGCGATGACGTCCATCCCGCAGCGTTCGGCGCGGACGAACGACCGCAGGGTGTTCTCCGGCTCGACACCCATGACCCCGCGGTGACCGATGGTGAGGAAAGTCAAGGTTCTCTCGCTTCCGTCGAGGGCGGCTCCCCGCGCGGTCGCGGTGTCCCGACCGGCCGCGCGCGGTGAGGACGCATGCTAGTGCGCCCCGGTCGGGATGGGACCGGTCGTGCGGGGTCCCGCGGAAGCCCTCCGGCCGCTTCCCGCCAGGGGCGTGCGCCGCGCGCGGGGCCGGGGGCGCCGTGCCGCGTCACCCCTGCGTGGGCGCGTCCCCGCCGCCTTGACGGGCGGCCGTCCGCGGGGCCCGCCCGCCGGTCGCGGGGGCTCCCCGGCCGGCCCCGGCGGCCCGGATCCCGGCCTCGCGCAGGTCGGTGAGCAGGGCGCCGGCGAGGTCCAGCTCGGCCAGGTGCTGCCGCTCGCTCCAGCGCAGCGCGAGGACCGGAAAGGCCCATTCCGGTACGTCCGCCGCGTGCTTCCTCGCCTCGCGCACGGCGGCCAGCTCGCCCCGGGTCCGCTCGACGTGGTCCTCGACCATCGCGCGCAGCCGCTCGGGATCGGCCAGGTGCCCCAGCCAGATGCGCAGCAGCAGCCCGTGTTTGAGGACCGGAGGTCCGGCTTCCGTCGTGTCGGAGGCCCAGCCGGAGAGGGCCTCGCGACCCGCCGCGGTGATGGCGTACCGCCGCTTGGCGCGGGCCTCCTCGGGCCCCGAGCGCACGGAGGCCGCGTACCCCAGGTCCTCCAGGCGGCGCAGTTCGGCGTAGATCTGGCTGATGGCGGGCGACCAGTAGAAGAAGCGCAGGGAGGAGTCCGCCCACTTCTTCAGCTCGTAGCCCGTCCGTTCGCCGGGGAACGACAGCAGACCGAGCACCGCCCAGGCGGTCGGCGGAAGGTCCTGCTTCTTCAAGGCCTGACTACTCGCCATATTTCTGATCGAAGCAAGGCCGGGTGCGGGACGCATTCCTGGAGGCATCGTGAAATTCTCCGTGATCTTCGAGGCTCAGCCGGCCGGTCCCACCGTGGAGCGCGAGCACCAGGTCACCGTGACTGCGTGGAGCAGGCGGTCCTCGCCGAACGCATGGGATTCGACCGGATCCGGGCCGTCGAGCACCACTCGCTGAACTGGTACGCCAGATGAGCGCGCCGGAGGTCTTCCTGAGCTTCGTCGCGGCCAGGACGAACACCATACGCATCGGCCATGGTGTCGTGTGCATGCCCTTCCGCTTCGGCCACCCGGTACGCGTGGCCGAGCGGAGACCTCGCTCTGCGGGGTGGGCCGCGACCGCACCGGAGCACCACGGCGAGCTGCTGGACATCGGCCCGCACCCGATCCTGCCGCGCCCGGCGCGGCGCCCCCATCCGCCGCCTGGCGTGCAGTCGGCGCCCTGGTGATGGGCCTCGCCCGGTCCGGAGGCCGTCGCGGGGAGGCGGGCGGTGACCGCCGAGCAGGTGGCGGCCCGGCTGCACGCAGGACATCCCGGTGCGGCCGGCCTCGACGGCCACCTTCAACGCCGACCACGCCCACGGGAGCGCGGAGGAGGCCGTCACGTACGTCGAGCGGCTGCGCGCGGCGGGCGCGGACGAGGTGATGTGCCTGGTCCGGATGGGCACGGTGCCGCAGGAGGCCTGCCTGGACACGCTGCGGCAGTGGGGGGAGAAGGTCATCCCGCACTTCCGTCCGGAGCGCGCCGCCGTCCGGGCCTGAGCGGCGGCCGGACCCGCGGCGCCCGGTTTTTTTCGTGGCGCAGGCGGAGCCCGGTCCGATACTCCAACTACTAGGCGGACTGGTGGATTCCACCGTGCGTTACCGGAAGACTTCCGGTGGAGCTGGGGGTCGCACAGGATAATTTCCCGAGTTGCCTCTTGAGCAGAAGAGCCTCACATGCATACGCTGTCTTAACGCGAGGTTCTCCTGTGGAGGAAGTGACATGACGGAAACTCTTGTGCCGGGCTCCGGCGGTGCCGTGATAACCGCTGGCGCGCGGGTGGTGGACCACCCTGCATGGCCCGTGCTCAAGGCCGCCGTGGAGGAGATCCGCCCCTGGCAGGCCAAGGACGGATCGATCGACTTCGAGGTCGAGGGCGCCCCCGCCCGCGTCGACGTCGAGGCCGCCGTGGAGCGGGTCGCCGCCGCGGTGCAGGAGCTCTCGCCGCTGCTGCCGCACGCCACCGCCTACCACGCCGCGCTCGTCGCCGACCTGCGCAAGTGGGCCGCCGAGGGCTTCGGCGTCCCGGACTTCCTCGACTCCCTGCTGGCCTTCCACCCGGCCTCCCAGCGCGCCGACGGGCTCCAGCACCTCGTGGTCTTCCCGATGTACACGCAGAACGGCAACCCGGACCGCAACCTCGAGGCCGTCGTCCTGAAGATGGTGTGGCCCGACTGGCTCTCCGAGCTGGAGCGCACCCGGTACGACAACCCGCTCTTCCTCGGCATCACCTTCGAGGACTTCACCCCGGGCTACGACACCAACTCGGCGGTGCTCTTCCCGGAGACCATCGCCGTCCGCGAGGCCCCCGAGCGCTTCACCTGGGGCGGCATCTTCTGCGACCGCGAGGCGGCCCGCTACCGCAAGGTGACCGCGGCGGCCGTCGACATCCTCGGCATCGAGCTGCCCGAGGACATCGCCCGCATGGTCGAGGACCAGGAGCGCTGCGAGAAGGCCTTCGTCCTGTGGGACATGGTCCACGACCGCACCCACAGCCACGGCGACCTGCCGTTCGACCCCTTCATGATCAAGCAGCGCCAGCCGTTCTGGATGTACGGCCTGGAGGAGCTGCGCTGCGACCTCACCGCCTTCAAGGAGGCCGTGAAGCTGGAGTCCGAGGGCAACGAGCACGGCCGTGACGTGCAGTACGCCGTCCTCTTCGACCGGATGTTCCGCTTCCCCGTCTCCGGCGACCGCAACCGCAACTACGACGGTCTCGGCGGCCAGCTGCTCTTCGCGTACCTCCACAAGCACGACGTCGTGCGCTGGACGGACAACAAGCTGAAGATCGACTGGATGCGCGCCCCGCAGGTCACCAACCAGCTGTGCGCCGAGATCGAGGACCTCTACCGCGCGGGCATCGACCGCCCGAAGCTGGTCCACTGGTTCAAGGCGTACGAGCTCGTCTCCACCTACCTTGCCCCGCACCCGGGATCCAAGTGGGCCAAGGGCCCCGACGCCCTGGACCTGACGCAGCCCCCGCGCAAGCTCGTCGACGACGTGCTTCCGGACGAGTTTCCCCTCAGCATGTTCTACGAGGCCCTCGCCAAGAAGCTCAAGGGTGTCATCGCCGCGACCAAGGGCATCACCCCGGCGAACGCGGACGACACCGAGCGGGCCGCCGCATGAGCGACCGCGCACAGGAGGCTGCAGGGATGAACGGCAACGGGAAGCTCCACGGAGCGGTCGTGGCGGTGGCCGGGGCCGGCGGCCCCGCCGGCCGCGCCGCGCTGATGCGCCTCGCCGAGGCGGGGGCCACCGTCGTGGCCTCGGACGCGGACGCCGGACGCCTGGCGGAGGCCGTCGACGCGGCCCGCTACGCCCACGGCGGCGCCACCGTCACCGGCGACACCGTCGACCTGCTCGACCTGGAGGCCACCAAGGCCTGGGCCGAACGCACCGAGAAGGAGTTCGGCCGTGTCGACGGCGTCGTCCACCTCGTGGGCGGCTGGCGCGGCAGCAAGACCTTCACCGACGTGGACCTCGCCGACTGGGACTTCCTGGAGAAGCTCCTCATCCGCACCGTCCAGCACACCTCGCTCGCCTTCCACGACGCGCTGCTGCGCAGCGACCGCGGACGCTACGTGCTGATCAGCCAGTCGGGCGCGCACAAGCCGGTCGCGAACAACGCCGCGTACAACGCCGGCAAGGCGGCCGCCGAGGCCTGGACCCTGGCCATGGCGGACTCCTTCCGCAAGGCGGGGGGCGAGGAGGGACCGCGGGCCGCCGCCGCGATCCTGGTCATCAAGGCACTGGTGCACGACGCGATGCGCGCCGAGCGCCCCAACGCGAAGTTCGCGGGCTTCACCGACGTCAAGGAGCTGGCCGAGGCCATCGCCGGCGTGTGGGAGCGGTCCGCCACCGAAGTGAACGGACAGCGTCTGTGGCTCACTCCGCAACCGTGAAGACCGATGCCCGCCGCCACCACGATCCGGCGGTCCGCGGTTTCGCGAGCGACAACTACGCGGGGGTGCACCCGGAGATCCTGGAGGCCATCGCGCTCGCCAACGGCGGCCACCAGGTCGCCTACGGCGAGGACGAGTACACCGAACACCTGCAGAAGGTCATCCGCAGCCACTTCGGGCCCTACGCGGAGGCCTTCCCGGTCTTCAACGGCACCGGTGCGAACGTCACCGCCCTCCAGGCGATGACCGACCGCTGGGGCGCCGTGATCTGCGCCAGGACCGCCCACATCAACGTGGACGAGGGCGGCGCCCCGGAGCGGATGGCGGGCATCAAGCTGCTCGCGGTGGACACCCCGGACGGCAAGCTCACCCCCGAGCTGATCGACCGGGAGGCCTGGGGATTCGACGACGAGCACCGGGCGATGCCCCAGGTCGTCTCGATCACCCAGAACACCGAACTCGGCACGGTCTACACCCCGGACGAGATCAGGGCCATCTGCGAGCACGCCCACGGCCTCGGCATGAAGGTGCACCTCGACGGCGCCCGGATAGCCAACGCCGCGGCCTCGCTCGACGTGCCGATGCGCACCTTCACCAACACGGTGGGCGTGGACGTGCTCTCGTACGGCGGCACCAAGAACGGCATGATGTTCGGCGAGGCCGTGGTCGTGGTGAACCCGGACGCCGTCCGGCAGATGAAGCACATCCGCAAGATGTCGATGCAGCTCGCCTCCAAGATGCGCTTCGTCTCGGTGCAGCTGGAGGCCCTGCTGGCGAAGGACCTGTGGCTGCGCAACGCCCGTCAGGCCAATGCGATGGCGCAGCGGCTCGCGGCGGGCGTCCGCGAGGCCGACGGGGTGGAGATCCTCTACCCGGTCCAGGCCAACGCCGTCTTCGCCAAGCTGCCGCACGAGGTGTCGCGCCGGCTCCAGCAGCGGTACCGCTTCTACTTCTGGGACGAGGCAGCCGGGCACGTCCGCTGGATGTGCGGCTACGACACCCGGGAAGAGGATGTGGACGGCTTCCTCCAGGCCCTCAAGGAGGAGCTGGCCCGCTAGGGAACCGCCTCGCGAGGCACCGGCTCACAAAGTGAATAGATATGCCCCTGACTGTAAATCTATTGATCTACGGTCAGGGGCATGCCTATGCTCCCGCCCATGCAGCTGATCCAACAGAACCCAGACATTCAGGCCTACCTCGCCTCCGATGAGGCCATAGACCACGGGCACCCCCTGGTGCGGGAGACCGCCGACGCCCTCTGGACCGCCACCAGCGACGCATATTCATACGCCGAAGCGGCTTTCGCATTCGTCCGGGACACCATCCCGCACTCGGCGGACTCCGGGGACGCGCGCGTCTCCTGGCGCGCCTCCGACGTACTGACCACCCGCAACGGCATCTGCTACGCCAAGGCCCACGCCCTCGCCGCCCTGCTCCGCGCCCAGGGCATCCCGGCCGCCCTCTGCTACCAGCTCCTCGGGGAGGACGACGGATCCGGTCCCGTCGTCCACGGGCTCGTCGCCGTCAGACTGCCCGGCTCCGAGACCTGGGCCCGCGTCGACCCGCGCGGCAACAAGCCCGGCGTCGACGCCCGGTTCAGCCTCGACCGTGAGCGGCTCGCCTTCCGGGTCCGGCCCGAGCTCGGCGAGATCGACTACCCCGAGCTGTACGCCGCCCCGCACCCCGCGACGCTCAGGGCCCTCCAGGAGTCCGCCGACCGGGAGCGGCTGTGGCGGAACCTGCCGACGGCCCTGTGACCCCCGCGGCGGGGACCGGTTCCCGGCCCGCCACCAGCGCGTGCAGCGCGGCAGCCACCAGCTGCAGTACGGCGATCCCGAGCAGCAGCGTCCACGGCGGCGCGGCGGCGACCAGCCCCACCAGGGCGGCGCCCGCCGAAGCCGCCGTCATCTTCAGCCCCGCCCCCAGGGTGAACACCTGAGGCCGCACCGCCGCCGGCGCGTGCCGCGAGCGGATCCGGAGCGTGGCCGTCAGCAGCGGCCCGTCGCAGAAGCCGGCCACCGCGAACGCCACCGCCGTCAGCGCCACGGACGGCGTGAACGCGGCCACCGCCAGGGCGGCCCCGGTCCCCGCCAGGCCCCGGCGGGCCAGCCGGCCCGGCGGCACACCGGTCATCCGGCCCAGGGTCAGGGAGCCCGCCAGCGCACCCACCGCGAACGCCGTCATCAGCACCCCGCCGGCGCCCGGACTGCCGAGCCCGGCCGCCAGCAGCACCGCGCTGGTCGTCAGCGCCCCGATACCGGCGAAGGCCAGGGTCGTCGCCGAGGTGATCGCCCTCAGCTCCCGGACCCGCCACAGGGCCGCCAGCCCCGCCGCCGCCCCGGCGCGGGACCCGTCCCCCGGCGCGGCCGCGCCCCGGTCCTCGTACGGGAGGGACGCGGCCAGTACCGCCGCGAGCGCCCCCGAAACCGCCAGCACCGCCATCGCCGGCCCGGCCGAGGCCAGGGTCCCGACCGCGCTGACCGCCGCGGGGGCCGTCACCGCCGCCGCGTTGTAGGTGGAGGCGTCCCAGCCGTACGCCCGGTCCCGCGCGGGACCCGCCGGCAGCAGCCCCGCGACCAGGCTGGAGAGCCCACCGGTCACCACCGGCCCGCAGGCCCCGCCGAGCACCGCCACCGCGAGCACCACCGGCACCGGAGCCCGCCCCAGCAGCACCGCCAGCGCCGCCACCGCGGCCGTGAAACCGGCCAGCGCGCCCGCGTAGAACAGCCGAGGCCGCCGGGTCCGGGCGGCGGCGGTCCCCGCCGGCGGGGCGGCCAGCACGTGCGGCGCCAGCCAGGCGGTCAGCACGAACGCCCCGTGGGCGGCGCTGCCGGTGCGCTCCAGGGCCAGCAGCACCACCGCCATGCCCATCCCCTCGGACGCGAAGCGCGCGGCCAGTGCCGCCGCCAGGTACCGCCCGAACCCGCCCATCAGCGAACCCCCCTCCGCGCCGGGTGACGTCGTCGGCAGGACGCTACGCCCACCGGAGGCAGGACCGCCGGAAGGGGCGTGGCGCCCGGGGCGGGTTCAGTTGGCCTCGCGTTCCTTGACCTGCGCGGCCGTCGGGGCGGTGCCGCCGAGGTGGGCCGGAAGCCACCACGAGTCCTCCGCGCCCTGCGGCTTGCCCGGGTAGGCGCTCTGCGCCGCGTCCAGCAGCTCCTGCACCCGCTCGCGCAGACGCCGGGTGATCGCGCCCGCGTACTGGTCCGCCGGGGCCTCGATGGCCTCGCCGACGCGCATGGTCACCGGGATGTGGCTGCGCTTGAGGTTCTTCGGGCGGCCCTTCGTCCACAGCCGCTGCGTGCCCCACAGGGCCACGGGGATCAGCGGGACGCCGGCCTCCTGGGCCATCCGCGCCGCACCCGACTTGAAGCTCTTGAGGGTGAACGACTGCGAGATCGTCGCCTCCGGGAACACCCCGATGATCTCGCCCGAGCGCAGCGAGTCCAGCGCGTGCTGGTACGCGGTCTCACCCTGCTCGCGGTCCACCGGGATGTGCTTCATCGCGCGCATCAGCGGGCCCGAGACCTTGTGCCGGAACACCGACTCCTTGGCCATGAAGCGGACCAGACGCTTCTGCGGCCGCGCGGTCAGGCCGGCGAAGATGAAGTCGAGGTAGCCGATGTGGTTCGACACCAGGACCGCCCCGCCCTTGCGCGGGATGTTCTCGGTGCCCTTCATGTCGATCCGGATGTCCAGCGCACGGAAGAGGGTGTGCGCGGCACCGATCACCGGGGGGTATACGAGCTCAGCCATGCTGGGGAGACCCCGCTTTCTGCCTGGGGAGGTGCTCCCGGCCGGAAGTTACGGCAGCGTAGGTACGCGGCCATTGGGGATCGTGCCCCAAACGCGGCCCGCTGGCCAGCCCAGACGACCGCACCGGGCGAGATTCTCGTCACGCGGGGAATGCCGCGCGCCGGACGGATGCTCGCACCAGGGTACGTACATGCGGGACGGAGCGGACGGGAGCGGGTGTGCGGGTGCACGGAGACGAAGCGCGGCGGCCGGGCGGCCACGGCCCCCTCGGGGCCGCCGAGCTGGGCAGGGCACCGGGGGAGCGGGCCAGCCTGGTCCAGTTCTCCAGCGCCTTCTGCCAGCCCTGCCGGGCCACCCGCAGGATCCTCGCCGAAGTCGCCGAAATGGTGGACGGCGTCGCGCACATCGAGATCGACGCCGAGGGCGACCTCGAACTCGTGCGCGCCCTCGGCATCGAGAAGACCCCCACCGTCCTCGTCCTGGACGCCGCCGGGCGCGTCGTCCGGCGCGCGGAGGGGATGCCGCGCAAGGCGGACGTGATCGCCGCCCTGGGGGCCGCGGTGTGACCGGGGGCCGGTACGCGCGCCCGCACGCAGCGTGACGCGCCTGACATCTGCCCGCCGCGGCTTGACTGGGTACGCGTGTGATCGCCAGGCTGGCGGCATGCGGTATGAACTCCTGCTTTACGGGCGGCTCCACGTGGACCTCGTCCGCCATGCGGGCGCGCGCTGTCGGGATCGCTGAAGGCCCCGGTCCCGGCCCCAGGCCCCCGATCCCCTCTCACGCGCCCGCGTCCCCCGCGGCAGAAGGAAGCATTCCCATGACGGCCCCGACGGCCCCTCGCGCCTCCCTCGGATCCTTCGACCCCTTCGACGCCGGTCGTTCCGCCGGGGGCGGACAGGCGGCCGACGGCCCCCGGCCCGGCTCTCCCGAGCTGCTCCGCTCCGTCTTCAGGCGGCACGCGGCGGGCGTCGCGGTGATCACCGCGGAGAGCGGGGGGCGGCCCGCCGGTTTCACGGCGACGTCGCTCAACTCGGTCTCCGCGGACCCGCCGCTGCTCTCGTTCACCATCGGCACCGGCGCCTCCAGCTGGCCGGCCGTGCGCGACAGCGCGTACCTCGGCGTCCACATACTCGGCGAACACCAGCGGGAGCTGGCCGGCCTCTTCGCGCGCAGCGGCGCCGACCGCTTCGGGCCCGGCACCGAGTGGGCCCCGGGCCCGCACGGAGTGCCGCTGCTCGGCGGGGTGCTGGCGTGGACGGTCTGCAAGGTGGTCGCGCGGGTCCCCGCGGGGGAGCACCGGGTGGTCATCGCCGAGGTGGTGGCGGGGGACCCGGCGGGGGAGGGGCGCCCCCTGCTGTACCACCAGGGGCGCTTCAACGCGTTGCGGGACTGAATCGTCCCTGCTGGGACGGGTTCGGGCGGCGTTGGACAGATCACAGTTCGGCGGCCTTGCAACCGGGGAAGACCCACTGTGTACTGACGAGTAACATTCCCTTCGGAGCGCGGGCCGCCCCGACCGGGATCCGCCCGACGAGGCGCCTATGCTGCCTGCACAAGGCGGTATCAGAAAAAGACGATGCGGTAGGAGAGCCGGCGTGAGCCTGAGGATCGTTGTCTGTGTGAAGTACGTGCCCGACGCCACCGGTGACCGGCACTTCGCCGATGACCTGACCGTCGACCGCGACGACGTCGACGGTCTGCTGTCGGAGCTCGACGAGTACGCCGTCGAGCAGGCGCTGCAGATCGCCGACGAGGCGGACGACGCCGAGATCACCGTTCTGACGGTGGGCCCCGAGGACGCCAAGGACGCGCTGCGCAAGGCGCTGTCGATGGGCGCCGACAAGGCCGTCCACGTCGAGGACGACGACCTGCACGGCACCGACGTCATCGGTACCTCGCTGGTCCTCGCGAAGGCGATCGAGAAGGCCGGTTACGACCTGGTCATCACCGGTATGGCCTCGACCGACGGCACCATGGGCGTCCTCCCGGCGATCCTGGCCGAGCGCCTGGGCGTCCCGCAGGTCACCCTGCTCTCCGAGGTCAAGGTCGAGGACGGCACCGTCACGGGCCGCCGCGACGGCGACTCCGCGAGCGAGCAGCTGGAGGCCTCCCTCCCGGCGGTCGTGTCGGTGACGGACCAGTCGGGCGAGGCCCGCTACCCGTCCTTCAAGGGCATCATGGCCGCCAAGAAGAAGCCGGTGGAGTCCTGGGACCTGTCCGACCTGGACCTGGAGGCCGACGAGGTCGGCCTCGAGGGCGCCTACACCGCGGTCGACTCCGCGGCCCAGCGTCCGGCCCGCACCGCCGGAACGATCGTCAAGGACGAGGGCGAGGGCGGCAAGCAGCTGGCCGAGTTCCTGGCCGGCCAGAAGTTCATCTAAGAGCTTCGGCCACCCCTCTCAAGCCCCCAGACACTTCGCAACAGCAGGAGAGACAGTCCCATGGCTGAAGTTCTCGTCTACGTCGACCACGTGGACGGTGCCGTCCGCAAGCCCACCCTCGAGCTGCTGACGCTGGCCCGCCGCGTCGGCGAGCCCGTCGCCGTCGCCCTGGGCGCCGGTGCCGAGGCCACCGCCGCGGTGCTCGCCGAGCACGGTGCCGTCAAGGTCCTCACCGCCGACGCCCCGGAGTTCACCGGGTACCTCGTCGTCCCGAAGGTGGACGCGCTGGAGGCCGCGTACAAGGCCGTTTCCCCGGCCGCCGTGCTCGTCCCGTCCTCCGCCGAGGGCAAGGAGATCGCCGCGCGCCTCGCCGTGCGCATCGGCTCCGGCATCATCACCGACGCCATCGACCTGGAGGCCGGTGACGAGGGTCCGGTCGCGACGCAGGCCGCCTTCGCCGCGTCGTTCACCACCAAGTCCCGGGTGTCCAAGGGCACCCCGGTCATCACCGTGAAGCCGAACTCGGCCCCGGTCGAGGCGGCCCCGGCCGCCGGCGCCGTCGAGGCGCTCGCCGTCACCTTCGGCGCCCTGGCCACCGGCACCAAGGTCGTCTCCCGCACCCCGCGCGAGTCGACCGGCCGCCCGGAGCTGACCGAGGCCGCGATCGTGGTCTCCGGCGGCCGCGGCGTCAACGGCGCCGAGAACTTCGCGATCATCGAGGAGCTCGCGGACTCCCTCGGTGCGGCCGTCGGCGCCTCGCGCGCCGCCGTCGACGCCGGCTGGTACCCGCACTCCAACCAGGTCGGCCAGACCGGCAAGTCGGTCTCCCCGCAGCTGTACATCGCCTCCGGCATCTCGGGCGCGATCCAGCACCGGGCCGGCATGCAGACCTCGAAGACCATCGTGGCCATCAACAAGGACGCCGAGGCCCCGATCTTCGACCTGGTCGACTACGGCGTGGTCGGCGACCTCTTCGAGGTCGTCCCGCAGCTGACGGGTGAGATCAAGGCGCGCAAGGGCTGACCTCCGCGCGGGTCCTGACCTGCGCGTCTCTTGGCCTCCGGGGCCGTGTGGTGATTGTCACCGCACGGCCCCGAGTCGTTTGTCCCACGCGGCGGAGGGACCATTGACGGAGCGGAACGCCGTGGCTAAGTTCTGCTATGCGGATCTAAGCTTCCGTGAAGCGGAAAAGAGGAGAGTGCACGATGGGTCAGCAGGAGAAGGTGGCGACGAGCCTCGCAGGCGCGGTCAGCGAGGGCATCAGCGCCTCCCTGGCGCCGGTGGACGCGGAACTCGCGCGTCACTACCCGGGCGACCCCGGCACCCGCCAGCCCATCCACACCGTCTACGTCCCCGGCGACGTCTTCGCCGCCGGCACCATCCGCTCCTGGGGCGACCAGGCCCTCGCGGCCCTCGACGAGCACGCCCCGGACGCCGCGACCTTCGCCAAGGTACTCGGCATCTCCGACGAACTGGCCGTACCCGTCTACGACCGCGTCCGCGCCAAGCTCGCCACCGAGCCCGTCGAGGACCTCCGCGTCGACTTCGAGGACGGCTTCGGCGTCCGCTCCGACGAAGAGGAGGACCAGGCCGCGGCCCGCGCCGCCCGCCTCGTCTCGGAGGCCTTCTCCAACGGCACGAACGCCCCCTACATGGGCATCCGCATGAAGTGCATGGAGTCCAACGTCCGCGACCGGGGCATCCGCACCACGGACATCTTCCTCTCCGGCCTGCTGGAGCACGGCGGCCTGCCCGACGGCCTCGTCCTCACCCTGCCCAAGGTCACCTACGCCGAGCAGGTCAGCGCCTTCGTCAAGCTGCTGGAGGCCTTCGAGTCCACCCGCGGCCTGCGCCCGGGCCGCATCGGCTTCGAGATCCAGATCGAGACCAGCCAGTCCATCCTGGCCTCCGACGGCACCGCCACCGTGGCCCGCATGATCGAGGCCTCCAAGGGCCGCGCCACCGGCCTGCACTACGGCACGTTCGACTACAGCGCCTGCGTCGGCGTCTCCGCCGCGTACCAGGCCAGCGACCACCCCGCCGCCGACCACGCGAAGGCGGTCATGCAGGTCGCCGCCGCCGGCACCGGCGTACGCGTCTCCGACGGCTCGACGAACGTACTGCCCATCGGCACCACCGCGAAGGTCCACGAGGGCTGGAAGCTGCACTACGGCCTCACCCGCCGCGCCCTGGCCCGCGCCTACTACCAGGGCTGGGACATGCACCCGGCGCACCTGCCGACCCGCTACGCGGCCGTCTTCACCTTCTACCGCGAGGGCCTGGAGACCGCGGCCGCGCGCCTGAAGGCGTACGTCGCCAAGATCGAGGGCGACGTCATGGACGAGCCCGCCACCGCGAAGGCCCTGGCCGGCTACCTGGTCCGCGGCCTCGACTGCGGCGCGGTCGGCACCGACGAGGTCACCGCCCTCACCGGCCTGACCCGCGCCGAACTGGACGCCTTCGCCATCCCCCGCCGCTCGGCGACCCTGACGGCGACGGCCTGACCCCGAGGACCGTGAGGCCCGTCCCCGAACGCCCCGGGCGGGCCTCACCGCGCATCAGGGGGTGCCGACCAGCCACTGACGCAGGGAGCCGTGGGAGCAGGCGCCAGCCAGAAGGGTGCCGTCGGGTGAGAAGGACACGGAGCTGACACCGCTCGCGGGCACCTCGGTCAAGGGGCGCCGGCGCGTGACGTCCCACAGCGTCAGGTGACCGCTGCCGCCTACGGTGGCCAGCAGCCGGCCGTCGGGCGACAGCGCGAGGTCGTCGACGGCGGCTCCGCGACGCTCCAGCGGACGCGCCAGCGGCGCGCCGGTCCAGGGATCGCTCAGGTGGACCGGTCCGCCTTCGGCGTCGACCGAGGCCAGCAGCCCGGCCGTCGCGTCGAAGGCGAAGCACCGCGCCGCCCGTCGGCTGCTCACGGTCCGGTTCTGCTCGGTGTCCCACAGCAGCAGTTCCCTGCCCAGAAGCGCCAGCAGCCGCCCGTCAGGGGCGAACCGTACGTCGGTCCCCGCATCGGGATCACCGGCGTCCAGCGGCCCGCCGCGGAGTGTGAAGGTCCGGGTGTCGAGGACGGACACCCGCCCCTCGTGGTCCGTCACCGCCACGAGTCGTCCGTCTGCGGAGTAGGACATGTGGTCGACCAGGGACAGCCGTACGGTTCCGGCGGGCCCGCCGGGCGGCGGGGTCAGCCCGTGCGAGGCCCAGACGACCGGGTCCCGGTCCTCGGGGCAGTCCACTCCCCACAGGGGCATGTGGAGCGGAAGGTCCAGAGCGCGTGCCGGCCCCGGCGCCGCGGTGTCCCAGACGGCCAGTTGCCGGGTACCGGCCAGGGCCAGGATCCGCGATCCGTCGGGGGAGAACCGTACATGGTCCAGGGGGAGGCCGACGGACGCACGGGCCGGCAGCGGCAGCACGGGGTGTTCCCGCAGAGCAGCCGCGAGGGCCGCCCCGCCGGCAGACGTCGCCCGGCCGCGAGCGGGACGCTGCCGGTGCAGCAGGATCGTCTTGTCGTCGCCCGCCGTTGCGAGCACCTGCCCGTCGGGGGAGAAGGCGACCGCGTTGACGGCCAGGGTGTGACCGGCCATCGGCGGGCCCGCCGGGCGTCCCGTGGACGTGTCCCACAGCCGTACGGAGCGGTCGCGGCTCGCGGACGCGAGCAGCGATCCGTCGGGGGAGAAGGCCACGGCGTTCACGGCGTTGTCGTGCCCGGACAGGGGTGACGCGACCGGCCTGCCGGTGGCCGCGTCCCACAACCGGACCGTGGTGTCGTGGCTCCCCGTCGCCAGCAGACGGAGGTCGGGGGAGTACGCCAGGGCCTCGACGTTGTCGCAGTGGCCGGCCAGGGCCGCGCCGACGGGCTCCCCCGTGGTCGTGTCCCACTGCTGGACGTCTGCGAATCCGTCGGCGACCACCAGCAGCCGGCCGTCCCCCGAGAAGGCGAGGGCGTCCGCCCGCCCGCTGTAGTACGTGTCGGCGGGACCGCGCGCCGTGTCGGTGTCGAGGTCCACGACTCGGCACACGCCGCCCTCCACGACGGTCGCGAGCAGGTGCCCGCCGACCGCGAAACCGAGGCCGCTGCACCGGTGGTGTCCGCCGGGAAGCCGGTCGGGCGCGTTGGTGCGGGTGTCCCACAGGTGCACCGCGCCGTCGTCAGACAGAGCGGCCACCCGGTTTCCGCACGGGGAGAAGCACACCTGGAGCAAGGGCGCGTACGGACTCCGGCCGAGTAGGACGCCCTTGTTCCGGCCGTCCCCGGTCCTCCACAACCGGACGGCCCCGTCGTTCCCCGCGGAGGCCAGAGTGCGGCCGTCGGGGGAGAAGGCGAGCCGCCAGACGAGGTGGGTGTGGCCGACCAGGCGGTCCGTGACCGTGAACTCCGTACTGTTGCCCTCCACCTCCCCGGGCGCCAGCCGTGCCCGTAGGGGAAACGGTGGCGGAGGAGCGTCGGTTGCCGGGGGTGACGCCGGTGGGTGGGCGTGCCCGGATCCGCTCCGGCTCCGGGCGGCCAGTTCGCGCCAGCGGCGGCGCCAGGGCTCCAGTTCGGGGGAGTTGTGCGGGGGGACGGACCGCTCCTGGCCGAACTCGTCGTAACTGTGCAGGATCCGGATGAGGCCCATGAGACTGTCGAGACCCGGCAGGCGGTCACCGCGGAAGGTGTCGCTCTGGGTGGACACCGGGAGCCGGATCCCGGTCCGTGATTTCGCCGCACGCGCGGCGAGTTCGCGGTACGACGGGTTGCCCCGGTCGAGCCGCAGCCGACGCAAGTCCGCCGCGAACGAATCCAGTTCTTCGCTGAATGCACGCACGCTGTCCATCACCGCACAGGTTAGGGCCGTGTCCCGCGCTCCGCCGGACGATCCCGGACAGTGCCGGTCAGCGACGGGATACGGCGCTGTCCGGCGGCGTCCGGAGGCGGTACGGGTTCGTCCGGTGGGGGCGGCGCGCGGGAGGGAACGGCGGTGGAATCACGGCATGACCGCACCACGGAACCCGAACGACACCGATCCGCCCCTCCTGACCCTGCACGCCGCCGTCGTGCTCCTCGGCGCCCTGCTCGTCGGCTTCGTCGCAGCCGGGCTGAGTCGCCTCGGCGGGGTGCCGGCCCCGCTCGCCGTGCTCGCCGGGCTCACCGCCGGCGGCGCAGCGGTGCCCGTGCTGCGGTCGCTCATCCGGTGACCGGCGGGATCTCGCCCGAGCCGCGGGGGATGAGCCGGGTGGGGAGTTCGATGCGGGCCGGGGGGAGGTTGCTGCCCGCCAGGCGCTGGAAGAGGCGGTCCGTGGCCACCCGGCCCACGGCCGCCGGGTCCTGGGCGACGACCGTGACGCCCGGGCGCAGCAGGTCGGCCAGCTCGAAGTCGTCGAAGCCGACCAGCGCCACCGGCCGGGGAAGCGCCGCGAGGACCCGTACGACGGTGACGGTGACCCGGTTGTTGCCCGCGAAGACGGCGGTGACCGGCTCCGGGCCCGTCAGCATCGCCCCGGCCGCCGCCGCCACCCGGTCCGGTGCGGTGGAGCCGAGGGAGACCCAGCCCCCGGCCACCGGCAGCCCCGCCCGCTCCATCGCCTCGCGGTAGCCGCGCAGGCGTTCCGTGGCGGTGTGGATGCGGGGGTGGTCGCCGATGAACCCGATCCGCCGGTGCCCGGCGGCGATCAGGTGCGCCACCCCGTCCCGGGCGCCGCCGAAGCTGTCCGACAGGACGACGTCGGCCTCGATCCGGCCCGCCGGGCGGTCCACGAACACGGTGGCCACCCCCGCCCGGATCTCGGGCTCCAGATAGCGGTGGTCGTCCCCGGCCGGGATGACGATCAGCCCGTCCACCCGGCGGGCGCACAGCGCGAGCGCCAACTCCCGCTCGCGGTCCGGGTCCTCGGCGCTGGAGCCGTTGATGAGCAGGGCGCCGTGGGCGCGGGCCACCTCCTCCACGGCACGGTTGAGCGGACCGTAGAAGGGGTCGGCGAGGTCCTCCAGGACCAGCCCGACGGTGGCGGTACGGCCCTTGCGGAGCACCCGCGCGCTGTCGTTGCGGCGGAACCCGAGCTCCTCGATGGCCTCCTGCACCCGGCGCTCGGTGTCGGGGGTCACCCCCGGCTCGCCGTTGACGACCCGTGAGACCGTCTTCAGGCCGACGCCCGCCCTGGCCGCCACGTCCTTCATGGTCGGCCGGTTGCCGTAGCGGGGCTCGGACGGGGGGCGGGTCTGCGGCACGGTGGGGAAACCTCCGGAGGTGGCGGCGGTGCGGAAGGGCTCCGACCTCGGCTGTGATCTCGGCTCCGCCCCCGAGCATAAGCACTGGGCCGGCGGGCGGGTTTCCGTGGCAGGGTGGGGCGGGCAGGCACCGGGGGGTTCGGAGGCGAGCCATGGGGAGAGGGGTAGACGTGATTGTCTGGATCAACGGCACTTTCGGTGCCGGGAAGACCAGCACGGCCCGCGAACTGGCCGGAATCCTGCCGGACAGCAGCCTGTACGACCCGGAGCTCATCGGCGACGCCCTGCGGCGGCTCCTGCCGGCCAAACGCCTCGCTGAGGTCGACGACTACCAGGACCTCCCCAGCTGGCGGCGGCTCGTCGTGGACACGGCGGCGGCGATGCTGGCGGAACTCGGCGGGACCCTGGTCGTGCCGATGACGCTGCTGCGGCAGGAGTACCGCGACGAGATCTTCGGCGGTCTCGCGGCGCGCCGGATCGCGGTGCGGCACGTCCTGCTCGCCCCGGAGGAAACGATCCTGCGTGAGCGCATCGCCACCCGTCAGGAGCCGGGGACGCCGCGGGAGGTGGACGTACGGGTCCGCCAGTGGGCGTACGACCACATCCCGGCGTACCGGCAGGCCCTGGGATGGCTGGCGGCCGACGCGCACCTCATCGACAACGGGCACTTGACGGTCCGGGAGACGGCGCAGCGGATCGCCGACGCCGTACGCACCGACACGGCGGCCGTCTGCGACATCGTGCAGACCCCGGAGCCGACGCGGGAGACCGTGGCGGCGGGGGTGCTGCTCTTCGACGACCGGGACCGGGTGCTCCTGGTGGATCCGACGTACAAGCCCGGATGGGAGTTCCCGGGCGGGGTGGTCGAGGCGGGCGAGGCCCCGGCGCGGGCGGGCGTACGGGAGGTCGCGGAGGAACTGGGCCTGACGCTGGAGCGGGTCCCGGGCCTGCTGGTGGTCGACTGGGAGCCGCCCCGCTCCCCGGCGTACGGGGGCCTGCGACTGCTGTTCGACGGCGGGCGGCTGCCGGAGGCGGAGACCGCCCGGCTGCGGCTGCCCGGACCGGAACTGCGGGCCTGGCGCTTCGTCACCGAGGAGGAGGCCGCCGGGCTCCTGCCGCCGCAGCGCTACGAGCGGCTGCGCTGGGCCCTGCGCGCCCGCGAGCGCGGCCACCCGCTCTACCTGGAGTCGGGCCGCCCCACCCCGTGACACCGGCCCGGCGGCGCGGCCCGGGGCCGGCGGGCCGGGCGGGGCTCAGACCGTGGCCGCGTCCGCCGCCGCCCGGAGCGCCTTCGCGGTGTCCTCGGTGCGGGGGTCACCGTGCCCGAAGCAGGCCACGGACGGGGCGAGGGCGGCCAGCCGGCGGAAGGAGGCGACCGCCCCGGCCCGGTCGACGTTGAACACGCCCGGCATCACCCGGCCCACCCCGGCCACGCAGTCCCCCGTGAACAGCACCCCGTGCGCCGGCAGGTGCACAGCGATGCTGCCCGGCGTGTGGCCCGGGGCGTGGACCACCACCGCCCCGCCGCCGAAGTCCAGCTCGTCACCGTCCTCCAGCTCCCCGTCGACCCAGGTAGGAGGCGCCTCCGGGGCCGTCAGCCCGTGCGCGTACAGCGGGACTTCCCAGTCCAGCAGCACCGGTTCGGGGACCGGCCGCTCACCGCGCACCACCGGGGCGTCCAGCCGGTGGGCCAGCACCCGCGCGTTCCAGCGGACGGCGAGCTCACCGGCGGCACCGACGTGATCGCGGTGGCAGTGCGTCAGCACGATCCGCTCCAGCCGCTCGGGCGCCAGACCGAGGGAACGTATCGCCCGCTCGATGCCGTCGGCCGAGCCGGCATGGCCGGCGTCGATCAGGGTGAGCGCCCCGTCGTCCTGCCAGAGATAGGCCTGGCCGATGGAGAAGCGCAGCATGTGGAGCCGGTCCGGGAGTACTTCTACGAGGTCCATGACGACGACCGTAGCCACCGCCACCGCCGCGGGGCACGCGGCTTAGCCGCAAGCAGAGCACGCCCGGGGCGCGGTGCGCCCCGGGCGTACGAAGGATCCTCCGGCCGGTGTCAGACGGCCTTGGACGCCGCGTAGTTCACCAGGAACAGGGCCTCGGCGACCGACAGCCGCTCCAGCTCCTCGGGGGAGACGCTCTCGTTCACCGCGTGGATCTGCGCTTCCGGCTCGCTCAGCCCGATGAGCAGCATCTCCGCCCCCGGATACAGCGAGGTCAGCGTGTTGCACAGTGGGATCGACCCGCCCATGCCGCTGATCTGCATCTCCTGGCCGTCGTACGCCTCCCGCAGGGCCGCAGCCATCGACGCGTACGCCGGGCTGCTCGTGTCCGCCTGGAACGGCTGGCCCTGGCCCACGACCTCGAGCTCCAGGCGCGCCTTCCACGGGGTGTGCGCCACCAGGTGCGCCTCCAGCAGCTTGATGGCCTCGGAGGTGTCCACGCCCGGCGGCACGCGCAGGCTGATCAGGGCGCCCGCGCTCGCGTGCACCGAGGGGGTCGCGCCGACCACCGGCGGGCAGTCGATGCCGAGGACGGTGACGGCCGGACGGGCCCACAGCCGGTCGGCGATCGTGCCCTCCCCGATCAGCTCGACACCGTCCAGTACCTTCGCGTCGGCGCGGAAGTCCGCCTCCGGGTACTGCAGGCCCTCCCACACCGCGTCCGACGCCAGACCGTCCACGGTCGTCGAACCGTCCTCGGAGCGCAGCGAGTCCAGCAGGCGGATCAGCGCGGCGAGCGCGT
This sequence comes from Streptomyces sp. NPDC034086, assembly GCF_055575515.1. NCBI lineage: Bacteria > Bacillati > Actinomycetota > Actinomycetes > Kitasatosporales > Streptomycetaceae > Streptomyces > Streptomyces sp. NPDC034086. Next base: position 23,398 of record NZ_JBVISM010000009.1, on the reverse strand, counting down.
CGGGGGCGACACCGCCGAACATGCCGGAGTGCAGGTTGCCGCCCAGGGTGTCGATCCTGACCTTGATCAGGGTCATTCCGCGCAGCGTGGCCGTCACCGTCGGCAGCCCGAGGCGGAAGTTGCCCGCGTCGCCGATGACGATGGTGTCGGCGGCCAGCAGCTCGGGGTTGGCTTCGGCGTACTGCTGGAGGCCGCCGGTGCCCTGCTCCTCCGAGCCCTCGACGATCACCTTCACGTTCACCGGCACCCCGCCGTTGGCCTTCAGGGCGCGCAGCGCGAGCAGGTGCATGATGAACCCGCCCTTGCAGTCCGCGGCGCCGCGCCCGTACCAGCGGCCGTCGCGTTCGGTCAGCTCGAAGGCGGGGGAGATCCAGGCGGCGTCGTCCAGCGGCGGCTGCACGTCGTAGTGCGCGTACAGCAGCACGGTCGGGGCGCCCTCGGGACCGGGCAGAAACCCGTACACGGACTGGGTGCCGTCCGGGGTGTCGAGCAGCGCCACGTCCTGGAACCCCTCGGCGCGCAGGGCGTCGGCCACCCAGTTCGCGGCGGCCCGGCTCTCGCTCTGCGGGAACTGGGCCCAGTCCGCGACCGACTGGAAGGCCACCAGCTCGGTCAGCTCCGCCTTGGCGCGGGGCATGAGCGAGGCGACGGTCTCGGCGATCGGATTCTGGGACATGGGCACGCTCCTCGTGGGTGCGACGTTGTGACGGGTGCCGGGGTACGGCGAATGCAAGGCGAAAGGCTGTCACGATCCTCGCACAGAGGGACGAGGCGGCGGCTCGCCGTAGGATTTCCACGGCATCGGAGCAACCGGGTGATCAGGAGCAGCAGCACATCGTGAGCAGCGACGACGACGTGAACGGCGCGAGCGCAGAGCAGGCCGCTCGAGGGGCGGACGAGGGCACCCCGGCGGAGGCGGCCGGGGAGGCGGCCGGGGAGGCGGCCGGGGAGGCGGCCGGGGAGACGGCCGGGGAGACGGCCGGGGAGACGGCCGAAGGGGCGGCCGCGGAGGCCGCCGAGGGCGCCGGAGAGGTGTGGGACGTCGTCGTGGTCGGCGCCGGACCGGCCGGAGCGTCGGCGGCCCGGGCCGCGGCCGCGGCGGGGCGGAGCGTCCTGCTGCTGGAGAAGGCGGAGCTGCCCCGGTACAAGACCTGCGGCGGCGGCATCATCGGCCCGTCGCGCGACGCCCTTCCCCCGGGCTTCGCCCTGCCCCTCAAGGACCGCATCCACGCGGTCACCTTCTCCCTCAACGGCCGGCTGGCCCGCACCCGCCGCTCGAAGCACATGCTGTTCGGGCTGATCAACCGGCCCGAGTTCGACGCGGCCCTGGTCGCGGAGGCCGAGAAGGCCGGCGCGACCCTCCGCACGGGCACGGCCGTGTCCCGGGTCGAGCAGCACGGCGCGGCCGTGCCGGACCGCCGCACGGTCGCCGTGGTCCTCGCCGACGGCGAGACCGTCCTGGCCCGGGCCGTGGTCGGCGCCGACGGCAGCGCCAGCCGGATCGGTGCCCACGTGGGCGTGGAGACGGACCAGGTCGACCTCGGCCTGGAGGCGGAGATCCCGGTGCCGGAGACGGTGGCCGAGGACTGGAAGGGCCGCGTCCTGATCGACTGGGGTCCGCTGCCCGGCAGTTACGGCTGGGTGTTCCCCAAGGGCGACACGCTCACCGTCGGGGTCATCTCCGCGAAGGGCGAGGGTGCCGCCACCAAGCGGTATCTCGACGACTTCATCGCCCGGCTGGGTCTGGCCGGCTTCGAACCGGCCGTCTCCTCCGGGCACCTGACCCGCTGCCGCAAGCCCGACTCCCCGCTCTCGCGCGGCCGGGTGCTGGTGGCCGGTGACGCGGCCGGTCTCCTGGAGCCGTGGACGCGGGAGGGGATCTCCTTCGCGCTGCGCTCGGGACGGCTCGCGGGGGAGTGGGCGGTCAAGATCTCCGAGGCGCAGGACGCGGTGGACGCGCGCCGTCAGGCGCTCAACTACGCCTTCGCCGTCAAGGCCGGGCTGGGCGTGGAAATGGCGGTCGGCAAGCGGATGCTGGCCGTCTTCGAGGCCCGCCCGGGGTTGATCCACGCCGCGCTCACGGGCCTGCGGCCGGCCTGGACGGCCTTCGCCCGCATCACCCGCGGCTCGACGACCCTGCCCGACCTCGTCCGTACGCACCCGCTGGCGCGCAAGGCGCTGCACCTGATGGACGACCGTGACGCGCGGGGCCGCCGGGGATAGGCCGTCTCTTCCGGATCTCGCCGGTCACGCCCGGGCCTGACCGGCGAGGCGGAGCCGCCCGGCGGGGGTCGGGCGGGCCAGGAGTCGCCCGGCGGGGTCGGCGGGGTCCGGCGGGGTCGGCGGGTCCGGGGCTCAGCGGGTCACCGTGACGCGGAAGACGGGGTGGTCTCCGGCGGCCGCCCTGAGCTCGGCGTCCGTGGACCTCGCGGTGACGCCCTGGAAGAACCGGTTGACCTCCCAGCCCCACTTCTCCAGGTAGGTGCGCAGGACGGCCGCCTTCTCCGCCGGGTCGGTCAGCTCCACGGCGGTGAAGGCGCGGACCTTACGGCCCACGCGCAGCTCACCGCTGCCCGCCGCGCGCATGTTGCGGACCCAGTGGGAGTGGCCGCGGGCCGAGACGAGGTACTGGCCGCCCTCGTGGGTGTGCGGGTTGACGGGGATGCGCTGCATCCGGCCGGAGGTGCGGCCGCGCACCGACAGCTCGGCGGAGCCGGCCACGCTGAGGCCGAGACGGGCGAGCGTGCCGAACAGGGCGTTGAAGCGGACGGCGAAGCGGCCGGCTTGGGCGTAGTACGGGGCGGACGCGTTCATGGGTGGCCTCCGGGAGTCACTGGGAGAGCACTGCTCTCGCTTGAGATCAGTGTGCACGGATCGGCGCACCAAAACAAGAGCAGTGCTCTCCCTATTGAGCGGTGCTCTGGATTTTGGGCACCGCTCTCCGCCCGTGGCACACTGATCCGCATGAGCACCGTGCGAGGAGCCAGGGAACGGGCCCGTATCGAGGTCACCGCCGCCATCAAGGACGAGGCCCGCCGCAGGCTCGCGGCCGAGGGCGCCGCCAAACTCTCGCTGCGCGCCGTCGCCCGCGAGCTGGGCATGGTCTCCTCGGCCCTCTACCGCTACTTCCCCAGCCGCGACGAACTGCTCACCGCGCTGATCATCGACGCCTACGACAGCCTGGGCGCCGCCGCCGAAGCCGCCGACGCCGCCGCCCTCGCCACGGGCGCCCCTCCCCGCGCCCGCTGGACCGCCGTCTGCGCGGCCGTCCGTACCTGGGCACTGGCCCACCCGCACGAGTACGCCCTCGTCTACGGCTCGCCGGTCCCCGGCTACACCGCCCCCCTCGACACGGTCGGCCCCGCCGCCCGCGTCGCCCACGTCCTCATCGGGATCCTCCGCACCGCCTACGAGGGCCGCGGCCTCGCCCTGCCGCCCCTCCCCGCCGCCCTGCGCCCCGAAGCCCACCGGATGACCGAGGACTTCGCCGAAGGCCTGCCCCCGGAAGTGACGGCCGCCCTGGTCGCGGCCTGCGCGCAGCTCGTCGGCCTCGTCTCCTTCGAGTTGTTCGGCCAGTTCAACCGGGTCGTCGAGGAGCGGGAGGCCTTCTTCGCGCACGCCGCCGGGCAACTGGCGCACTCGGTGGGACTGCCCGCCGTATGACAGGGGCATGGTGACAAGTCGCTCGCCTGTTCCTCATACCGATCCGGGTGGTTCGCCGGTCTCCGGGTTACCGCGCGTCTAGTGTTCCTGGGGTCCCGCCACCGCCGCAGCCGGAGGAACAGCCGTGACCCCCGCCCGCGTACTGAGGTCCCTGTACGCCGTCGCCGTGACCGTGCTGCTCGTCGCACCGGCACCGGCGGTGACCGCCTCCGCGAGACAGACGACACCGCCGGTCACGCCGGCTCCCCGGATACCCGGCGTGCGCGGCCTGGAGATCGGCGTACCCGCCTACGTCCGGGCCGACGCCCCGATGCTGGCCGCGCTCACCGCCACCACCCCCGCCGCCTCCGTGGTCGTCCTCAACCCCGGTAACGGAGACGCGCCGTTCGACGGCCGCTGGCGCGCCCGCGCCGACGCCCTGCGCGCCGGGACCACCGCCACCGGCGAGCGGACCAAGGTCCTCGGCTACGTCCACACCGACCACGGCCGGCGGGACCCGGCGGCCGTCAGGGCCTCCGTCGACAACTACCTGCGGCCTTCCGGCGACGGGGACGGCCGGCTGCACGTCGACGGCATCTTCTTCGACGTGGTCAGCCGCGACTGCGGCCCCGGCAACGCGACCCGCGACCACTACGCGGCACTGCGCCGCTACGTCCAGGACGCCATGCACGCCGCCGACCCGGACGTGGACGACCTGGTCGTCAACAACCCCGGCACCGCCATCGCCGACTGCTACCTCGAACCGGGCCACCGCACCGCCGACGTCTTCGTCACCTACGAGAACACCTACGCGGCCTACACCTCGGGCGGCTGGCACGGCAACGTCTTCGACGCCCACGGCACCTACCGCGAGGGCACCGAACTCGACCCGGCCGGCACCGCGTTCTGGCACCTCGTGCACGAGGTCCCCGGCACCGCCGCGATGCGCGCCGCCCTCCGCACCGCCTTCACCCGCGGCGCCGGCTACGCGTACGCGACGAGCGCGGCCATGCCCAACCCGTGGAACACCAGCCCCGCCTGGAAGTACGGCCCCCAGACCGCCTACGCGGCCACCCTGGACGGGACGGACCCCGCCGGCTGACCCGTCCCGCGGGTACGCCGGCCACTGCGGCGGGGAGCCGCGGCCGACGGCCCGGCCGGTCCGCACCGAGGCGCGGGCCGTGCCGGAGGCCGCCGGGGAGATGACCTAAGGCTGCTCTCCGGGGGCGAATGGGCCGTCCGGGGCGAAGGCGTGGGCGGCGAAGCGGTCGGCGATGAGCTGGTGGGCGGCCGGGGACGGGTGGAGGCCGTCGGGGAGGGGGAGAGCGGCGAAGTCGGCCTCGCCGTAGAGGCCGAGCCCGTCGAGGTGGTGCAGGTTCGGGTCGTCGGCCGCGCGTTCCCGCACGATGCGGGCGAGTTCCTCCCGCACGACCCTGAGGGTCAGTTTGCCCGCGGGGACCTCGGCCGGATCGCCCGCGGCCCGGAAGCGGAGCCTGCCCGCGGAGAGTTCGCCGAGGTCGGGGGCGGTCGGGCCCGGCGTGTCCTCGTGGATCGGGCAGAGGACCGGTGAGACCAGCAGCAGCGGGGTGACGGGGTGCCCCTCGCGGATGGTGTCCAGGAAGCCGTGGACGGCGGGTCCGAAGGCGCGCAGGCGCATCAGGTCGTGGTTGACCAGATTGATGCCGATCTTGACGCTGATCAGGTCGGCGGGGGTGTCCCGCAGGACGCGCGCGGTGAAGGGGTCGAGGAGGGCGCTGCCGCCGAAGCCCAGGTTGACCAGCTCCACCCCGCCCCGGGCGGCGGCCAGGGCCGGCCAGGTCGTGCTGGGACTCGCCGCGTCGGAGCCGTGGCTGATCGAACTGCCGTGGTGGACCCAGACCCGGCGGCCCCGGTCCGGGGAGGGCTCGACGGGGGCGTCGGTCCGCAGGGCCACCAGCTCGGTGACCTCGTTGTGCGGCAGCCAGATCTCCACGTCCTTGAGCCGGTCGGGCAGCCCGGAGAAGCGGACCGTGCCGACCGGGCCGGGGACGCGCTCCGCCGACCCGGTGGCCATGTCCACCATGAGGACGTGACCGCCGGGCACCGAGGCCCGGCCGGCCGGCCGGCCGTCGACGAGCAGGTCGTACACGCCGTCGGGGCGCGGCGGGGCGCCCCGGTAGGCCGTCCTGGTGCGCACCGCGTCCAGTTCGACGGCCGTCGCCCGGGTGCGGAACACCAGCCGCACCCCGGAGGGCTGCGCCTCCGCCATGGCCAGCTGCCCGTCGGCGCACTGGGCACGGGCCCGGGCGGGCAGCCGGTGCGGGAGCAGACCGAGCGGGGTGCGTTCGAGTTCCAGGGCGCCGCGCAGCAACCGCTCGTGCACCGGGGTGGTGATCCAGCCGGGGGCGGTCGGGGAGCCGGGAGAGGGAGGGGAGGCCATGGGGGCCAGCCTGCCAAGCCGGTGTCCGGTCCGCACGGGGAATTCCGCCCGCGCCGTCACCCGCGCGCCCCGCGCCCTCACCCGCGCGCCGTCACCCGCGCGCTGTGACCGCCGCGTCGGCGCCCGCGCGGCGGCACCGCCTCCTGCACCGCCCCCCCGGGCCCGCCGGTGGCCGCCCGGCGGCCGCCCGGCCCGGTGTCACCGGGCGGGCACCCGCCGGCTTCCGGGCCGGGCCGTCGGGGGTTCAGATCCCCGCCGTCTCCTGCCACAGCCGGGCCAGCGACTCGTCGCCGCGTACGCCCGGGCCGGCGAGCGGGAGCCGGTTCCACAGGGCCGCGTACAGCCAGGACGCCTCCCCGGTCACCTCGCAGTCCGCCGCCTCGCCGGTGTCGCCGCGTACCGTACGGGCCGGCTCCTTCGACAGGTGGACCGTCCACACCGCGCCCGTGTCCGCCGCCCGGACCCGCAGCACCCGCGGCTCCTCCGTCCGCACCCGGCTGCGCGGCCGGGCGTGGAAGCCGGTCAGCAGCTCGTCCACCCCGTCCTCCGCGAATCCCGGGTCCACCGGCGAGAGGGCGACACCCCGCGCGGACTCGGCGTCGAAGCGGTGCACGGTCGTCTCGTGCGCCTGCCGCCGGGCCCAGAACGCCAGCGGCGACGGCGGCGCCGTCGGCAGGAAGGTCCAGCACGCCAGCCCGGCCGGGGCCTCGGACAGGGAGCGGACCAGTTCCGCGTGCCCCTCCCGGAACCAGGCGAGCAGCTCCGCCCCGGCCAGCTCCGGAGGCTCCGGGAACGGCACCCGCTCCACCAGCCCGTCGCGCACGTACCCGGCGGCCCAGCGGTGCACCGAGCCGGTGTGCCGCAGCAGATCGGCGACCCGCCACTCGGGACAGGTCGGCACCAGGACGTCCGTACCGGCGCGTTCGGCCTGATCGGCGAGCAGTTCGCCCTCCCGGGCCAGGCTCTCCGTGTATTCGGTGATCTTCATGCCGCGAGTCTGCCAGCAGCCTCCGACAATGGGAGGGTGGACGAGGAACTCTTCCCGCGCGAGCGGACCGAGATCGCGCCCGGCGCGGTGCACCTGCCCGGCTGGCTCGGGCCCCAGAGCCAGCGGGACCTCCTCGCCGCGTGCCGTGAGTGGGCCCGCCCGCCCGCGGGACTGCGCACCGTACGCACCCCCGGAGGCGGGACGATGACCGCCCGGCAGGTGTGCCTGGGCCTGCACTGGTACCCGTACGCGTACGCGCGCACCGCCGTCGACGGGGACGGCGCGCCGGTCAAGCCGATGCCGGGGTGGCTCGCCGAGCTGGGACGGCGGGCGGTCACCGCCGCGTACGGATCGCCCCCGCCGGACGCGGAGGCGTACGACATCGCCCTGGTCAACTTCTACGACGGCGACTCCAGGATGGGCATGCACCGGGACGCCGAGGAACGGTCCGGGGCGCCCGTCGTCTCCCTCAGCCTGGGTGACTCCTGCCTCTTCCGCTTCGGCAACACCGTCTCGCGGGGGCGGCCGTACCGGGACGTGGAGCTGCGCAGCGGAGACCTGTTCGTGTTCGGCGGACCGAGCCGGCTCGCCTACCATGGGGTGCCGAAGGTGCTGCCCGGGACCGCCCCGCCGGGCCTGGGCCTGAAGGGACGCCTCAACATCACCCTGCGGGTCGGTGGCCTGGACGTATAGCCGGGGAGGGCACCGCCGCCCGGTCGTGCGAGGATCCCCTCATGAACGGCAACGGGGCCCCGCCGGGGGCGGGGGACGCGGGCACGGCGTCGGCGGCGTCCGCCAGGACCAAGCTGGAGCGCGGCCGCGGCGCGCTCGGCCCGGCGCTGGAGCTCGTGCACACCGGCCGGGCCCCCACCCGGGCGGTGCTGACGGCCGAACTCGGCGTCACGCGCGCCACCGCCGGAGCCGTCGCCGCCGAGCTGGAGGCGCTCGGCCTGATCCGCGTCGACTCCCGCCCCGGCGGAGCCGGCGGCACCCAGGGCCGTCCCTCGCACCGGCTCGCCGTCGACGAGAACGGTCCCGTGGCGCTGGCCGCACAGGTCCACCCCGACGGGTTCCGGGCCGCGCTGGTCGGCCTCGGCGGGCGCATCGTGGCCACCGCGCCCGGCAAGCTCACCGTCTCCGCCGACCCCGCGCAGGTGCTCGGCGCGGTCGTCGACGCGGGCGCCCGGCTGCTCGCCGAGTCGGGGCGCCGGTGCGTCGGCGCGGGCCTCGCGGTGCCCTCGGCGGTCGCGGAGCCGGAGGGCACCGCCCTCAACCCGCTGCACCTGGCGTGGCCGCCCGGCTCTCCGGTACGGGCCCTGTTCGCCGAGTGCGTGAAGGCGGCCGGCATCGACGGACCGGCTCTGACCGGCAACGACGTGAACCTCGCCGCGCTCGCCGAGCACCGGCACGGCGCGGGCCGCAGCGCCCAGCACCTGCTCTGCGTGGCCACCGGGCACCGCGGGGTGGGCGGGGCCCTGGTGCTCGACGGCAGGCTGCACAGCGGGAGCGCGGGCCTGGCCCTGGAGGTCGGCCACCTCACCGTCAACCCGGAGGGGCGGGCCTGCCACTGCGGCAGCCGCGGCTGCCTGGACGTGGAGGCCGACCCGCTGGCCTTCCTCACCGCGGCCGGCCGTACGCCGGGGCCCGAGGTGTCGCTGCTGGCGCAGGCCCGTGACCTGCTGCGCGCCGAGTACGCGCAGCCGTCGGTGCGGGCGGCCGCCGAGGAACTCATCGACCGGCTCGGACTGGGCCTCGCGGGCCTGGTCAACATCCTGAACCCGGACCGGATCATCCTCGGCGGACTGCACCGCGAGCTGCTGTACGCCGACCCGGAGCGGCTGCGGGCGGTGGTCGCCGACCGCAGCCTGTGGGGGCGCAGCGGGGGCGTGCCGATCCTGCCGTGCACCCTGGACCACAACAGTCTGGTCGGCGCGGCGGAGCTGGCGTGGCAGCCCGTACTGGACGATCCGCTGGGGGCGCTGGGCGCGGCCGCCTGAGCCGGGGGCCGGGCCGGTGTGCCCGGCGGGGCGGGGGTCCGGGCGGGGGTCGGGGCCGTGGTCCGGTCCGGGGGCCGGGCCGGTGTGCCCGGGGGAGTCAGCCGGGCCCGGTCGCGGCCGTGACCGACGCCGGCACGCCGGTCCCGACGGCCCGGGCGTCGACGGCGGCGAGCACCGGGCGCGCGGGTCCGCGTACGGTCTTCTTGACGCCGATGCTGACCGTGCGCGTCGGCGCCGCCGGTGACGGGGCCGCCCGCATCGAGAACCACACCACCTTGCCCGGCCCGTCCGGCCGGTGCCGGGCCCCCCAGGCCTCGCTGACCGCCTCGACGAGCGCCAGTCCGCGCCCGCAGGTCTCCAGACCGTCGGCCGCCCGGCGGACGGGCAGCCGCGGATCGCTGTCGTGGACGGAGACGGTCAGGCGCCCGAGACGGAATTCGATCTCGACCGTGCACGCCTTGTCGGGCTGCGCGTGGCGGTGGACGTTGCTGAGCAGCTCCGTCACGCCGAGCGCAGCCCGGTCTATGAGCGGGTCGAGCTGCCAGTGGCGCAGTTGCGCGGAGACGATCCTGCGGACCTGACCGATCCGCGCTGGCAAGGCCTGCAGTTCGACGACGCAGTGCCTGCGGGAATGACTGATCACGGCTGCGACTCCCCGACATCATTGTTACGGGTGCTGCACCCTCGGTGACGCGAGTACCAGGGTCACCCACCGTGGCTCCGCCTGCAACCGAACGCGGCGGAATAGGGCCGAAAGCGATCCGCATGGAAACCCAAAGCAATCATTTGTGCAGGTGAGGGGGGTACATTGCGAAAGGAGGGGGCCCTGGAACCGACAAAGGAGCAAGGCGCATGAGCACCACCGGCACCACCGGTACACCGGCCTCGAACACGGCCGGGAGCACGGTGACGACGACGGTCGACGTCGACCGCAGCGACGCCGACTACCGCGCCTGGCTCAAGGAGGCCGTGCGCAAGGTCCAGGCGGACGCCAACCGCTCCGCCGACACCCACCTGCTGCGCTTCCCGCTGCCCGAGGCGTGGGGCATCGACCTGTACCTGAAGGACGAGTCCACCCACCCGACGGGCTCCCTGAAGCACCGCCTCGCCCGCTCACTGTTCCTCTACGCGCTCTGCAACGGCTGGATCCGCCCCGGCCGCCCGGTCATCGAGGCCTCCAGCGGCTCCACCGCCGTCTCCGAGGCGTACTTCGCCAAGCTGATCGGCGTCCCGTTCATCGCGGTGATGCCGAGGACCACCAGCCCGGAGAAGTGCCGCCTCATCGAATTCCACGGAGGCGCGTGCCACTTCGTCGACGACCCGATGAAGATGTACGAGGAGTCGGCCGAACTGGCGGCCCGCACCGGCGGCCACTACATGGACCAGTTCACCTACGCCGAGCGCGCCACCGACTGGCGGGGCAACAACAACATCGCCGAGTCGATGTACCAGCAACTGCGTCTGGAGCGGTACCCCGAGCCCGCCTGGATCGTGGCCACGGCCGGCACCGGCGGCACCTCCGCGACCATCGCGCGCTACGTCCACTACATGCAGCACGACACCCGCATCTGCGTCCCGGACCCGGAGAACTCCTGTTTCTTCGACGGGTGGACCAACAACGACCCGCACGCGAGCAGCGACTGCGGCTCGCGCATCGAGGGCATCGGCCGGCCGCGGATGGAGCCGAGCTTCGTGCCGGGCGCCATCGACCGCATGATGAAGGTGCCGGACGCGGCGTCCGTCGCCGCCTGCCGCGCCCTTGAACAGGCCATAGGACGCAAGGCGGGCGGCTCCACCGGCACCGGACTGTGGAGCGCCCTGAAGATCGTCTCCGAGATGGTGGCGGAGGGCCGCACGGGCAGCGTCGTGACCCTGCTGTGCGACCCGGGCGACCGCTACCTCGACAAGTACTACTCGGACGAGTGGCTGGCGGCCCAGGGCCTCGACATCGCCCCCTACTCCAAGACGATCCGGACCCTGCTGGAGACCGGCGACTGGCGCGAGCCCGAGGCCTGAGCCGGGCGGCGGGGCCCGGCCGGGCGCGGGACGCGCCGCGCGCGTGTGCCGCGCACCCCGGCCGGCCGGCCGTTCGACCTCCCCGCCCACGCGGTCAGCACGACGACGGCAGGGCCGGCAGGTCCTCCGGGAACAGCAGGGTGAGTTCGTCCTTGTCCGGGTCCGCCAGCTGCGCGACCCGCCCCGCGTGCCGCTCCACCATCGCCTCGAAGGTCTGGCGCGCGGTCCGGCCGTTGCCGAAGGCCGGGCCCTTGGGCAGCTCCGTGAAGTACTTCAGCAGCGCCTCCCCGGTCCCCTCGCCGAGCCGGTACTCGTGCTCCTCCGCCTGCTGCTCCACGATCCGCAGCAGTTCGGGCGGCCCGTAGTCCCCGAAGGTGATGGTGCGGGAGAAACGCGACGCCACCCCCGGGTTGACGGTCAGGAAACGCTCCATCTCCTCCGTGTACCCGGCGACGATCACCACCACCGCGTCCCGGTGGTCCTCCATCAGCTTCACCAGCGTGTCGATCGCCTCGCGCCCGAAGTCCCGGCCCGAGTCCTCCGGGGCCAGCGCGTACGCCTCGTCGATGAACAGCACCCCGCCCCGTGCCCGGTCGAAGGCCTCTTGCGTACGGATCGCCGTGGACCCGATGTGCTCGCCGACCAGGTCCACCCTGGACACCTCGACCAGGTGGCCGCGCTCCAGCACCCCGAGGGAGGCCAGGATCTCCCCGTAGAGGCGGGCGACGGTCGTCTTGCCCGTACCGGGGGAGCCCGTGAAGACCAGGTGCCGGCGCACCGAGGCCGCCTTCAGGCCCGCCAGCTGCCGCCTGCGCCCCACCTCGATCATGTCGGTGAGGGCCCGCACCTCGCGCTTGACGCTGTCCAGCCCGACCAGCGCGTCGAGCTGCCCCAGCACCTCGCCCGAACCCCGGGGGGCCGGCGCCGCGCCCGGCGTCCCGGCCGGATCCGGCACCTCCCCGGCCCGGGAGGCCGGCACCCGGTCGGCGGGCCGCCCCGCCGGGCCCTGTACCACCGTGGCCGTACGCTGCCCCCCGCCCGGCGGCGCCCCGGCGGGCCCCCCGCCCGCCGCCCGCTCCGCGGGCCCCGTACCGGCCTCGTCGCCCGTGCACCCCTCGGCCAGGGGACCGTCCTCCGCGAACTCGTAGCCGCCGCGCGCACAGCGCTCGGTGTGGCACCGGGTGAGCGTGGTGCGGCAGCCGTCGATGACGTGGAAGCCGAAACCGGCACTGCCCGTCACCCGGCACGCCGTGAACGTGCCCCGGCCGCCCGCCGACACGTAGAACCCGGCCTCGGCGGCGGAGGTCACCGCGCACCGCTCCAGGGTGGGATCGGCGCCCTTGGTGACGATCACGCCCGTCTGCACGGCGTCGATGGTGCAGTCGGCCAGGGCGCCGCCGCTGCCGTGGTCACGGAACCACGCCCCGGTGCCCGCCTCCCGGATCCGGCAGTCGTCGAGCCGCGCGCTCGCTCCGTCGCTGACCGAGACGGCCGTGTTGCGGACCTGCGACAGATCGCTGTCGACCACGTCCACGCGCGAGCCCCGGTCCAGGACGAACAGCGCGTCGGGCACGTCGTGCAGGCGGCAGGAGTCCAGCGAGGCGGTGGCCCCGTCGCTCACCCACACCGCCGGATAGTCGCCCGTACTGTCGTGGATCTCGCAGGACTCGGCGTCCACCCTGGTCCCCGGGTCCCACACCGACAGGCCGTTGCGCCCGAACCGGCGCACCGTGGTGCGGCTGAGGGTGAGCACCGAACGGGAGCGCAGGTCGACGGCGTTCTCCGGGATGTCGTGGATGTCGCAGCCGGTGAGGGTCAGCACCGCGTCGGTGTCGAGGGTGACCCCGTCGGCGGACGTACGGTGCACCGCGCAGTCGGTGAGGCGGGCCGCCGCGCGCGCCGCGACCTGCACACCGGCGCCCTTGACCTCGTACACCTCACATCCCAGTGCCTCAAGGCCCGAGCCCTCGCCGGTGACCGAGATGCCCGCGCCCACCGCGTGGTGGATCCGGCAGCGCTCCAGGCGCGGGTGGCCGCCGCGCACCGAGACCCCGGCCTGCCCGGCGGCGACCACCTCGCACTCCTCGAACACCCCGCCACCGCCGTCCAGGACGGAGATCCCGACCCCCGCCGGATTCTCCACCGTGCACCGGCGCACCAGGGGCCTGGCCCCGCCGCGCACCTCGATGCCGGACGCCGACCGGGTGTGCACGCGCAGCCCCGTGAGCTCCGGTGAGCCCTCCTCGACGAGCAGGGCGGGCGCCGTCCGGTCGGCTCCCTCCAGGTACAGGTCCTGGACCACGGCCGAAGCGCGAACGGTCAGCGCGACCCCGTCGAGCGGGGCGATCCGCACCGACCCGGCCACCGCCCCCTCGGGCCCGCGCAGGGTGACGGCATGACGCAGGACCAGGTTCTCCCGGTAGGTGCCGGGGGCGATGGACAGCACGTCGCCGTCGCCCGCCACGGCGAGCGCGGCGGCCAGCGTCGGATAGTCACCGGAGCGGCGCCGCCACCGCGAGGCCCCGCCGTGCGTCACCTGGACCGTGCCCTGAGCCATCGTGCTGTCGTGCCCCCACCCCTGTACTCGCGCTGCCGGACCGGTCGGAAGCGACTGAAGCGACTGAAACGACCGGAGTGGTCGAAGTGGTCCGAGCGCCCCGGGAGTTCCACGGCCGCCGGAGCCGCTCCCGCGACCGGACCGGCCTCCGGCTCCACCGTAGCGCGCATGGGGCCGGTGAGTGACCAGGTCAGCTGCCCGCGCCCGTCCGGCCCCAGTCGGGCCACGCCGCCGCCCACGCCCGGTCCAGCCGTATGTACCGCCGATGCATGAGCCGGCGTACGACCAGCCGGCGGACCGTCTCCGCGAGCGCGGCGGCGGTGAGCGCGGCCGCCAGACCGGCGGTACCCGCGTGGAAGGAGGCGGCGGAAGGGTCGAGCGGCTGCCCCACCAGCCTGCCGCGGATGTCGGTCCATACCCGGAACCGGTCGCCGGCGCGCGGCGGTTCCTCCGCCGCCGGAACCGTGCCCTCGTGGTGGCTGCCGTCGGGCGCGGTCCAGGAGGCCACGATCCGGGTCCGCTCGGGTGCCTGCCGCTGCGCCGACGGATCGGCACCCGTGCCCGGCGCGGACCGGACCACCACCGCCGGGACCAGGTACCGCTCGTGCCGCTGCTCGCGCGCGGCCCGCTGCAAGGTCCCGTCCACCTGGCGGCCCGCCGCCCAGCCGACGGCCGGGGCCACCAGCAGCACGCACACCAGCGCGGTGAACGCCACCCACGCCTCGAAGAGATCGGTCGGCCTGCGCAGCGGATTGCGCCGCCAGCGCCACACACCCATTGCTGTCCGCACGGTCCGGCTCCCCCTGCCCCATGCCCGGTCTTCGTCTTCCTCTGCCGTCCTGAATGCTCCAACGGCCCTGCGCGGCCCGTTGGTTCCAGTGAACGCCAGGAGCCCCCCGAAGGTGTCATTCCGTCAGCCCGCCGTGGTCAGCGGCGGGGGCGGGGGCTCCGGGCGCGGCGGCACGCTCACTCCAGGACGCGTACCTCGTCGCCCACCCGCACCGTGCCCGTGACGACCGGCACCAGCTGGCGTCCGAAGGCCAGCGACTTCCCGATCCGGCGGTGCTTCGCCAGGGTCTTCAGCGGTTCACGGCCGCGCTCCGCGGTCCGCTGGTCGGTGGTGGTCACGATGCAGCGTCCGCACTCGCGCACCCCGCGGAACACGGCGTCGCCGATCGCGATCCGCCGCCAGTCGTCCTCGGCCCACGCCGCGGCGGGGCCGCCGACCACCAGATTGGGCCGGAAACGGTTCATGGGCAGCGGTCCCTCCTCGGGGTGGTCGCCCTGGGCGATCAGCGCGTTGAGGGCGTCCAGCGAGGCGCTGGTGGCCAGGAGGAGGGGGTAGGCGTCGGCGAGGCTGACCGTCTCCCCCGGCAGCGCGTACTTCGGGTCCACGGGCCGCCGTACGGCCGGATCGTCCAGGTGCACGAGGCGCGCGTCCTGGCCGAGGTAGGCGGTGAACCACTCGGCGGCCGCGGCCGCCGCGACCACCGTCTTGATCTCCTTGCCGAAGAGCACGACCGGCTCCAGCGGGCCGGACCGCGGCACCTCGACCACGAGGGCGGGCATGCCCGGTCCCGACAGCTCGACCCGCCCGCCCGGCAGCGGCCGCGCCGAGGCCAGCGCCAGCCGCGCCTGCTGGCGCTGGGTGATGACCGCACCGGTCGTGTCGATCACGGCCCAGCGGCGGTCCCCGGCCGGTCCCCAGGGCTCCACGGCCATCTCGTCGGGCGCGGCCCCCGCCACCGACTTGACGGGATGGACGTGGAGTGACTGGACGTACAAGTTCGACATGGGGGCATTGTGACAGCTGCCCCCGCCGGCCCCCCAGGGACCGTGTGCAGGGCACACGGTGCGCGGGACGCCGGCGTCGCGGTCGGCGGGCGCCCGGTCAGTAGCCCCGCTGCTGGTACGGGCGGCCGTACGGGTCCTCGTACGAGGGGACGCCCGCCGCGGACGCCACCGGGGCCATGGGCGCCACGGGGGCCATCGGGCGCGGAGCCGCCGGGCGCATGGCCTCGTACCCGGTGCCCATGGCGGCCGGACGGGGCTGCTGCGGCTGGGGCTGCGGCGCGTAACCGGCCCGGCCCGCGAACTGCTGCTGCTGCGGGATGTAGGGGGCCGGCGCGTGCTGAAGCGGAACCGGCATCTGCTGGGGCTGGGGCATGGCCTGCTGCGGGTACCCGTAGCCGTACGCGGGAGCCGGCGGCTGCGGCGCCGCGGGCGGCAGGGCGGGCATGGACGAGGCGAGGGCCGGCAGGTAACCACCGCTCGAGTAACCGGCACTGGGGGACTCGTACGCGGCCGGAACGCGGATCGGGGCGATCTGCGGAGTGCCGCGTTCGGCGACGAGGGAGTCGTAGATGGGGGTGTCCGGGAAGGAGGGCGCGGAGTAGTAACCGCCGCCATAAGTGGAGCGGGGGGAGGTCATGGGAGACAAGTTAAGCCCACGGCTTCACCGGGTCCATAGCCAGGCTCCGCCAACACCGCCCTGACCTGCATATTCCCAGGTCAGGGCCACAGCTTTCCCATCGCGTCCACCTGCACGATTCGTCACGTGCGCCCCGGCTTGATGCTACTCGTACTCGCCGGTTGGCCTTTGCACGCACATGGAAGTGACGGAGCGTCACAACACGGTGACCTCGGATGACGCTTCCTCAGGAGGGCGAATTATCCGTTTCCGCCCGAAGCCTCAGGCGTCGCTCGGGCGGGCGTAGGTGCGGCCCTTCCACGCGGCGCCGCGCCCCCGGTAGTGCTGGACGGCCGAGTCCACGGTCATCAGGAGGTACAGGAGCGCGGTGAGCGGCAGCAGCGGAGCCAGCACGGGCGACTGCCGGTAATAGCGCAGCATGGGCAGGTACGTCCCCGCCATCAGCAGCCACGCGAGGCCCCCGGCCCAGGCCGTCGCGGTGCCCACAGCCGAGGCCGGCCCCGCCAGACCCGCGAACAGGGCCGCCGGGGGAACCACGTACACCAGCACCAGTCCGGCGACCGTCCCGGCCAGCAGCAGGGGCTGGTGGCGCAGTTGGGCGTAGGCGCTGCGGGACACCATCCGCCACAGGTCCCCCAGAGCCGGGTACGGGCGCACGCTGTCCACCCGCTCCGCCAGCCCCAGCCAGATCCGCCCCCCGGAACGCTGGACGGCGCGGGCCAGGGAGACGTCGTCGATGACGGCCTGCCGGATCGAATCCGGGATCCCCGCGCGGACGGCCGCCTCCGTCCTCAGCAGCACGCAGCCGCCGGCGGCCGCGGCGGTGCGGGAGGCGGGACGGTTGATCCGGCGGAAGGGGTACAGCTGCGCGAAGAAGTACACGAAGGCCGGTACGAGGAGCCGCTCCCAGAAGCCGGCCACGCGCAGCCGGGCCATCTGGGAGACGAGGTCGAGGCCGGCGCTGGTCGCCGCGGCGACCAGCTCGCGCAGGCTGTCGGGCTCGTGCGCGATGTCGGCGTCGGTGAGGAGGAGGAACTCGGGCTCCCGGTCCGGGCCGGTACGGGCCCGGGCGATGCCGTGGCGCAGCGCCCACAGCTTGCCCGTCCAGCCGGGCGGGGGGTCCGCGGGGGTGACGACGGTGAGCGGCAGCCCCGGCTGCTCGGCGGCCAGCCGGCGGGCGAGGTCCGCCGTGCCGTCGGTGCTGCCGTCGTCGACCAGGACGATCCGCGCCTCGCCGGGATAGTCCTGGGCGAGGAGGGAGGGCAGGCTCCGGGGGAGCACCTCGGCCTCGTCCCGGGCCGGGACGACGACCGCCACGGTGGGCCAGCGGGCGGGGGCGGTGCGCGGGGGGAGGCGGACGTCGGTGCGCCAGAACATGCCCTGGGCGAGGGTCAGCCAGAGCCAGGCGGCGAGGGACGCGCAGGCGGCGAGGAGGAGGCCCATGACGGCAGTGTCGCCGAAGCGGCGCCGGTGCGGGGCCGTCTTCCGGGCAAGCGGGATCCCGGGCGCGTCGGGGCGTCCTGCGGGCGGGCCGGATCCAGAGCGGCGAGGGGCGGGACGGGGCGGGAACGGCCCGGGTCCGGCGGGGACGGGGCGGGCGGGCGAAGCCCGGCACGGCGGGCGGCGGCGGCCGGTACCTGGGTGCCGCGGCCGGTACCGGGGTGCCGCGGCCGGCACCGGGAGCGGCGCCGGCTCCGCGCGGGCCTTGCGCGGCCCGGCCGGCCCGCTACCGGGCCCGGCCCTGACGGGTCCGGAACCGGACGGCCTTCGGCCCTGCCGCGCCGGGCCGGAAGGCGGCACCGTGCGGGGCCCGGAAAGCGGCCCGCCCGGCTCGGCCCGGAACCGGGTCCGGCCGTGCCCTGCCCGCCCTGCCCGCCCTGCCGGGCCCGGAACCCGGACGGGGCGGGGACCCGGGCCGTGTCCCCGCCCCGGTGTGCCGTGGCCGCCGGAACCGGACCTCGGCTCGGGGCGGCCGGGCCTGGGCCGGGGTCCCGTGCTGGTGAGGGCCCCGGGAGGGGCCGCAGGGACGCGCCGCGGGCCGGGTGCGAGAGGCGCGGGTTCACCGGTGCGGTGGGTAAGTCGACTAAGGTGACCAGGTGAAGATCGCGCTCATGGACTCGGGAATCGGCCTCCTCGCTGCGGCCGCCGCGACGCGTCGGCTGCGGCCCGACGCCGACCTGCTGCTGTCCTCCGACCCGGACGGGATGCCCTGGGGGCCCCGTACGCCCGCCGACCTCACCGAGCGGGCACGTGCCGTCGCCCGGGCCGCCGCCGCGCTCGGCCCGGACGCGCTCATCGTGGCCTGCAACACCGCCTCCGTGCACTCCCTGCCCGCGCTGCGGGCCGAGCTGGAGCCCGGGATCCCCGTCATCGGCACCGTGCCGGCGATCAAGCCCGCCGCGGCCGCCGGAGGGCGGGTCGCCATCTGGGCGACCCCCGCCACCACCGGCAGCCTGTACCAGCGCGGGCTGATCCGCGACTTCGCCGCGGGGGCCCGCGTCACCGAGGTGCCCTGCCCCGGACTGGCCGACGCCGTCGAGGCCGGTGACGAGGCGGCCGTCGCTCGCACCGTCGCCGCCGCCGCCGCGCTCACCCCGGCCGACGTCACGGACGTGGTCCTCGGCTGCACCCACTACGAGCTCGTCGAGGAGGCCGTCCGGGCAGCCCTCGCCGCCCGCACCGGGGGAGCGGAGCTGAGGTTCTACGGTTCCGCCGAGGCCGTCGCCGTGCAGGCGCTGCGCCGCATCGGCCTCGAGCCCGCGCCGGAACTGCCCCCCACCGGCGGGCTGACCGTACTGCACAGCGGGCGGACCGCCGCCCTCCCGGACGCCGCCCTCACCTATGCCGAAGGCCGGCTCCTCGCGGACCTGGAGCGGGTCCACCAGCACTGAGCCCCGCCGCTTCCCGGCGCCCCGCCGTCCCGCGGCTGCCCGGCGCCCCGCGGGCTCCGACGTCGCGGGTCAGGCACCGGCCCCGCGGGCCGGCAGCGCCGCCTCCAGCTCGGCCAGTTCCGCCGCCTCGAGTTCGATCTCCGTGGCGAGGGCCGAGTCCTGGACCGACGCCGGACGGCTGGCTCCCGGCACCGGGACGACCCTCGGGGAGCGGGCCAGCAGCCAGGCCAGGGCGATCCGCTGCGGGCTGACGCCGCGTCCGGCCGCGACGCGGTGGAAGGCGGTCCCCGCGGAGGTGGGGCCGGACGGGCCGTCCAGGGAGCTGCGGGAGATGCCGCCCAGCGGGCTCCAGGGCAGGAAGGCCAGACCGAGCCGGGTGCTCAGCTCCAGCTCGGGCTCGGCGTCGCGGACCGCGGGGGAGTACTGGTTCTGCACGCAGACGAGCGCGTCACCGAGGATGGCGTGGGCCTCGCGGATCTGGCCGCTGGTCACGTTGGAGATCCCCGCGGTGCGGATGGTGCCGGCGTCGAGGAGTTCGCGCAGGGCGCCGACCGATTCCGCCCAGGGCACGCCGGGGTCCGGCTTGTGCAGCTGGTACAGGCCGATGGATTCCACCCCCAGGCGCTTGAGGGAGGCCTCGGCGGCGTGCTTGAGGTGGGCGGGGGTGCCGGTGACGGTCCAGCCCCCGTCGCCGGTGCGGCCCCGGCCGCCTTTGGTGGCGACCAGGACGTGGGAGGTGTCGCCGCCGTAGCGGGCCAGGGCGCGGGCGATGAGGAGTTCGTTGTGGCCGCGCTCGCCGGGGTGCCAGTGGTAGCTGTCGGCCGTGTCGATGAGCGTGACGCCGGCGTCGAGGGCGGCGTGGACGGTGGCGACGGCCCGCGCCTCGTCCGGGCGGTTCTCGATGGACAGGGGCATGGCGCCCAGGGCGATCGCGCTGACCGTGGTGCTTCCCAGCGGGCGGTACTTCATGTGCGTCCGTTCTCCGTTCTCCGGTGTCGGTGTCGGTGTCGGTGTCGGTGTGGGTGCGGGTGCGGGTGTCCGTGGCGGCGGTGCGCGCGACCGGAGCCCGCGGGGGCCGGCGTGGCGTGTGCGGCGGGGCCCCTGCCGGGGCGCCGGGCCGCGCGGTCCTCATCCTGGGCGGGTACGGCAGGCGCCGGAAGTGCCGGATCGGTGGACACGCGTGAAGGGAAACTGTCGACCGGTGCCTGCCGGACCGGGCGGCCGGAACTCCCTGAGGAGACGGACGGCGAAAGGCGGTGACGCCGGACCTCCCGGGCTCGCATACTGGCCCTGTGATTGCCTACGCCAAGCACCTTCCCGCCGGGGTGATACCGGCAAGTGATGTGCGGACATGGGGCGTCGAGGAGTCCGAGCGCTGGCGAAAGGCCCGGCCGCCGGTCATCTTCGCTCCGTGCGTGGTGAGTTGGGTTCTCGCCGCCCTGGTCACCGTCTCACTCGTGCTGGCCCTCCGTGACGGGGGGCCGGCCGGTCCGGTGGGCACGTCGTGGCGGTTCTACCCGGCGGCGGTGCTGCTGGTGGCCCTGCCCCTGTGGTACCGCTTCCTGCCCGCCGCGGCAGCCGTGGCCGCCGCCGTGCTCGTGGCGGAGTCGGCCGCCGCCGTCGCGCGGGGCCCCGCGGCCGTCCTCGTCCTTCTCCTGGCCTCGTGGGCGCTGGCCGGGTCCCTGCTGCGGCTGTGGTCCCGGCGCAGGCAGGAGCGGCTCTTCCTCGAGACCGCCGGGGCGGCCCGCTTCCC
The DNA here is from genome assembly GCF_055575515.1 of Streptomyces sp. NPDC034086. Classification (NCBI taxonomy): domain Bacteria; kingdom Bacillati; phylum Actinomycetota; class Actinomycetes; order Kitasatosporales; family Streptomycetaceae; genus Streptomyces; species Streptomyces sp. NPDC034086. Next base: position 2,704 of record NZ_JBVISM010000009.1, on the reverse strand, counting down.
GCTCCCCGACCGGATGCCGCACGGGCAGGAGCGGCGCGGCAACAGGCGGATCATCGGCGGGGCCGTCCTCTGCCTCTTCGCCGCCGTCGTCCTCCTGGACGGTCTCCTCGACGACCTCGGGACCGACCCCGGCGACCATCCCTACGACGCCGTCGGCCAGCAGTGCCTGGCCCTGGTCCTGGTGGTGCTCGGGAGCACCCTCCTGGGGCGGGGCTGGGCCGCCGACCGGGCCACGCGCCGCCTGTACTCCGGGGACCAGCCGGTGCGGATCGTCGGCGTACGGATCTCCCCCTCGGGGCACTTCTGGCTGCTGCCGGACGCCGACGACACGACGGGCCGGCCCCTGGTCTGCTACCGCCCCCGGGACGGGGACACCCTCGGGGGCCCGCGGCTGCTGGCGGCGGGGACGGCGGGCCTGCCCCGGGGCGGGCTGCACGACGTCGACGCCCGCGCCGAACCCTTCGAGGCGCTGCTCCAAGGGGTGCCGCGCGAGGGCGGCGAGGTCATCCTCGAGTACGCCGTCCACGAGGACTACCGCGGCATCTCCGGCCAGGTCGCGGGCGTGTCCCTGCATCCCCGCCGCCGGCACGGGCTCGGCCGCTGGCAGCCGGCCGGGTCCTCCTACCGCGCGTCCGCCGAGGGAACCCGCAAGCGGGAGGAGGACCGCCGCAGGGAGCGGGAGCGGCTGCTGAAACAGGCCTCCCGCGGTACGACGAAGGCGAAGCGGGCCACGGCCTCCGGGACCGCCGGCACCACCGGGGCGGGCGGCTGCGGGGGTGGCTGTGGCGGCGGCTGCGGCGGCTGCGGGGGCTGCGGCTGACCCCGCCTCCCCGGCGGGTCCGCAGCCGCCGCCCGCGCTCGGCCGGACGGGCGGAGGCGGGCCTCAGCCCGCCTCCGCGAGCCGCCGGGCCAGGTCGCGCAGCGCTTCGGCGTCCAGCACGCGGTCGCCGAAGCCGGGCAGCGGCACGTGCAGCGGGTCCGTCCACCGGGCCGGGACCGCCGCCTGCCCGTACACGGCGCCGGCCAGCGTCCCGGTCACGGCGGCGACCGTGTCGGTGTCACCGCCCAGGTCCACGGCGGCCCGTACGGCTTCCGCGAACCCGCCGGCGCTGCGCAGGGCCCACACCGCCGAGCCCAGGCAGGGCCACACCGCCCCGTTGAACTCGGTTGCCAGCCCCGGATGCCAGTCGGGGGCGAGCACGCGGGCGTACCGGTCGCGGTGGTCCGGGTGCACCGCCTCCAGCGCCTCCGGGAGCGCGGCTAGCGGGTCACCGCCGTCCAGGGCCACCCGGACGAGTTCGTGGAGGACGGCGGTGCCCTCCCAGGCGGCCCGGTCGCCGTGCGTGAGGGCCGCGAGCCGCCGGGCCGCGTCCATGGAGGCCTCCCGGCCGGCGGCCGCGAAGTACACCGCCGAGCCCGCGGCCCGCATGAGGGAACCATTGCCCGCGGCCCGGGCGTTGACCTGGAAGTGGTGGGCGGCGGCCAGATCCCAGGGCAGACCGTTGGACAGTACGTCCTCGGTCTGGAGCCCGATGTCCTTGGGCTGCCCCGCGGCCCAGCGCTGGAAGCGGCCGAAGACGTCGGGGAGTTCGAGTCCGCCGTGCTCCAGCAGGGACTCGGCGACGAGGACCGCCATCTGGGTGTCGTCCGTCGCCTCGCCCGGATCCCAGCCGCCGCCCCCGCGCATCTCCGCGCCGCACGCGCTCAGTTGTCCCGGGGGACCGAACTCGTACGGAGCCCCCAGCGCGTCACCGGCGGCCGAGCCGAGGACGGTGCCCACGGCCCGGTCCAGCCGGGCGGTCACCGGGCCTCCCCGCCGCCAGGGCACACGGTGGCCAGCAGGGCCCGCGTGAAGCCGTCCAGGTCGTCGAGCCCGGCCGCGGCCAGCGCCTCCGGGGTCCCGGCCAGCAGGTGCGGGATCGCGCCGTGCAGGGCGAGGGTGAGGGCGCGTGCCTGCTCCGCCCCGGCCGGGAGGCCCGCCCCGGCGAGCAGGGCCCGGTACGTCGCGAAGTCTCCGGCGGCGATCGGGTCCAGCAGCCCGGCCAGCCAGGGCCGCCGGGTGGCTTCGGTCCGCAGCTCCAGGTAGGCCAGCAGGCGCGGTTTCCCCGGCCCGGCCACGTCCCGCAGCAGCCCGGCCAGCAGCGACGCCAGCCCCGCCCGGTCCGAGGGGCCCGGCCCGGCGGCCGCCAGTGCGGCGGTCAGGGCCCGGTACTGCTCCAGGCAGCGCTCGGCCACGGCCCGCAGGAGCGCGTCGCGGGTCGGGAAGTAGTTCTTGGCCGTGCCCAGCGGCACGTCCGCGGCGGCGTCGACGGCCCGATGGGTGAGCCCGCGCCCGCCCGCCCCGGCCAGCACGGCGACGGCCGCGTCGCGCAGCCGGTCCCTCCGGTCCTGATTCACCTTGCCAGGATAACCACAGCCGTGGTACCACGAATGAGGTACCACGGCTGTGGTGGTGCGGTTCGGTCGCCGCACGTCCGACGGATCGAGGGGGCGCGTCATGGCGCACGACAGGAACGACGGGAACGACGAGAACGACAGCGACAAAAGGGACTGCCCGAACGGCACGTACGACCCGAACGGCGAGAACGGGGAGCGGCCCGGCCGCGGGCAGGGGGGGCGGTGGGGCCCGGGGGGTGGGGGCGGTGGAGGGGGGGTGGGTGTCCGGGGGTTGGGGGGCGTTATCGCACCATGAGGGTTCCTCCAC
>NZ_JBVISM010000008.1:0-298005 GCF_055575515.1 Streptomyces sp. NPDC034086 | reverse complement strand
TGGCCTTCGGCCACCCTTGACCGACCGTCCCGCCCCGGAAAGACAAGGACTGCCGAGAACCCCCCAAAGAAACGGGACGGTCCAGAGGAGAAGGATTCCCGTATCACTGATGAGGCGAGGGGTCGGGTGTCGGCCTGCCGGGCATTCGGGCCCCCAGAGACTCCCAGCGATCCACCGCCACGCGCCAGATCGCTACGCGCTCCTCCCGGCTTAGCGTCCGACGACCGTCCGGGGCTGATACCCGCACCACATGTCGATCAGAGCCCCATCGGGGAACGGTGGGCGCGTCAGATCGCTACGCGCTCCCCATGGCATAGCGTCCGGCCCGCATCCTGGGCTGATACCTGCACGCGACGTCGATCAGAGCGCCATTGGGGAGCGGGGGGCGCGTGAGATCGCTACGTGCTCCTCATTTCTCGGCGGCTGATGGCCGTCTGGGGCTGAGGGGTGCCGGGACGGGGCTTTGAAGGGGTGCTTCGAGGGGGAAATGCGGCTCTCCGGGGGCCTTTCGCGGGTCTTTCGACCGTCTGTCGGAGTGTGGCGTTGTCTTCTTCAACGGCAGACTCCGGCAGAGACCCTTCAGGTCTCATCCATGCTCGCCAAATGAGGGCAAAAGGGGCGATTCCCCTCCCTGGTGGGCCGCATGACCACAGGCGGCGCCGCAGACGCCTCCCAGACGGAAGCGTGTAGCGAACTGACGCGCTCACCGCTCCCCGATGGGGCTGGGATCGACATTCCGTGCATCAGCCCAGGACGGCGGCCGGACGCTAAGCCGGGAGGGGCGCGTAGCGATCTGACGCGGTCACCGCTCCCCGATGGGGCTCTGATCGACATCGCGTGCAGGTATCAGCCCCGGACGGTGGGCGGACGCTATGCCATGGGGAGTACGTAGCGATCTGACGCGTCCGGGTGGATAGCCGGGGGTCTCTGGGGGCCCGCATGCGGGACACGGGCAGGGCCCGACCACCCCGCCTCATCACTGATGCGGGAGTGCTTCTCCTCTGGACCGTCCCGTTTCTTTGGGGGGTTCTCGGCAGTCCTTGTCTTTCCGGGGCGGGTCGGTCGGTCAAGGGTGGCCGAAGGCCATCGCGTAGCGACGCGACGAAGGAGCGCCCTTGAGGGACCGGCCCGACACGGAAGGACGATGGGACTGACGGGAAACCCCCAAACCAGCCCTGATACCGCCCCGCAGAACCCCCGCCCCCGAAACCCCGCCCCCCTCCCCCCTCACGCCAGCGCCCCCGCCGCTTCCTGGAGGGCTTTGAGTGCTCGGGAGAGGGCCGGGGCGGATTCCGTGCCGCGGCGGAGGGCGGCGATGACGTGGCGGGTCGGGCGGTCGTGGGGCAGGGCGCGGACGGCCACGCCCGAGGCGCGGGCGGAGACCATGCGCGGGACCAGGGCGACGCCCATCCCCGCCTCCACCATCGCCAGGATCGCGGTCCACCCGGACGCCGAGTGGGCCTGTTCCGGTACGAAGCCCGCCGGTTCGCACGCGGAGCGGGTGATCTCCGACCAGGGCCCGCTGCCCCCGTAGATCCACGGCTCCGCGGCCAGGTCGGCCAGCCGTACCTCCGCCGCGCCCGCCAGGGGATGGCCGGGGGGCAGGGCCACGTCCAGGGGGTCCTCCAGCAGGGTGACCCGCGTGAAGCGGGCGTCCCGCGCCCCCGGGGCGTGGGCGGCCAGGGAGAGGGCGAGGTCCACGGCCCCGGCGGACAGCAGTGCGTACGACTCGGCGGCCTCGGTCTCCCGTACCCGTACCTCGATGCCCGGGTGGCTGAGCCGCAGGGCGGCCACGGCCGGGACGACCAGCACCGGCACCGCCGTGGAGAAGGCCCCGACGCGCACCTCCCCCGCCTCCCCGGCCAGGTAGCCGGCGAGTTCGGCGTCGGCCCGTTCCAGCTGGGCGAAGACGGCTTCGGTGTGCCGCAGCACCAGGTGCGCGGCGTCGGTGAGCCGGACCCGCCGCCCCTGGGCCTCCAGCAGCGTCACCCCCAGGTTCCGGGCGAGGTTGGTGAGCTGCTGGGAAACGGCCGAGGGCGTCATGTGCAGCGCCTCGGCCGTCGCGGTCACCGTCCCCCGGTCGGCCAGCGTGCGCAGGATCCGCAGCTTCTTGATGTCCCAGTCGGTCACGGGAGCGAAACTACCTCCGGGTCGCGCTGCCGAGGGCGACACCTCCCAGGATCAGCGCCATGCACAGCAGCTGTGCCGGACCGGTCCGCTCGCCGAGGAGGAGCAGGCCGAGCCCGGCGACGCACACCGGCTGGAGGTAGTAGACGACTCCCGCGCGGGCCGCCCCGATCAGGGAGACGGCCTTGTTCCAGGCGAAGAAGGCGACGGCGGAGGAGAAGACGCCGACGTACAGCAGGGGCCCGACGGTCCCGGTGGTGACTTCGAAGCCGCCCTGGACGGTGAGGGACACGGCGTAGGCGGGCGCCAGCATCAGGGCGCCGAGGACGAAGGTGGCGAGCAGGAAGGCCAGTCCGCCGATCTCGGCGGGCTTGCGCTTGAGCAGCGCGCTGTAGGTGGCGAAGGACAGTGCGGCCCCGAACATCCACAGGTCGCCGGCGCCGAAGTCGAAGCCGAGCGATCCGTCACCGACCAGCAGCAGCACCCCGAAGGCCGCGAGCAGCATCCCGGAGGAGCGCCGGACGCCGAGCCGTTCGCCGCCGAGGCGTGCGTACAGGGCTATGACGACCGGCGAGGCCGCCATGATCATGCCCATGTTGGAGGCGGAGGTGGTCAGTCCGGCCTGGTGGACCAGGGTGTTGTAGAGGGTGACTCCGAAGAGCGTGGCGAGCGAGACGTAGCCGAGGTGCCGGCGGAGCAGCGCCCGCTGCCGCCAGGCCTGCCGGGCCGCGAAGGGGGCGACCGCGACGGCGGCGACGATCCACCGCCAGAAGACCGCCTGTACGGGAGGGACCGAGTCCGCCATGCCCCGGGTGGCGACGAAGCTGCCGGACCAGACGACCGTCGCGACCAGCGCGAGCAGGACGCCGAGCCCCGCGGCTCCCTTCTTCCTCCCGGACGTGGCAGCGGCGCCGCCGCCGGCGAGTGCGCCGGCGGCGGCTGAGGTGGTGCGGACCCGGTCCATGACGGTCACTGCTGGTTTCCCCCTCGGGGTTCGGTGTGGTGCGTGCCCCCTACCTTCACACCCTCACTTTGCCCAGGTCCATCGAAACATTTCGATCAGTCTCTTCAGGAGAGCTGAAGGGTTCTTCCTCGGCGGCCGGTTCCTCCGCGACGGGCGCGGCCTTCCCCGGGAGCTGTCCGACGACCGTGGCGCCGAAGGCGATGGCCATGCCGGCCAGTTGGACGGGCGACAGCGACTGGCCGAGCGCGGCCCAGCCGATGACGGCGGCGGTGAGCGGCGACAGCGGGCCGAGCAGGGTGACGGAGGTGGCGGTGAGCCGGCCGATGCCGCGGAACCAGAGGAAGTACGCGGCCCCGGTGTTGATCAGCATCATGTAGCCGTAGCCGAGGAAGGCCTTGCCGTCGAGCGCGGGCGGCGCCCCTTCGACCAGCGCGGCGATCGGGATGATGACCAGGCCGCCCGCGGTGAGCTGCCAGCCGGTCACGGCCAGCGGGCCGACGCCCTCGGGGCGTCCCCAGCGCTTGGTCATCACGGTGCCCGCCCCCATGGCGGCGGAGGAGACCACGCCCGCGATGACGCCGATGAGGTCGAGTTCGGCCTGGGCGGTCAGCACCACCATGCTCACGCCGAACGCGGCGGCGACGGCGGCGAGCACGGTCCGCGGCCTGGCCCGCTCGCCCAGGAGGAGGGCGGCGAGGCCCACGACGAAGAGCGGGCCGGCGGAGCCGAGTACGGCCGCGACCCCGCCGGGGAGCCGGTAGGCGGCGAGGAAGAGCAGCGGGAAGAAGGCTCCGATGTTGAGGGTGCCGAGGACCGCGGACTTCCACCACCAGGCGCCCTTGGGCAGGGTGCGGGAGAGGGCGACCAGCAGCAGACCGGCGGGGAGGGCCCGCATGGCCCCGGTGAACAGGGGGCGGTCCGGCGGGAGCAGCTCACTGGCGACGAAGTACGTCGAGCCCCAGGAGACGGGGGCGAGCGCGGTCAGGAGGGTGGTGGTGACACGGTTCACGGTCACTCCTCGGGCAGGTGAGGATGGGCTGGCGGGGTGCGGGCTGGCCGCGACCCACCCGGGGGCCCGTCCCCGGACCTCCCCGGGTAGGTCGCTGATAAGTAGCTTACCGCTAAGCTACTTTTAAGCAAGCTACTTTCTTGCGAACGAGCGAGCGGAATCGGATACTTCGGTCATGACCGAGGTGAAGAAGGCCCCCGCCCCCCAGAAGGACGCCGTCGACGCGATCACGGCGCAGTGGGCCGCCGTACGACCGGACCTGGACACCGCCCCCATGGCCGTCTTCGGACGGATCTACCGGATCTCCAAGGCCGTGGGCGAGGCCGTCGAGCGCGCCTACAACCGGCACGGGATCACCCGCGGGGAGTTCGACGTCATGGCGACGCTGCGCCGCTCCGGAGCCCCGTACACCCTCTCCCCCCGCGAGCTGTCGGCCACGCTGATGCTCACCACGGGCGGCATGACCGGCCGCCTGGACAAGCTGGAGAGGGCGGGCCTGCTCACCCGCAGCCCCGACCCGCACGACCGGCGCGGGCTCCAGGTGACCCTCACCGACCGGGGACTCGCCCTCGCCGACGAGGCGGTCACCGCGGGACTGGAGGTGCACCGCGCGGCCCTGGAAGGCTTCGACCCCGAAGAGGTCGAACAGCTCACGGCGCTGCTGCGCAAGCTCCTCGCGGACCTGAACTAGGGCGGGCCCGCGCCCTTCCGGGCACGCCGAGGCGCCGGAGGCCGCACGGGGCCGGCTCGCACCGGTTCCGCGGACCTCCGGCGTCCGGAAGTCTTGACGAAAGGCCTGCCCTGCGGGGTCAGACCTTGGTCTTGCGCGACTTGTCGCCGACCATCACGAGACCCGCGATGACCAGGAACAGCACGATCGGCGCGGCCACGTACAGGCCGAGCGTCTCGCCAATGCTCAGGCGCGGGCCCGGGTCGTCACCGTCGTCGCGGGTCACCGCGAGCGCGGGAGACGTCATCAGCAGCATCATCAGCGTCGTTCCGGCCGTGACGGCGCCGGCGCGCAGAGCGTTCTTCTTGTCCACGGTGCAAACGTAGCGAACACCCGAACGGGGCGCGCGCCCGGGGGTGCCGTACGGGTTCACACGCCCTCCCGGACCGCGCCCAGCAGGGCGTTCGCCCGGGGCGAGGCGGTCAGCGCCTCCAGGGTCAGCGGCCGCCCCCCGGCATCGGCCAGGGGCAGCCGCCAGTTGGGGTACTGGTCCCAGGTGCCCGGCAGGTTCTGCGGCCGCCGGTCGCCCACCGCGTCGGGCAGCCACACGCCGACCAGCCGGGCGGGCGTGCGCAGCAGGAACGCGTACAGGGCCCGTACGGCGGCCTCCTCGCCCTTGGTCTCCAGCCCCAGCCGGTCCAGTACCGCCAGCCACCGCGCGGTGTCGGCGGCGTCCTCCGCCCGCTCCTCCTCCAGAGGACGGGTCAGCAGGCCGAGCCGGTCGCGCAGTTCGACGTGGGACCCGGCCAGCTTGGCGGCGGAGGGCGGCAGGTCGTGGGTGGTTGCGGTGGCCAGGCACTCCGGCCGCCAGGCCGCGGCGGGCAGCGGCTCGCCGTCACCGGACCAGTCCCGCTCGAACCAGAGCACGGAGGTACCGAGGATCCCGCGCCGGGACAGCGCCCGCCGCACCCCCGGCTCGACCGTCCCGAGGTCCTCGCCGACCACCAGCGCCCCGGCCCGGTGGGCCTCCAGGACCAGTACGGCCAGCATCGCCTCGCCGTCGTAGGAGACGTACGTCCCCTCCGCGGGCGGGGTGCCCTCCGGGATCCACCAGAGCCGGAACAGGCCCATGACGTGGTCCACGCGCACCGCCCCCGCGTAGCGGAACACCCCGCGCAGCAGGGCCCGGAACGGCGCGTACGCGGACTCCTCCAGGGCGTCGGGCCGCCACGGCGGCAGTCCCCAGTCCTGGCCGCGCGCGTTGAAGGCGTCCGGCGGGGCCCCGACGGAGGCGCTGCGGGCGTGGAAGGAGCCGGTACGGGCGTCCGAGCCGTCCGGGTGCACCCCGACGGCCAGGTCGTGCACGATGCCGACCTCCATCCCGGCCTCCCGCGCGGTCCGCTGGGCGGCGGTCAGCTGGGTGTCCGTCAGCCAGACGAGCCAGGAGTGGAAATCGGCGCGCTCTCCGGGGTCCTCCCCGGCGGCGGCCGCGCACCAGGCGGCGTGCGCGGCGAGCCCGTCCCCCTGGGCCGCGCGGAACGCCCGGTAGGCGGCCTCCCGCGCGGGGGTGCGCGGGACGGCGTACAGCAGTTCCAGGGCGGCGCGCTTGAGGGCCCAGACGGCGTCCCGGTCGATCAGCGCCCCCTTCTCCAGCACCTCCCGGCGCAGCTCTCCGCCCCGGGCGGCGAGTCCGGCGAGGGCGTCCCGGTCCGGGCAGGCCTCCCACTCGGGCAGGTCCTCGACGCGCAGGTGGACCGGGTCCGGGAAGCGGCGGGAGGACGGCCGGTAGGGGGACGGGTCGCTCGGGGTGCCGGGGAAGCCCGCGTGGAGCGGGTTGACCTGGACGAACCCGGCGCCGTGGGTGCGGGCCGCCCAGCGGGCCAGCTCCGCGAGGTCGCCCAGGTCGCCCATGCCCCAGGAGCGCTCCGAGAGCAGTGAGTACAGCTGGACGAGGAGTCCGTGCACGCGGACGGGCGCCTCCGGGGCCCGGTCCGGGGCCACGATCAGGGTGGCGGAGGCGGTGCGCCCGTCGGGTGCCTCGGCGGCCAGCCGGTGCACCCCCAGGGGCAGGGCGGGGTGCCAGTCGGCCTGCCCGGCCCCGTCCTCCAGCGTCACCCGCACCCGCGTCCCGGCCGGCAGCCCGGCCAGGGCCGCCGGCGCGGGTTCTCCTCTCCAGTGCACCAGCGTCGGCGGGAGCAGCCGCCCGGCCCGCTCCCGCTCGGTGGCGGCGACCGCCTCCCGCACGTCCTCGGGGGTGCCGGCGGGGACGCCGATCAGGCCCAGCACGGCCCGGACCGTGGCCTCGGGCACCTGGACGGTGACGTCCTCGGCGGGCTGGTAGGAGGTGGCGACGCCGTAGAGGGCCGCGAGCCGGGCGAGGTCGTCCATCGTCATCCTTGGCTGGAGCTGGAGGGGGCTGGGGGACGGCTAGGTGAGCGGCTCGCTGGTGAGGGGGGACTCGGCCACGAGCGGGGACTCACTGGTCAGGGGCGCGTACGCGGAGCCGGCCAGCGGGGGCTCGCTGGTCAGCGGCGGGTGCGCGGCGTCGGCGGCCGGCAGGTCCCCGGGCCCGGACGGGACGGGCAGATGGGCGAGCGGGGCCGGCTTCCCGCGGGTGCCGGACGCGGTGCGGGCGTTCATGAGGTCCTCCCTGGTGCGGCTCTTCGGACCGCTGGTGCCGTTGTTCGGACCGCTGGTGCGGTCGCTCGGACCGCCCATGCAACACCCGTGGTGAACACCGCAGCCATACCCAGTCAGGGGCATCGCATTCCTGGCGGATCCAGGTCAGATCACCCCACCCGCATTGACACCCACGCCGCACGGGTGGTGGGCTCTGGCTCGTTCACACGGTCGGGGGACGACCGGGACGGGGGAGGCTCCATGCAGCTCAGGGGCAGGAAGCGGACCACGGCCGCCGCCGTCGCCGTCATCGGAACGCTGCTCGGCGGGGCCGTCGCCTCCGCTCCGCCGCGACCGGCCGCGGCACCGGGGAACCCGGGCTCCGCGCGCCCCGACAGCGGGTCGGCCCCCGTCCAGGCGGCGGGACTCGGTTCCGTCGTCGACCCGGGCTCCGACGTTCCCCGAGCCGCTTCCGAGGGCCCGGCCGTGTGGCCGAGGCCGCAGTCGGCGACCGCCGACCCGGGACGGGAGCTGCCGCTGCCGGCGGAGGCCGTGCTGGTGGCCCCGCAGGACGTGGACCCGTACGCCGTCGAGGTCGTGCGCACCGCCCTGCGCGCGGCCGGGGTGCGGAACCCGCTCGTGCGCCCCCCGGGCGCGGCGCTGCCCGAGCGGGCCCTCGTCGTGCGGCTCCAGGGTCCGGACGCCGAGGAGGCCCTGCGGGCGCTGGGCGCCGCGCCGGCCGGGGACCTGCCCGCCGGCGGCTACCGGCTGGCGGTGGGACGGACCGGCGGCCGGGACACGGTCGCGCTGGCCGGCGTGGGCGAGGACGGCCTGTTCCACGCCGCGCAGACGCTGCGCCGGCTGCTGGCGGCCGGGCACGGCAAGGTGCCCGGGATGCTGGTGCGGGACTGGCCCATCGCCCCGGTGCGCGGCATCACCGAGGGCTTCTACGGGCAGCCCTGGACCCAGGAGCAGCGCCTCGAGCAGCTGGACTTCCTGGGCCGCACCAAGCAGAACCGGATGCTGCTGGCACCCGGTGACGACCCCTACCGCACCACGGCCTGGCGCGAGGAGTACCCGCGCTCACGGCAGGAGGAGTTCCGCGCCCTGGCTGAACGGGCCCGCGCCAACCGGGTGGTGCTCGGCTGGGCGGTGTCCCCGGGGCAGTCCATGTGCCTGTCGTCGGCGGACGACCGGGCGGCACTGCTGCGCAAGGCCGACGCCATGTGGGAACTGGGCTTCCGGGCCTTCCAGGTGCAGTTCCAGGACGTCAGCTACACCGAATGGGGCTGCCGCGCCGACCGGGCGCGGTACGGGACGGGCCCCGCCGCGGCGGCGAAGGCGCACGCCGAGGTCGCGGGCGAGCTGGCCGCGCACCTGGCGGCGCGGCATCCGGGGTCGGCCCCGCTGTCGCTGCTGCCGACGGAGTACTTCCAGAACGGCGCCACCGCCTACCGGACGGCCCTGGCCGGGGCGCTGGACCCGCGCGTGGAAGTGGCCTGGACGGGCGTCGGCGTGGTGCCGCGCACCATCACCGGCCAGGAGCTGGCCGGGGCACGGGCGGCGCTCGCGCATCCGCTGGTCACCATGGACAACTACCCGGTCAACGACTGGGACCCGGGCCGCATCTTCCTCGGCCCGTACGCCGGGCGGGATCCGGCGGTGGCGGGCGGTTCGGCGGGGGTGCTGGCCAACGCGATGGCGCAGGGCACCCTGTCCCGGATCCCACTGTTCACGGCGGCGGACTACGCCTGGAACCCGCGCGGTTACCGGGCCGGGGAGTCCTGGGCGGCGGCGGTCCTGGACCTGTCCGGCCCCGACCCGGGGACCCGGGCGGCGCTCGCGGCCCTGGCGGGGAACACGGCCTCCTCGGGCCTCAAGGTGGAGGAGTCGGCCTATCTGAAGCCGCTGGTCGAGGAGTTCTGGCGGGCCCGCGCCGCCGGGGACAAGGCCGCCGGGGACCGGCTCCGCGCGGCGTTCACCGTGCTGCGGGAGGCCCCGCGGCGCCTGGACGCGCCGGTGGCGGAGGAGGCCGGGCCCTGGCTGGAGCGGCTCGCGCGGTACGGGGCCGCGGGCGAGCTGGCGGTCGACCTGCTGCGCGCCGAGGCCCGGGGTGACGGGGCGGCCGCCTGGCAGGCCTCGCGGGAGCTCGCGCGGGCGCGGAGCGCGCTGGCCGAGCCGGGCGGGGTGCGGGTGGACACCTCCGTGCTGGACCCCTTCCTGGCGAAGGCGGCGGCGGAGTCGGACGCCTGGACGGGCGCGTCCCGCAAGGACGGGACCGTGGTGCGCGAAGCCGGCTCCCACACCGTCCGGCTGGACTCGGCGCGGCCGCTCGCGGCGGTCACGGTCATGACGGACCCGCTGGCGCCGGGCGCGCGGGGCGTGAGCGTGGAGGCGCACGTGCCGGGCGAGGGCTGGCGGCGGCTGGCCGACGCCGCGGTGTCCGGCTGGACGCAGGCCGACGCGGCGGGCGTACGGGCGGACGCGGTCCGGCTGTCGTGGGCGGGCCCGAGCCCGGTGGTGCACTCGGTGGTCCCGTGGTTCGCGGACGGCCCGCGGGCCCGTTTCGAACTGCCCGGAGGGGGCCGCGCGGACGTGGAGATCGGCGGCGCGGCGCGCACCGTGCCGGCGCAGTTGTCCGGCCTGCGCCCCGGCGAGTTCCGGGCCCCGCTGACGGCGGCCCCGCCGGCGGGCGTGCAGGTGCGGCTCCCGCAGGACGTCGCGGTGCCGCGGGGCGCGACGGTGTCCGTCCCGGTGGAGGTCACGGTGGCGGCGGGCACCCCGGCCGGGGTGTACGAGGTCCCGCTCGCGTTCGACGGGGAGGTGCGCACCCTCACCGTCCGGGCGGTTCCGCGTACCGGCGGTCCGGACCTGCTGCGCACGGCACGGGCCCGCTCCTCCGGCGACGAGGCCCCGCAGTTCCCGGCGTCGGCGGCGGTGGATGGGTCCGCCGCCACCCGGTGGTCGTCGCCGGCGGTGGACGGCGCCTGGTGGCAGGCCGAACTGGCCTCCCCGGCCCGGGTGGGGCTGCTGACCCTGCACTGGCAGGAGGCCCACCCCTCGCGGTTCCGGGTGGAGACGTCCCGCGACGGCGTGACGTGGCGCCCGGGCGCGGTGGTGTCCTCCCGGGGCGGGGTGGACGCGGTCCGGCTGGACGCGCCGGACACGCGCTACCTCCGGGTCACCTGCGAGCGGCGCGCGACGCGCTTCGGCTGCAGCCTCTGGTCCGCCACGGCCCTCGCGGTGGTCCCCTGAGCCCTGCGGGACGGAGCGCGCGCACGGCCCGGGCGCGGGGGGCTACGCGGTGGCTCCGATGCGTTCGAGGGCGTCCTGCGCCCCGTACGGCTGGAGGTACGGCATCCACCGCGGGTCCCGGTGCCCCGTCCCGATGATCCGCCAGGCCAGCCCGGAGGGCGGGGCCGGCTGGTGGCGCAGGCGCCAGCCGAGTTCCAGCAGGTGCCGGTCCGCCTTCACGTGGTTGCACCGCCGGCAGGCGGCGACCACGTTGTCCCAGGCGTGCTGGCCCCCGCGGCTGCGCGGGACCACGTGGTCCACGCTCGTCGCGACGGCCCCGCAGTACATGCAGCGGCCGCCGTCGCGGGCGAACAGCGCGCGGCGGGTGAGTGGAACGGGCCCCCGGTAGGGGACCCGCACGAAGCGCTTGAGCCGGACCACGCTGGGCGCGGGGACGGCTCGCGTCGCGCTGTGCAGGAAGGCGCCCGATTCCTCCAGGGAGATGGCCTTGTTCTCCAGGACGAGGACGAGCGCGCGGCGGAGCGGTACGACGCCGAGGGGCTCGTACGACGCGTTGAGGACCAGGACGTGCGGCACGGACTGCCTCCTTGTACGCCGGCGGCGCGTGGCTCGCGCCGGGACGATCTGCTCTCAGTCTCCCCTTAGGGCTGGTCGAAGCGCCACCACGCGCCGGTAACGGGCCCGGGGTGTTTTCGACCACACTCCCTTTCCTCCCCAGGTGAGTCCGGTCTCTCCCTCGAACAGCACAACGGGGTCGGTCCTGTGCCCCGTTAGTGTGGAGGGTCCGCCCGCACCGTCAGCACGACCGTACGACCGTTCCGCGGGCGGACCGCTATGCCCTGGAGGTTCCCGCCGTGCCCTCGCCCGCCATCCTGCTACCGCAGGCAGCGTCCACCACCGACGACGCCGCCGAGAGCGTGACGAACGCCGCGAGCTTCGTCGAGGAGAACTGGGCCACCTGGCTGAGCATCGGCCTGCGGATCCTGCTGATCATCGTGATCGCGGTGGCGCTGCGTTCCGTGGTCCGCAAGGCCCTGACCAAGCTGATAAGCCGGATGAACTCCGGCGCGGAGGCCGTCGAGGGCACCGCGCTCGGCGGGCTGCTGGTCAACGCGGAGCGGCGCCGCCAGCGTTCGGAGGCGATCGGTTCCGTGCTGCGCTCGGTGTCCTCGTTCGTGATCCTCGGCACGGCCGCGCTGATGGTGCTGGCCGCGCTGAAGATCGACCTGGGGCCGCTGCTGGCGAGCGCGGGTGTGGCCGGTGTGGCGATCGGTTTCGGTGCCCGCAACCTGGTCACGGACTTCCTCTCCGGCGTGTTCATGATCATGGAGGACCAGTACGGCGTCGGTGACCAGATCGACGCCGGGGTGGCCTCGGGCGAGGTGATCGAGGTCGGGCTGCGCGTGACCAAGCTGCGCGGCGACAACGGTGAGATCTGGTACGTCCGCAACGGCGAGATCAAGCGGATCGGCAACCTCAGCCAGGGCTGGGCGACCGCGGGCGTGGCCGTGCAGGTCAAGCCGACGGAGAACCTCGCGCACATCCGCGAGGTGGTCCGGGGGGTCGCGGACACCCTGGCCAAGGAGACCCCGTGGGACGAGCGGCTGTGGGGTCCGGTGGAGGTGCTGGGCCTGGACGAGGTGCTGCTGGCCTCCATGACGGTGAAGGTGTCGGCGAAGACGATGCCGGGCCAGCAGTTCGCGGTGGAGCGCGAGCTGCGCTGGCGGATCAAGGAGGCCTTCGACGCGGCCGGGATCCGGATCATCGGCGGTGCCCCGGACCCCGGCGAGGAGGAGGCCGCCCCCGACGCGGCGGCGGCCGTCGCCGCGCCGTCGGCGCTGGCCAACCCGGCGTCCCCGCAGTCGCTGGCCACCGCCCCGATCCCGCAGGCGCCCGCGCCGGGGGTCCGGCTGCCCAAGTAGGTCCCCGCGCGGCCGCCGCCGCGCCCACCCCGACCCCCCGCTGCCCCGCCGGTCCGTACCGGCGGGGCAGCGGCATTGACACCCTCCGGAGCCGATAGGAAACTTACCTAACAGTCGCCTCGGTGAGGGAGCACCTCCGTCATGCCGGCCACCACTCCCGGAACGCCCAGCGTGCTGCGCGCCATGAACGACCGCGCCGCCCTGGAACTGCTGCTGGCCCACGGCCCCCTGTCGCGGACCCGGATCGGGCACCTCACCGGACTGTCGAAGCCCACCGCCTCCCAGCTGCTGGCCCGGCTGGAGGCCGCCGGGCTGGTCGTGGCCACCGGCACGGACGGCGGGCGCCCGGGCCCGAACGCCCAGCTGTACGCGCTCAACGCCCGCGCCGCCCACGTCGCCGGCCTCGACGTGACCCCCGACCGGGTGCTCGCCGCCGTCGCCGACCTGACAGGCACCGTGACCGGCCGCTCCGAGATCCCCTGCGCCGGGGGCGCCGGCGCCGTCGCGCTGGTCACCCGGGCCCTGCGCGCGGCCCTGGAGGACGCCGGGCTCGCCCTCCCCGCCCTGCACCGCGTCGTCATCGCCACCCCCGGCGCCTTCGACCCCCGCTCCGGGCGGCTGCGCTACGCCGGCCACCTCCCCGGCTGGCACTCCCCCACCCTCCTCGACGAACTGGCCGCGGCCCTGCCCGTGTCCGTCGAGTACGAGAACGACGTGAACCTCGCCGCGGTCGCCGAGCAGCGGCTCGGCGCGGCCCGCGGCCACGAGGACTTCGTCCTGCTGTGGAACGAGGAGGGCCTCGGCGCCGCCCTCGTCCTCGGCGGGCGGCTGCACCGCGGCTGGACCGGCGGCGCGGGCGAGGTGGGCTTCCTGCCCGTGCCCGGCCACCCCCTGGCCCGCCAGGTGACGCGGGCCAACGAAGGCGGCTACCAGGAGCTGGCCGGCGTACACGCCCTGCCCGCCCTCGCCGCCGGCGCCGGGCTCGACGCCGGCGCCCTCCCCGACGGCCCGCGCGCGGCGCGGGTGGCCGCCGCGGCCGCACTGCTGCGGCGCGCCGCCGCCGAGCCGCGGGGAGCCCGCCTGCGCTTCCTCCGGTCGTACGCCACCGCGCTCGCGACCGGCCTGGCCTCGCTGGTCGCCGTACTGGACCCGGAGATCGTGGTGCTGTCCGGCGTCCTGATCACCGCGGGCGGAGACCCGCTGCGCGCCCTGCTGGAGGACGAACTCGCCGAACTGGCCCCCTCCCGGCCCAGGCTGGTGACCGGCGAGGTGCGCGAGCACCCCGTGCTGCGCGGCGCCCTGGAGAGCGCCCTGGCCGCCACCCGCGAGGAAGTCTTCGACACCTCCCGCTGACCCCGTCCCTCCGCCCCTCATCCGAAGTTCTCCCCCAGAGAGCGAGTGCCTCCATGCCCCAAGCCGCACGCCTGACCACCACCGCGGCCGTCCTCGCCGCCCTGTCCGTACTCGCCGCCGCCTGCACCGGCCAGAGCGGCGCCCCCGCCGCCGACGACCCGAAGGCCGACGTCACCATCAGCTTCTGGCACGGCTGGTCCACGCCCGGCGAGGTCAAGGCGATCGAGGACAACATCGCCCGTTTCGAGCGGGCCCACCCGAACATCAAGGTCAAGGCCACCGGCGACATGACCGACGACAAGATCAACCAGGCGCTGCGCGCGGGCGGGGACAAGGCCCCCGACGTGGTCTCCTCCTTCGCCACGGACAGCGTCGGCACGTTCTGCGCCTCCGGCGCCTTCGCGGACCTGGGCCCCTTCCTGGAGAAGTCCGGGATCGACAGCACGAAGGTCTTCCCGGCGACCCTGCTGGAGTACACGCGGTTCAACGGCAACCAGTGCACCCTGCCGCTGCTCCACGACGCCTACGGCCTCGTCTACAACAAGACCGCGTTCGCCGCCGCCGGGATCGCCGAACCCCCGCGCACGTGGAGCGAGTTCGAGGAGGCCGCGCGCAAACTGACCAGGCCCAAGGGGGATTCGTACGAACAGCTCGGCGTGATGCCCACCTTCCACGGCTACGAGACCACCCCGATGCGGCTGGCCGCGCAGTGGAGCCCCGCCTACTTCACCGCCGACGGCAAGTCGAACCTCGCCGGCGACCCGGCCTTCGCGAAGATGCTCACCGCCCAGAAGGACCTGGTGGCCAAGCTCGGGGGCTACGAGAAGCTGGAACGGTTCCGCGCCGGCTTCGGCGACGAATGGAGCGGCGAACACCCCTTCCACAAGGGGCTCGTGGCCATGCAGATCGACGGCGAGTGGCGGCCGGCCATGGCCAGGGCGGCCGGCGTCCCCTTCGAGATCGGCACCGCCCCGCTGCCCGTCCCGGACGACCAGAGGGCCGACTACGGCAAGGGCTACCTCTCTGGCACCATCGTGGGCATCTCCTCGACGAGCCGGAAGCAGAACGCCGCCTGGGAGCTGGTGCGGTACATGACCACGGACACCGAGGCCGTGGTCGACTTCGCCAACGACATCCACAACATACCCTCGACGCTGGACGCGCTCCGATCGCCGCGGCTCCGGGTGACCCCCGAGTCGAAGACGTTCCTCGACATCGCCCGGCACCCCAAGTCGAACACCACCCCGGCGCAGGTGAACGGCGGCGCCTACCAGCTGACCTTCCAGGACTTCGCGTACTCCGTCGAGAAGGGCGAGGTCCCCGACCTCGCGGCCGGGCTCGCCAGGACCGACCGGCAGATCGACACGGACATCGCGAAGGCCAAGTAACCCCGATGGCCACGACCACCCCCGCCCTGCGGGCCAGGCACCGGCGCTCCGCCCTGCGGACCCTCGCCTTCCTGTCGCCCTGGCTGATCGGCTCCGCCGTCTTCTTCGCCTACCCGCTGCTGTCCACCGTCTACTTCTCCTTCACCCGGTACGACGGCTTCCGCGCCCCCGTCTTCAACGGCCTGGACAACTGGCGCTACGTCTTCTGCGACTATCCGCTCTTCTGGCCGGCGATGCGCAACACGCTGTGGCTCGTCGCGGTCATGGTGAGCTGCCGGGTCGTCTTCGGGCTCGGCGTCGGCCTGCTCGTCACCAGGATCAAGACCGGTGCCGGTCTCTTCCGGACCCTGTTCTACCTGCCCTGCCTGGCCCCGCCGGTGGCCGCGACCCTCTCCTTCGTCTTCCTCCTCAACCCGGGCACGGGTCCCGTCAACACCCTGCTCGAAGCCGCCGGCCTGCCGGCGCCCGGCTGGTTCACCGACGCGGCCTGGTCCAAGCCCGCGCTCACCGTCCTCGCGCTGTGGGGGGCCGGCGACCTGATGGTGATCTTCATGGCCGCGCTGCTCGACGTACCGAAGGAGCAGTACGAGGCCGCCGAGCTGGACGGGGCCGGCGCCTGGGCCCGCTTCCGGCACATCACCCTGCCGAACATCTCCCCCGTCGTCCTCTTCGCCGTGGTCACCGGGGTCATCCAGGCCATGCAGTACTACACGCAGCCGCTCATCGCCGCGAAGACCGCCGCCGGGAGGATCGGCGGCCCGGGACAGCAGATCGAGCCGGGCTACCCCGACAAGTCCACGCTGACCCTCCCCCAGACCGTCTACAACCTCGGCTTCCAGCGCTTCGACTACGGCTCCGCCTCCGTCCTGGCCCTGGTGCTGTTCGCCCTCTCCATGGTCTTCACCGCGCTCCTGATGCGCCGCCGGGGCGGACTGATCGGAGCCGGTGACTGAGATGCGCCACCACCGCAAGGCCGTGCTCCACTGGGTCGGGGTGCACGCCCTGGCCGTCGCCGCCGCCCTGTTCTTCGTCCTCCCGTTCGTCTTCCTCCTCCTCACCTCCGTGATGGGCGACCAGCAGGCCCTGACCCGGGAGCTGTGGCCGCGCACCTGGGAGTGGGGCAACTACGCGCAGGTCTGGCACACCCCCGGCTTCCTGACCTGGTGGCGCAACACCCTGCTGTACGCGGGGCTCGGGACCGTGCTGACCGTGGTCTCCTCGCTGCCCGTCGCCTACGCCCTCGCCAAGTTCCGCTTCCGCGGCCGGCGGTTCGCGCTGCTGCTGGTGATCGCCGCGATGATGCTGCCGCCCCAGGCGGTCGTCATCCCCATGTACCTCTTCTGGGCGAAGCAGCTCGACCTGTCCGGCACCCTGTGGCCGCTGATCGTGCCGCTGGCGTTCAGCGACGCCTTCGCCGTCTTCCTGCTGCGCCAGTTCCTGCTGACCATCCCCGACGAGTACCTGGACGCGGCCCGCCTGGACGGCTGCGGCGAGGTCCGCGTCCTGCTCCGCGTCGTGGTGCCCATGGCCAGGCCGGGGATCGCGGCCGTCGCGCTGTTCCAGTTCTTCTACGCCTGGAACGACTACTTCGGCCCCCAGATCTACGCCTCCGACAACCCGGCCGCCTGGACCCTCAGCTACGGCCTGGAGTCCTTCAAGGGAGCGCACCACACCAACTGGAACCTCACCATGGCGGCGACGGCGCTCGTCATGGCCCCGGTGATCGTCCTCTTCTTCTTCGCCCAGAAGGCGTTCGTCGAGGGAGTCACCCTGACCGGCGTGAAAGGCTGATCCCGATGAAACTCGCAGTGGTGGGCGGCGGTTCCACCTACACGCCCGAACTGGTCGACGGCTTCGCGCGGATGCGCGACACCCTGCCCGTCGGCGAACTCGCACTGATCGACCCCGCCGCCGAACGGCTGGAGCTGGTCGGCGGCCTCGCCCGGCGCATCTTCGCCCGCCAGGGCCATCCGGGGCGCGTCACCACCACCTCCGACCTGGACGCGGGCGTGGCCGGCGCCGACGCGGTACTGGTCCAGCTGCGCGTCGGCGGGCAGGCGGCCCGGCTCCAGGACGAGACCTGGCCCCTGGAATGCGGCTGTGTCGGCCAGGAGACCACCGGCGCGGGCGGGCTCGCCAAGGCCCTGCGGACCGTCCCGGTGGTCCTCGGCATCGCCGAGCGGGTCCGCCGGGCCGCCCCGGACGCCTGGATCATCGACTTCACCAACCCGGTCGGGATCGTCACCCGGGCCCTGCTCGGGGCCGGGCACAAGGCGGTCGGGCTGTGCAACGTCGCCATCGGCTTCCAGCGGAAGTTCGCCGGACTGCTGGGCGTGGCGCCCGCCGAGGTCCACCTCGACCACGTCGGCCTCAACCACCTGACCTGGGAACTCGGGGTGCGCCTCGGCGGCCCGGACGGTGCGGACGCGCTGCCGCGCCTGCTGGCCGAGCACGGGGACGCCGTCGCCGCCGACCTGCGCCTGCCGCGGGCGCTGCTGGACCGGCTCGGCGTGGTGCCCTCGTACTACCTGCGCTACTTCTACGCCCACGACCAGGTGGTACGGGAACTCGGCGAGAAGCCCTCGCGGGCCGCCGAGGTCGCCGCGATGGAGCGGGAACTCCTCGCCCTGTACGCGGACCCCGCGCTCGACGAGAAGCCCGCGCTGCTGGCCCGGCGGGGCGGTGCCTTCTACTCGGAGGCGGCCGTCGACCTCGCGGCGGCCCTGCTCGGCGGCGGGCCGTCCGTCCAGGTGGTCAACACCCGCAACGGCGGGACGCTGCCCTTCCTCGCGGACGACGCGGTGATCGAGGTCCAGGCGCGGGTCGGCGGCGACGGGCCGGTCCCGCTGCCCGTGCCCCGGCTCGACCCCCTGTACGCCGGGCTGGTCGCGCACGTCGGCGCGTACGAGGACCTGGCGCTGGACGCCGCCCTGCGCGGCGGGCGCGAGCGGGTCCTCAAGGCCCTCCTCGCGCATCCGCTCGTCGGGCAGTACGACCTGGCCGAGGGGCTGACCGACCGGCTGCTCGCGCACAACAAGGAGCACCTGCCGTGGGCGTAGCCGTCCCCGGCGCCCCGGCCGGCCCGCCCGCCCCGGCCGGCCCGCCCGCCCCGGCCGGCCGGCCCGCCCCGGCCGTGCTCGCGATCGACGCGGGCAACAGCAAGACCGACGCCGTGCTCGTCGCCGCCGACGGCACGGTCCTCGGCACCGGACGCGCCGGGGGCTTCCAGCCGCCCCGGACCGGTGTGGAGGCGGCCGTGGACGTGCTCGCGGAGGCCGTCTCGGCGGCGGCCGCGGCCGCCGGGCTCCCCGGGGTGCCGCGTGCGGCCCGGGTCTCGGCCTGTCTGGCCAACGTGGACCTGCCGGTGGAGGAACGCCGGCTCACGGAGGCGGTCGCGGCGCGCGGCTGGGGCGCGGCCACGGAGGTGCGCAACGACACCTTCGCGATCCTGCGGGCGGGGGTGGAAACCCCGTTCGGGGTCGCCGTGGTCTGCGGGGCGGGCATCAACTGCGTGGGCATGCTGCCCGACGGGCGCACCGCCCGCTTCCCCGCCCTCGGGCAGATCTCCGGGGACTGGGGCGGCGGGGGCGGCCTGGCGCAGGAGGCCCTGTGGTGGGCGGCGCGGGCCGAGGACGGGCGGGGCGGGCCGACGGCTCTGGCGACGGCCCTGCCCGCGCACTTCGGGCTGGCGTCGATGGCCGCGCTGATCGAGGCGGCGCATCTGGGCGCGCTGGCCCGGGAACGGCTGCACGAGCTGGTGCCGGTGCTGTTCGCGGTGGCGGCGGCGGGGGATCCGGTGGCCTCGGCGCTCGTGGAGCGGCAGGCCGACGAGGTGGTGGCGATGGCCTCGGTGGCCCTGGAGCGGCTCGGGCTGCTGGAGCGGGAGGTGCCGGTGGTGCTGGGCGGCGGTGTGCTCGCGGCCCGGCACCCGCAGCTGAACGGCCGCATCGAGGAGTTGCTGGCCGTCCGCGCGCCCCGGGCCCGGGTGTCGGTGGTCACCGCCCCGCCGGTGCTGGGGGCCGCCCTGCTGGGGCTGGACGCCCTGGGCGCGCCGGCCGGGGCCGCGGCGAGGCTGCTTACCCGTTCGAGTGAACTCGCGCCGGGCACCGAGGTGGCAGGAACCACGGGGGGCCGCTGAGGCGTATTGACGGGGACGGGTATCGGCGGTGCAGGGTGACGGGGGGATCCGCAGGGGTAGGAGCAGGCGGGGCGACGGCCGGGACGGCCCGGGAGGGGGGATCGTCCAAGATCGGGCACCGGGTGCTGTGGCCGGGCGCCCGTACGGCCATACTGCTGCGGAGCAGAGGGACCGAGGGGGAGGTCACGGTGGCCATCACGACACGCGCGCCGGCGCCCGGGGGCGGTACCTCCGGGGCGCCCGCCGGACCGGCCGGGAGACCGCCCGCGCCGCAAGGGCGCGGTACCGCCTGGGCGGAGGGCGTGGAGCGGCTGCGCGCCGCGGCGACGACCGAGCCGGGCCGGCTGCGGATCATCGGTGCGGTCGTGGCCGCCCTGGTCGTCCTGTTCGGCGCGGTGACGGTGTGGGAGGTCTCCGGCCGGGTCGCGGCCGCGGAGGACGTGGTCGGCCGCAGCCAGCCGCTGAGCGCGGACGCGGCGAGCATCTACCGCTCCCTGGCCGATGCCGACACGGCCTCCTCCAGCGGTTTCCTCGCGGGTGCCCAGGAGCCCCGGGAGGTCCGCCAGCGCTACGAGAAGGACATCGCGAACGCCTCCCGGCTTCTGGTGAGCGCGGCCGCCAACACCGGGGCGGGCGGGGAGTCGCGCAAGGAGATAGCGCTGCTCGGCGAGCAGCTGCCCCGTTACACCGGGCTGATCGAGCAGGCCCGGGCGACGAACCGGCAGGGCCTGCCGCTGGGCGGCGCCTACCTGCGCCACGCCAACGAGCAGATGAGCACGGTGCTGCTGCCCGCGGCCCAGCGGCTGTACGAGGCGGAGACGGGCCGGCTGTACACGGACTACGACGAGGCCCGGTCCTGGCCGGTGGCGGCGACGGCCGCGGGCGTGCTCGCGCTGGGCGCCCTGGTGTGGGCGCAGCGGCGCTCCTACCGGCGGACCAACCGGGTCTTCAACCACGGCTTGCTGGCGGCGACGGCCGCGGCGGCGGTGGCGCTGCTGTGGCTGACGGTGGGGCAGTCGGTGGCGCGGGCCGGGCTGGGCGAGGCGAGGGCGGACGGGCAGGAGTCCCTGAAGGTGCTCAACGACGCCCGGATCGCCTCGCTCCAGGCGCGGGCGAGCGAGAACCTGACGCTGATCGCGCGGGGCGCCGTACTGGCCGAGGACAAGAAGTCCGACAAGTACGACGTGGATCACGAGAAGAACATGAAGCAGCTCGACGCGGGTCTGGCGCGGGCGCTGCGGCTGGCGGACGACGGGAGCGGCCGGGAGCCGGTCTCGAAGGCCGTCGCGGGTGTGGCGCAGTGGAAGCAGCGGCACGCGGCGGCCCGGGACGCCGATATGAAGGGCGACTACGAGCAGGCGCTGCTGCGGGTCATCGGGGACGAGCGGCACAAGGACAGCAGCGGGGCCTCCTTCGACACGGTGGACGCCTCCCTGGAGCGGGCCGTGGCCCATGAGCAGAAGCAGTTCACCCTGGCCGCCCGGGACGGGCTCGGCGCGCTGAGCGGGCTGGTGACGGGCGCGGCGGCGCTGGCGGTCGCCGGCGCGGCGGCGGCCCTCCTCGGCATCGGCCGCAGGCTTTCGGAGTACAGGTGAGATCGATGCGGATACGAGGGACACGGCCGGAGCCGAACGAGCCGGACGGGGCGTACGAGCCGGACGGGACGCCGCGGGAGGCGGAGGGCGCCGTGCCGCGGCCGTCCGGCGCGGCCCGGGTGCGGCACGCGGCGGGCCGGCTGCGCGGCTGGGGCGGGGTCAGTGCCATGGCCGCTGCCTGCGGGGTGACGGCGGCGGCAGTGCTGCTGCCGCCGGCCGGGTCCCCGCCGCCGGGCGGGCCCGCGGCGGTCCGCGAGCCGGCTCCGGTGGCCGCGGCCCCGTACCAGCCGGCCGACACCTGCCAGGACCCGGAGGCCAGCCTGCGCCCGTCGGGCCTGGACGGCCCGGCGATCGAGCGGATCCGCAGGGCGGGCAAGCTCGTGGCGGGCGTGGACCAGAACAGTTTCAAGTGGGGCTACCGCAATCCGGACGGCCGCCTGGACGGTTTCGACATCGACCTGGTGAAGGCGATAGCGAAGGACATCCTGGGCAGTGAGGACCTGGTCATCTACCGGGCCATCCCGACCAGTCAGCGCGTCCCGGCGCTCCAGGAGGGCCGGGTCGACATCGTCGTGCGGACCATGACGATCAACTGCAAGCGCCTGGAGGACGTGGCCTTCTCGACGGCCTATTTCGAGGCCGGCCAGCAGGTGCTGGCCCCCAAGGGCTCGCCGATCACCGGGTACGACGCCTCGCTGAAGGGCCGCCGCATCTGCACGGCGGCCGGTTCCACGGCGGAGTCGGCCCTGAGGTCCCAGTCGTTCGGGTCGGTCGGGGTGTCGGTGCCGAACCAGCTGGACTGCCTGGTGCGGCTCCAGCTGGGCGAGGTGGACGGGATCATCACGGACAACGCGCTGGCCGCCGGGCAGGCGGCGCAGGACCCGTCGGTCCAGCTGGTCGGGGCGCCCTTCACCCGCGAGTTCTACGGGGTGGCGATGAACAAGGGCGCCTCCGACCTGGTGCGCCGGGTGAACAAGGTGCTGGAGAACTTCCGGGCGGGCGGTGACCAGAGTCCGTGGGCCACCTCCTACCGGAAGCACTTCGAGGACGTCCTTCCGGGGGCCGGCGTGCCGCCGGCCCCCAAGTACCGGGACGGCTGAGGAACATGGCGGATTCGGAGCGGTACGTGAGCGAGCCCTACCCGAGCGGGCCCCGTACGGGCCGGCACCATCCGAGCGGGCTCCGTGCGCCCCTGCCGGGGGCGGGGCCGGCGGTGATGGACCGGGACGACGTCGACCGGGCGCTGGCCCGCCTGGGCGCGGAGCACGAGGCCGTCGAGACCTCCCTGCTCGCGCTCCAGGACCACGCGGGGCGGCGACTGCTGGAGGGGGCCGCGCTGAGCGGGGTCACCAAGGAGCGGTGGGCCGCCGCCGACGCGTCGGTGACCCGGCTGTGGACGTACTTCGACGCCTACAGCGGGGCCCTGGCCGCCGCCCAGGAGATCCGGGAGCGGCGCCGCTGGCCGAGCCGGGAGGACCTGGCCGAGCTGACGGAGCGGCTGCGCGGGCCCGGGGTGACGATCGCCGGGGCCGGGGTGGAGGGCGCGGCGCTGGCGGAGCGCTTCTCCCTGGCCGAGCTGGTGGCCCGGATGAACGAGCTGTACGCGTCCGCCCTGGACGTGGTGGTCGCCGCCGACGCGGTGTGGTCGGCGCTGCCCGCGCGGATCGACCTGCTCGCCGCCGAGCTGCACCGGACGCGTTCGCTGGCGCACTCGGTGGGGGTCCGGCCGGGCGAGCACCCCTCGGGGGACGACCTGGAGGAGATCACGGCCGAGCTGACGCAGCTGCGGGAGGCGGTGATCGCCGACCCGCTGGCCTTCTGGGTGCCGGCGGCGGGCAGTTCCGCCCCGGGCGGGGGCCGTCCGGACACCGCCCGCTACGACCGGGCGGCGCGCGCGCTGGACGACGTACGCCGCGAGGTCGAGGCGGTCCTGACGGTGCGGCAGGACGCGGAGCAGCGGCTGATCGGGGTACGGGACCTGCTGTCGCGTGCCGACCGGACCCTGGCGGAGGCGCGGACGGCGCGCGGCGAGGTGCTGGCGAAGATCGCGGCGTCGGAGGTTCCGGCGGTCAGCGGCCCGCCGACGGCCCTGCAGGAGCAGCTGGCGGCGGCGGCCGAGTACCGGCGGCGGTCGCAGTGGCACCGGCTGTCCCCGCTGCTGGACGCGCTGGAGGACCGGGCCGAGGAGGAACTCCGGCGGGCCCGTGAATCGTTGACGGCGGTGACGGCGCCCCTGGCGGTGCGGGCCGAGCTGCGCGGGCGGCTCGACGCGTACAAGGCGAAGGCGGCCCGGCACGGCATGGCCGAGGACCCGCTGCTGACCGAGCGGTACGACGCGGCCCGGCGGATGCTGTGGAGCGCGCCCTGCGACCTGCGGGCCGCGGAGCAGGCGGTCCGGCGCTACCAGCAGGCGACGGCGGAGGCCCTGGCGCCGCAGGAACACCGGCCCGCGCGGCCGGGGGAGGAGGAGGCATGACCCCGATCGGAACGCCCTGCCTTCGCCCCGGCTGCCCGGGCGCGTACGAGGACATGGGCGGTGGCGGGCTCTACTGCGACACCTGCGGGCTGGCGCCGGTGGGTGCGGTCGCCGCGGGGGCGGAGGAGCTGGTGTCGCCGCCGACGGGGATGACGAGCGCCGCCCGGCACGGCGACTCCCGGGGCTCGGCGGGTTCGCGCGGTTCCGGCCGTTCCTCGGCCTCGGCCCGTTCCTCGCGGTCCTCGCGCTCCTCCTCCTCGCGCCGTTCGGTGTCGGGCCGGCTGTCGCGTGCGCTGGCCGGCAGCGCGTCCAGCCGGTCGGTGTCGGTGCGCAGTTCGGGCTCGGCCGCGTCCTCGTCGGGGCGCAGCCGGCTGGGCGCGGGGCTGGTCAGCGTGCCGGAGGTGCCGCGTCCGGATCCGTCGGCGGCGGTGCTGGAGAACCCGGAGGTGCCGGAGCGCAAGCGGTTCTGCTCGCGCTCGGACTGCGGGGCTCCGGTGGGCCGGGCGCGCGGGGACCGGCCGGGGCGCACGGAGGGCTTCTGCACCAAGTGCGGGCACCCCTACTCCTTCGTGCCGAAGCTGCGCGCCGGTGACGTGGTGCACGGCCAGTACGAGGTGGCGGGCTGCCTCGCGCACGGTGGGCTCGGCTGGGTCTACCTGGCGGTGGACCGGGCGGTGTCGGACCGATGGGTGGTGCTCAAGGGCCTGCTCGACACCGGGGACCAGGACGCGATGGAGGCGGCGATCTCCGAGCGGCGCTTCCTCGCGGAGATCGAGCACTCCAACATCGTGCGGATCTACAACTTCGTGGAGCACCTGGACCAGCGGACCGGTTCGCTGGACGGGTACATCGTCATGGAGTACGTGGGCGGCAAGTCGCTGAAGGAGATCGCCAACGAGCGGCGCCGGCCGGACGGGCGGCGCGATCCGCTGCCGGTCGAGCAGGCGTGCGCGTACGGGATCGAGGCGCTGGAGGCCCTGGGGCACCTGCACAGCCGCAACCTGCTGTACTGCGACTTCAAGGTCGACAACGCGATCCAGCAGCAGGACCAGCTGAAGCTGATCGACATGGGCGCGGTCCGGCGGATGGACGACGAGGAGTCGGCCATCTACGGCACGGTGGGCTACCAGGCGCCGGAGGTGGCGGAGCTGGGCCCCTCGGTGGCCTCGGACCTGTACACGGTGGCGCGCACCCTGGCGGTGCTGACCTTCGACTTCCAGGGCTACACGAACGTGTTCGTGGACTCGCTGCCGGATCCGGAGCACATCGAGGTGTTCCAGCGGTACGAGTCCTTCTACCGGCTGCTGGTACGGGCGACCGATCCGGATCCGGGGCGGCGGTTCGCGTCCGCGCAGGAGATGGCGGACCAGCTGACGGGTGTGCTGCGGGAGGTGGTCGCGTTGCAGACGGGCCGGCCGCGGCCGCAGCTGTCGACGCTCTTCGGGCCGGAACTGCGGGTTCCGGACACCCAGCTGTACGCGGACGCGCCGGGGGCGGAGGTGTCCCGGCTGGGGGTGCGGTCCGTGGCCCCCGGCCGGGGCGGGCTGTTCGGCCGGCGCACCGGAAGGGCGGCCGCGGCGGGTGCTGCGGGTGCGGCCGGGGCGGCGGGTGCGGCCGGGGCGGCCGGGGCGGTGTTCCC
Source organism: Streptomyces sp. NPDC034086 (assembly GCF_055575515.1). Taxonomy (NCBI): domain Bacteria; kingdom Bacillati; phylum Actinomycetota; class Actinomycetes; order Kitasatosporales; family Streptomycetaceae; genus Streptomyces; species Streptomyces sp. NPDC034086. The sequence goes on along the minus strand of NZ_JBVISM010000008.1, from coordinate 272,850 downwards.
GGCGGGCGCGGTGTCCGCGGCGGTTCCCGGGCAGGGCACGGGCGCGGGTCCGGCGGCGCTGCACGGTCCGGCGGCGCTGCACGGGCCGGGCGGCGCGCACGGTCCGGCGTCCGTTCCGGCCGGTGTGCCGGGCCGGGCCCTTCTGGCCGGGGCCGCCGCCGTGCCCGCTGCGCACGCCGGAGCCTCCCCCACGGGAGGCGGCGCGGCGCTGCCCGCGCTCGGGACCACCGCCACGCACGTCGCCGGGGCCGCCGTGCCCGGGCCCCGGCAGGCGCCGGCGGCCCCCGCGCACGCGCTCCCGCCGCCCCCGGCTCCGCGTACGCCGCCGCCGGCGGGCGCCGGGCTCGCGGCCCTCGACGCCCGCGACACCGCCCTGGCCCTGCCGGTGCCGCTGGTGGACCCCGCCGACCCCAACGCCGGCTTCCTCGCCGGTCTGCTCGCCTCCGCCCCCGCCGACCTGCTGGGCGCCCTCGGCGCGGCGCCGGCCGACTCCGTCGAACTGCGCCTGCGGGAACTGCGCGCCCGGCTCGAGCTGGGCGAACTGGCCGTCGCGGGTGACGCCCTGGCCGAGCTGGAGGCCCGGTACCCGGACGACTGGCGGGTGGTGTGGGCGCGCGGCATAGCCTCCCTGGCCACGGGGGACGACGGGACGGCGGCCCTGTCCTTCGACGCCGTCTACGACGCCTTCCCGGGCGAGCCCGCGCCGAAGCTGGCTCTCGGGCTGTGCGCGGAGATCCTGGGGCAGCTGGACAACGCCGCCGAGTACTACCGGCTCGTGTGGATCACCGACCCGGGGTTCGTGAGCGCGGCCTTCGGGCTGGCCCGGGTCCAGCTGGCGGCCGGCGACCGGGAGGCGGCGGTGCGCACCCTGGAATCCGTACCGGAGGCGTCGATCCACTACACCGCCGCACGGGTGGCGGCCGTACGGGCACGCCTGCGCGACCGCTCCCCGCAGGAGGAGCTGCTGGCCGACCTCGCGGCGGCTTCCGACCAGGTCGAGGCGTTGCGGCGGTTCGGCCTGGACCCGGAGCGGCAGGAGCGGCTGGCGACGGAGGTCCTGGGCTCCGCCCTGGACTGGGTACTGTCGGGTAGCCGGGGTGCCGACCCCGGCCGGACCTCGCTGCTCGGCAGTCAACTCGACGAGCGGGGGCTGCGCTTCGGCCTGGAACGCTCCTACCGCGTCCTCGCCCGGCTGGCGCAGCGGGGCGAGGAGCGGATCGAACTGGTGGAACGGGCAAACCGTTTCCGTCCCCGGACGTGGGTGTGAGTGATGTCGATGCATCGGCCGTCGGGCTGCCCCAGCTGCGCGGAGCCCCTGGAGGAGGGTGACCGTTTCTGCGGCGTGTGCGGATACGCGCTTTCCGCCACGCCCCCCGCTGCGGATCCCACCCCGACCCTCCCGGTCACCCCCGCCCGGGGCGCGGCGGACCGGGCCGGGTACGAGCCCCCGGCGTCCGGCCCCGCCGAAGCCCCGGCGGCCGTGGCCCCGGAGCGGCCCGGCCCCGGCGTCCCCGCCGCACCCGGTGCCGCCGCGCCGGTCCCCGTCCCGGCCGGAGCCGCGCACCACGCCGTCCCGGGCCCCGCCGGCCCCGCCGGGTACGGGGTGCCCGCGCCCGGATGGGAGGGGGAAACCGGGCCGGACGCCCCCTGGGCCTCCGCCGCGCCCGGGGAACCGTACGGAGGCGGCGGGCGGGAAGCCCCGTACGGCGGCGCCGCTCAGGACGGCCCGCACGGAGACCCGTACGGCGGCGCCGCGCACGCAGACCCGTACGCGGGCGGCGGCGGTGTCCGCCACGACCCGCCCGGCACCGCGCCCGAGGAGCCGTACGGCGGCGCCGCGCGGGAGACCCCGTCCGGCACCCCGCAGGGCGAGGGCCGGACCTGCGTCGCCTGCCGCGCCGGGCAGGTGGACACCGACGGGTACTGCGAGCACTGCGGCCACGCGCAGCCCCGGGAGCGGGACCACCTGGAGGAGGAGCTCTGCAGCGTCGCCGCCGTCAGCGACCGCGGCCTGCGCCACCACCGCAACGAGGACTCCTTCGCCGTGTCGGCCACGGCCCTGCCCGACGGCTCCGCGGCCACCGTCGCCATCGTCTGCGACGGCGTCTCCTCCGCCAGCCGCCCCGACGAGGCGTCGGCCGCCGCCGCCGGCGCCGCCAACGAAGCGCTCCTCGAAGCCCTCCCGCGCGGCACCAACCCGGTCGAGGCCATGCACGGGGCGATCCTCGCGGCGGCCGCCGCGGTGACCGCCCTCGCCCCGCCGGCGCCCGGCGCGCAGAACGCGCCCGCCTGCACGCTCGTCGGGGCCGTCGTCAGCGGCGGTGTGCTGACCATCGGCTGGGTCGGCGACAGCCGCGCCTACTGGGTGCCGGACGACCGCGCCGCCCTCGCCCGCCGGCTCACCGAGGACGACTCCTGGGCCGCCCAGATGGTCGCGGCGGGCCTGATGGGAGAGGCCGAGGCCTACGCCGACGTCCGGGCCCACGCCATCACCGGCTGGCTCGGGGCGGACGCGTACGACCTCGAACCGCACACCGCCAGCTTCAGACCGGACCACCCCGGCGTGGTGGTCGTCTGCACCGACGGCCTGTGGAACTACGCCGAGTCCGCGCGGGAGATGGCCCGGCTCCTGCCGGCGGACGCCGCCGCGCGGCCGCTGCACAGCGCGCGGGTCCTGGTCGGGCACGCCCTGGACGGGGGCGGCCACGACAACATCACGGTCGCGGTCGTGCCCTTCGGCGACCCGGTGGAGGCGCCGCCCGCGGCGCTGCCGGAGGCACATGCGGAAGCACCCGCGCGGCCCGAAGCGGAACCCGAAGCGGAACCGCAGGTCCGCCCCCAGGGCTGACCGCCCGACCCAGCCGGCCCGGAGGAGGAGTCCAACCGATGGCGAACTTCGCCAAACCGAGCGCCCCCCGCTTCAGCGTGGAGGTGTACCAGAACGAGTTCCTGCCCGCGGGCGGGCGCGACGTGCACGCCATCGTGACGGTCACCTCCAGCGGCGGAGCCACGGCCACCGCCGCGTACGCGCCCGGCCAGGACGCGGCCGTCGTGATCATGGTGGACTGCTCCGGCTCCATGGAGTACCCGCCCGACAAGATGCGCGGCGCCCGCGAGGCCACCGCCGCCGCGATCGACACCCTCCGCGACGGCACCGCCTTCGCCGTGATCGCCGGCACGCACGAGGCCAAGGAGGTCTACCCGGGCCGGGGCGGCCTCGCCACCGCCGGACCGGCCACCCGCGCCCAGGCCAAGGAGGCCCTGCGCGGCCTGCACGCCGGCGGCGGCACGGCCATCGGGACCTGGCTGCGCCTCGCCGACGGCCTGCTGCGCCGGACCCCGGCCCCGATCCGGCACGGCATCCTGCTCACCGACGGCCGCAACGAGCACGAGGACCCGGCGGTGCTGCGCGCCACCCTCGAGGCCTGCGCCGGCCGCTTCACCTGCGACGCGCGCGGAGTGGGCACGGACTGGGAGGTGAAGGAGGTGACGGGCATCGCGAGCGCGCTGCTCGGCTCCGCCGACATCGTCGCGGATCCGGCCCGTCTCGCCGAGGACTTCACGCGCATGATGGAGAAGGTCATGGGCAAGGAGGTCGCGGACGTCGCGCTGCGCCTGTGGACCCCGGTCGGCGCGGAGGTCCAGTACGTCAAGCAGGTCTCGCCCGCCGTCCAGGACCTGACGGGCCGCCGCACCGCGGCGGGTCCGCGCGCCGGGGACTACCCGACGGGCTCCTGGGGCGACGAGTCCCGCGAGTACCACGTGTGCGTCCGGGTGCCCGGCGGTTCCGTGGGCCAGGAGATGCTGGCCGCCCGTGCCTCGCTCGTCCTGCCCGGGCCGGACGGCGAGCCGCGTCCGCCGCTCGCGCAGGGGCTGGTCCGGGCGGTGTGGACGGACGACCTGGCCGCTTCGACGGCCATCAGCCCGCAGGTGGCGCACTACACGGGGCAGGCGGAGCTCGCGGAGGCCATCCAGCAGGGGCTGGAGGCCCGCAAAATGGGCGATGTCGACAACGCGACGGCGAAACTCGGCCGTGCCGTGCAGCTGGCGAGCGCCTCCGGCAACGCCGACACCGCGAAACTGCTCGCGAAGGTGGTGGATGTCGTGGACGCGGTGGCGGGTACTGTGCGGCTGAAGGCGAAGGTCGCCGATGCCGACGAGATGACCCTTGAGACGCGTTCGACGCAGACCGTCCGAGTGAAGAAGACCTGAGAAGAAGCCTGACGCGATGACGCAGGGAGAAGGGGGAGCCGCCGCGATGCCGACCTGCCCGAACGGCCACCAGTCCGCCTCCGACGACTGGTGCGAGGTCTGCGGCCACCGGATGGCCGCCCCCGCGGGCACCTCCGCGGCACCTTCCCACGGCTACGGCTACCCGCCCGCCAGCGGAGAGCCGACCGCGCAGGCCGAGCTGTGCCCGCGGTGCAGGACCCCGCGCGAGGCCATGGCCCCCTTCTGCGAGGAGTGCCGGTACAACTTCCTCACCCGCACGGCGACCCCGTACGGGGCGGAGGCCGGCCCGGGCACGGTCGGTACCCCGACGCCCCCGCCCCCGCCGCCGGTTCCGCCCCAGCCGGTCTTCTCCCAGGACCACTTCGACTACCAGGGCTCCCGGCCGTCGCGGGTCAACCGCCCGGCGGAGCCGCTCCAGGGCGAGGACGACTGGCTGCTCCAGCCGCCCGCGCCGGAACGGCCCGCTCCGCCGCAGCCGGTGGAGCGGGAGTACCAGCGGCCCGCCCCGCCGCCCGGCCACCAGCCGCCCGCCGAGTACGCGCGGGCCGAGTACGCGGAGCCGGAGCCGGCACGGCAGGAGCCCGCCCCCGAGCCGGCCGGCGGCGCCTCCTGGTCGGCGACGATCGGCCCCGACCGTTCGTACTTCACGGCGATGATGCGGCGCAGCGGTCCCGAGGCCGCCGCCCTGAACCTGCCCGCCTACTCCCCGGAACTGCACATTCCGCTTTCCGGGGGCCAGATCACCATCGGCCGCCGCCGCGCCTCCACGGGCGAGTCCCCGGACATCGACCTGTCCGTGCCGCCGGAGGACCCCGGTGTCTCCCACCAGCACGCCGTGCTCGTGCAGCAGCCGGACCTGACCTGGGCCGTGGTCGACCAGAACTCCACCAACGGCACCACCATCAACGGCGGCGAGGAGCCCATCCAGCCGTACGTCCCGGTGCCCCTCGCCGACGGCGACCGCGTCCACGTCGGTGCCTGGACCACCATCACCGTCCGCCGCGGATAGCCCGGTCCGCTCAGCTCTCCTCCCCCAGGGGCCACACGTAGGGCCCCTGGGGATCGTCGAGCCAGGCCCACTGCCCCTCCGGGGTGACGGTGACGCCGAACCGCTCGCGCGCCGGGCGGCCCTCGCCGCGCCACAGGTCGAGCGCCTCGCGGGGGTGGAGCACGCCCGCCGTCAGGATCAGCAGGAACTGGAAGCGCTCGTTCTCCACCAGTTCGTACGGGATCCCGTGCAGCGGCCCGGTCGCCCCCGGGGGTCCCGGCGCGGCCGTGGCGCCGCGCAGCGGGACGAAGTACGCGGAGGTGTGCAGGAAGCGGCCCTCCGCGAAGGCGGGGTCCCGGACGGTGAGCGCGATCAGCCCGGTCGACAGCGGAGCCAGGATCCGCGCCCCCGGCCGGCACTGGCCCAGCCAGGCGGGCGGGATCAGCGGCAGGGTGCAGGTCACCAGGATCCGGTCGAAGGGCGCCCGGGCGGGACAGCCGCGCGCCCCGTCCCCGGTGACGACGGCGGGCCGGTAGCCGAGCAGCGCCAGGTGGGAGCGTGCCGACTCGGTGATCTCCTCGTCCAGGTCCACCGTGGTGACGTGCTCGTCGCCGAGCCGGTGGCAGAGCAGGGCCGCGTTGTAGCCGGTTCCGGTACCGATCTCCAGCACGTCGTGCCCGTCGCGCACCTCCAGCGCGTGCAGCATCTTCGCCATCAGGGAGGGCTGGCTGCTGGAGGAGACCAGCTCGCCGTCGCGCAGCCTCGTCGCCAGCGGGGCGTCGGTGTACACCCCGCGCAGCCAGCGGGCCCTGCGCTCGGGGTCCGGGTCCTGTGCCCACAGCCGCTCGTGGCCGGCTCCGCGGCCGGTCCAGAAGTACGGCACGAACAGGTGCCGGGGCACGGCGGCGAACGCCGCCCGCCAGGCCGGGTCCTCCAGCACCCCGGCGGCTGCGAGTTCCCGTACCTGGGCGGCGTGCGCGACCGCGCGCTGGTCCCTCTCCCCGGCCTTCGCCGTGCTCATGTCTCCACTGTGCTGCGGGCGGGCCCCGGAGGCGACCTCGCGGCGGGGGCCGTCGCCGGCCGTCCCGGGGCCGGCGTCCTCCGTCCGGGCGTCTGAGACGATGGTCTGGTGAATGACGATCCGCAGAGCACGGTGCAGGAGACGACCTTCTACGAGCAGGTCGGCGGTGAGGAGACCTTCCGTCGCCTGGTCCACCGCTTCTACCAGGGGGTCGCGGGGGACCCGCTGCTGCGCCCGATGTACCCGGAGGAGGACCTCGGGCCCGCCGAGGAGCGGTTCGCGCTGTTCCTGATGCAGTACTGGGGCGGCCCGACGACGTACAGCCGCGACCGGGGACACCCGCGGCTGCGCATGCGGCACGCGCCGTTCCAGGTGGACGCGGCCGCGCACGACGCGTGGCTGGGCCACATGCGCGTGGCGGTGGACGAGCTGGGCCTGGCGCCGGAACACGAGGCGCAGCTGTGGCGGTACCTGACCTACGCGGCCGCCTCGATGATCAACACGCCGGGATAGTCCCCGGCGTGCTCAGACCGGCCGTACCTGGAGGGTGCCCAGCCCTCCGGTGCCGCCGGGGCGGCGGGTGGCGACGGACCCGTACGGGGTGCTGAGCCGGAGCCAGCCGCCGGAGGCGAACAGGGCCACCGGGGCGGGACCGCCCGCGGCGGGGGCGCCGGCGGGCACGGTGGCGCGTACCGGCCGCAGGAAGCCCAGCGACTGGGCGGCGTGCACGGCGCGCAGCGGCAGTTCGGTGTCGCCCAGGGTCCGCGACCAGATCTCGCGGCCGATGCGGTCCCGCTCGGAGCGGGTCCGGTGCTGCGGGGGCAGGGCCTCGTCACGGGCCCGGAACTCGGCGACGGCGGCGGCCACGGCGGCCCGTACCGCCTCGGGGCCGGGCAGGCCGGGGACCGGCCGCCAGCCGCCGCGGGGCGGCAGGACGCCCGCCCAGGGCGGGCCGGTGACGGCGGCGGGGACGGTGACGGCGGCGCCGTCCTCGTCGACGGCCTCCAGCAGCTCGCCCGCCGAGACGGTGACGTCCAGCGGGGTCGCGAGGGGCTCGGCGAGGCGTGCGGTGCGGATGGCCAGGACCTCGAAGGAGGGCGGCCGTCCGAAGACGGCGAGCGCGCCGCCGCCCGCCCGCGCTTGCAGGCGGACCGCGGCGGCGCGGTCGTAGTGCACCAGCCGGCCCAGGAAGGCGGCGAGGTCCGCCGCCTCCCCGGGGTCGGCGAGGCGCAGCTGTCCGTTCATGCCGCGAGGCGCCCTTCGGCGGCCGCCGGAGCTTCCCCGGGCGTGTCGAGGTACTGCTCGAGGAAGTGCCGCTCCTCGGCCGTGATGCGGCGAGGCCGCCCCTCGGCGAGGTTGTAGGGCACGACCACCGTCTCGGCGCGGACGTAGACGGTCTCCGGGGTGTCGTCGGTCGCCTCGTCCTTGACCTCGTAGCGGATGGTCAGCGACGCGGCGCCGATGCGGGTCACCCAGGACTCGATCAGCACCGGCTCGTGCCGGTGCACGAGGGGCAGCTTGTAGTCGATCTCGTGACGGGCCACGACGGAGCCGCCCGTGAAGGAGTCGCTGCCCTCCCCCGGCGCCAGGCGGAACATGAAGTCGATGCGCGCCTCCTCCAGGTAGCGGAGGAAGACGACGTTGTTGACGTGCCCGAAGGCGTCCATGTCCGCCCAGCGGAGGGGGCACCGGTAGTGGTGTCTGGCCATGGCTGCGGCCTAGCCCCGGGTGAGCTTCTTGTAGGTGGCGCGGTGCGGACGGGTGGCGTCCGGGCCGAGCCGCTCGACCTTGTTCTTCTCGTAGGACTCGAAGTTGCCCTCGAACCAGAACCACTTCGACTCGCCCTCGTAGGCGAGGATGTGCGTCGCGACCCGGTCCAGGAACCAGCGGTCGTGGGAGACGACCACGGCCGCACCCGGGAACTCGAGCAGCGCGTTCTCGAGCGAGCCGAGGGTCTCGACGTCGAGGTCGTTGGTGGGCTCGTCGAGGAGCAGCAGGTTGCCGCCCTGCTTGAGGGTGAGCGCCAGGTTCAGGCGGTTGCGCTCACCGCCGGAGAGCACGCCGGCGGCCTTCTGCTGGTCCGGGCCCTTGAAGCCGAACGCGCTGACGTACGCGCGGGACGGCATCTCGACGTTGCCGACGTTGATGTAGTCCAGCTCGTCCGACACGACGGCCCAGAGGGACTTCTTGGGGTCGATGTTGGCGCGGCCCTGGTCGACGTACGAGATCTTGACGGTCTCGCCGACCTTGATCTCGCCGGAGTCCGGGGCCTCCAGGCCCTGGATCATCTTGAAGAGCGTGGTCTTGCCGGCGCCGTTGGGGCCGATGATGCCGACGATGCCGTTGCGCGGCAGCGTGAAGGACAGGTCGTCGATGAGGACCTTGTCGCCGAACGCCTTCGAGAGGTTGTTGACCTCGACCACGATCGAGCCCAGGCGCGGGCCCGGCGGGATCTGGATCTCCTCGAAGTCGAGCTTGCGCATCTTGTCGGCCTCGGCCGCCATCTCCTCGTAGCGGGCGAGGCGGGCCTTGGACTTGGCCTGGCGGCCCTTGGCGTTGGAGCGGACCCACTCCAGCTCTTCCTTGAGGCGCTTGGCGCGCTTCTCGTCCTTCTTGCCCTCGACCTTGAGGCGCTCGGCCTTCTTCTCCAGGTAGGTGGAGTAGTTGCCCTCGTAGGGGTGGGCACGGCCGCGGTCGAGCTCGAGGATCCACTCGGCGACGTTGTCGAGGAAGTAGCGGTCGTGGGTGACGGCCACGACGGCGCCCTTGTACTGGGCCAGGTGCTGCTCCAGCCAGTTCACGGACTCGGCGTCGAGGTGGTTGGTGGGCTCGTCGAGGAGCAGCAGGTCGGGGGCCTCCAGCAGCAGCTTGCAGAGGGCCACGCGGCGCTTCTCACCACCGGAGAGGTTGGTGACGGGCCAGTCGCCGGGCGGGCAGCCCAGGGCGTCCATGGCCTGCTCCAGCTGGGCGTCGAGGTCCCACGCGTTGGCGTGGTCCAGGTCGTCCTGGAGCTTGCCCATCTCCTCCATGAGCTCGTCGGTGTAGTTCGTCGCCATTTCCTCGGCGATCGCGTTGAACCGGTCGAGCTTGCCCTTGATCTCCGCGACGCCGTCCTCGACGTTCTCCAGGACCGTCTTGGACTCGTCGAGCTTGGGCTCCTGCATGAGGATGCCGACGGAGTAGCCGGGCGAGAGGAAGGCGTCGCCGTTGGACGGCTGCTCGATGCCCGCCATGATCTTCAGGACGGTGGACTTGCCGGCGCCGTTCGGGCCGACAACGCCGATCTTCGCCCCCGGCAGGAAGTTCAGGAAGACATCGTCAAGGATCACCTTGTCACCGTGCGCCTTGCGCGTCTTGCGCATGGTGTAGATGTACTCAGCCAAGAGAAACCGTCCGGCAGATCGATGGTGGGCAGATACACCCCATACTGCCGTACGTCCATCCCCCGGGGGAAACCCGTCCGGGTCCCGCCGGGACCGCTGGGCGGCCGACCTGGGCGGGGTGACCCTGAGTGCGCCTGGTATGACGGGTACGACCGGCCGGCACGGCGGGTACGGCGGGTACGGCCGGGGTGAGGGGCTCCGGCCGGTGTGACGGCTCCGGCCGGTCCGTACGGGTACGACGCTCGGGGGGAGTCCTTGTGGGCAATTGGCCGCTGCCGCTCGCGATAGCGCTCATCGGCATGACGGGCACGCTCTTCGCGCCGCTGCTGACGCAGCGGCTGGTGGGCCGGGTCCAGTCCGAGCAGTTCGAACGGCAGGAACGGATGGCCGAGAGCCAGTGGCTGCGCGAGCAGCGGGCGTCCGAGCTGGACGTCCGCCGCGCCTGCTACGTGGCGGCCACGACCGGCTACCGGCGCTACCGGATCGAGCTGATGAACTTCCTGTGGCTCGTCCACAAGGCGCAGGTGACGGCGGACGGCCGGGCGGCCCTGGAGGACGCGCGGCAGGCGATGCACGTGGCCTTCGCGGAGGCGCAGCTGGTGGGGTCCGAGGCGGTCGTGGCCGAGCTGGACGCCACGACCGAGCGGCTCTCCGAGGCCTTCTACCTGATCCTGCGGCTGGAGGAGGGCGACCCGGCACCGGACGGCTCCTTCCAGGAGATCAAGGCGCACCTGCTGCGGCTCGGGGAGCGGTGGAAGGAGATGCGCGCCCTGATGCGGGTCGACCTCGGGACGGACGCCCGCCTTCAGCGGGGGCGGTAGACGACCAGGGCGTCGGTGAGGGACTCGAGGACGAGCGCGGCGGGGGCCTGGGCGTACTCGCCGTCGTAGGCGAGCGGGGTGCCGGGCGGGATGTCCTCCACGCGCAGGCGGCGCAGCCGGGTGGCGACGTGGACGGGGGACCGGCTGAGGGGGCCGGCGAAGGCCGCGGCCAGCAGGCGCGGGCCGGGACGGCCGCCGCCGTTGACGACGCGCAGGTCGAGCACGCCCTCGCCGACGCCCGCCCGCCGGCGGGGTGCGGGGCCCGTGCCCTGGTAGGTGCCGTTGCCGGCGAAGAGCAGCCAGGTGCTCCGGGGGCGCCCGGCCAGGGTCAGCCGCACGGGCCGCTCGGCCCGCAGCACCCGCCAGGCGGCCAGCACCGCGGCCGGCCCGCCCCCGATCCTCGGCGCCCAGCGCAGCCGGTGCCGCAGCAGCTCGGGATAGGCCCCGATGCTGAAGTTGTTCAGGAAGTACCGGGCGCCGTCGCCGCCCCGGGCGGAATCGGGCCGGGACCCGCCCGCCGCCGCGGGTTCGGAGCCGGAGGCCGTCGTACCGGACGGGCCCGTCGGCGGGGCGGGGGCCGGGGCCGGGGTGAAGCGGCCCACCGAGACGCGGACCGCCTGGCCGGCGGTGACGGCGCGGCAGGTGTCCTGCGGGCCGGCGAGGCCGAGGTCCAGCGCGAAGTGGTTGAGGGTGCCGCCGGGGAAGACCGCCAGCGGGATCCCGGCCCGCAGGGCGGCGGTGGCGGCGGCGTTGACGGTGCCGTCGCCGCCGCACACCCCGAGCACGGTGGCCCGGGAGGCGGCGTCCGCCAGCGCGGTCTGCAGCCCGTCCCCGTCGCACTCCACGACCTCCGCCTTCGGCAGCTCCGCCCGCACGACGTCGAGCACCTCGGACCGGGGCGTCCCCGACGCGGTGTTCGCCACGACCGTCAGCCCGGCCCCTTCCGGCAGTGCGGGCGCCCCCGCCTCCGGGCGCTCGTGGCCGGGAACGGTCCGTGCCTGCTGGGCGCGGCGCGTGATGCCGCGTACGGCGAACCCCGCCACGACCCCGAGCGCCGCTCCCGCCAGCACGTCCGAGGGGTAGTGCACGCCGGTGTAGACCCGGGAGAAGGCCACCGACGCGGCCACGGGGGCCACGGCGGCACCCCAGCCGGGGGACTCGAGGGCGAGGCCGGCGGTGAAGGCGGCGGCCGAGGCGGAGTGCCCGGACGGGAAGGAGGTCGTCCACGGGGGCACGGCCGGCTGCCGCACCAGGGGCACCCCCTCCAGCAGCGGCCGGGGCCGCCGCACGGACCACTTGCCGACGGTGTTGATGGTCGCCGAGGCGAGCGCCAGCGAGGCGGCCGCGGTCAGCGCGCCTTTGCGGGCCCGCGGCGAGCCGACGACGGTGATCGCCGCGGCGGTCGCGCCCCACAGCACCCCGTGGTTCGCGGCACGGCCCAGCGCGGGCAAGGCCCGTTCGGCGCCGGGCCAGTGCCGCTGGGCCACGGCGTCGAACAGCCGCCGGTCCCAGGCCGCGAAGGTACCCCGCCAGGTCAGTCTCTGATCAGCCACGCCCCGCCTCTACCCCCGCCGGACGGAATCACCCTTCGCCGTCCTCCCCTTCCAGTGGCCGCTTGCGCAGCAGCAGGACGACCATGCCGCCCAGCACCACGAGCCCGACCGCGAGGGAGGCGATCACCGGGGTGGCCGCGGAGCTGCCGCTGGTCGCCAGCCGCTCCTCGTCCGGGGAGTCCGGCCCGGCCGAGGCCGGTTCGGCGGCCGTCGCCACCTCCGCGGCACCGGACAGCTGCCCCAGCGTTCCGAGCGTGTCCGCCGGTACGGCCGGCGGCTGCGGCCAGACCGCCTTGGCTGTGGCGGCCGCCGCGGACTCGCTGGAGCCGGCCACGATCTGCGCCTCGGCCGGGATCCCGCTGGTGAAGACCCGCCCGACGGGCACCCTCGTGGAGCCGTGCACGGTCACCGAGGCCGTCCCGTCCGGGGTGCCGGCGGGCACCTCGAAGTACAGCCGGCTGCCGTTGGCCGCGGAGGTCACCGGCCGCCCCTCGGCGTCGACCACGCGCACGCCCATGGCGGTGGCGGCCGCGTCCGGGGTGACGGTCACGCTCTGCGCGCCCGTCCGGACGGTGACGGGGCCCAGCCGGGTGCCGACGGCGCCCGTCAGCGGTCCCGACACCTGGCCGGGGTCCAGGCCCAGCGAGGCCGGCGGCTCCGGCAGCCGGCCGGCCTCCCGCTGGAGGTAGTCGGCCAGCATCTCCGCGGCCGGGTCGGCCGCCTCCACCTGCGCCCCGTCGGCCAGGCGCCAGATCGCCACCTGCGTGCCCGCCGCCGCGCTCTCGGCGGTCAGCGCCGCGGCCCCGGCCGCCTTCGCCAGTCCGGCCAGGTCGTTGTGCTGCGGGTAGGAGTGCTCCAGCACCCAGCGGATCCGGCCCGCCTCGGCGTTCCCGGCGAGGGGGCTGCCGCCCCAGCCGCTCTCCGTGTACCGGGCCTGGGGCTGCGCGTAGCCGGCGACCCCGACTCCGTACGTCTGGAGCATGCCGCCGCCGTCGACCCGCATCTCGTACAGCCCGGCCGGGATCTGCCGGACCGAGCCGTCCCCCGCGCGCAGGACCGCCTGCCCGTACGTCTTGAGGCCGTCGAGCACGGCGCTCGCGCCCCCCGTCCCCCGTCCGGCGGCGGCCGGGCCGGAGTCCGCCGCGGCGCGGGCGCCGGGCGCGGCGGTGAGGGCCGCGGCCAGCAGGGCCGCCGCCAGCGGCCGGCGCACGGAGCCCCGTACCCCGCCCGCGGCGGCACCGGCGGGGCCGGCGGCGGCCGTGGCGGGGCCGGCGGCGGCACCGGCTGGAAGCGGAACCCGCGGCCCGGCCGGTCCGGCCTCGGGTGGGACGGCGGGCGCGGAGGCAGGTTCGCCCGCCGGCGCGGTGGACGCCGCGCGGGATGCGGAGGATGCGGAGGATGCGGGAACAGCAATCGACACAGTTCTCCCCTTCGGGCCGAAGACCAAGGTGCCCGTGAGTACCGGGGAATCCTAGCTGCCTCGAACACTCAGACCACCGCCGCCTTCTGAGGGCCCATCAGCGGGGTGTCCGTCCTGACCACCCTGCGGAAGGCCGCCGTTCCGCGGTTGAGGTCGTGTCCGACGGCGATCGCGTCGATCTCCGCCGAGAACCAGCGGACGCCCTCGCCGTCGGGCGGGTCCTCCCGGACCCGCAGACGCCCGTGGACCACCAGCGGTTCCCCCACCGAGACGGAACTGGCCAGGTTGACCGCCAGCACCCGGCGCGCCCACACGGTGTAGAAGCTGGTGGGGGCGTCCGTCCAGGTCTCGGTGCGCCGGTCGTAGTACCGCGGCGTCACGGCGAAGCGGAATCTCGCGGACGGCCCTGTCACCGTCTCCTTGAAGTCGATCTGGGTCGCCACGTGCCCCACCAGCGTGACCAGGGTGTCGTTCATCCCGGCAGCCTCCCCCGTGCTCCGTACCCGTGCGGGCCATCCGCACGAGGTACGACCATGCTGGCCGCAGGCCCGGCTCCCCCGCTCCGGCCTGTGGATTACTGGCGGGTTGTGGACAACCTCGTCCCCCCTGCGGCGACCGCCGCGTACTGCTCGCGCACCTCCCGGTAGCGCAGCAGCTCCGCCGCCACCGGTTCCAGCACCCGGGCGCGTCCGCAGCCGGCCGCCGCCTGCCGCAGCCGCCGTTCCGCGTCCTGGCCGTACCTGCGCGCCGGCCCCCGGGCGGCGATCGAGCAGGCCCACTCCACCAGCGGTCCGCCGACGATGCCCGCCACCATGAACAGCACGGGCGGCAGCAGCTCCGGCTCCAGGACCCCGACGATCTGCCCGACCAGCCACAGTCCGCCGAAGATCTGCACCAGCGTCATGGCGGCCTGCGCCAGCACCGCGACGGGCCACCAGGCCGGCCTCGGCGGCTTGGCGCCGGGTACCGCGACGGCCGCGCCCAGGGTGACCGCCAGCTCGTCCAGCGCCTCCGGGAGCCGCTCGGCGCCGCGCACCGCGGTCTCCCGTACGGCCTGCGCCCAGGGGTCGGGCAGCCCGACGACGGCCTCGTCCGCGACGGTCCGTACGGCCTGTTCCACCCGCTGGCGGGCGGTCACCTCCTCCTCGGGGGGCACGGCGGCGGACGCGCCGGGGGTCCGGTTCTTCGCCGACATGACGGCCAGGGACGCGAGCGAGCGCGGGGCGCGCCTGCTCTCGTACCAGCGCCACAGCCGCAGCCAGGGCGTGCCGCACGCCTTGCCGGCGTTGCGCCGCCAGGCCCGTTCGGCGGCGAGACCGGCCGCGTACGCCCCGACCGCCTCGGCGAGCCGGTCCTCGAACTCGGCGCGGGCGGCCTCGCCGATCTCGGGTCCGGAGGGCCCGGAGTGCCCGTCCGCCACGTACAGCGGGCGCAGGCGCACGGCGGCCCGGTCGACATCGGCGCAGATCCGGCGGGTCGCCGCGCCCCTCTCCTGGGTGAACTGCCCGAGGAGTTCGCGGAGTTCCCCGACCCCTTCACCCGTCAGGGCGGAAAGGCCGAGCACGGTGGCCCCGGGCTCACCGTGCTCGCCGAGGGCGATCCCGTCGTCGTCCAGCAGCCGCCGCAGGTCGTCCAGGACCAGGTCGGCGGCCTCCCCGGGCAGCCGGTCCACCTGGTTCAGCACGACGAAGGTCACCTCGGCGTGCCCGGCCAGCGGCCGCAGGTACCGCTCGTGCAGGACCGCGTCCGCGTACTTCTCGGGGTCCACCACCCACACCACGGCGTCGACCAGCGCCAGGACCCGGTCGACGTGCTCCCGGTGGGCGCCGACCGCCGAGTCCAGGTCGGGCAGGTCGACGAGGACCAGGCCGCGCAGCGCCCCGGCCTCCGAGGTCTCGCGGGGGCGCCGGCGCAGCCGCCCCGGGATCTCGAGCCGGTCGAGCAGGCCCGCGGCGCCGTCGGACCAGCTGCAGGCGATGGGTGCGGCGGTGGTCGGCCGGCGCAGTCCGGTTTCGGAGATCTGCACGCCGGCGAGCGAGTTGAAGAGCGTGGACTTGCCGCTTCCGGTGGCTCCGGCGATGGCGACGACCGTGTGCTGCGGGGACAGGCCCCGGCGCGCCGCCGCCTCGTCCAGCACCCGGCCGGCCTCGGCGAGGGTCTTGCCGTCGAGGCGGGTCCGGGACAGTCCGACCAGCTGGCGCAGGGCGTCGAGGCGCGTCCGCAGGGCCTGGGCCTCGGGGCTGAGCGGGGGCGAGGGCGCCTTGCCGCCGTCGCTGCCGGCGCCGGAGACGGCCCGTACGAGCGCCTCGTCCCCGTCGCCGTCGCCGTGCCGGGCGCGGCCCCCGTGCGCGCCCCCCTGGCCCTCGTGCCCGTCCTCGTCCCCGTCCTCGTCGTCATCGAGGTCGTTGGCGAGGAGCGCCGCGTCGAGGAGGGCGTCGTCGATGAGGGCGTCACCGGCCCGGGAGCCGGAGCCGCGCGGCCCTCCCTTCCGGGGGTTCCGGTGGCGCGAGCGTGCGATGAACCCGTCGTCCCACCGGTCACCGGCGTGGTCTCGGTCGGTCACGGCGGTCACCGCGTCACCTCTCCTTCTGCAGTACGGACAGCGCTGCGATCAGCTCGGCCTGTGGTTCCGGGGTGACTTCGAGGGCCTGGAGGGGAGCGAGCCTGCGGTCCCGTTCGGCGCGCAGGACCTGGTCGAGGTGGTCGCCGACCAGTTCGCCGCCCCGGTCGCGCAGGCGTACGGCGGCCTGTACGCCGATCCGCTCGGCGAGCTTCTCCCCGGCCGGCCGGGCCCGCTTGCCGCCGAGGAGGGCGGCGACGAGGAGGGCGGCGACCCCGTCGGGGTCGGGCGCGGGCTGCTTGTCGAGCTTGGCGACCTCCTCCTCGGCGAGTTCCTCCAGGACGCGCCGCCAGCGGCGTACGGCCATGCCGATACGTTCCGCCGCCTCCCGGTCGGGGCCGGGCGGCGGCACCGCCCCGGAGGCCGGCTCGCGCCGCCATACCTCGGCGATCCGCTCGTCGGCGGCGGCGACGGCGCACTGGAGCAGGGCGGCGAGGGATTCGGCGAGGGAGTCGAGGAGTTCGTCGGCACTGGTGTCGAGGGGGTAGCCGCGCCACCGGGTGAGGGCGTCACCGGCGAGCACGGCGCCCTTGTCGAGGCGGTTGCGGACCCGCTTGCCCTCCTGCCGGTACGCGTCCTCGACGGCGGTGGTGAGCCGGACGGCGGCGGCGTGCTGGGCGGCGACGGCGGAGGCCAGCTCCGGCATGCGGCGCTTGAGGGAGTCGAGCGCGCCGAGGGCGGTGCGGCCGACGGCGTACTGGCGGGCGGCGGGGTCCTGGACGTGATGGGTGAGCCAGGCGAGCAGCGGGGCGACGGCACTGGCCGGCAGCAGCCCGCCGCCGCCGGTCGACTCGGGCAGCTCCGGCACCGTGAACCGGGGCACGTCACCCAGCCCGGCTCGGGTGAGCAGCGCCCCGTACTGGCGCGAGACCTCGGCGAGCACCTGGTGCGGGACCCGGTCGAGGACGGTGACCAGGGTGGCGTTGTACTGCTTGGCGGTGCGCAGCAGGTGCCAGGGGACGGCGTCGGCGTACCGCGAGGCGGTGGTGACCATGACCCAGACGTCGGCGGCGCAGATCAGCTCGGCGGCGAGGGTGCGGTTCTCGACGACGAGGGAGTCGATGTCGGGGGCGTCGAGGACGGCGAGGCCGCGCGGGAGGGTGGAGACGGTCTCGATCCGCAGCTCGCGGGCCGAACCGGGGTGTCCCGGCGCGCGCTCGGGCTTCTTCCTGGAGGCGGGGACCAGTTCCTCGTCCGGCTGGGGCGCCCAGACGCGCATGAGGTCGGGGAGGATCCGCATCCCGGCGAACCAGTGGTGGTCGTCCGGGTGGCAGACGAGCACCGGCGTGCGGGTGGTGGGGCGCAGCACTCCGGCTTCGCTGACCTGCCGGCCGACGAGGGAGTTGACGAGGGTGGACTTACCGGCCCCGGTGGAACCGCCGATGACGGCGAGGAGCGGCGCCTCGGGCGACTTCAGCCGGGGGACGAGGTAGTCGTCGAGCTGCGCGAGCAGCTCGGCTCTGGTCTGGCGGGCGCGTGGGGCGCCGGGCAGGGGCAGCGGCAGACGCACGGACGCGACCCGGTCGCGCAGGGCGGACAGGGCATCGAGCAGCTGAGGCCGAACATCCAAGGTCACCACATGCGAAGAATGCCCAATTTGGGACCATTTTTGAAGCTTATACGCCCTCTGCGCGCCGACCGCGACTCCAGAGGGACATCATGGACACCGCGGACGAGTGGGACGCAGGCATAACGAGTGCACAACACCCAGGCCGACGCGGCGCAAAAGCGATGCGCGAATCGCACCTGCCTGCGATTATCGGGACCGCTTCACCGAACCTCCACAACGTGGCACGCGGGTGAAGCAACCGGGACAAGGCGACCGGAGCCCTATCCTTGACCCGGCACGGACCGCAGTCCCACCCCCACCAAGGGGCTCCAGGCCACCACGGTCACCTTCCGGCCCCCGTAGCTCAGTGGATAGAGCAGGCGCCTTCTAAGCGCTTGGCCGCAGGTTCGAGTCCTGCCGGGGGCACCACCGAAGCCTCGCCACCTCGGCGAGGCTTTCGCAGTCGGGACGGCGTGCGTCCCGAAAAGTCCTCGTACGGGCGCGTGCCCATGGCTGACGGGCGTCTTCCGCCGGCCGTCGGAGCCGGCGCATCGCAACCTCCCCTGCTGTGCGGCGTTGTCATCCTGTTGGCCCCCGTCTTTCAGGAGCACCGCGTGACGCCCACCTCTGCACCCGCCGCCGAAAGCCTCCTCCGCCAGACCCTCGGCGAATGGCGCATCGGACTGGTGGCCTGGCGGCTGCTCGTCCTGCAGACCGCCCACCCGGCCGTCGCGGCCGGCACGGCCCGCTACTCCACGTACCGGGCCCACCCCTGGCGCCGGATCGAGCACACCATGGACAGCGGAAGCCGGCTGTTCTTCGCGGGGCCCGAGGAGCGGCAGCGCGAAATCGCCAGGCTGGAGCGTGCGCACCGCCGGATCCGCGGAACCGACGATGCCGGCCGCCCGTACAGCGCCGAGGACCCGGAGGTCCGCGCCTGGGTGATGCTGACCCTGTACGAGGCCATGACGGCCATGCGCGAGCTGTCCGGTGATCCGCTCGACCCGGCCGAGCTCGACGTCCTGTATGCGGAGTTCAAGGAGGTCTGCGAGGCTCTCGGCATCCCCGGCGAGGTCCTCCCGGCGACCGCCGCCGACGTTCCCGCGTACGTCGACCGGACCGTCCGCGAGGTCCTCGAACTCGGCGACCAGGTCCGCTATCTGCTCTTCGAGATGCTGCGCGAAGCCCCCGCACCCCGCCGCCTGAGCCGGCTCCGGCCGGCCTGGCCGCTGCTGCGCGCCGTGGCCGCGAGCGTACTGACCAGCCTCACCGTCGCCGACCTGCCGTCGGCCTGGCACGAACGGTTCGGCATGCCCCGGACCCGTTCCGCCGCCGTACTGTCCTGGACGGTGCACCACGGCATGCGGCAGGTCATGACCCGCCTGCCGGACCGCCTGCGCTACCGCGGCCACTCCGACGGCGGCGACGGGCAGCGCTCGGCCCCGCGGCGGCCCGCGGCGGCTCCGCGCCTGCCCCGGCCCCGTACGGCCGACTCCCGCCCGGCACGGCTGGAGGCGTTCTTCCGGCAGGTGCTCGACCAGACCGGTGACGGGCGGGTCGACTCCGCGGACCTCCAGGCGATGGTCCACAACGTGTGCTGGCAGCTGGAGCTTCCCGTCGAGCGCGAGGACCTGCTCTACGCCGCCTTCGAGTCCTGGTGGAAGCAACTGTGCGCCGGCATGGACGCGGACGGCGACGGTGCCGTGGAGTGCGCCGAGTTCGTCTCCGCGATGCTCAAGGGCATGGACCGGGACCCCGAGTACCTCGAGCAGGGCCTCGAACCGGCGGTGCGCGCCCTGTTCCGCACCGCCGACACCGACGGCAGCGGATACCTGTGCGCGGACGAGTACCGCGTCCTGTTCGGGGGACCGCGCGTCCACCCCGCCGAGCTGAACGACGCCTTCCGCCAGCTGGACGGGGACGGCGACGGCCGGATCGGCGAGGAGGAGTTCGTCGCCGCGTTCACCGACTTCTTCACCGCCCGGGCGGACACCGCCGCGGGTGTGGCGCTGCTGGGCCGCGCCTGACCCGGGAAGCGGCCGCCGCGGCCCGGCCGTCCCGCCCGACGGGGGTTCGTTCGGGCGGGACGGTGTCAGGGGGTCCCGCCCTTGCCCGGGCGGACGGTGGGCGCGCGAGCGGGTCGGGGGCCGCGTGGGTCAGGAGGCCGGGGCCGGCTCGGTCAGGGCCGGCTCGGTGGGGGCCGGCTCGGTGGGGGCCGAGTCGGAGGGGGCGTCCTGGGGGGAGACGCCGAAGGCCTTGACGGCCTGGTAGTACGTCCAGGCCGTGCTGTCGCAGGAGCCCTTCTTGACACCCGAGTACTGCGAGCAGACCCGCTTCAGGTCCGCGTAGAAGGCGTCGTCCAGCCGGGACTTGTTGGCCGGGAACGTGCCGGCCGCCTTGTAGTTGCGGTAGCCGAAGTCGTGGCGGGCGCAGGCCGTCTGGAAGGGGAAGCCGAAGGGGTTGTCGGGGGACGAGGAGCAGTAGTCCGTCGACCAGTCGAAGGCGTACGCGGCCCAGCTCCCCTGGTTGGCGCGCGCCGTGACCCAGGCGTTGTAGCTGGAGACGCTCGTCTGCGTCCAGCCGCTCAGGACCTGCGGCTTGTCCGCCGGGACCGCCGAGGCCGGGGTGGCGAGGGCCAGCAGGCCAGCGGACGCGGCGGCGAGGAGGGGGACGAGACGGCGACGCATGGCAATCCTCCGGGTGGGGGCGGCGGGGCGAGCGGGCGACGGGGCCGCCCGGTCAACTCCCGGTGCGGCGACGGGTCCCACCCTCGGAGCGGGCCATATCCCCGATCCCTACCGCCCCTATAACGCGACGCGGAGGCGTACGTGTCGGTGCTGGTCGGTGGACCGCACCCTTCTCAGGTATGACTCCGTATCCGCCCTGCGGCAGATCCGAAATCGATACCGGGGAGGGACGCGCGAACCGGTCCCGACCCGAACACTTATGGGTATGAACCGCCGTCCGCTCGTCATCGCCGCCGCCGTCGCGGGAGTCCTCGCCCTGGCCGCCTTCGCGCTGCCCAACCTGCCGCCCAACCCCGTCACCGACGCCCTCGAGAAGCAGGTCCTGCGGGAGAAGGGCAAGCGCTACGCCAGCGCCGCCGACGCGCCGAAGCGGGGCGACCGGGCGTTCGTCCTGCCCGGTTGGATACCGCGGGACGCCACCGACATACGGATTCGCGCGCGCGGTGACGGCGGTGCCCGGCTGATCCGGTTCACCCTCGGCAAGACGCCGCTCGACGGGCCGCGGTGCGACGCCGCCGCGCGGAAGAAGCCCGGCGGCCCCCGTCTGGCCGCCCGTTGGTGGCCGGGCGACACCCGGGGCGAGGAGCGCCCCGAGTGCCGGGACCGCTACCAGTACCAGGTCTCGGTACGCGGCCGTGAGGTCTACGCCTGGACCGACGGGACGCCTTCCCCGGGAGCGCTCATACCGGGCGCCGGCCCGAACGGCGCCCCCGCCGTCACCAGCGGCGGCATATCCGGCGGGTCACCCGCCAGGTAGCCGGGACGGCTCAGACCGCTTCCCGCGCGAGGGCGGCCGCCGTGGCCCGCGCGAAGCCCTCCGGGTTGTCGAGCATGATGTTGTGCCCGCTGTCCGGTACGGCCACCACGGCGACGCCGGCCGCCTCCAGGGCATCGGCGCCGGCGGGTGTTCCGTCCTGCTCCGGGAAGAGGAAGGCGCGCGGGATCTTCAGCTCCACCAGCAGCTCCCGCATGGTGGGTGTGGTGCCCGCGGCCAGGTTCACGGCGCTGCGGTACAGGGCGGTACGGCCGGCCAGCCGCATGGTCGACCACCAGTGCGCGCCGACCCGGTCGCGTACCTCCGCCCAGCCGCCGGCCAGGAACTCCTCCTCCGTGTAGGAGGCGATACCGCTGCTGCCGACCGCGGACCGGAGGGGCGGTTGCGGGTCCAGGTTGGCGTCGATCAGGACGAGGCGGGAGACCAGCCGGGGGTGCCGGGCGGCCAGCACGATGGCCACCGATCCGCCCATGCTGTGGGCGATCACTTCGGCACCCTCGGCGCCGGCCGCGGACAGGGCCTGCGCCACCGCGTCGGCGTGTGCCTCCAGGGTGTACGGGAACGTCTCGGGCCGGTCGCTGTGGCCGTGCCCCAGCAGGTCGAGCAGCAGCGAGCGCCGCCCGGCCAGCAGCGGGTGCACGGCGCCGGCGGCGAAGTAGGCCGGGGAGGTGGCGCCGAGGCCGTGCAGGTACACGCGGGGGGCGTCCTCCCCCGGCAGCTCGGCCCAGCGGATCCGGTCGCCTTCCGGCGTCACGACGGCGTGGTGCATGGTCTGTTCCCCCTGGAGTGGTGCTCGGCAAGTCCGCCATGAGGGTAACCGGGGCCCCAACTGCCTCGTCTACGCTCGTCGGATGAGTCAGTACGTCAACCAGCAGTACGTCAACCAGCTGGACGGCGCCGCACCCCTGACGGGACCACCCCCGGCGGGGACCGCCGTCGCGGTGTGGGCCCTCGACACCACCCGGGAGGTGATCGGCGGTCACCGGGCCGACGGGGCAAGGGCAGTGCTCGACGCGACGGAACGGGAACGGGCGGAACGGCTGCTGCGCCCGGCCGACCGGCGCAGCTACCTGGCCTCGCACCTGGGGCTGCGGGTGCTGCTCGGCGGGTACCTCGGGCTGCCGCCGGAGAAGGTGGAACTGGTCCGCGAGGACTGCCCGGGCTGCGGGCAGCCGCACGGCCGTCCCGCCGTGGCCGGAGGTGCGGTGCACTTCTCCCTGTCCCACAGCGACGACCTGGCCTATTTCGCCTTCGCGGGGGTACCGGTCGGCGTCGACGTGGAGGGCCTGCCGGCGGCGGGCGCGGTGGACGACGTCCTCAGCAGCCTGCACCCGGTGGAGGCTGCCGAGATCGACGCGCTCCCCGAGGCGGGGCGGCGGGCGGCGCTGGCCCGCGTGTGGGCCCGCAAGGAGGCCTGCCTCAAGGGCACCGGCATGGGGGTCGCCCTCGGCCTGGCCGAACCCTACGTCGGTTCGGGGCCCGCCCCGGCCCCGGTCCCGGGCTGGACCCTGCGCGACCTCCCCGCCCCGGACGCCTACGCCGCCGCCCTCGCCGTCCGCGCGGCCTGAACGGGGCCGCGTGGACCGGGCGGGGCTCGGCCTGAACGGGGCCGCGTAAACCAGGCGGGGCGCGCCCCCTCAGCGGTGGCGCGCCGACAGGGCCACCACCCGAGCGGGACACGCCCACCGGCCGGGACCCGCGCCCCCGGCAAGGCCGCGCCGCCCGAGCAGGGTTGCCGCCGCCCAGCGGTGTGCCCGCTCGGGCAGGAACGCGCCGCCCGGGCAGGAACGCGCCGCCGCCCCGGCCGGGCATTGGCCCCTTCGGCGGCGTGTCGTGGGGCCACTCGGCGCACCCTCCGCGCGGCGCCATCCGGGCTGGCCGAGCATCGGCCGCATGACCGCCATGACCGCGCTGCTCCCGGCCGCCGCCCTCCTGGCGGCGGCCGCCGTCCTGCCGCCGCACCCCGCCGCCGCCACCGCCACCGCCACCGCCACCATCGGCGGCGAGGCCGGCGATGCCCCCACCTCGCCGTACGTCGTCACCCTGAAGGACACCACCTCCCGCGCCCCGACCCGCACCCTGGCCGCCGAGGCCGCGCGGTCGGGGGACGAGGTGGGAGCGGTCTACGAAGCCGCCCTCAACGGTTTCGCGGTGCGCACCACCGCCGCCCGCGCCGCCGTCCTCGCCGCCGATCCCCGGGTGGCGGCCGTGGAGCCGGACGCGCCGTTCCGGATCTCCGGTACGGCGTCCGCCCCCGGGGCTCCGGCCGGCGCCCCCCACCCCCCGGCCGTCCCGGTCCCGGTCCCGGCGCCCCCCACCGCCCCGGACGCCGCACCGGCCCCCGCCCCGGCCCCCGCGGACGGCCCCGCCGCCGTGACCCAGCGGTCGGCCCCCTGGGCACTGGACCGGATCGACCAGCGCGAGCTGCCGCTCGACGGTTCGTACACGTACGCGGGGAACAAGGGCCGGGGCGTCACCGTCTACGTGATCGACACGGGGATCAACACCCTCCACCAGGAGTTCGGCGGCCGCGCCCGCAACGGCTACACCGGGCGGCGCCTGGGAGGCTCCCAGGACTGCAACGGCCACGGCACGCACGTCGCCGCCACCGTCGGCGGGTCGACGTACGGGGTCGCGAAGGGCGTCTCGCTGGTCGGGGTGAAGGTCGCCGACTGCCAGGGCGACGGGAGCCTCTCGGTGATCCTGCGCGGCCTCGACTGGATGGTGAAGGACCACCTGCGCAACCCCGGCCGGGGCCCTGCCGTCGCCAACATGAGCATGGGCGGCAGCCGCAGCCACTCCATGGAGGCGGCGGTCATCCGCGCGGTCGCCTCCGGGATCACCTTCACCGTGGCCGCCGGCAACGAGGCCAGGGACGCCTGCGCCGGTTCCCCCGCCGCCGTCCCGCAGGCGCTCACGGTCGGCGCGACCGACGGGGCGGACCGGCGGCCGGCCTTCTCCAACCACGGCCGCTGCGTGGACCTCTCGGCGCCGGGGCTGGCCGTCACCTCCGCCTGGAAGGACTCCCCCACCGCCTTCGCGCGCTCCTCGGGGACCTCCATGGCCGCCCCGCACGTCGCCGGCGCCGCCGCGCTGCTCCTGGCGGACGGCAGGGCCGGGACCCCCGAGGAAGTCGGCCGGATCCTCCTCCGCGACGCCGTCCCGGACAAGGTGACGAACCTGCCCGCCGGGACCCCGAACCTGCTCCTGCACCTCCCGGCGGACCGCTGACGGCAGGACGCACCGGAGCCACCGGCCGCTCGCCCTCGGACGTCCCGTCCGACCCGGTCTGATGGGACATCAATGTCTGTGCCCATCGGGCGAATGCCGGGCATTGACTTCTCGGCACCGCGACGCCTCAATGACGGCCATCCGCACCGGCTCGGCCTTCCCCGCACAGCGGGTGGGGGGAAGGGTTCGTCATGACGAAGGAGTCGCGACCCTGTGAGTACGAGAACGCTCAGACGAAGAGTGCTGGCCGGGGCGGGCGCCCTGTCCCTGGCCCTGACGGGCGGCGTCGTGGCCCTGACGGGACCGGCGCGGGCCGCGACGAAGACCACTCCCGTGCCGGTGAAGTGCGTCGCGCCCGCACCCCAGCCGGGCGCCAACGGCGATCAGGACTACACGGTCACGGTGCCGGACACCGCCAGGGCGGGCGAGACCGTACCGATCACCATCGACCCCGGCGAGACGCCGGTGATCCCGATGTTCACCATCGACACGGTCAACACCGTCAAGGTGAAGCTGCTGGTCGGCGGGGTCGCGCAGACGGTCACCAGTCCGGCGACCCCCAGTCACCAGGAAGCCGGCAAGAAGTCCGACCCGCCCGCGTTCAGCGGGACCGTCAAGGTCCCCGACGGGGCGGAGGGCACCACGGTCCGGATCACCGTCGACCAGGTGGTCACGGACGCCGACCTCGGCGGCACGGTCTACACGACGACCTGTACGCCGGACCCGCGCCCGAGCGCCCCGGTGGCCTCGATCGCCGTCGACGCCCTGCCGAAGGACCCGGTCACCACCAGGCTGACGCCCAACAGCGGAAAGGCCGGCACCTCCGTCGTCGCCACCGGGGCCAACTTCCCGGCCGGCCCGGTGACCTGCTCCGCCCTGCTCGCCGGAGCGCCGACGGGGGACACCGGCACCGGAACGGCGGACGCGTCCGGGGCCGCCACCTGCACCGTCACCGTCACCAAGAAGGCGGACACGATCAGGATCGACGGCTCGGTCGCCCCGTTCAAGCCGTTCGTCTTCATCGAGGAACAGGCCGGCGTGCGGAACCCGGTGGACATCGAGGTGCTGCCCGGACCGCTGGCCCTCGGCCCGAAGGACGGCCAGCCGGCCGTCAGCTTCGGACCGGTGACCGTCAACGGCAAGGCACAGTCGGTGTTCGGCGCGTTCAACGCCGCGACGGTCCAGGACTTCCGCGGCGGCAGCCTCGGCTGGGACGTGACGGCGACCCGTACGCCGTTCCTGAACCAGGCCACGGGACACTCGATGGCGAAGGCCCAGCTCGGCATCCAGCCGACCTGCACCGTGACCAACCCGGACAGTCCGAGCACCTGTACGGCCGGCGCCCCGGGCGCGATCTCGGACACGCCGATGAAGGTCGCCTCGCAGGCAGCCGGCGGTGAGGAGCTGACCGGCGGCGAGTTCGCCGTGGGCGGTGCCGCGGTGATCCAGCTGCCGCCGTTCGTGTTCGCCGACACCTACCGGTCGGTCGTGACCTTCTCCATCGCCTGACGGACGGCCGCCCGGCCCGGGTGGTGCGGTGCTCCGGCGCCGCGCCACCCTCCCGCGTCCCCCCGTTCCGCCGCGTTCCGCCGCGCTGCCCCGCACTCCCCCGCCGTGACACTGGAGATCCCGCCCATGCGTCTGCGCACCGTTCTCCGCTCCCTCCTCCCGGGCCTGTGCGGCGCGCTGGTGCTGCTGCCCGCCGCTCCCGCGACGGCCGCGGACAACGGCACCTGGGCGGTCTTCCCGACACCGCCCGCCGGCGCGACGGTGACCGACCGGGCGTACTTCTTCCACGAGGGCGCGGCCGGCACCACCGTCGGCGACAGCGTGACCATCCTGAACTCCTCCGACAGGGAGCTGACCTTCCGCGTCTTCGCCGCGGACGCGGTCAACACCCCCTCGGGCGGCGCCTTCGCGCTGCTGCCGGTGCAGACGAAGCCCCGGGACGTCGGCGCCTGGGTGGCCCTGGCCCCCGAGGCGGCGGCCACGGTGACCGTCCCGCCCCGGGGCCGCAAGGACGTCCCCTTCACCGTCAAGGTCCCCCCGGACGCCGTGCCGGGTGACCACGTCGGCGGGATCGTCGCGCTGAACACGCGGGTCGAGGGGGTGCGGGAGGAGGGCAGGGTGCAGGTCGGCGTCCAGCGGCAGGTGGGTGCCCGGCTGTACTTCCGGGTGCCCGGGCCGCTGACGCCGGGCCTGAGCGTGGAGGACGTACGGGTCACCCGGGGCGCCCCGCTGCTGCCGTGGGTCAAGGACGCCCGCGCCACCGTCACGTACACGCTGGTCAACCGGGGCAACGTGGTCCTCGGGCCGACGGTGGCGGTGTCCGCCGAGGGCCTGTTCGGGCGCCGGCTGCTGGACCGGCCGGCCCGGGACCGGAAGGTCATACTGCTGCCCGGCCAGCGGATCGAGCTGACCGAACCGTGGCCGGACGCGCCCCGGCTGGACCGGGTTTCCGTCACGGTGCGGGCGGGCGCGTCCGCCCATCCCGACCTCCTCGCGGAGGCCGGTACGGACTTCCTCGCGGTCCCGTGGCCGGCGGCGGGCGCCGCCCTGGTGCTGGCGGGAGCGGGCGTCGCCCTCCCGGTGCTGCGCCGGCGCCGCCGCGCGGCCGCGGAAGAAGCGGAGAGCGAACCGGACTTGGCGCGGGCCCGCTGACCGGCAAGGGTGTCCCCGGGGGTGACGGCATTCGGCCATCACCTGCGACGGGGAGGCACGAAGGATGGCACGAGAGCACAGCGAGTCCGGGTCCGCCGCGCCCGCCGCACGGCCGGTCGGGGGCGTGGGCCTGCTGACCCGGATCGAGCGGGCACTCGGCACCGGCACCGCCGCCTACCTGCCCGGGGACGGCTGGATACGGCTCACCCTCCCCCTCGACGACGGAGGCCCGGCGCCCGTCACGGTGGACGTGGTCGCGGACGCGGTGCGGGCCCCGCGCGGGATCGTGTACCTGCTGCCCGGCGGTGGCCTGAACTTCGCGGCGGACTTCTTCACGCCCGGCGCCGGCAACCTGGCCCACCACCTGCGCCGCCAGAGGCTCCTGGTGGTCGGGGTGACCCCCCGGGAGGACGCCGCCCGCCCCGACGAGGTCACCGCGGACTTCGGGCTCGCGGCGCACCGCCGGGACCTGGCGGGCGTGGTGGCCGCGCTGGACTCCGTGCTGGGCCTCCCGTACGCGTACGCGGGCCACTCGGCGGGGGGCGTCCTGGCCCTGGACGCGGCCTCGCACGACCCCTCGGAGCGGCTGCGCCGGATCCTGGTCCTGGACACGACCGGGCCGTACGCCGGAGCCCCGGCCGAGCGGGCCGCGCGGACCAGGGAGGCGTACGAGGAGCAGCTCGCGCGGGGCGTCCACGCGAGCGACCCGGGCCTGGCGGGGCTGGTCTCCCGGGCGGTGGCCGACCCCTCCGGCGACTCGGCGGTGCCCTGGCCGCCGGACCCCGCCCGGCGCTTCACGCACGCGGGCCTGGCCCACTTCGCGCTGGTCCGCACCGCGGCCCTGCCGGGCCCGGCGAACTGGATCTACCGGCAGGGCCACGCCGCGGGCACGTACGCGTTCGGCGCCACCCCGGCCGAGGACCGCTTCACCTTGGCCCGCACCCCGCTCGCCACCTGGCACGCGGCCACCTCGGCGCTCGGCAGCGGGCTGGTCCCGACGGCCCTGATGCGGGATCTGGCGGCGGTGTGGGCGGGCGACGGCAAGGCGTACGGGATCGCGTGGGAGCGGATCCGCTGCGAGGTGGTGTGGGTCAACACCGAGCTGGGCCGGGGCGACGAGCCGCGCGGGGCGGAACTGATCCGCGCGGCGGGCAACGCCCGGGTCCGCTTCGTCACGGTCCCCGGCTACGGCCACGGTGACGTGGTCTGGTCCGCCACGGCGTCCACGGACGCCTGGCCGTACCTCCGGGACGTCCCAGCGGCTCCGGTCGGCCCGGGGCTCCCAGCATGAGGGCAGCCCCGGGACCGTCGCCGTTCAAGGGTGAGGAAAGCGAAGAGGCCCCCGCCAGGGCTTGCCCGACACAGCGGTTGCGACTAGCGGAACTCCGTAGACGGCTTCTCGAAGCCGGCCGACTCGTTCTGCCGCTTGTCCAGTATGTCGCAGACGAAAGTCAGCAACATAGAGAGCCGCAAGCTGACTCCTGCTCCCGTGGACGTCGAATTGGTCCTCCGGGCACTCGGTGTCCCCACCTTGTTGCAGCGCTGGGCGAGCCGGGTCTGAGTCCACCCGGCCCGCTTCGTAGCGTCTTCAGCGTCTGCGCCAGGTCAGCCCGTCACGTCCAGGATGCGGATCCGTTCGCCGGCCAGCACGTGGGGCGCGTAGTACTGGGAGAACTCGAACCGCAGGTAGCCGGAGAGCGGGCGGGTCAGGACGTGCACACGGCCCTGTGGGCGCCCCTTGGCCGCCTGGCGTCGCAGGCCGGCCGGTGTACTCGTTCGCGCCCCCGTGAGGATCGTCGGGTCAGTTCCCCACGAGCCATGGCGAAACCCCCTTGTCGGGCAGCGCGGTTGGGCTGGTGACCATGACGGTACGAGGGCGTGCGGTCCGCCGTCCATGCGGTCTCGCCGATATTCGCGTAGTCGCATAAGGCCAGGTCCCGGACGGCCCCGGACAGCAGGAACCCCCGGCCGGTGAGGGTGGGCCGGGGGTTCCGTCGTGCGGGGTGGTGTCAGTGGTTGCGGGGGAAGCCCAGGTCGACGCCGGCCGGGGCGTCCGCCGGGTCGGGCCAGCGGGTGGTGACGACCTTGCCGCGCGTGTAGAAGTGGATGCCGTCGTTGCCGTAGATGTGGTGGTCGCCGAAGAGCGAGTCCTTCCAGCCGCCGAAGGAGTGGTAGCCCACCGGCACCGGGATCGGCACGTTCACGCCGACCATGCCCGCCTCGACCTCCAGCTGGAAGCGGCGGGCGGCGCCGCCGTCGCGGGTGAAGATCGCGGTGCCGTTGCCGAACGGCGAGGCGTTGATGAGGGCCAGGCCCTCCTCGTAGGTCTCGGTGCGCAGGACGCACAGCACCGGGCCGAAGATCTCGTCGCGGTAGGCGTCGGAGTCGGTCCTGACGCGGTCGAGGAGGGAGAGGCCGATCCAGTGGCCGTTCTCGTTGCCCTCGACCGTGTAACCGGTGCCGTCCAGGACCACGTCGGCGCCCTGCGCGGCGGCGCCCTTGACGTAGGAGGCGACCTTGTCGCGGTGGGCGGCGGTGATCAGCGGGCCCATCTCGGAGGTCGGGTCGTTGCCGGGGCCGATCTTGATCTTCTCGGCGCGCTCGCGGATCTTCTCGACGAGTTCGTCGGCGATGGAACCGACCGCGACGACGGCCGAGATGGCCATGCAGCGTTCGCCCGCCGAGCCGTAAGCGGCGGAGACGGCCGCGTCGGCGGCGGCGTCCAGGTCGGCGTCGGGGAGCACCAGCATGTGGTTCTTGGCGCCGCCCAGCGCCTGGACGCGCTTGCCGTTGGCGGCGGCGGTGGTGTGGATGTGACGGGCGATCGGGGTGGAGCCGACGAAGGAGACGGCGGAGACGCCGGGGTGGGCGAGGAGGGCGTCGACGGCGGTCTTGTCACCGTGGACGACGTTGAGGACGCCCGCGGGCAGGCCGGCCTCGGTCATCAGCTCGGCCAGCTTGTTGGAGGCCGACGGGTCCTTCTCGCTCGGCTTGAGGACGAAGGTGTTGCCGCAGGCGATGGCCAGCGGGAACATCCACATCGGGACCATGGCCGGGAAGTTGAACGGGGTGATGCCCGCGACGACGCCGAGCGGCTGGCGGATGGCGGAGACGTCCACCCGGTTGGACACGGAGGTCGACAGCTCGCCCTTGAGCTGCGTGGTGATCCCGCAGGCCAGCTCGACGATCTCCAGGCCGCGCGCGACCTCGCCCAGCGCGTCGGAGTGCACCTTGCCGTGCTCGGCGACGATCAGCTCGGCGATGGCGTCGCGGTTGGCGTCCAGCAGGGCGCGGTAGGCGAAGAGCACCTTGGTGCGGGCGGCCAGCGAGGACTGGCCCCACGACAGGAAGGCCTCCTGGGCGACCTTCACCGCGGCGTCGACCTCCTCGGCGGAGGCGAGCGCGACCCGCGTGGTGACCTCGCCGGTGGCCGGGTCGGTGACCGGGCCGTAGTTGCCCGACGCGCCCTCGACGGTCTTGCCACCGATCCAGTGGTTGACGGTCTTCATGGTGCTGCTCCTTCACAGATGGCGACGTCGCTGCGCGGCTTGCCGGTCGTACTCTTCACGGGCCTGGGCGGCCGGCGCACGGGTCGCGGTCTCGGCCACAGGAACATCCCACCACGCCTGTGCCGGGGGCGGGCCCGACACAGTGTCGGGTGTTCGGGTCTGTGCGTAGACACATGTGGGCCGGTCCGACTCACGCGCCTCGGCGAGGGCTTTTCGCAGGTCACCGATGGTGTGGGTGCGGATCACGGCCATTCCGAGGGAGGCCGCGTTGGCCGCGAGGTCCACCGGCAGGGGCGGCCCGTCGTACGAGCCGTCCTCCCCCCGGAAGCGGTACGCCGTGCCGAAGCCCTCACCGCCGACCGCCCCGGACAGGCCGCCGATGGAGGCGTAGCCGTGGTTGTCGAGGATCACCACCGTGACCGGGATCCGCTCCTGGACGGCGGTGACGATCTCCGTCGGGTTCATCAGGTACGTCCCGTCGCCGACCAGCGCCCAGACCGGGCGGCCGGGCGCGGCCAGGGCGGTGCCGATCGCGGCGGGGATCTCGTAGCCCATGCAGGAGTAGCCGTACTCGACGTGGTACTGGTCGGCGGAGCGGGCCCGCCACAGCCGGTGCAGGTCGCCCGGCAGGGAGCCGGCGGCGTTGATCAGGATGTCGCTGCCGTCGACGAGCCCGTCGAGCAGGCCGAGGACCTGTGCCTGGGTGGGCCGGGCGTCCTCCCGCGGGGCGGCCCAGGCCCGGTCGACGCGGCGCTCCCAGTCGGCCTTCGCCGCCGTGTACGCCGCCTCGTACGGCGGCTCGACCCGGTACCCGGAGACCGCTTCCCGGAGTTCGGTGAGGGCCTCGCGGGCGTCGCCGACGAGGGGGTGGGCGGCCAGTTTGTGGGCGTCGTAGGGGTCGAGGTTGAGGCCGATGAAGCGGACGGCCGGGTTCTGGAACAGGGTGGCGGAGGCGGTGGTGAAGTCGGTGAGCCGGGTCCCGGCGGCGATGACCAGGTCGGCGCCGCGGGCCAGTCCGTCCGCGGCGGCCGTCCCGGTGTGGCCGACGCCGCCCACGTCGGCGGGGTGGTCGTACGGGAGGACGCCCTTGCCCGCCTGGGTGGCGGCGACGGGGATCCCGGTGGCCTCGGCGAAGGCGGCGAGGGCGTCCTGGGCGGCACTGTGCCGGATGCCGCCGCCGGCGATGACCAGGGGGCGCGCGGAGCCGCGTACGAGTGCGGCGGCGGCGGCGAGTTCGCGGCGGTCGGGGCGGGGGCGGCGTACGGCCCACACCCGCTCGGCGAAGAACTCCTCGGGCCAGTCGTACGCCTGCGCCTGCACGTCCTGCGGGAGCGCGAGGGTGACGGCGCCGGTCTGCACCGGGTCGGTGAGCACCCGCATCGCCTGGAGGGCGGCCGGGACCAGGGCCTCGGGGCGGGTGATCCGGTCGAAGTACCGGGAGACGGGCCGCAGGGTGTCGTTGACGGAGACGTCGCCCGCGAAGGGGACTTCCAGCTGCTGGAGCACGGGATCGGCGGGCCGGGCCGCGAAGGTGTCCCCGGGCAGCAGGAGCACCGGGATCCGGTTGACGGTGGCGAGGGCCGCGCCGGTGACGAGGTTGGTGGCGCCGGGCCCGATGGAGGTGGTGACGGCGTGCGCGGAGAGCCGGCCGCTCTGGCGGGCGTAGCCGACGGCGGCGTGCACCATGGCCTGTTCGTTGCGCCCCTGGAGGAACGGCATGGCGTCCGGGCCGCTCTCCAGCAGGGCCTGCCCGATCCCGGCGACGTTCCCGTGCCCGAAGATCCCCCAGGTGGCGGCGATCAGCCGGTGCCGGCGGCCGTCGCGCTCGGCGTACTGGACGCTCAGGAACCGTACGAGCGCCTGGGCGGTGGTGAGCCGGACGCTGCGCGGCGGCACGGTCACGGGGCCTCCTCGGGACGGGGTGCGGGACGGGACTCCGGGCGGGACGCGGAACCCGACTGCGAGCGGGACGCGGAACCCGACGCGGGACGGGACTCCGGGCGGGACGCGGAACCGGACTGCGGGCGGGACGCGGGGCCGGACTGCGAACCGGACGCGGAACCTGGCTCCGCGCGCGGCGGGAACGGCAGCCGGGGATCCACGTCCTGCCCCGCCCACTCCTCGCGGATCCAGGCGTGGTCGGGGTGGTCCCGGATCAGCCACTCCCGTTCCGGCCCCGGGCCGGCCATCACGTTCAGGTAGTACATGTCGTGTCCGGGCGCGGCGATCGACGGCCCGTGCCAGCCGTCCGGGATGAGGACGGCGTCGCCCGTCCGCACCTCGGCGAGGACGTCGGTCCTCCCCGCGGGCGAGGGCGTCACGCGCTGGTAGCCGACGCCGGGGGTGTCGCCGTGCGGGGCGATCTCGAAGTAGTAGATCTCCTCCAGCCGGGACTCCTCGCCCGGGTGGTGCTCGTCGTGCTTGTGGGGCGGGTACGAGGACCAGTTGCCGCCGGGGGTGAGCACCTCGACGGCGATGAGCCGGTCGGCGGCGAAGGCACCCGCGGCGGCGAAGTTGTTGACCTGGCGCGAGCAGCGGCCGGCGCCGCGCAGCTCGACGGGCACGTCCTCGGCGGAGCCGTACCGGGCGGGCAGCCTGGTCCCGCAGCGCGCGCCGACGAGCGCGAACCGCCCGCCCCGCGCCGAGGCGACCTCCGCGCGCCCGTCGCGGGGGAGGTACGCGAAGTCGGTGACCCCGGCGAACACCCCGGGCCGGCCGCGCAGCCGGAAGGCCCGGCCGGACCCGGTCACCCCGGCCCCGTCCGCGCCCTCCCCGCCCACCGCGCCCACCGCGCCCACCGCGCCCTCCCCGCCTTCCGCGCCCGCCGCGCCTTCCTCGCAGCGGACCTCGCAGCCACCGGACAGCGGGAGCACGATCCATTCGGCGTCCCCGCACGCGTGCGCGTACGACTCCCCCGGCGCCAGCTCCAGCACCCGCAGCCGGGTGAACTCCATCTCCCGCTCACAGACCACCGGCACGGCCGAGCACCTCCTCCACTTCGCCCGGGAACGGCATCGCCGACGAGCACGCCAGCCGCGAGGCCACGATCGCCCCGGCGGCGTTCGCGTACCGCAGCACCCGCTCCAGGTCCCAGCCGGCCAGCAGCCCGTGGCACAGCGCGCCCCCGAAGGCGTCCCCGGCGCCGAGCCCGTTCACCACGTCCACCTCCACCGGCGGGACCTCCACCGCCGCCCCGTCCCGGTGCACCGCGAGCACGCCCCGCGGTCCGCGTTTGACCACGGCCAGCTCCACCCCGGCGGCGAGCAGCGCCTCCGCCGCCGCGTACGGCTCGTCGTGCCCGGTCGCGACCCGGCACTCCTCGGTGTTGCCGACGGCCACCGTCGCCATCCCGAGGGCCCGCTCGTACCAGCTCCGCGGCGGGCCGTCCCACAGCGTGGGCCTCCAGTCGAGGTCGAAGACGGTGGTCCCGGACTTCGAGCGGGCCTCCAGCGCGGCCAGGGTCGCGCCGCGGCTCGGCTCGGCACTGAGCCCCGTGCCCGTCATCCAGAAGACCCGCGCCGCCCGCACTGCCTCCCGGTCGATCTCGTCCGGGAGGATCTCCAGGTCGGGTGCCTTCGGGAGCCGGTAGAAGTAGAGCGGGAAGTGGTCCGGCGGGAAGACCTCGCAGAAGGTGACGGGCGTCGGGTACGCCGCCACCTCGCCCGCCCACCGGTCGTCGACGCCGAACGCCCGCAGCTCGGCCCGCAGATAGGCGCCGAAGGGGTCGGCCCCGGTCCGGGTGATGACGGCCGTGCGCCGTCCGAGCCGGGCGGCCGCGACGGCGACGTTCGCCGGCGAGCCGCCGAGGAACTTGCCGAAGGTCTCGGCCTCGGCGAGCGGTACACCGGTCTTGAGCGGGTAGAGATCCACCCCGATCCGCCCCATCGTGATCAGGTCGTAGGCCGCTTCCCCGGTCGGCCCCTCCGCCGGTCCGTCCGCCGTGGTCACGGCGGGCCCTCCTGCCATTCGTCCTCCCTCGTTCCTCGAAGTCCCGCGAGTCCCGCACAGTCCGCGACCCCCCGGTCCCCCGGACCTCCGCACCCTAAGGTGGCCGTCATGACCTCCTCCCCACCCGCGTTGACCCGTATCCGTATCGGTTCGGCTCCGGACTCCTGGGGTGTCTGGTTCCCGGAGGATCCCCTCCAGACGCCCTGGGAGCGGTTCCTCGACGAGGTCGCCGACGCCGGGTACGAGTGGATCGAGCTCGGCCCGTACGGCTACCTGCCCACCGATCCCGCCCGGCTCGCCGACGAGACGGCCAGGCGAGGCCTGCGGGTGTCCGCGGGCACGGTCTTCACCGGACTCCATCACGGCCCCGCCGTCTGGGAGGAGACCTGGGCGCACGTGTCGCGGATCGCCGCGCTGGCCCGGGACACGGGCGCGGAGCACCTCGTCGTCATCCCCTCCTTCTGGCGCGACGACAAGACGGGCGCCGTGCTGGAGGATCCGGTGCTCGGCGCGGCCCAGTGGCGTGAACTGGCCGCGGGGACCGAGCGTCTGGGCCGGGAGGTCCGGGAGCGGTACGGGCTGCGGATCGTGGTCCACCCGCACGCGGACACGCACCTCGACACCCCGCGGAACGTGGCCCGGTTCCTGGACGCCACCGATCCGGCGCTGGTCTCCCTGTGCCTGGACACGGGGCACTACGCGTACTGCGGCGGGGACAGCGTCGAGGCGATCGAGGCCTTCGGCGAGCGGATCGGCTACCTGCACCTGAAGCAGGTGGACCCGCGGGTCCTGGCCGAAGTGCGGGCGCAGGGGACGCCGTTCGGCCCGGCCGTGGCGCGGGGGGTGATGTGCGAGCCGCCGTCCGGGGTGCCCGCGCTGCAGCCCGTGCTGGCGGCGGCGCAGGGGCTCGGGGTGGACCTGTTCGCGATCGTGGAGCAGGACATGTACCCGTGTCCGCCGGAGCGTCCGCTGCCGATCGCCCGGCGCACCCGCGCCTACCTGCGTGCGTGCGGCGCCCGCTGACCGGCCCGGCCATCCTGAGGAGAGACATGAGCACGCTCGGCATCGCCGTCATCGGCACCGGGAAGATGGGGACCGACCACGTCCGCCGGATCGGCGGCACGGTCGGCGGCGCACGGGTGGTGGCCGTGGCCGATCCGGACGGGGACCGGGTCAAGGAGGTCGCGGCGACCCTGGACGGGGCGGGCGCGTACACGGACCCGGCGGCGGCGATGGCGGCGCCGGGGGTGGACGCCGTACTGATCGCCTCGCCCGGCCCGGCCCATGAGGAAGCGATTCTGCACGCCGTGGAGCGGGAGTTGCCGGTGCTCTGCGAGAAGCCGCTGACCCCGGACCCGGAGGGGGCCCTGCGGGTGCTGGAGGCGGAGCGCAGGCTAGGCCGGCGCCTGGTCCAGGTGGGGTTCATGCGGCGCTTCGACGCGGAGTACGAACGGCTCAAGGAGCTGCTGGACGCGGGCGGGATCGGCCGGCCGCTCTTCCTGCACTGCCGGCACCGCAACGCGGCCTCGCCGTCCTTCTTCACCAGCGACATGCTGATCAGCGACTCGGTGGTGCACGAGGTGGACGCGGCCCGCTGGCTGCTGGGCCAGGAGGTCACCGCGGTGACCGTGCTGTCCCCCGCGCCGTCCTCGGCGGCGCCGGAGGGGCTGCGCGACCCCCGGCTGGTGTTGCTGGAGACCTCGGGCGGGGCGATCGTCGACGTGGAGATCTTCGTCAACTGCGGTTTCGGCTACCAGGTGCAGTGCGAAGCCGTCGGGGAGTCCGGCAGTGCCCGGATCGGTGACGGGCACGCGATGGTCGTCCAGTCGGCCGGCCGCTGGGGCGGGGAGATCACCCAGGACTTCACCACCCGCTTCGCCGACGCCTACGACCGCCAGCTGCGTCGCTGGGTCGCCGCGGCGGCGCGGGGGCGGGTGGACGGGCCCGACGCGTGGGACGGGTACGCGGCCGCCGCCGTGTCGGAGGCGGGACTGGCGGCGGCGCGGGACGGCGTACGGACCGAGGTGCGGCTGGCCGGGCGGCCGGAGCTGTACGCCCGCTGACCCATGCGGTAGGCGCGCCGACTTCCGCCGTACGCCCGCCACGGACGGCCGTACGCCCGCCCTCCCCGGGCGTCTCCTGTGCCGCATGCGTCACAGGAGTCGCCGCCGTGTCACGGATGTCCGTACTACGCGGGTTTTCCGTCACAGCCGGTCGACAGCCACTCCCCCGCGCTCACCGAGCGTCGTTCTCCGGGCACAACCCGAGTGATCGTCATGTCCACGCGCCGGCTCCCCCGACGGCCTCCCGGCCGGCCCCGCGCCGTGGACCAGGAGGTGGCTGCATGCGCGACCGACAGCTGTGGTCCTACAAGGAGATCGCCGCCCATATCCGGGTCCAGCCCGACACCGTGCGCTCGTACCGCAAGCACGGGCTGCTGCCGGCCCCGGACCACGTGGAGGCCGGCAAGCCCTACTGGTACGCCGACACCATCCGGACCTGGGTGTCGCGCCGCCCGGGCAACCGGGGCCGCCGCGAGGAGTGATCCGGCGCCGCGGGACCGGGGCGGACCCGGTCCCCGCCCCGGTCACCAGGGCTCCTCCCCGGCCCGGCCGCCCGGCCGCGCCGCTCCAGCGCCGACGGATATTCGCTCAATACCCCCTAGGGGTATAAACTGAGGAGGAGAGACACCCCTTCGACGAGGAGAACGACATGGCCGCCGAAACGGACACCCAGCACACCGTCGTGTACAAGGTCACCGGCATGACCTGCGGGCACTGCGAGGGCGCGGTGACCGCCGAGCTCACCGCCCTCCCCGGCGTGACCTCGGTCAAGGCCGTCGCGGCCACCGGTGAGGTGACCGTGACCTCCGCCGCCCCGCTCGCCGAGGCCGACGTACGCGCCGCCGTGGACGAGGCCGGGTACGAGCTCGCCGGCCGGGCCTGAGCCCGCCGCCTCCCGGCACCCCGCACGACCGCAGTACCGCCGGGCCGCACCCGCCAGCTCATACTGGACCGTACGGCCCGGCCCTCCCCCTGGAGCGGGAACATGAGCAGCAGCACGGTGCACGACCGGCCCGCGGCGGAAGCCCCCGGCTCCGAGGTCGAGCTGACGATCGGCGGGATGACCTGCGCCTCCTGCGCGGCCCGCATCGAGAAGAAGCTCAACCGGATGGACGGCGTCAGCGCCACGGTGAACTACGCCACCGAGAAGGCCCGGGTCTCCTACGGCGGCTCGGTCCAGGTGGCCGACCTGATCGCGACCGTGGTCAGGACGGGCTACACCGCCGAGCAGCCCCCGCCGCCCGCCCCGCCCCGCCCCGAGCCGGAATCCGGCGGGGGCGCCGCGGCCGGCGCGGGGGCCGACGGGCGCGACCCCGGGCTCGACGCGCTGCGGCAGCGGCTGCTGGTGTCCGCCGTCCTGGCCCTGCCGGTGGTGCTGCTCTCGATGGTCCCGGCCCTCCAGTTCGACAACTGGCAGTGGCTCTCGCTCACCCTCGCCTCGCCCGTCGCCGTCTGGGGCGCCCTGCCCTTCCACCGGGCCGCCTGGACCAACCTCCGGCACGGCGCGGCCACCATGGACACCCTGGTCTCGGTCGGGACGCTGGCCGCGTACGCCTGGTCCCTGTGGGCCCTGTTCCTCGGCCACGCCGGTGCGCCCGGGATGCGGCACGGCTTCGACCTGACCGTCTCCCGTACGGACGGTTCCTCCGCCCTCTACCTGGAGGTCGCGGCGGGGGTGGTGTCGTTCATCCTGCTCGGCCGCTACCTGGAGGCCCGTTCCAAGCGGAAGGCGGGCGCGGCCCTCAGGGCGCTGATGGAACTCGGCGCCAAGGACGTGGCCGTGCTGCGCGACGGCCGGGAGGTGCGGATCCCGGTCGGCGCGCTCGCGGCCGGTGACCGGTTCGTGGTCCGTCCGGGGGAGAAGATCGCCACCGACGGAACGGTCGTCGAGGGCTCCTCCGCCGTGGACGCCTCCATGCTGACCGGCGAGTCCCTCCCCGTCGACGTCACCGTCGGGGACGCGGTCACCGGCGCCACCGTCAACGCCTCCGGCCGGCTCGTCGTCGAGGCCACCCGGGTCGGCGCGGACACCCGGCTCGCCCGGATGGCCCGGCTGGTCGAGGAGGCCCAGAGCGGCAAGGCCGAGGTGCAGCGCCTCGCCGACCGGATCTCGGCCGTGTTCGTGCCCGTCGTCCTGGTGCTGGCGCTCGGCACCTGGGTCGCCTGGCTGCTGGCCACCGACGATCCCGCCGCCGCGTTCACCGCCGCCGTGGCCGTCCTGATCATCGCCTGCCCCTGCGCCCTGGGCCTGGCCACGCCGACCGCCCTGATGGTCGGTACGGGCCGGGGCGCGCAGCTGGGCATCCTGATCAAGGGGCCCGAGGTGCTGGAGTCCACCCGGCGCGTGGACACGGTCGTGCTCGACAAGACGGGGACGGTCACCACCGGCCGGATGACCCTGGCCGGGGTGCACGCCGCCGAAGGTGTGGACGAGCGGGAGCTGCTGCGGTTCGCGGGGTCGCTCGAGCACGCCTCCGAGCACCCGGTCGCGCGGGCGGTCGCCGCCGGGGCCGCCGCTGCCGCCGGGGAGCTGCCGGCGCCCGCCTCCTTCGAGAACGTGGCCGGGCTCGGCGTGCGGGGCGTGGTCGAGGGGCGCGAGGTCCTGGTGGGGCGCGAGCGGCTGCTCGCGGAACGGGGGATCGCCCTGCCCGCCGCGCTCGCCGGGGCGAAGACCGCCGCCGAGGCCGCGGGCGCCACCGCGGTCCTGGTCGCCTGGGACGGCACGGCCCGCGGTGTCCTGACCGTGGCCGACGCGGTCAAGGCGACCAGCGCCGAGGCCGTGGCCCGGCTGCGGGCGCTGGGCCTCACCCCGGTCCTGCTGACCGGCGACAACAGGGCCGTGGCCGAGACGGTGGCCCGTGAGGTGGGCATCACCGAGGTGATCGCCGAGGTGCTCCCGCAGGACAAGGTGGACGTGGTCCGCCGGCTCCAGGCCGAGGGCCGCACGGTCGCCATGGTGGGCGACGGGGTCAACGACGCGGCCGCGCTCGCCCGGGCCGACCTGGGTCTGGCCATGGGCACCGGCACCGACGCGGCCATCGAGGCCGGTGACCTGACCCTGGTACGGGGTGACCTGCGGGTGGCGGCGGACGCGATCCGGCTCTCCCGGCGGACCCTCGCCACCATCAAGGGCAACCTGTTCTGGGCCTTCGGCTACAACGTGGCGGCGCTGCCGCTGGCCGCCGCCGGCCTGCTCAACCCGATGGTCGCGGGTGCCGCCATGGCCTTCTCGTCGGTCTTCGTCGTGACGAACAGCCTGCGCCTGCGCTCGTTCCGGTAGGGCCCCGGGGCGGAATCCGGCCGCCTCCTCCCCGTTCCCTCCACACATCCTTCACTGGAGACGCAGATCACAGCGAGGGCAACGTAACCATCCGGGGTCGGCACGGGTCTAATGGGGCGATGCCGAAAACGTCTTGGGGGACGTTTCACGGAGGTCCTTGGGGGGACGTCCGGGCATCCGCCGGCCGGGACGCGTGCCCTCGGGAAGCTGTGAGCGGCCCTCCCGACCCGAACGGGTCCCGGCACACACCGACGCCCCGGCGCGGGTCCCGTGGGGGGAATCCGCCGCCGGGGAAAGGGAAGCGCCCCGACCGTCGACCCGTGGGGGGATCGACGGCGGGGCGCTTTCCGTATGACCGGTGCCGCCGGGAAGGCCTCAGCGGGCCTCGACCGGGACGAAGTCGCGCAGGACCTCGCCGGTGTAGATCTGGCGCGGGCGGCCGATGCGGGAGCCGGGCTCCTTGATCATCTCGTGCCACTGGGCGATCCAGCCGGGGAGGCGGCCGAGCGCGAACAGCACGGTGAACATCTCGGTCGGGAAGCCCATGGCCCGGTAGATCAGACCGGTGTAGAAGTCCACGTTCGGGTAGAGGTTGCGGGCGACGAAGTACTCGTCGGCCAGCGCGTGCTCCTCCAGCTTGAGCGCGATGTCCAGCAGCTCGTCGCTCTTGCCGAGCGCCGAGAGGACGTCGTGCGCCGCCGCCTTGATGATCTTCGCCCGGGGGTCGAAGCTCTTGTAGACGCGGTGCCCGAAGCCCATCAGGCGGACGCCGTCCTCCTTGTTCTTCACCTTGCGGATGAAGGCGTCGACGTCGCCGCCGTCGTTCTTGATGCCTTCCAGCATCTCGAGGACGGACTGGTTGGCGCCGCCGTGCAGCGGGCCCCACAGGGCCGAGATGCCGGCGGAGATCGAGGCGAACATGTTCGCCTGCGAGGAGCCGACCAGGCGCACGGTGGAGGTGGAGCAGTTCTGCTCGTGGTCCGCGTGCAGGATCAGCAGCTTGTCGAGCGCGGAGACCACGACCGGGTCCAGGTCGTACTCCTGGGCCGGCACGGAGAAGGTCATGCGCAGGAAGTTCTCGACGTAGCCGAGGTCGTTGCGCGGGTAGACCACCGGGTGGCCGACCGACTTCTTGTACGCGTACGCGGCGATCGTCGGCAGCTTGGCCAGCAGGCGGATCGTCGAGAGGTGGCGCTGCTTCTCGTCGAACGGGTTGTGGCTGTCCTGGTAGAACGTCGACAGCGCGCTGACCACGGACGACAGCATGGCCATCGGGTGGGCGTCGCGCGGGAAGCCGTCGTAGAACCGCTTGACGTCCTCGTGCAGCAGCGTGTGCTGGGTGATCTCGTTGCGGAAGGACGCGAGCTGGTCGACGGTCGGGAGCTCACCGTTGATCAGCAGGTAGGCGACCTCGATGAAGGTCGAGCGCTCCGCCAGCTGCTCGATCGGGTAGCCGCGGTAGCGCAGGATGCCCTGCTCACCGTCGAGGTAGGTG
Source organism: Streptomyces sp. NPDC034086 (assembly GCF_055575515.1). Classification (NCBI taxonomy): domain Bacteria; kingdom Bacillati; phylum Actinomycetota; class Actinomycetes; order Kitasatosporales; family Streptomycetaceae; genus Streptomyces; species Streptomyces sp. NPDC034086. The sequence goes on along the minus strand of NZ_JBVISM010000008.1, from coordinate 231,553 downwards.
ATGGCGGACTTGTACGCGGCGGTGTTGCCGTAGCCGCTGTCCAAGGTGACGAGCCCGGTCTGGGCCCTCAGCTTCGAGATGTCGAAGCCCTGGTCACCGACGGTGCTTTCGACCACCGGGTAGGTGTATTCACCGTCCGCGTACCGGAGTACTACTGAGTTGTCGCTCACGTCATCCCTCACCGACGTAGTGCCTCTTCTTCGAGGTGCCCTGACTGCCTCTACCTTCCCCCATTTGGCGCAGGAGAGTGCACTCGGGGTCGGCCTTTGGTCCGTCTGACGGCACTGAGTGCCTTCAACCTGCTCATCCTGCCCCCTTCCCACCGGTTGTCGGAACCCCAAATGATCGATCATCTAGGTGATGTTTCCCACCGAGACGCGCCCGGCGAGCCGGGAAGCGACCGCGGTGTACCTCCTGCCTGCGGAAACGGTACGCACGGCCTGCCCGAGGGCCTTGCGTGACCCGACCAGGACGACCAGTTTCTTCGCCCGGGTCACGGCCGTGTAGAGCAGATTCCGCTGGAGCATCATCCAAGCTCCCGTGGTGACCGGGATCACGACGGCCGGATATTCACTCCCCTGGGAGCGGTGGATGGTGACGGCGTACGCGTGCGCCAGCTCGTCCAGCTCGGCGAACTCGTACCCGACCTCCTCGTCCTCCTCTGTACGGACCGTCAAGCGCTGCTCGTCCACGTCGAGGGCGGTGACGACCCCCACGGTGCCGTTGAAGACGCCGTTGGCGCCCTTCTCGTAGTTGTTGCGGATCTGGGTCACCTTGTCGCCCACCCGGAAGACCCGGCCGCCGAACCGCTTCTCCGGCAGCCCCGGCCGGGCCGGGGTGATCGCCTGCTGGAGCAGCCCGTTCAGGTTCCCCGCGCCGGCCGGGCCCCGGTGCATCGGGGCGAGGACCTGGACGTCCCGGCGCGGGTCCAGGCCGAACCGGGCCGGGATCCGGCGGGCGGCCACGTCCACGGCGAGGATCCCGGCCGCCTCCGTGTCCTCCTCGGGGAAGAGGAAGAAGTCCGGCAGGCCGTCGGTGAGGGGCGGCACCCCGGTGTTGATGCGGTGTGCGTTGGTGACCACGCCCGACTGCTGGGCCTGGCGGAAGATCCGGGTCAGCCGGACGGCGGGCACCGGGCCGCCCTCGGCCAGCAGGTCCCGCAGCACCTCGCCGGCGCCCACCGAGGGGAGCTGGTCCACATCGCCGACCAGCAGCAGGTGCGCCCCCGGCGCCACCGCCTTGACCAGCTTGTTCGCGAGCAGCAGGTCCAGCATCGAGGCCTCGTCGACCACGACGAGGTCGGCGTCCAGCGGCCGGTCCCGGTCGTACGCCGCGTCCCCGCCGGGCTTGAGCTCCAGCAGCCGGTGCACGGTGGAGGCGTCGGCCCCGGTCAGCTCGGACAGCCGCTTCGCCGCGCGGCCGGTGGGGGCGGCGAGCACCACCTTGGCCTTCTTGGCCCGGGCCAGCTCGACGATGGAGCGCACGGTGAAGGACTTCCCGCAGCCGGGGCCGCCGGTGAGCACGGCCACCCGCCGGGTGAGGGCCAGCCTGACCGCGTCCCGCTGCTCGGGCGCGAGGCTGGCCCCGGTCCGCCCGGCCAGCCAGCCGAGGGCCTTGTCCCAGTCCACGTCACGGAAGCCGGGCATCCGGTCCTCCTCGGCGTTCAGCAGCCGGCGGACCTGGCCGACCAGCGACAGCTCCGCCCGGTGGAAGGGAACCAGGTACACCGCCGTCAGGGGGTCCGGGCCGCCCTGCGGGTCGGGCACGGACTCCCGTACGACTCCCTCCGGATCCGCGGCGAGTTCGGCCAGGCACTCGATGACCAGCCCGGTGTCGACCTGGAGCAGTTTGACCCCGTCGGCGATGAGCCGCTCCTCGGGGAGGAAGCAGTGCCCCTGGTCGGTGGACTGCGACAGGGCGTACTGGAGGCCCGCCTTGACCCGCTCGGGGCTGTCGTGCGGGATCCCGACGGCCTGGGCGATGCGGTCGGCGGTGAGGAAGCCGATGCCCCAGACGTCGGCGGCGAGCCGGTACGGCTGGTTCTTCACCACGGAGATGGAGGCGTCCCCGTACTTCTTGTAGATGCGCACCGCGATGGAGGTGGAGACGCCGACGCCCTGGAGGAAGACCATGACCTCCTTGATGGCCTTCTGCTCCTCCCAGGCCGCGCCGATGAGCCGGGTCCGCTTCGGGCCGAGGCCGGGGACCTCGATCAGGCGCTTCGGTTCGGCCTCGATGACGTCGAGGGTCTCGAGGCCGAAGTGCTCGACGATGCGGTCGGCGATGCGCGGGCCGATGCCCTTGATGAGGCCGGAGCCGAGGTAGCGGCGGATGCCCTGGATGGTGGCGGGCAGGATGGTCGAGTAGTTCTCGACGCTGAACTGGCGGCCGTACTGCGGGTGCGAGCCCCAGCGGCCCTCCATGCGCAGGGATTCCCCGGGCTGCGCGCCGAGGAGCGAGCCGACGACCGTCAGCAGGTCTCCGGCACCCCGGCCCGTGTCGACCCGGGCGACCGTGTAACCGCTCTCCTCGTTGGCGTAGGTGATGCGCTCCAGCACCCCCTCGACCACCGCCAGTTGCACCGCCGCCCCGTTGTTCACCATGGCACGACGCTACCGTCCGCCGCCGACAGGGCGCCGGGGCCTGTGGACGAACGAAAGGGGGTCCGGCCTCGCGGCCGGACCCCCTCACGGTTACCCCTCCCTCGTCGGACTTCCCGATCCCCCCGGATCCCCACCCGGAAGTGCCGACGCACCATACGACCCCGCACTCGGCCCGAGGGTTGCATCCGGAACCACAGCTTTACCTTTCCGTTACCCAGTGCCACGCGGGCGCCACTCCGAGGTGCCGCCGAATCACCGCACACGTAGCGTTTTCGGCATGAGCGAATCTTCCTTCCAGGACGACGTGATGAGTGAACTCGGCGACGACGGGCTGGGCGAGATCGCCGGCCTGCTCGGCACGGACGCCGACGGGGCCCGCGAGACGGTCGCCCAGACCGTCGGGGCGATGACCGGGGGGCTCCAGGAGAAGGCCGAAGCCGGCGACGACGAGGTCCGCCAGGCCCTCGTCGAGGCGTCCGGCCCGCCCGGGGGCTCCGGGGCCTCCGAGGCCCCCCTCCAGGGCGTGGCCACGCTCGGCGGCGGCCTCGGCGGGCTGCTCGGCGGCGGGATGATGGCCGGGGTGCTCGCCAAGGTCGGCAAGCCGGTGGCCGATGCCGTGGCGAAGAGGACCGGCATCCCCGCGCCGACCGTCATGCGGGTCGTCGAGATGCTGATCCCGGTCGTGACGGCCGTCTTCGCCAAGCGCATGGCCGCCGGCAAGGGCCCGGGCGGGGCGAAGGCCGGCGGCGCGGCCGCGGGCGGGGCGCAGGGCGGCGGCCCGGCCGGCGGCCTGGGCGACCTGCTGGGCCAGATCCTGGGCGGCGGCAGGAAGTAGCCCGCCCGGCAGCGCGTACGGGGCGGGCACGCGGACGGGTCCCCGTACCCGCTCCGCCGCACCGCTCCCCCGCGCCGGCGCCGCGCGGGACCTCCCTCAGGGGGCGGAGCCGGCGGCCGCCGCCGCGCGAGGGGCGCCCGCGGCGGCGCCCGTACGGGTGCCCGCGCGCGCCGGGGCCAGCGAGGTCAGGCCGACCCCGCCGACCAGCAGCACCGCCGCCAGCCAGCGCGGCCCGGAGATCCCCTCGCCGAGGACCAGGGCTGCCGAGGACATCCCGAACACCGGAACGAGCAGGGAGAACGGCGCCACGGCGGACGCGGGGTAGCGGCGCAGCAGGTAGCCCCAGGCGCCGAAGCCGAACACGGTGGACACCCAGGCGACGTAGCCGATGACGGCCGCCCCCGACCAGTCCAGGGCGCGCAGCGCGGCCAGGTCCCGCTCGGGCCCCTCCAGCAGCAGCGAGAGCGCGACCAGCGGGACCACCGGGACGGTGCACACCCAGACCATGAAGTTCAGGGCGTCGGGCGGGGCGGCCCTGCGGGTGAGCACGTTGGACACGCCCCAGCAGGCGGCGGCCGCGACGACCAGGGCGAAGCCGGCGACGGACCCGGAGACGCCCCGGTCCACGGCGGCCACCGCGATCCCGGCCAGCGCCACGGCCATGCCCAGCAGCCGCACCCGGCCCGGGCGCTCGCGCAGGACGGCCGCTGCCAGCACCGCGGTGAAGACGGCCTGGATCTGGAGCACCAGGGAGGACAGGCCGGCCGGCATCCCGGCGGCCATGCCGGTGAACAGCAGCCCGAACTTGGCGATCCCGAGGGCGGCCCCGACCCCGAGGACCCACTTCCAGGCGACCTTGGGCCGCCCGACGAAGAACACGGCGGGCAGGGCGGCGACGAGGAAGCGCAGGGCGGACAGGAGCAGCGGCGGGAAGTGGCCGAGGCCGATCTCGATGACGACGAAGTTGAACCCCCAGACGGCGGCGACGAGTACGGCGAGTGCGGTGTGTGCGGGACGCATGCTCCGAGGATCGATGCCCGGACCATGTAGCACCAGCGCAGATCACTACCGGGTTGGATGAAGCGCTGCTTACGATGGCCGGATGCTCGACCTGTCCAGGCTGCGCGCCCTGCACGCCGTCTCCGTCCACGGTTCGGTCGCGGGCGCGGCCGCCGCCCTCGGCTACACCCCCTCCGCGGTCTCGCAGCAGATCGCCAAGCTGGAGCGGGAGACCCGCACCACGCTGCTGGAGCGGCGCGGGCGCGGGATCGCGCTCACCGAGGAGGCCCGGCACCTGGCCGACACGGCGCGGGAGCTGCTGGCGATCGTGGAACGGGCCGAGACCACCCTGGAGGAGCGGCGCGGGCGGCCGAGCGGGCTGCTGACGGTCGCCGCCTTCGCCTCGGCGGCGCGCGGACTGCTGCCGGGCGTACTGGCCGACCTGGCGGGCCGCCATCCGGCTCTGGAGGTACGCCTGACGGAGGTCGACCCCCACCTCTCGGTGGACCTGGTGGCCCGGGGCCTCACCGACCTGGCCGTGGCCCATGACTGGGACATCGCCCCGCTGCCCGCCCCCGAGGGCGTGGAACAGGCGGTCATCGGCGACGACCGCTGCGATCTGGTGGTCCCGGCCGGGCACCCCTTCACCGCCCGGCGGGTGGTGCGGCGTGCGGACCTGGGGGGCCAGCGGTGGGTGTGCCAGCCGCCCGGACGGGTCTGCCACGACTGGCTGGTGCGGACCATGCGGACGGCCGGGTTCGAGCCGGACATCGTGCACACGGCCGAGGAGAACCACACCATCGTCGCCCTGGTCGCGGCCGGCCTCGGGATCGCGGTGGTGCCCCGGCTGGGCACCGGTGCCCTGCCGCCGGGCGCGGTGGCCGTACCGCTGGAGCCCGGGCCCGTACGCCGGCTGTACGCCTTGTGGCGGACGGGGGCGGCCCGCCGGCCCGCGATCACCGAGGCCGTACGCACCCTCCAGGAGCACTGGAGGCCCTGAGGCGGGCCGTCGGGGCCCCGCCCGGCCCGCGACGCCCGGCCCCGTACGGCACGGCTCCGCACGGCCCGGCACGGCCCGGCACGGCACTTACGGGCCATTCCCGAGTGTCCGTCAGCCCCGGCGCGCAGTCCCGCAGTAGGGTCCTGGGGGTGCCGAACCACGCCTCCCGCCGGGCTCTGCTCGCCGCCGCCGCCATGGCCGCCGTCACGGCCGCCGGAGCCGCCGGAGCGGCTTCCACCGCCTCCACCGCCGCCTCCCGGATCCCGGACGACTCCCGCGCCCCCGCCGGTCCGCCGGGCCGCGGCCCGGGCCGGGAGCGGCTGCGGACCCTGGTGTCCGGGCTGGGCCTGCCCGAGCTGGTGGGACAGCTCTTCGTGTCCCGGGCCTACGGGCACTCGGCGACGGACCCCGACCCGGCGGACGCCGAGCTGAACCTGCGGCACTTCGGCGTGCGCACCGCCGCCGAGCTGGTGGCCCGCTACCGCCTGGGCGGGGTCGTCTACTTCGCGTGGGCCCACAACACCCGCTCCCCGCACCAGATCGCCGCCCTGTCCAACGGCCTCCAGCGGGCCGCCGCCGGCTCGGGGGCGGGGATCCCGCTGCTGCTGTCGGTGGACCAGGAGCACGGGGCCGTCGCCCGGATCGGCCGGCCCGCGACCCTGCTGCCGGGGGCGATGGCACTGGGCGCGGCGGGCTCCGCCGAGGGGGCGCGGCGGGCGGCGCGGGTGGCCGGGACCGAGCTGGCCGCGCTCGGGATCCGGCAGGACTGGGCGCCGGTGGCGGACGTGAACGTGAACCCGGCCAACCCGGTGATCGGCGTGCGCTCCTTCGGCTCCGACCCGGACGCCGTCGCGGCGCTGGCCGCCGCCCAGGTGCGCGGCTACCAGGGGGCGGGGGTGGCGGCAGCGGCGAAGCACTTCCCGGGCCACGGGGACACCGAGACGGACAGCCACGTCGGGCTGCCGGTGATGCGGCACACCCGCGCGCAGTGGGAGGAGCTGGACGCGCCGCCGTTCCGGGCGGCGGTCCGCGCGGGCGTGGACGTGATCATGACGGCTCACATCGTGTTCCCCGCGCTCGACCCCTCGGGGGATCCGGCGACCCTGTCGCGGCCCATCGTGACCGGCGTCCTGCGCGAACACCTCGGCTTCGGCGGGGTGGTGGTCACCGACGCCCTCGACATGGCCGGTGTCCGGCAGAAGTACGGGGACGAGCGGGTGCCCGTGCTGGCCCTGAAGGCGGGCTGCGACCAGCTGCTGAACGCGCCCGACCTGGAGCTGGCGTACCGCAGCGTGCTGGCGGCCGTGGACTCGGGCGAGCTGACGCGCGGGCGGATCGAGGAGTCGGTGCTGCGGATCCTGGAGCTGAAGGCCCGCCGGGGCCTGTTCGAGGATCCGTACACCTCCGACGCGCGGGTGGACGAGGCGGTGGGGACGGCCGAGCACCTGGCGGCGGCCGACGCGGTCGCCGCCGGTACGACGACCCTGCTGGCCAATCCCCGCGGGCTGCTGCCCCTGGACGCGTCGGCCGGGCCGCGGCTGCTGGTGACCGGGGCCGACCCGGCCTCCCCCTCGGGTACGACGGGACCCCCGACGGCGGTCCTGGCGCGGGAGCTGACCGCGCTGGGCTGCCGGGCCGGGGCGCTCCCGCCGGAGCGGGCGGTGGCGGCCGCCCCGGGGCACGCGGCGGTGCTGGTGTGCACGTACAACGTCCCGGAGGGCGAGAGCCCGCAGCGCACGCTGGTGGCGGAGCTGGTGGCGACGGGCGTCCCGGTGGTGCTGGTGGCGGTCCGCAATCCGTACGATCCGGCGCGGCTGCCCGAGTGCGCGGCCGAGGTGGCCACCTACACGTGGACGGACGTGGAGCTGCGGGCGGCGGCCCGGGTGCTGACGGGGGCGAGCCGGCCCGTGGGCCGTCTCCCCGTTCCGGTGCCGGGCCGCTACCCGCTGGGCCACGGGCTGTCGTACCAGCCCGCGGCCCGCTGAGGTGCCTACCGGCGCAGCGACTCGCGGCGCAGGTCGCTCTGGTCGAGCTGCGGGTCCGGCGCGGCGAGCGGGGCCGCCTGGGGGGCCGCCCTCTCGGTGCTGAACACGTTCGCGGCCGGGGCCACTCCGGCCCACTGGAGGATCCGGGCGGTCGCGAGGGCCTTCTCGCCGTCCATGAGCTTGGCCACGTTGGCCCCGTGGTTGGCGCCCGGCGCGGTCATCACGTAGCTGTCGCGCACTCCGTACCCGAGGCGGAAGGGTTCGGCGCCCCACGGGTCGTTCTGTCCGTACACGAACAGCATCTGGTGGGCGTTGTCGCGGACCCAGCGGTCGATGTCCGCCATGGCTCCCGGCTGGAAGGTCATCGGGATGTCGCGCGGTACGAAGTCGCGCGGCGGCTGGTAGCCGTAGCGGCTCAGGTCCTTGAGGTGCGGCTGCTTGATGTCGGGCGAGCCGAGCTGCGTACCGGCCTGGTAGTAGTACGGCGTGTACGTCTCCAGGCCCTGGTCGGCGTAGGCCGAGAAGCCGGAGATCGAGTCGACCGTGTCCCAGATCTGCTGGTCGGTGGCGGTCTTCGCGTCCGGGACGGCCGCGCAGTCGGCGAGCAGGCTGTACTGCCAGAAGGCCCAGGTGTAGTCGAGCACGACGGCCTCGAAGGCCTTGTCGAGGCTGCCGACCGTGTTGAAGGTCCAGCCGTTCTCGGCGGCGGCGGCCTTGTACTTGGCCTCCAGCGGCTCGCGGCGGATCAGGGCCTCGCGCTGGACCGCGCTCAGCCGGTCCCGGCACTCCTTCGTGCCGACCTTGCCGAAGAACCGGTCGTAGGCCGAGTCCTCCTTGTTGACGACGTCGTTGGGCGCCACGTAGGCGACGATCCCGTCCATGTCGCGCGGGTAGAAGCGCTCGTAGTACGTCGCCGTCATGCCGCCCTTGCTGGCGCCCGTGGCGAGCCAGTTCTTGGGGTAGAGCTTCTTGAAGGCGGTGAACAGGCGGTGCTGATCGCTTGCGGCCTGCCAGATGTCCAGCTTCGACCAGTCCGCCGGGTCGGGGCGGGACGGGTTGAAGAATCGATACTCCATGGACAGCTGGTTGCCGTCGACTATGGTCGTCGGCTCCGCGCGGCGCGGGTTGGTGTTGACGTTGTAGCCGGAGGTGAAGAAGACCGTGGGCCGGGAGACGTCCTTGTGCAGCAGGGTGACGCGCTGCTTGAAGGTGCCCTTCCACGGCTGCCGGTGGTCGACCGGCTGCTCGTAGTTCAGCACGAAGAAGCGGTAGCCGGGATACGGCTTCTCCTCGATCAGGCTCATGCCCGGGATCGCGAGGATCTGGTCCTTGATGTCCGCCGCGGAGCTCTGTCCGGCGGTGGCCTGCGCGGCTGCGGCCGGCTCTGCGGCGGTGGCCGTCTGAGCCGTGAAACCGGCCGTGCCGACGGTGCCGATGAGCACCGTGAGCGGCAGCAGCCGGCCAAGCGTCTTGCGCATGCACTCTCCCCAATTTCGGTTCACTGCTGGTCGCCGTGAACCTAGCGGGGTCAACATGCCCGTGAACAGTCCCAGTTGCTCCGCCGATTCAGCAGAGGATCCAGCCGGACTCCACCGATCCGGCCGCCACGCTCCCCTTTACATACACACATCGGCTGATAGCTCCGACGGTGACGGGGCCCGCGTACCGGGCGAATTGCCCCGCATCGCCCACAGGGACCCCGCCACGCGGCTGAACGCTGACCTCCATGAACCGGCGCTCCCCGGGGGCCAGGGCCACGTTCACGGCGCACACCTGGGTCCGGCTCTTGTACACGCGCACCTCGGCCCCGGGCAGCGGCAGCGTCCGGACCAGTTGTCCCGGGCACCCGCCGGCGGCCGCCCGCGCCTCGGACGCCGTCGCGAACACCCCGCCCACGGCCAGCCACAGCGCCGCCACGAACACCCCGAGGGACACGGCCCGTTCCCGGCCGCGCCCCCTCTTCCCCCGCGTTCCCGCGCCCTGCACCATGCCGCGCCCCCCGATCGGTCGTACGTAACACGCACGCGCGTACGTAACGACGCCCCGGCCCCCCGGAAGGTTGCACCGGGCCCCCGGTCCGGCACGGCCGCCACGCGGGCGGCGCGCCGGGCGCCGGGCGGCTCCTCCCTCGTACGAGTGCATCCACAACTCCCTGGCGGCCGAACGGGATTGCGCGATCCGGCCGGACACTACGCTGGGCGACCGATCGACCGCTCATCGCAGCCGTGGAAGGCACTGACATGACGAACGACCTGCTCGACCGCAAGCTGGAACGTGCCTTCACGCACCTGGACGCCGACGGCAGCGGCGTGATCGACGAGCACGACATCATCGCGCTGGGCGCCCGGCTGCTGTCGGCCCTCGACGAGCCGGCGGACTCCCCGAAGGCCGACGCGGTGATGGGCGGGCTGGTCGACTTCTGGCAGGAGCTCTTCACCGAACTGGACATGGACCGGGACGGCAAGGTCACCCCCGAGGAGTACTCCCGGGGCATGACCCGCCTCTACAAGGACGGCGGCGAGGCCTACGACCGGTCCTTCCGGCCGATGGTGAAGGCGATCCTCACCGTCGTGGACACCAACGGCGACGGGCGGATCAGCCCCGAGGAGTTCCACAAGGCCCAGCTGGCCTTCGACACACGGCTGGAGCCGGCCGACGCCGAGGCCCTGTTCGCGAGGATCGACAAGAACCACGACGGCTACCTGTCGGTGGACGAACTCCTCGAGTCGGTACGCGAGTACTACACCGGTGACGACGAGGACGCCCCGGGCAACCTGCTCTTCGGCGAGCTCTGACCCCGGGGGCGCCCGCGGCGCCGCGGCGCCCGCTACGCCCGCGGCGCCCGCTACGCGGCCGTGGCCGCCTCGTCCTCGCCGGCGAAGGTCCGCCACAGCACCGCGTACCGTCCGCCGCGGGCCAGCAGTTCCGCGTGGCCGCCGTCCTCGACGACCCGGCCCCGGTCCATCACGACCACCCGGTCGGCCCGGGCGGCGGTGGTCAGCCGGTGGGCCACCACGAGGGTGGTGCGCTTGCCCGCGAGCCGCTCGGTGGCCTGGTTGACCTGCGCCTCGGTGGCCAGGTCCAGGGCCGCGGTGGCCTCGTCGAGCAGCAGCACGTCCGGGTCGACCAGCTCGGCGCGGGCCAGCGCGATCAGCTGGCGCTGGCCCGCGGAGAGGTTGCGGCCGCGCTCGGTGACGACGTGCAGGTAGCCGCCCTCGAGGGTGGCGATCATGTCGTGCGCGCCGACCGCGCGGGCCGCCGCCTCCACCTCGGCGTCGCTCGCGCCGGGCCTGCCGTAGGCGATGGCGTCGCGGACCGTCCCCGGGAAGAGGTACGGCTCCTGGGGGACGACCCCCAGCCGGTGGCGGTACGCCGTCAGGTCCAGCTCCCGCAGGTCGGTGCCGTCGGCGGTGACCCGGCCGGAGGTCGGGTCGTAGAACCGGGCCACCATCTTGACCAGCGTGGACTTGCCCGCTCCGGTCTCGCCGACGAAGGCGACGGTCTGCCCGGCGGGTATCCGCAGACTGATCCCGGCGAGGGCCTCGCCCTTCTCCCCGCGCTCCTCCGCGGTGCCGTACCGGAAGCGCACGTCCTCGAAGGCGATCTCGCCGCGCAGCGCCCTGACCTCGCGGGGCTCGGCCGGGCGCGGGGTGGTGGTGGGCTCGCGCAGCAGGTCCTGGATGCGGCCCAGGGAGACGGTGGCCTGCTGGTATCCGTCGAAGACCTGGGAGAGCTGCTGGACCGGTGCGAAGAACAGGTCGATGTAGAGCAGGTAGGCCACCAGCGCGCCCGTGGTGAGGGTGCCCGCCCCGACCCGGCCCGCGCCGACGATCAGCACGGCCGCCGCCGCGCCCGAGGACAGCAGCTGCACGAAGGGGAAGTAGACGGAGATCAGCCACTGGCCGCGCACCCGGGCCTCCCGGTACGCGGCGCTGCGCTCGGCGAACCGCGCCCGGCCGGTGCCCTGGCGGCGGAAGGCCTGCACCAGGCGGAGCCCGGCCACGGACTCCTGCAGGTCGGCGTTGACCAGGCTGACCCGGTCGCGCGCCAGCTCGTACGCGGCCACCGACCTGCGGCGGAACACGATCGTGCCGAGGACGAGCACGGGCAGGGTGGCGAAGACGACCAGCGCCAGCTCGGCGTCGAGGACCACCAGCGCGACCAGGATGCCGAAGAAGGTGAGGACGGAGACCACGGCGGTGACGAGCCCGGTCTGGAGGAAGCTGGAGAGGGAGTCGACGTCGGTGGTCATCCGGGTCATGATCTTGCCGGTGAGCTCGCGCTCGTAGTAGTCCAGGCCGAGGCGCTGGAGCTGGGCGAAGATCTTGACGCGCAGGGAGTAGAGCACGCGCTCGCCGGTGCGCCCGGTCATCCGGATCTCGGCGAACTGCGCGGCCCACTGCGCGGCCACCACGGCCAGGGCGAACAGGGACGCGGCCCACACCGCCCCCAGGGCGGCCTTCTCGACGCCCTGGTCGATGCCGTGCCGGATCATCACGGGCAGCAGCAGTCCGGCGCTCGCGTCGAGGGCGACCAGGCCGAGGCTGACGGCGAGCGGGGCCCAGAAACCGGCCAGCAGCCGGCGCAGGCCGTAGCTCTCCTCGGCGGACGAGGCGCGGGCCTCGTCCACCCGGGGCTCGTCGTCGGCGGGCGGCAGCGCGGCCACCTGCGCGAGCAGCTCGGGGGTGGCACCCGGCATGCCGGGGACCGCTCCGGCACCGCCGTCCTTCTCCTCCCGGCGCCGCCACAGCTCGGGGGTGACCCCGTCGGCCACCCGCCGCTTGGCGCTCACCGGCTCGGAGTCGATCTCGGCCTCGAGCTCGATGTCCTTCTCCAGGTCCCGCTCGAACTCCGCCATGGACGGCGCGTCGGGGGTCCGGGGCGAGTGCGCCCCGAGGACGTCGGGGTCGGTGAGCAGCCGCCGGTACAGGGCGCAGCGGCGCTCCAGCTCCTCGTGGGTGCCGATGTCGGCGAGCCGCCCGTGCTCGAGTACGGCGATCCGGTCGGCGAGCGCGAGGGTGGAGCGGCGGTGGGCGATCAGCAGGGTGGTGCGGCCCGCCATGACGGCCCGCAGCGCCTCGTGGATCTCGTGCTCGACGCGGGCGTCGACGGCGGAGGTGGCGTCGTCCAGCAGCAGCAGGCGGGGGTCGGTGAGGATGGCCCGGGCGAGCGCCACGCGCTGGCGCTGGCCGCCGGAGAGGGTCAGGCCCTGCTCGCCGACCTTGGTGTCGTAGCCGGCGGGGAGGGCCTCGATGAACCCTTCGGCCTGGGCGGCGCGGGCGGCGGCGCGGATCTCCTCCTCGCCGGCGTCGGGGCGTCCGTAGGCGATGTTCGCGCGGATGGTGTCGGAGAAGAGGAAGGAGTCCTCGGGCACCAGTCCGATGGCGCCCCGCAGGGAGTCGTAGGTCAGCTCGCGCACGTCGTGGCCGCCGACGCGGACCGTGCCGTGGTCGGCGTCGTAGAAGCGCGGCACGAGCAGGGAGACGGTGGACTTGCCGCTGCCGGAGGCGCCCACGAGGGCGACGGTCTCGCCCTCGGCCAGGGTGAGGGAGAAGCCGTCGAGGACGGGACGCCCGGGCTCGTACCCGAAGCGGACGTCCTCGAACTCGACGGTGGCGGGCGCGTCGGCGGGAAGCTCCCCGGTCCCTTCGCGGATCACGGGCTCGGTGTCGATGAGCTCGAAGACGCGCTCCACGCCGGCGCGGGCCTGCTGGCCGACGGTGAGCACCATGGCGAGCATGCGGACGGGGCCGACGAGCTGGGCGAGGTAGGTGGAGAAGGCCACGAAGGTGCCCAGGGTGACCTGTCCCCGGGTGGCCATCCAGCCGCCGAGGGCCAGCATGGCGACCTGCCCGAGGGCGGGGACGGCCTGGAGGGCGGGGGTGTAGCGGGAGTTCAGCCGGATGGCGCGCATCCGTCCGCCGAAGAGCCGGCGGCCGGCCTCGCGGAGCTTGCCGGTCTCCTGCTCCTCCTGCCCGAAGCCCTTGACGACCCGTACGCCGGTCACCGCGCCGTCGACGACGGAGGCGACGGCGGCGGCCTGGCCCTGGGCGTACCAGGTGGCGGGGAAGAGCTTCTTGCGGCTGCGCTTGGCGATGAACCAGAGGGCGGGGGCCATCAGCAGGGCGACGAGGGTCAGCAGCGGGGACAGCCACAGCATGATCCCCAGGGATATCCCGAAGAGCAGGAAGTTCCCGATGGTCATGGGCAGCATGAAGAGCAGCCCCTGGATCAGCTGGAGGTCGCTCGTGGCCCGCCCGACGACCTGCCCGGTGGACAGCTCGTCCTGCCGGCGCCCGTCGAGGCGGGCGATGGTGTCGTACATGTCGGTGCGCAGGTCGTGCTGCACGTCGAGGGCGAGGCGCCCGCCGTAGTACCTGCGGATGTAGGTCAGTACGTAGACCAGCAGGGCGGCGCCTATGAGCAGGGCGGCCCACGGGCCCATGGGCCTGCTCTCGTCGCCGATGACGTCGTCGATGATGACCTTGGTGACCAGCGGCACCAGCGCCATGACGGCCATGCCGGCCAGCGAGGACCCGAGCGCGAGGAGCACGTTGGCCTTGTACCGCCACGTGTAGGCGGCCAGCCGCCTGCCCCAGCTCCGCTGCTCCCCGGCCGTTTTCTCGCCGGCCGTTTTCTCCCCGGCCTCCGTCTGCGCCGCCGTCACGTGGTGCCTCCCCGTCGGTCCTGTCCTGCCGCTCCTCCAACGCCCCCACCGGCGGATTTCATCCCACCGCAACGATCGCACCAGTGTGCGCGGGGGCGCTCGGGGGCTTCGTCCGTCCAGGGGGCGGCGCGTGGAACCGTCGCGCTCCGGGGGCGCTCTAGCCGGGTGCGCACCGGTTGGCGGTGATGTGGGCATCCTGGAAGGATTCGCCGGTTCATGGGTCTGACGAGTGGCACGCTCCTGGCGGGCGCCGTGCTGTGCACGGTGCTGGTGTTCACGGTGACGGTGGGGCGGTGGCCGCGGCTGGCGCGGGGCGGCGCCGGGCCGGTGCTGGGGCGTGCCGGACTGCTGGTCCTGGTCCAGGTGTGCCTGTTCGCCTCGGTCGCGCTCGCGGCGAACCGCAGCTTCCTGATCTACGGCTCGTGGGAGGACCTGACCGCCGGGCCGCCCCGCCGGGAGGCCGCGCCCGGCGGGGCGGCGGTCCGGGTGCTGGGGCGGCAGGCGCCGGACGTGCCGGGCGGGCGCGACCCCCGCACGGGCGGGGTCATAGAGCGGGTGACCCTGCACGCCGAGCGGTCGGGGGTGGCGGCCGAGGCGTACGTGTACCTGCCGCCGGAGTACTTCCAGAAGGGCGCCGAGCAGCGGAGGTTCCCGGCCGCGGTGGTCCTGACGGGTTACCCGGGCACGGCGGAGAACCTGCTGAAGGGGCTGCGGTACCCGCAGACGGCCTGGACGCAGGCCAAGCAGAGGAAGACGCAGCCGATGATCCTGGTGATGATGCGGCCCGTGGTGGGGCCGTCCAACAGCCAGTGCGTCGACGTCCGCGGCGGCGGCCCGCGGAGCGAGACGTTCTTCGGTACGGACGTCCCCCGGACCGTCGCGAGCCACTACCGCGTCGGCACGGCCGCCCGGAACTGGGCGATCATCGGCGATTCGACGGGCGGCTACTGCGCCCTGAAGATGACCCTCCAGCACCCGGAGACGTACGCGGCCGGGGTCGGCCTCTCGGCGGACTACGAGCCGGAGATCGACGCGGACTCGGGGGACCTCTTCCACGGCGACGAGGCCGAGGAGAAGCGGTCCGACCTGCTGTGGCACCTGGCGAACCGGCCCCAGCCGGACGTGTCGTTCCTGGTCACCACCTCGCTCCAGGGCGAGGGCAACCTGCGGGCGACCCGGCAGTTCGTCCAGGCGGTGAAGGCCCCGGCCCGCGTCTCGTCGATCACCCTCGACCGCGGCGGCCACAACTTCAACACCTGGAACCGCGAGATCCCCCCGGCCCTGGAATGGACCAGCGCCCGCCTCAGGGCCGACTGACGGCGCGTGCCGGGCCCGTGCCCGGGCCGGCGCGCGCCGGCGCGGCTCAGAGGTGGGTCGGGGCGAACATCTTCAGGGTGGCGGGGAGGACCAGCACCGAGGGCCCCGGCGTCTGCAGCGCCCGCGCCAGGTCTTCGCGGAGGGTGTCCGGGGTGGTGGTGGACGCCGGGACGCCGAAGGAGGCGGCCAGGGCGGTGAAGTCGGGCCGGGTCAGTTCCGTGGCGGTGGTCCGGCCGTCGAAGGCGGCCGTCATGTACGCGCGCAGGATGCCGTAGCCGCCGTCGTCGACGATCAGCCAGGTGACGTCCAGCCCGTGTTCCCTGGCGGTGGCGAGCTCGGCGAGGGAGTACATGGCGCCGCCGTCGCCGGAGACCGCCAGGACCGGGGTGCCGGGCTCGGCGACGGCCGCGCCGAGCGCCGCCGGGAAGGCGTAGCCGAGGCCGCCCGCGCCCTGGGCGGAGTGCATGGTGTTCGGGTGCTTCGCGTCGAAGGCGGACCAGGCCCAGTAGGACAGGATCGTCATGTCCCAGAACGACGGGGAGCGGGCCGGGAGGGCCTGGCGGATGGCGGTCAGGAGACCGCGTTCGAGGGTGACGTCCTGCGGGGCGAGGCGTTCCTCGACCGCGGCGAGGAGGGCGCGGACCCGCTCGGGGGCCTCCTCGTCCGGGCGGGGTTCCACCGTTTCCAGGAGGGCCTGGAGGGCGAGGCGGGCGTCGGCGTGGATGCCCAGGGCCGGGTGGTTGGACTCCAGCTTGCCGAGGTCCGCCTCGATCTGGACGACCCGGCCGGCGGGGTGGAACGTGTGGTAGTTCGAGGACAGCTCGCCGAGGCCGGAGCCGACCACCAGCAGGACGTCCGCGTCCTCCAGGAAGTCCGTCGTGTGGCGGTCCTCCAGCCAGGACCGGAGGGAGAGCGGGTGCGTCCAGGGGAAGGCGCCCTTGCCGCCGAAGGTGGTGACCACGGGTGCGTTCAGCCGCTCCGCGAGCTGCCTGAGCTTGCCGGCGGCGTCGGCGCGGATGACCCCGCCGCCCGCGATGATCACCGGGCGGGCGGCGTTCGACAGCCAGTGCGCGGCCAGCGCGGTGAGCTCCGGCCTCGGGGCCAGCTCGTGCGGGGTCGCGTCCATCCCCGTGACCTGCGGGATCAGCGTCGGCGCCCGCAGGACGTCCTCGGGGATCTCCACCCAGACCGGTCCGTGCGGGGCGGTCAGCGCGGACTCCCAGGCCTCGGCGATCACCGAGGGGATCTGGGACGGCGTACGGGCGGTGTGGACCGACTTGACCACGTCGCGGAAGGAGGCCGACTGGTCCCGCAGCTCGTGCAGGTGGCCCCGGCGCCCCCCGCCCAGGCCCTCCGTGGGGACCTGGGAGGAGATCGCGAGGACCGGCGCGGAGGCGGCCGCCGCCTCCGCGAGGGCCGGCAGGGACATCAGCGCGCCGGGCCCGGTGGACAGCAGCAGGGGCACCGCCTCGCCCGTGAGCCGGCCGTACGCGTCCGCGGCGAAGCCCGCGTTGTTCTCCGTGCGCAGGGCGACCAGGCGCAGGTCGGAGCGGCCGACGGCGTCGAAGAGGCCCAGCGCGTGCTGGCCCGGCAGGCCGAAGACGGTGGTCGCGCCGAGGCCGCGCAGCGTCTCCACGACCAGGTCCCCGCCCGTGCGGCCCGGCGGCGGGGCCAGGGCGGCCGCCGTCTGGGCCTCGGTGGGACGGAGTACCAGGTCGTGGTCGTGCGTCACGCGCGTACGTGCCCTTCGTGCTGCGGTCGTTCCGCTCCCGGCGCCGCCGGGCCGGGCTGGTCAGCCCTGGCGGGAGGCGGCGATCTGACGGCTCATGATCGTGGTCAGCTCGTACGCGGTGTGCGAGGCCGCGACCGAGGTGATCTCCGCGTGATCGTACGCCGGGGCGACCTCGACGACGTCGGCCGAAACCAGGTTGCAGGACGACAGGCCGCGGATGATCTCCAGCAGCTCGCGGGAGGTCATGCCGCCGGCCTCCGGCGTGCCGGTGCCGGGCGCGTGGGCCGGGTCGAGCACGTCGATGTCGATGGAGATGTACAGCGGACGGTCGCCGATGCGCTGGCGCAGCTGGTCGGCGACCTCGTCGGCGCCGCGGCGGTAGACGTCCGCCGAGGTCACGATGCCGAAGCCCATCTTGGCGTCGTCGTCGAGGTCCTGCTTGCCGTACAGCGGGCCGCGGGTGCCGACGTGGGAGAGCGCCTCGGTGTCGAGGATGCCCTCCTCGACGGCGCGGCGGAACGGGGTGCCGTGGGTGTACTCGGCGCCGAAGTAGGTGTCCCAGGTGTCCAGGTGGGCGTCGAAGTGCAGCAGCGCGACCGGGCCGTGCTTCTTCGCGACGGAACGCAGCAGCGGCAGGGCGATGGTGTGGTCACCGCCGAGGGTCATCAGGCGGGAGCCGTTGCCGAGGAGCTCGTCGGCGGCGGCCTCGACCGTCTCGACGGCCTCGTTGATGTTGAAGGGGTTCACCGCGATGTCACCGGCGTCCGCGACCTGCGCGAGGGCGAAGGGGGAGGCGTCCTGGGCCGGGTTGTACGGGCGCAGCAGGCGGGAGGCCTCGCGGATGGCGTTGCCGCCGAAGCGGGCGCCGGGGCGGTAGGAGACACCGGAGTCGAAGGGCACGCCGACGACGGCGACGTCGGCGGAGCCGACCTCGTCGAGGCGGGGCAGGCGGGCGAAGGTCGCCGGGCCCGCGTAGCGCGGGATGCGGGAGGAGTCGACGGGGCCGCGCGGCTGCGTGCTCATGGGGGGTGCCCTTCTGATGGTCCTGCGGGTGCGGTCCTTCGAGCGTAAGCGTGCCGCGCAGGGGTGGGGAGGGTACGTTTCATCCATCTGGCAGTACGGAAATGTACGGAGCATCCATGTCCGAGGTCCCGGTCACTCCGAACCCCGGCGGCGGGCGGGCCGGTGCGCCCGCCGGTGAGCCGATGACGCCGCCCGTGGGGCTGGCCGGACTGCTCGGCGAGCGCGGCCTCGGGCTGCGGCACCTCGCGGGGCCCGGGGTGGCGGAGGTGCACGGCGTGCACGCGTCCGAGATGGCGGACCCGTCCCCGTACCTGCTGGGCGGCGAGCTCCTGCTGACGGCGGGGGCCGAGCTGACGGAGGCCGGCGCCGCCGCCTACGTCGGCAGGCTGGCCCGTGCCGGGGCCGCCGCGCTCGGGTTCGGGGTGACCCCGGTGCACGAGGTGGTGCCGCCGGGCCTGGCCGAGGCGTGCGAGCGGTACGGGCTGCCGCTGGTGGAGGTCCCGCCCGGGACCCCGTTCACGGCGGTCGCCCGCAGCGTCGGGCGGCTGATGGCGGAGGCGCGCACGCGGGAGCTGCGCCGGGTCGCGGAGGCGCAGCAGGCCCTGGCGGCGGCCGCGGCCCGTCCGGACCCGGTCCCGGCGGTGCTGTCCCGCCTGGCAGCGGGCCTGGGCGGCTGGGCAGCGCTGCTCGACGCGGTCACCGCCGGGACCGGCCCGGCCGCAGCCGCCGGGGCTGCGCCCGGGCCGGGCCCCGCCGGTGCGGCCGCCGGGGCGGTGCCCGACGCCGGGGTGCTCGACGCCGTGGCCGCGCTGGCGCGGCGGGTGGCGCCGGGGGCCGCGGCCACCGCCACCGACGCGCTGGGCGCGACGAGCCTGGCCGCGTACGCCGTGGGCGGCGGGCGGGTCCTGGCCCTGGCCACCCCCGGGCGGACCCCGGGCGACCACACCATCGCCTCCATCGCCGCCGTACTGCTGAGCCTGGTCACCGCGGAGCGCCCGGCCGGGGACGAGGCGGCGGCCCTGACCCGGCTGCTGCTGGACGGGGACCCGGCCGGGGCACTCGGCGCCGGGCCCTGGTACGCGGTCCACGCCCGGGGCGACGGCTACCCGCAGGCCCTGGCGGCCGCACTGGGCACCGTACTGCTGGACCCGCGCGGGGACGGCGTACGCCTGCTCACCGACCGCGAGCCCGGCCCGCAGCCCGGGTGGCGGCTCGGGGTCAGCGCCCCGGCCGCGCCCGCCGCCCTGGCCACCGCCGGCGCGCAGGCCCGCCGCGCCCTGGCCCGGGCCGAGGCGGCCCGGACGCCGCTGGCCCGGCACACGGACCCCGGCTTCGCGGGGCTGGTCGGCGAGGCGGAGGCGCGGGCCCACGCCGAGGCCCTGCTGGAGCCGCTCTCCCCCGCCCTGCGGGACACCCTGCGCGGCTGGCTGGCCCACCACGGCGGCTGGGACCGGGCCGCGGCGGCACTGGGCGTCCACCGCAACACGGTCCGCCAGCGCATCGCCCGCTGCGCGGCGCTGCTGGACCGGGACCTCGACGACCCGGACGCCCGGATGGAGCTGTGGTTCGCGCTGCGCCTGCTGCCTTAGGCCGTCTCTTCCGGATCGTGCCTGACCCGCAAGATCCGGAAGAGACGGCCTAGCCCCGCGGGCCGCCGGCGCCGGTGCCGGCACCCGGCCGCGGAAAGGTTGCGGGGACCGCGTCACACTCCCTGGACAGCCGGAGTGACCGCCGGGTAACTTAGCTATGAGCAAGCGCTTAGACATAGTCTGGCCGAACTAGGGATCGAGGAGGCGGCTCGTGCGCCGTACCGTATTCAACGAGGACCACGAGGCGTTCCGCGAGACCCTCCGCGCCTTCATCGAGGCCGAGGTCGTCCCCGTCTACGACGAGTGGTTCCAGGCCGGCCAGGCGCCGCGCGACTTCTACTACAAGCTCGGCGAGCTGGGCATCTTCGGCATCAACGTGCCCGAGGAGTTCGGCGGCGCGGGCCTGGACACCCACAAGTTCGAGGCCGTCCTCTACGAGGAGACCTCCCGCGCGGGCGTCAACTTCGGCGGCTCCGGCGTGCACGTGCTGCTCGCCCTTCCCTACATCAAGATGCTCTCGACCGACGAGCAGAAGAAGCGCTTCCTGCCGAAGTTCGTCTCCGGCGAGGAGATGTGGGCGCTGGCGATGACCGAGCCGGGCACCGGCTCCGACGTCGCGGGCATGAAGACCACCGCCAAGCTCTCCGAGGACGGCACCCACTACGTCCTCAACGGCGCCAAGACCTTCATCACCGGCGGCGTGCACGCGGACCGCGTGATCGTCTGCGCCCGCACCTCCGCCCCGTCGGCCGAGGACCGCCGCTTCGGCATCTCCCTCTTCGCCGTGGACACCAAGTCCGAGGGCTACTCGATCGGCCGCAAGCTCGACAAGCTGGGCCTGAAGACCTCCGACACCGCCGAGCTGGCGTTCGTCGACGTCAAGGTCCCCGTCGAGGACCTGCTCGGCGAGGAGGGCAAGGGCTTCTACTACCTCGGCCACAACCTGGCCTCCGAGCGCTGGGGCATCGCCTTCGGCGCCTACGCCCAGGCCGCCGCGGCCGTCCGGTTCGCCCAGCAGTACGTCACCGACCGCACCGTCTTCGGCAAGCCGGTCGCGCACTTCCAGAACACCAAGTTCGAGCTGGCCGCCTGCCAGGCCGAGGTGGACGCCGCCCAGGCGGTCGCCGACCGCGCCCTGGAGGCCCTGGACGCGGGCGAGCTGACCCCGGCCGAGGCCGCCTCCGCCAAGCTGTTCTGCACCGAGGTCGCGCACCGCGTCATCGACCGCTGCCTCCAGCTGCACGGCGGCTACGGCTACATGAACGAGTACCCGATCGCCCGCCTGTACGCCGACAACCGCGTCAACCGCATCTACGGCGGCACCAGCGAGATCATGAAGTCGATCATCGCCAAGTCGATGGGCCTGTAACCCACTTGAACGACGCACTGGCGGACCTCCTCGATCTGCTCGACCTTGAGCAGATCGAGGAGGACATCTTCCGGGGCACGAGCCGCACCTCCCTGGTGCCGCGCGTGTTCGGCGGCCAGGTCGCGGCCCAGGCCCTGGTCGCGGCCGGCCGCACGGTGCCCGCCGACCGGCTGCCGCACTCGCTGCACTCGTACTTCCTGCGCACCGGCGACTCCGGCGCGCCGATCGTGTATTCCGTGGACCGGATCCGCGACGGACGCTCCTTCACCACCCGGCGCGTGGTCGCCGTCCAGCACGGACAGCCGATCTTCCACCTCTCCGCGTCCTTCCAGACGTACGAGGAGGGGATGGAGCACCAGGCCCCGGTGCCGGACGCGCCCGACCCCGAGACCCTGCCGACCGCCGCCGAGGCGCTGCCCGCCTACCGCGGGACCTTCCGTGACGCGGGCACCGTCGAGCGGTTGCTGGAGTCCCGCGGGGCGGTCGACCTGCGGTACGCGACCACCCCGCCGTGGGGCTCGGTCGGCGAACCGAGGGAGCCGCGCTCCCAGGTCTGGTTCCGCACCCAGGGCAAGCTCGCGGACGACCCGCTGCTGCACATCTGCCTGGCCACGTACGTCTCCGACATGACCCTGCTGGACTCGGTGCTGCTGGCGCACGGCCGGGGCGGCTGGGCGGTCGGCGACGTGGTCGGCGCCTCGCTGGACCACGCCATGTGGTTCCACCGGCCCTTCCGCGCCGACGAGTGGCTGCTGTACGACCAGGAGTCCCCCTCGGCGTCCGCCGGCCGCGGCCTGGGCCAGGCCCGCATCTGGACCCGCGACGGCCGCCTGGCGGTCACCGTCATCCAGGAGGGTGTCGTACGCGTCCCGCGCGGCTGAGCGGACATACCGTCACCCCATGCCGGTCGCAGCCGAAGGGGCGGAATCCGAGAGCGTCGCCACGGTGGTCGTCGCCGTGGTCACCAACCTGGCCCTCGCCGCGGCGAAGGCCGTCGCCGGGATCGTCGGCGGGTCCAGCGCCATGCTGTCCGAGGCCGCGCACTCGGTGGCCGACACGGTCACCGAGGTGCTGCTGCTGACGTCCCTGAAGCGCAGCGCCCGCCCCGCCGACGAGGCGCACCCGCTGGGGTACGGGCCCGAGCGCTACGTCTGGGCGCTGCTCGCCTCGATCGCCACCTTCGCGGGCGGCGCGGTCTTCGCCGTCCACGACGGGATCCACACGCTGGTCCACGGGGAGGAGCCCGGTGACCCGGCCCTCCCGTACGCCGTCCTCGCGGTCGCCTTCGTCCTGGAGGGGTACTCGCTGCTGGTGGCCTGGCGGCAGGTGACGGGCGAGGCGGCCCGCAGGCGGGCGCCGCTGGGGCTGTACGTGAAGCACACCCCGGACACGGCGGTGAAGGCGGTCCTGCTGGAGAACGCCGCCGCGCTGGTCGGCCTCGCGCTGGCCGCGGGCGGACTGCTGGGAGCCCGGCTCACGGGCTCGGGCGTCTACGACGGGGTGGCGTCGCTGCTGATCGGGCTGCTGCTGGCGGCGGTGGCGTGGGAGCTGGGGCGCTCCAACGCCCGGTACCTGATCGGGCGGCCGCTGCCCGCCCCGATGCGGGCGGAGGTCCGCGAGGAGCTGCTGTCGGTCCCGCACGTCGAGGGGGTGCTGGAGCTGACCACCCTGGTGCAGGGGCCGGACGAGGTGCTGATCGCGGCGAAGGTGGACTTCCACGACCTGGCCTCGGCCCGGCAGGTGGAGGCGGCCTGCGAGGACGCCGAGGACCAGCTGCGGGAGCGGTGGCCGGCGATCCGCCGGGTGTACCTGGACCCGACCCCCTCCCCGGCGGAACCCGCGGTACCGCCGGGGGGCGTGCGAGGCTGGACGGGTGAACCTCGAGGACCTCGCCCGGCTGCGCCGGGCCCGTGACCTGATGGACCGCGACTACGCGGAGCCGCTGGACGTCGCCGCGCTGGCGCGGACCGCCCTGATGTCACCGGGCCACTTCTCGCGCAGCTTCCGTGCCGCCTACGGGGAGACCCCGTACGGCTACCTGATGACGCGCCGGATCGAGCGGGCCAAGGCGCTGCTGCGGCGGGGCGACCAGTCGGTGACGGAGGTCTGCTTCGCGGTGGGCTGCACCTCGCTGGGGTCGTTCAGCTCCCGGTTCACGGAGCTGGTGGGCGAGACCCCGAGCGCGTACCGGGCCCGCGTCCACGGGGACGACGCGGCCCTGCCGGCCTGCGTGGCGAAGATCCACACCCGGCCGGTCAGGAACGGACCGGGGATGCCGTAGCGGCCCCCGGCCCGGTCCGCGCCCACCGCGCGGCCCCGGCTACAGCAGGCCCGCCGCCGAGAGCAGGTACGCCACCATCGGGTCGTAGAACCGCGGGTCGCGGACGTGGTCGTCCAGCGGGACCGCCACCTGGAGGGTGCCCTCCGCCTCGGCGACGAACAGCGCCGGGTCGTTGCAGTCCGCGTACCCCACCGCGTCGAGCCCGCGCTGCGCCGCGCAGCCCGCCCAGCCGTGGTCGGCGACGACCAGGTCCGGCTGCGGGCGGCCCTCCGCCGCGAGGCCGTCCAGGATCGCGGCCATCGGGGCCGGGGAGTGGGTGTGCCACAGGGTCGCGCCCCGCTCCAGCACGGCCACGTCGGCGAACTGCCACACCGAGCCCTCGTCGGCGATCAGGCCGGCCGGGACGCGGACGATCTCGCAGCCCGCGGCGCGCAGCGCGTCGGCGGTGGCGCGGTGGACGTCGAGCAGGCCGCCCGGGTGGCCGGTGGCCAGCAGCACGCTCTGCCGGTCCAGGGCGGCCTTGTGCAGCCGGGCCGCCATCCGGTCCAGGCCCGCGACGGTCAGTTCCGGGTCGATGGTGTCCTGTCCGGCCCGGTGGGCCGGATCGTCGACGACGCCGACGCGCTCGGCCATCACGGCCAGGACGTCCTGCTCGTCGGCCCAGCGGTCGCCCAGTTCCAGGCCGAGCCAGTAGTGCCGGTCGCCATTGGCGAGCTTGCGGTAGTGGGAGAGGTTGTTCTCCCGCGGAGTGGCCACCCGGCCCGCGATGCGCGTACGGACCAGGTGGTCGACGAGTTCGGCGCGGCTGGGTACGGGCGTCTCTATCGGCTTCGGCATGCGGCCCATTCTGCCGCCGCCCGCCCGGAGCCGTCCGTTCCACCAAGCGCCGCTCGAGCCGCGCCTCACCCCGACAACGCCCCGAAGGCCCCGTTCGCCAGCCTGCGCAGCAGCGACTCGGTCGCCTCCCGGCCGGGGGTGGCCAGGTGCGGGGTGGAGTTCAGCAGTCCGAAGACGGCGTGCACGGCCACCCGTACCTCCGACTCCTCCACCCGGGGGTGCAGTTCCCGTACGACCTCCACCCACAGCTCCACGTACTGGCGCTGGAGCTGGCGCACGAGCTTGCGGTCGGCCTCGCGGAGCCGGTCCAGTTCGCGGTCGTGCAGGGTGATCAGGGCGCGGTCGTCCAGGGCGAAGTCGATGTGGCCCTCGACGAGGGAGGCGAGGAGCGCCTCCGGGTCCCCGGCGGCCTCCTCTGCCCGGCGCCGGCCGCCCGTCAGCAGCCGCTCGCTGATCCCGACGAGCAGCTCGGCGAGCATGGCGTCCTTGCCGGCGAAGTGCCGGTACAGACCGGGGCCGCTGATGCCGACCGCCGCCCCTATCTCGTCCACGCCCACGCCGTGGAAGCCGCGCTCCGCGAAAAGACGAGCGGCCTCACTGAGGATCTGCTCGCGACGGGTCGGGGTGGCCGCTCTGGTGCTCATGGAAATCCATTCTAGACAGGGCGGTTAGCGCTCGTTAACCTGAGACCCGAACGCGTTAACGGTCATTAACAAAGCGTGCACGAGCAAGGGAGCTCGACCGATGCAGCAGGCACCAGTGCTGACGAGCGCCGCGGACCCGGCGTCCGAGGCCTGGCGGACCAATGAGGCCGCCCACCGCGAACTCGCCGAAGGCCTGCGCGCCCGGCTCGACGCGGCCCGTCTCGGCGGCGGCGAGAAGGCCCGGGCCCGCCACACCGCGCGCGGGAAGCTGCTCCCCCGCGACCGCGTGGACACCCTCCTCGACCCCGGTTCGCCCTTCCTCGAGCTGGCCCCGCTGGCCGCCGAGGGGATGTACGGGGGCGCCGCCCCCGCCGCCGGGGTCATCGCGGGCATCGGCCGGGTCAGCGGGCGCGAGTGCGTGATCGTCGCCAACGACGCCACCGTCAAGGGCGGCACGTACTACCCGATGACCGTCAAGAAGCACCTGCGGGCCCAGGAAGTGGCCCTGGAGAACCGTCTCCCCTGCCTCTACCTGGTGGACTCCGGCGGCGCCTTCCTCCCCATGCAGGACGAGGTCTTCCCCGACCGGGAGCACTTCGGCCGCATCTTCTACAACCAGGCCCGCATGTCGGGGGCCGGGATCCCGCAGATCGCCGCCGTCCTCGGCTCCTGCACGGCGGGCGGGGCGTACGTACCGGCGATGAGCGACGAGGCCGTCATCGTGCGCGGCCAGGGCACGATCTTCCTCGGCGGCCCGCCGCTGGTGAAGGCCGCCACCGGGGAGGTGGTCACGGCCGAGGAGCTGGGCGGCGGCGAGGTCCACTCCCGCACCTCCGGGGTCACCGACCACCTCGCGGAGGACGACGCGCACGCGCTGCGGATCGTGCGCAACATCGTGGCGACCCTGCCCGAGCGCGGGGCGCTGCCCTGGTCGGTCGAGGCTCCCGAGGAGCCCAAGGTGGACCCGTCCGGCCTGTACGGCGCGGTCCCCGTCGACTCCCGCACCCCCTACGACGCCCGCGAGGTCATCGCCCGGATCGTGGACGGGTCCCGCTTCCAGGAGTTCAAGGCGGAGTTCGGGCAGACGCTGGTCACCGGCTTCGCCCGGATCCACGGCCACCCGGTCGGCATCGTCGCCAACAACGGCATCCTCTTCTCCGAGTCCGCCCAGAAGGGCGCCCACTTCATCGAGCTGTGCGACCAGCGCGGCATCCCGCTCCTCTTCCTCCAGAACATCTCCGGCTTCATGGTCGGCCGCGACTACGAGGCCGGCGGCATCGCCAAGCACGGCGCGAAGATGGTCACGGCGGTGGCCTGCACCCGGGTCCCGAAGCTGACCGTGGTCGTCGGCGGCTCGTACGGCGCGGGCAACTACTCGATGTGCGGGCGGGCGTACTCGCCGCGCTTCCTGTGGATGTGGCCCAACGCCAAGATCTCGGTGATGGGCGGCGAGCAGGCCGCCTCGGTGCTGGCGACCGTCAAGCGGGACCAGATCGAGGGCGCGGGCCAGGAGTGGCCCGCCGAGGACGAGGAGGCCTTCAAGGCACCGGTCCGCGCGCAGTACGAGGAGCAGGGCAACGCCTACTACGCCACCGCGCGGCTGTGGGACGACGGGGTCATCGACCCGATGGAGACCCGGCAGGTGCTGGGACTGGCCCTGACCGCGTGCGCGAACGCCCCCCTGGGCGATTCCGGCTTCGGCATCTTCCGTATGTGACGTGTGACGTGAGGACCTCACTGATGTTCAGCACTGTTCTGGTCGCCAACCGCGGCGAGATCGCGGTCCGGGTCATCCGCACCCTGCGGGAGCTCGGCATCCGCTCCGTGGCCGTCTTCAGCGACGCGGACGCCGACGCGCGGCACGTACGGGAGGCCGACACCGCCGTCCGGATCGGTCCGGCGGCCGCCTCCGAGAGCTATCTGTCGGTGGAGCGGCTCCTGGACGCCGCGAGGCGCACGGGCGCCGAGGCCGTCCACCCGGGCTACGGCTTCCTCGCGGAGAACGCGGCCTTCGCCCGGGCCTGCGCGGACGCCGGGCTGGCCTTCATCGGGCCGCCCGCCTCCGCCATCTCCCTGATGGGCGACAAGATCACGGCCAAGGAGACGGTCCGGGCGGCCGGGGTCCCGGTGGTCCCGGGCTCCTCCGGCAGCGGTCTGACCGACGCCGAACTGGCCGCGGCCGCGTCCGGGATCGGCATGCCGGTGCTGCTGAAGCCCTCGGCGGGCGGCGGTGGCAAGGGCATGCGCCTGGTGCGGGACGAGGCGGTGCTGGCCGAGGAGATCGCGGCGGCCCGCCGCGAGGCGAAGTCCTCCTTCGGGGACGACACGCTGCTCGTGGAGCGGTGGATCGACCGGCCCCGGCACATCGAGATCCAGGTGCTGGCGGACGCCCACGGGAACGTGGTGCACCTGGGCGAGCGCGAGTGCTCCCTCCAGCGGCGCCACCAGAAGGTCATCGAGGAGGCCCCCTCGGTCCTGCTGGACGAGAAGACCCGCGCGGCGATGGGCGCGGCGGCCGTGGAGGCGGCGCGCTCCTGCGGGTACGTCGGCGCGGGCACGGTGGAGTTCATCGTCCCGGGCGGGGACCCGTCCTCGTACTACTTCATGGAGATGAACACCCGCCTCCAGGTGGAGCACCCGGTCACCGAGCTGGTCACCGGCCTGGACCTGGTGGAGCAGCAGCTGCGCGTCGCGGCCGGTTCCCCCCTCGGGTTCGGGCAGGACGACGTCCGGCTGACCGGGCACGCGATCGAGGCCCGCGTCTGCGCGGAGGACCCGGCGCGCGGGTTCCTGCCGTCCGGCGGCACGGTGCTGGCGCTGTCGGAGCCGGACGGCGGGGCGGTGCGCACCGACTCCGGTCTGACGGCGGGCGTCCCCGTCGGTTCCACGTACGACCCGATGCTGTCCAAGGTCATCGCGTACGGGCCGGACCGCGCCAGTGCCCTGCGGGTGCTGCGCGGGGCCCTGTCCGACACGGTGATCCTGGGCGTCCAGACCAACGCGGGTTTCCTGCGGCGGCTGCTCGCGCACCCGGACGTGGTCTCGGGCGACCTGGACACCGGCCTGGTCGAGCGGGACCTGCCGTCCCTCCTGCCGGAGGGCGTCCCGGCCGAGGTGTACGCGGCGGCGGCGCTGCTGGCGCGGCCCGCCGCGGCGGATACGGACGGCTGGGTGGACCCGTTCGGCGCCGGCGACGGCTGGCGCCTGGGCGGCACGCCCGCGTGGACGGTGCACCACTTCCGCCTCCCGGGCCAGGACCCGGTGGAGGTCCGCACCCGCCGGTCGGGCTCCGGCACGGAACTGCTCCTCGGCGGGGGCGGGCCGGCGGCCGGGCAGGAGCCCGGCGCACCGGTCCGCGGCCGCGTCGTCGACCGCACCCCCGGCACCATCAGCGTGGAACTGGACGGCGTCACCCACCGCTTCGGCGTCGCCGCCTCCCCGGAGGGGATCTGGCTCGGCCGCGACGGTGACAGCTGGCACGTCCAGCACCACGACCCGGTGGCCGCTTCCCTCGGCGGCGGCGGAAGGGCGGGTGCTGACACCCTCGCCGCCCCGATGCCCGGCACCGTCACCGTCGTCAAGGTCGCCGTCGGCGACCGGGTGACGGCCGGTCAGAGCCTGCTGGTGGTGGAGGCGATGAAGATGGAGCACGTCATCTCCGCCCCGCACGACGGCACCGTCACCGAGCTCGACGTCACGCCGGGCACCACGGTGGCCATGGACCAGGTCCTGGCCGTGGTGACCCCCGACGCGGAGGAGGGAGCCGCGTGAACGGGCTGCCCATGACCTTCCCGGCCCCCGCCGGGCTCCCGCCGCGCGTACGCATCCACGAGGTGGGCGCGCGCGACGGGCTGCAGAACGAGAAGACGGCCGTTCCCACGGAGGTGAAGGCCGAGTTCGTCCACC
The DNA here is from genome assembly GCF_055575515.1 of Streptomyces sp. NPDC034086. Lineage (NCBI taxonomy): Bacteria > Bacillati > Actinomycetota > Actinomycetes > Kitasatosporales > Streptomycetaceae > Streptomyces > Streptomyces sp. NPDC034086. Next base: position 202,766 of record NZ_JBVISM010000008.1, on the reverse strand, counting down.
GGCTCGCCGCGGCCGGCCTCACCACCATCGAGGCCACGAGCTTCGTCCACCCCGCGTGGGTCCCCCAGCTGGCGGACGCCGAGCAGCTCTTCCCCCTGCTCTCGGACGTCGGGGCGCACCTCCCGGTCCTGGTCCCCAACGAACGGGGCCTGGACCGGGCGCTCGCCCTCGGGGCGACCCGCATCGCGGTGTTCGGCTCGGCCACCGAGACCTTCGCCGCCCGGAACCTGAACCGCACCGTCGCCGAGTCCCTCGCCATGTTCGAGCCCGTGGTGGCCCGCGCCAAGGCGGACGGGGCGCACGTGCGCGGGTACCTCTCGATGTGCTTCGGGGATCCCTGGGAGGGGCCGGTCCCGGTCGGCCAGGTGGTCTCCGTCGCCAGGGCCCTGCTCGACCTGGGCTGTGACGAGCTGAGCCTGGGCGACACCATCGGCGTCGCCACGCCCGGCCACGTCCAGGTCCTGCTCTCCGCGCTGAACGAGCAGGGCGTGGGGACCGACCGGATCGGCGTGCACTTCCACGACACCTACGGCCAGGCCCTCTCCAACACCCTCGCCGCGCTCCAGCACGGCGTGACCACGGTCGACTCCTCCGCCGGCGGCCTCGGCGGATGCCCGTACGCGAAGAGCGCCACCGGCAACCTCGCCACCGAGGACCTGGTGTGGATGCTCGACGGCCTCGGCATCGAGACCGGGGTCGATCTGGCCGCCCTCACCGCCACGAGCGTGTGGATGGCCGAACGGCTGGGCCGCCCCAGCCCCTCCCGCACCGTCCGCGCCCTCTCCCACAAGGAGTAGTCACACCATGTCCCTCGACCACCGGCTCACCCCCGAGCACGAGGAACTCCGCCGCACCGTCGAGGCGTTCGCGCACGACGTCGTCGCGCCGAAGATCGGCGACCTCTACGAGCGCCACGAGTTCCCGTACGAGATCGTCCGCGAGATGGGCCGCATGGGCCTGTTCGGCCTGCCCTTCCCGGAGGAGTACGGCGGCATGGGCGGCGACTACCTCGCCCTCGGCATCGCCCTGGAGGAGCTGGCCCGCGTCGACTCCTCGGTCGCGATCACCCTGGAGGCGGGCGTCTCCCTGGGCGCCATGCCCCTGTACCTGTTCGGCTCGGAGGAGCAGAAGCGCCAGTGGCTGCCGAAGCTGTGCTCGGGCGAGGTGCTCGGCGCCTTCGGCCTGACCGAGCCCGGCGCGGGCAGTGACGCGGGCGGCACCCGCACCACCGCCGTGCGCGACGGCGACGAGTGGGTGATCAACGGCTCGAAGTGCTTCATCACCAACTCCGGTACGGACATCACCGGTCTGGTCACGGTCACCGCCGTCACCGGCCGCAAGGAGGACGGCCGACCGGAGATCTCCTCGATCATCGTCCCGTCCGGCACCCCGGGCTTCACGGTGGCCGCGCCCTACTCCAAGGTCGGCTGGAACTCCTCCGACACCCGTGAGCTGTCCTTCGACGGGGTACGGGTGCCGCTCGCCAACCTGGTGGGCCAGGAGGGCCGCGGCTACGCCCAGTTCCTGCGGATCCTCGACGAGGGCCGTATCGCCATCGCGGCCCTGGCCACGGGCCTGGCGCAGGGCTGTGTGGACGAGTCGGTGAAGTACGCCAAGGAGCGGCAGGCCTTCGGCAGGCCGATCGGCGACAACCAGGCCATCCAGTTCAAGCTGGCCGACATGGAGACGCGTGCCCACATGGCCCGCATCGGCTGGCGCGACGCCGCCTCCCGGCTGGTGCGCGGCGAGCCGTTCAAGAAGGAGGCGGCGATCGCGAAGCTGTACTCCTCGACGGTCGCCGTCGACAACGCCCGGGACGCCACGCAGATCCACGGCGGCTACGGCTTCATGAACGAGTACCCGGTGGCCCGCATGTGGCGGGACTCCAAGATCCTGGAGATCGGCGAGGGCACGAGCGAGGTGCAGCGCATGCTGATCGCCCGTGAGCTGGGCTTCACCGGCTGACCGGTGACCCGCGGCGTGCGGGGAACGACGAGGGGACCCGAGAAATTAGGGTCCCCTTACCGTTTTCAGCCAAGGTTAGGCTAACCTTCCCTCCGAACGGCCTCGGGTTCCCCGGCCGTCCCCTGCACGTACGAAAGCGGACTTCGCCATGCCCAAGCCCAGCTCCACGTTCCTCTCCCGCCGCGGCCTCGTCGCGGCGGGCGGCGCCCTCGGACTCGTCGCCGCGCTCACCGCGTGCGGTGGCGGCGACAAGGCGAAGGATGCTGACGGCCGCAAGGGCGGCACGGCCGCCGCCTCGGGCCCCTGGACCTTCAAGGACGATCTCGGCAAGGACGCCACCGCCAAGTCCACGCCGAAGAACATCGTGGCCTACACCGGCACCGCCGCCGCGCTGTACGACTACGGCGTGCAGGTCAAGGGCGTCTTCGGCCCGACCAAGCTCGCGGACGGCAAGCCCGACCCGATGGCCGGCTCGATGGACATCTCCAAGGTCGAGATCCTCGGGAACGTCTACGACGAGTTCAACGTCGAGAAGTACGCCTCCCTCAAGCCCGAGCTGCTCGCCACCAACACCTGGGACGGCTCGTACTGGTACGTCCCCGAGGCCTCCAAGGACAAGATCCTGAAGCTGGCCCCGGCCGCCGCGATCGGCGTGGGCGACAAGGCCACCATGGACAAGGCCCTGGAGCGCACGGCGGATCTCGCCAAGTCCCTCGGCGCCGACCTGAACTCCAAGAAGGCCGCCGACGCCAAGGCCCGCTTCGAGGCCGCCTCCGCCAAGGTCCGCGAGGCCGTCAAGGCCAACCCGGGCATCAAGGTGCTCGTCGGCTCCGCCGCCGACCAGCTCTTCTACGTCTCCACGCCGAAGACCTCGGCCGACCTCAAGTACTTCGAGTCCCTGGGCGTCGAGTTCGTCGCGCCCGAGCAGGACAAGCTGGACCCGCAGGGCTTCTACGAGAGCCTCAGCTGGGAGAACGCCGGCAAGTACAAGGCCGATCTCGTCCTGCTCGACAACCGCACCCAGGCCCTCCAGGCCGAGGCCCTGAAGGCCAAGCCGACCTGGAACGAGCTGCCCGCCGTCAAGGCCGGCCAGATCGCCCCGCGCGTGACCGAGCCGATCTACTCGTACGAGAAGTGCGCGCAGATCCTCGAGGACCTCGCCAAGGCGCTCCAGAACGCCAAGAAGGTCTCCTGATCCTCCCGGGCCGTGCCGTCGAAGCCCCGATCGGCCCTGCTTCGACGACACGGCCCGGGGCCCCACACCCCTTCCACCGGTCCTGACGCCGGGCTCCCGGCCACCGCCGGGGGCCCGGCGTCCGGCACTGACCGCCCGGCACCCACCCGCCGCCGGCGCCACCTTCGACTCCCAGGGGGGACTCGCGCATGACCGCCACCGCATCCGAGGCCGGGCAGGCCGCGGCGCACTTCCGCTTCTTCACGATGGAAGTGCTCCGCACGCGCCGCCTCGGCCGCTCGTTCCTGCGCGTGACCTTCGGCGGGGAGTCCCTGGCGGGCTTCAGGTCCGGCGGCTACGACCAGAGCCTCTCGCTCTTCCTGCCGCCCCCGCACGCCGAGCACACCGAACTGCCCTCCACCGACGAGGACACCTGGTTCGCGGCCTGGCGCGGGATGCCGGACGCCGAACGCCCGGTGATGCGCTCGTACACCGTGCGCGATCAGCGGCGCACGGAGGACGGCGCGACGGAGGTCGACATCGACTTCGTCCTCCACGGGGACGCCTCCCCGGCCTCCCGCTGGGCGGGCAGGGCCGTCACCGGCCGCCGGATCATGGCGATCGGGCCGGCGGTCGCACAGAACAAGTCCGTCCGCTTCCAGCCCCCGGCGGCCACGGACGCGTACCTGATGTACGCCGACGAGACCGCCCTGCCCGCGGCCTGCGCCATCCTGGACCGGCTGCCCGCCGGGGCCCGGGTCAAGGCATGGTTCGAGGTCCCGCACCCGGACGACCGGCTCGCCCCGCACACCCGCGCCGACGCGGACATCACCTGGATCGTGCGCGAGGGGGGCGCGTCCGGCCCCGAGCGGGCGGCCCGCGTGGTGGACGCGGTCCGGGCGGCGGAACCGCCCGCCGCCGAGGCCCCGTACGCCTGGCTCGCGGGCGAGGCGGGCACGGTGCGCGCCGTCCGGCGCCACCTGGTGGGGGAGCGCGGCACAGACCGGCGCGCGGTGCGCTTCACCGGGTACTGGCGGCTGGGGGCGAGCGAGGAACAGCTGCTCGCCGAGGCGTACGCGGGCCGGGCCCCGAGCGAGGACCCGGCGTCCGAGCTGTAGCCGACTCCTGCGCGGAGCAGGGACATTGACGGAGGAGGGCCCCGGCACACGCCGGGGCCCTCCTCCGTTTGTACTACAACTTAGGTTAGGCTAACCTAACTCACGCACCCCACCCCACCCCTCCCCCGCCCCCCGCTTCCCCATGCCCGGAGGAAAAGTTGATGCGCACGCATCTGCTGAACGAGACGACCGCGGACCTCTACCGGCGATCCGTCACCGAGGGCGTCGACCGCGTCGCGGCCCGGCTCGCCACCACGCGGCGGCCCCACACCGGCATATCCGTCGACGCACTCGCCCCGGTCATCGACGGGATCGACCTCGACGCGCCGCTGGCCGACACCGCCGCCGCACTCGCCGAGCTGGAGGACGTCTACCTCCGCGACGCCGTCTACTTCCACCACCCGCGCTACCTGGGCCACCTCAACTGCCCGGTGGTCATCCCCGCGGTGGTCGGCGAAGCGGTCCTGTCGGCCGTCAACTCCTCCCTCGACACCTGGGACCAGTCCATCGGCGGCACCCTGATCGAGCGCCGCCTGATCGACTGGACCGCCCGGCGCATCGGGCTCGGGGAGGGCGCGGACGGCGTCTTCACCTCCGGCGGCAGCCAGTCGAACTTCCACGCCCTGCTCCTCGCCCGCGACGAGGCCTGCCGGACCGTCATGCAGCGCGCCCACGAGGCGGGGGCGGGGATCACCAAGGCCGAAGTGCTGCCGAAGCTGCGCATCTTCACCTCCGAGGCCAGCCACTTCAGCGTCCAGAAGTCCGCCGCCATGCTGGGCCTCGGCTACGAGGCCGTCATCCGCGTGCCCGTCGACCGCAACCGCCGCATGGACACCGCCGTACTGGCCCTGGAGCTGGAGAGCTGCGCCGGCGAGGGCCTCTTCCCCATGGCCGTCGTCGCCACCGCCGGCACCACCGACTTCGGGTCCATCGACCCGCTGCCCGAGATCGCCCGCCTGGCCGCGGAGCACTCCGCGTGGATGCACGTGGACGCCGCCTACGGATGCGGACTGCTGGTCTCCCCGACCCGCCGGCACCTCCTCGACGGCATCGAGAAGGCCGACTCGGTCACCGTCGACTACCACAAGTCGTTCTTCCAGCCCGTGAGCTCCAGCGCGATGCTGGTCCGCGACCGCCACACCCTGCGGCACGCCACCTACCACGCGGACTACCTCAACCCGCGCCGGATGGCCGAGGAGCGGATCCCCAACCAGGTCGACAAGTCCATCCAGACCACGCGCCGCTTCGACGCCCTCAAGCTCTGGATGACCCTGCGCGTCATGGGCGCCGACGGCATCGGCTCCCTCTTCGACGAGGTCGTCGACCTGGCCGCCGCCGGCTACGAGGTCCTCGCCGCCGACCCGCGCTTCGAGGTCGTCGTCGAACCGCAGATCTCCACCCTGGTCTTCCGCTTCCTCCCCGCGGGCGAGCCGCGCCCCGACCTCGTCGACGAGGCACAGCTGCACGCCCGCAAGGCCCTGTTCGCCTCCGGCGAGGCCGTCGTCGCCGGCACCAAGGTGGACGGGAAGCAGTACCTGAAGTTCACCCTCCTCAACCCGCAGACCACGACGGCCGACATCGCGGCCGTCCTCGACCTCCTCGCCGCACACGCCGAGCAGTTCCTGGGAGAATCCCTTGCCGTCCACCACTGAGCCCCACGACTTCATCGGCATCGGCCTGGGCCCCTTCAACCTGGGACTCGCCTGCCTGACCGCGCCCATCGGCGAGCTCGACGGCCTGTTCATCGAGTCGAAGCCGCACTTCGAGTGGCACGCCGGCATGTTCCTGGACGGCGCCCACCTGCAGACCCCGTTCATGTCGGACCTGGTCACCCTCGCCGACCCGACCTCGCCCTTCTCCTTCCTGAACTACCTGAAGGACAAGGACCGGCTGTACTCCTTCTACATCCGGGAGAACTTCTACCCGCTGCGCGCCGAGTACAACGACTACTGCCGCTGGGCCGCCGACCGGCTCGACAACGTCCTGTACTCCACCTCCGTCACCGAGGTCACCTACGACGAGGCCGCCGGCCTGTACGAGGTCCACACCGACCGCGGCGGGACCCACCGCGCCCGCCGCCTCGTCCTCGGCACCGGCACCCCGCCGCACGTCCCGGCGGCGTGCGAGGGCCTCGGCGGGGACTTCCTGCACAACTCCACGTACATGCAGCACAAGGAGCGGCTCCAGCGGAAGAAGTCGATCACCCTGATCGGCTCGGGCCAGAGCGCCGCCGAGATCTACTACGACCTGCTCGCCGAGATCGACGTCCACGGCTACCGGCTCGACTGGATCACCCGCTCACCGCGCTTCTTCCCGCTGGAGTACACCAAGCTCACGCTGGAGATGACCTCTCCGGAGTACGTGGACTACTTCCACGCCCTCCCCGAGGACACCCGCTACCGGCTGGAGACCCAGCAGAAGAACCTCTTCAAGGGCATCGACGGCGACCTCGTCAACGCCATCTTCGACCTGCTCTACCAGAAGAGGATCACCATGCCGGGCGCGGTCCCCACGACGCTGCGCACCAACACCTCCCTCAACAGCACGGCGTACGACACCACCACCGGCACCTACACCCTGGGCCTGCGCCAGGAGGAGCAGGAGCGGGACTTCTCCCTCACCACGGAGGGCCTGGTCCTGGCCACGGGCTACACGTACCGGATCCCGGACTTCCTGGCCTCCGTCCGCGGCCGGCTGAACTTCGACGGCCGCGGCCGCCTGGACGCCGCCCGCAACTACAGCGTCGACGTGACCGGGCGCGGGGTGTACCTGCAGAACGGCACGACCCACAACCACTCCCTCACCTCGCCCGACCTGGGCATGGCCGCGTACCGCAACGCGTACATCGTCGGTGAGCTGCTCGGCCGCCAGCACTACAAGGTCGAGAAGTCCATCGCGTTCCAGCAGTTCGCGGCCCCGGAAGGCATCCACGCATGAGCACCACCCCAGAGCTCCTCTTCGCCCGCACCGACACGGCCCTCGGGACGTTCTCCCTCCGCCCCCTGGACCCCTTCTCGGACGCGGAACTCCTGCACGGCTGGGTCACGCACCCGAAGGCCGCGTTCTGGATGATGCAGGACGCCACCCTCACCGACGTCGAGCGCGAGTACGTCCGCATCACCGCGCACGAGCACCACCACGCCTTCATCGGCCTCCACGAGGGCCGCCCCGCCTTCCTGATGGAGAGCTACGACCCCTCGCGCCTGGAACTGGTCGGCCTGTACGAGGCGCAGCCCGGCGACGTCGGCATGCACTTCCTGGTCGCCCCCACCGAGACCCCGGTCAGCGGTTTCACCCGCGCGGTGATCACGACGGTGATGGCCGCCCTCTTCGCGGACCCCGCCACCCGGCGCGTCGTCGTCGAGCCGGACGTCCGCAACGAGGCGGTCCACGCCCTGAACGAGGCCGTCGGCTTCGTCCCCGAGCGCGAGGTCCGCAAGCCCGAGAAGGTCGCCCTGCTCAGCTTCTGCACCCGCGAGCAGTTCGAGGCCACCCAGCGGGGGTCGGTGTGAGCCTCGACGACGCCGTCTCCCACCTCTCCCCCGAGCTGTGGGCCCGCGCCAACCGCGCCCTGGTCCGCAAGGCCCTCGCGGAGTTCTCCCACGAACGCCTGCTGACCCCGGAGCCGCTGGGCGAGGACCTCTACTCCGTCCGCAGCGACGACGGGGCCGTCGAATACCGCTTCCGCTCGGCCCGGCTCGCCCTGGACCACTGGGCGGTGGACGAGCGGTCCATCACCCGCCACCACGACGGCGGGACCCTGGAACTGGACGCCCTGGACTTCCACATCGAGTTCCAGCGGACCCTGGGCCTGAGCGCGGAGGTGCTCCCCGTCTACCTCGAGGAGATCTCCTCCACCCTGGCGGGCACGGGCTTCAAGTACACGAAGCCGCAGCCGTCCTCCGCCACCCTCGCGAAGTCCGGCTTCCAGGACATCGAGACGGGCATGACCGAGGGCCACCCCTGCTTCGTCGCCAACAACGGCCGCCTGGGCTTCGGCGTGCACGAGTACCTGGCGTACGCGCCGGAGACGGCGAGCCCGGTCCACCTGGTGTGGGCGGCGGCCCACAAGGACGTCTCCACCTTCACGGCGGGCACGGGCCTGGACCACGACACGTTCATGCGCGGGGAACTGGGCGAAGCCGCGGTCGCCGGCTTCAGGGCCAGGCTGACCGCCCTGGACCTCGACCCGGAGGACTACCACTTCCTCCCCGTCCACCCCTGGCAGTGGTGGAACAAGACCACCGTCACCTTCGCGGCGGAGATCGCCAACCGCCGCCTGGTCCTGCTGGGCGAGGGCGAGGACGCCTACCTCCCGCAGCAGTCGATCCGCACCTTCTTCAACACCACCACCCCCACCAAGCACTACGTCAAGACGGCCATCTCGGTCCTCAACATGGGCTTCATGCGGGGCCTGTCCGCCGCCTACATGGAGGCCACCCCGGCCATCAACGACTGGCTGCACCAGCTGATCGAGTCGGACGAGGTCCTCCGGTCGGTCGACTTCTCGATCATCCGCGAGCGCGCGGCGATCGGCTACCACCACCGCCAGTACGAACGGGCCACGGACCGCTACTCCCCCTACCGCAAGATGCTGGCCGCCCTGTGGCGCGAGTCCCCGGTGAACTCCCTCCGCGAGGGCGAACGCCTGGCCACCATGGCCTCGCTCCTCCACGTCGACGCGGAGGGCCGCTCCTTCGCCGGCGCCCTGATCGCCGAATCGGGCCTCACCCCGGCGCAGTGGCTGAAGCCGTACCTCCGCGCGTACCTGCTGCCGCTCCTGCACTGCTTCTACCAGTACGACCTCGCGTATATGCCGCACGGCGAGAACACGATCCTGGTGATCAAGGACGGGGTGGTGCAGCGGGCGATCTTCAAGGACATCGCCGAGGAGATCGTGGTCATGGACCCGGACGCGGTCCTGCCCCCGGCGGTGGAACGCGTCCGCGCGGACATCCCGGAGGACATGAAGCTCCTGTCGGTCTTCACGGACGTCTTCGACTGCTTCTTCCGCTTCCTCAACGCGATCCTGGCCGAGGAGGGCATCTGCACGGAGGAGGTGTTCTGGCAGGCGGTGGCGGACTGCGCCCACGACTACCAGGACTCGGCCCCCGCCCTGGCGGACCGCTTCGCGCAGTACGACCTCTTCACCCCGGAGTTCCAGCTGTCCTGCCTGAACCGCCTCCAGCTGCGCGACAACAAGCAGATGGTGGACCTCGCGGACCCGTCGGCGGCCCTCCAGCTGGTCGGCACCCTCGAGAACCCCCTCGCGCCCTTCGCCCGGCGCTGACGCCCCGGAACGGGCGGGCTCCCGGAACGTCCTCCGGCAGCCCGCCCGCCGCCGTCCCCGGTGCCGGTGCCGGGCTACTCCCACGGCACCTCCGGCGAGCGGTAGTACGCGGTGCCCTGGGCTTCCAGGCGGGGGGACTGGGCGGCGAGGCGGGGGCGGTAGGTGTCCCAGCCGAGTGACGCGGCCGGGGACCAGCCGAGTTCCGCGATGCCCAGGAGGCGGGGGAAGGCCATCAGTTCCCAGTCGGCGCGGGTCGCGATGGTCTCCGTCCACAGGGGGGCCTCCACGCCCAGGACGGCGGATTCGGGGACGTCCGGGAGGTGGGCGCCCGGGTTCCACGAGTAGGAGCGCCGTACCGGGACGTACCCGGCCCAGGCCAGGCCCGGCTTCGTCGCCTTGTCGTACTTCATGTCCAGGTAGGCGCGGTCCGCCGGGGACAGGATCAGGGGGTGGCCCGCCCCGGCCGCCGCCGCGACCGCGGATTTCTCGGCCGCCGCCGTCCGGTCGTGGCCCCAGTACTGGAGGACCGCCCCCCGCGCCGGGCGGGCGTTCGCGAGCTGGTGCCAGGCCACCACCGTCTTGCCGTGCTTCGCCACCACCGCCTGGGCGCGGTCCATGAAGGCCGCGTAGTCCGCCGCCGGGGTGGAGTGGGCCTCGTCGCCGCCGATGTGGAGGTAGCGGCCGGGGGTGAGGGCGGCCAGCTCACCGAGGACGTCGTCGATGAACTCGTACGTGCGCTCCTCGCCCACGCACAGGGAGCTGAAGCCGACCTTGGTCCCGGTGTAGCGCTCGGGGGCCTTGCCGTCGCAGTTCAGCTCCGCGTAGGAGGCCAGGGCGGCGTTGACGTGGCCGGGCATGTCGATCTCGGGGACCACCTCGACGTAGCGCTCCGCCGCGTAGGCGACCAGGTCGCGGTACTCGGCCTTGCTCCAGTGGCCGCCGGGCCCGCCGCCGACCTCGCTCGCTCCGCCGTACGTCGCCAGGCGCGGCCAGGAGTCGATGGCGATCCGCCAGCCCTGGTCGTCGGTGAGGTGCAGGTGCAGGGTGTTGATCTTGTACTGGGCGAGCTGGTCGACGTACCGCTTGACCTGCTCCACCGGGAAGTGGTGGCGGGCGACGTCCACCATCGCCCCCCGGTACGCGAAGCGCGGGACGTCGGCGATCTCCCCGCCCGGGACCTCGCCCGCGCCCCGCACCGGCAGCAGCTGGCGCAGCGTCTGCCCGGCGTGGAAGAGGCCCGCCGGGGTGCGGGCGGTCAGGGTGACCCCGGAGGGGGTGGTCCGCAGGCGGTAGCCCTCGGCGCCCAGCTCCCGGGCCCGGTCGTCCAGCCGCAGCCGGATCCCGTCCCCCTCCTCCCCGTCGGCCACCGGCAGCGGCAGCCCGCTCGGCCCGCGCAGCTGGTCCGCCAGGAGCTCGCCCACCCGCCGCACCTCCCGCGGCGAGCCCGGCCCGGTACGGATCACCGTGCCCGCGCCGAAGCGGTACCCGGCGCCCGCGGCCCGGACGGAGGCCGGCGCGGGCAGGAGCCGTTCGTAGGGGGTGAGGGCGGCGGGACGCCCGGAGCCGGGTCTGGCGTCGTCTCCGTGCGCCTCGGCGCAGGAGACGGCGCCGCCGAGGGCGCCGAGGACGAGGAGGGTGCCGAGCGTGCGTCGCAGGACTCTCATGTGCCCAGGTATAGGCCGGACGGCCCCCCTTCGGGCCCCACATACCGGTGGGAGAATCACCGGATGGCGGAAATCATCCAGAAGGACGGTACGTGGACCTTCGACGGGGACGCGGTGCGCATCGTGCCGGGCCGCGACAAGGGGGTGGGGCTGCTCCGGCAGCACTTGGGCGAGGTGGTCGTGCCGCTGCGCGCGATCGCGGGGATCAGCTACGAGCCGGGGCGCAAGGCAGGCCGGCTGCGGCTCAGGCCGCGTGACGGGGCGGACCCGCTGCTCCAGGTGACGGGCGGGCGGCTGCCGGAGGCCTCCGACCCGTACCGGCTGGCCGTGGAGTCCGACCGGTCGGGGGTGGCGGAGTACTTCGTGGACGAGGTGCGCAACGCCCTGCTGCTCGACCAGGTCGATCCCGGACCCTGCGACGCGTACCTGTTGCCGGGACCCCCCGTGCCCGTCTCCTTCGGCGCGGGTGACGCCACGGCCTCCTTCGACGGCGACCGGGTGGTCCTGGAGTGGAACTGGACGGCGGAGGAGGCCAAGCGTTCGGGGGGTCCCTGCGAGTTCCGGGTCGCGGACGTGCGCGCGGTGGACTGGTACCCCTCGAAGGGCCTGGACCACGGCTGGCTGCGGTTCACCCTGGACGGCGCCCCTCCGGCCTCCGCGCCCAAGTACGACCGCTGCGCCGTGGAGCTCTTCGGCTTCAAGAAGGATCCGCTGATGGCGCTGGTCGCCGCGGCCGTGGCCGTGCGGATGCCCCACCCGGCGGCTCCCGCGCCCGAGGCGGCCGCGCCGCTGCCGCTGGCGGAGTCGGCCCCGGCGCTGGCGGGCGAGGCCGCGGACCACGACACCCTGCTGCGGCGGCTGCGCGAGGTGGGCGAGCTGCACCGGTCGGGCGTCCTCACCGCCGATGAGTTCTCGGCGGCGAAGGCGGCGATTTTGGGTCGTTTCTGACCAGGGAGTACCGGAATCTCCTCTTCCCTGGTCCAGACCAGCGGGATCCTGCCCGATGTCGGGCAGGATCTTTGCGTTTCACTCCTCGGACAGTCAATATCTACTGGTGCTCGACCGCCGCCCGTCGCATGACGACCTCGTCGACCACCTGGTGCGCAGCACCGCGCTGCGGCGCGGCGAGGCCGCCCGGGTGGTGCTCGACGTGCTCGCGTACTTCAACGAGACGACCGAGGAGTTCGTCCGCCGCCGCCACCGCGAGCTGCAGTCGGGCGGGGCGGTCAACGCGGAGATCTTCGAGCGGATCGCGGCCGAGCTGCCGCACCGCGCCGTGGCGCCACCGGAGCTCTCGCTCCGGCAGCTGCGCCGCATCGTCTACGGCTGACCGGGCCGGGGCGGCCGCGAGGGCCGCGCGCGGACGAGCAGGACACCGAACTTCAGGAGGGGCAAGACCGTATGTGTGGAATCGTCGGTTACATCGGCAAGCGTGACGTCGCACCGCTGCTGCTGGAGGGCCTGGCACGGCTCGAGTACCGCGGGTACGACTCCGCGGGCATCGTCGTCAACAGCCCGAAGGCCGCCGCCCTGAAGATGGTCAAGGCCAAGGGCCGCGTCCGCGACCTGGAGGCCCGCGTCCCCAAGCGCTTCGCCGGCACCACCGGCATCGCCCACACCCGCTGGGCCACCCACGGCGCCCCGAGCGACCTCAACTCGCACCCGCACCTCGACCCCGGGAACAAGGTCGCCGTCGTCCACAACGGCATCGTCGACAACGCCGCCGAGCTGCGCGCCAAGCTCGAGGCCGAGGGCGTCGTCTTCGCCTCGGAGACCGACACCGAGGTGATCACCCACCTGGTCGCCCGCTCCCAGGCCGACAGCCTGGAGGAGAAGGTCCGCGAGGCGCTCAAGGTCATCGAGGGCACCTACGGCATCGCCGTGATGCACGCCGACTTCGCCGACCGCATCGTCGTCGCCCGCAACGGCTCCCCGGTCATCCTCGGCATCGGCGAGAAGGAGATGCTCGTCGCCTCCGACGTGGCCGCCCTGATCGCGCACACCCGCCAGGTCGTGACCCTCAACGACGGCGAGATGGCCACCCTCAAGGCCGACGACTTCCGCACCTACACCACCAGCGGTACGACGACCACCGCCACCCCGGAGACCGTGGAGTGGGAGGCCGCCTCCTACGACATGGGCGGCCACGACACCTACATGCACAAGGAGATCTCCGAGCAGCCCGACGCGGTCGACCGCGTGCTGCGCGGCCGGATCGACGACCGGTTCAACACCGTCCACCTGGGCGGCCTGAACCTGGACCCGCGCGAGGCCCGCGGCATCCGCCGCGTCAAGATCCTGGGCTGCGGCACCTCGTACCACGCGGGCCTGATCGGCGCCGGCCTCATCGAGAGCCTGGCCCGCATCCCCGCGGACGCCGAGCCGGCCTCCGAGTTCCGCTACCGCAACCCGGTGGTGGACCCCGACACCCTCTACATCGCCGTCTCCCAGTCCGGTGAGACGTACGACGTCCTCGCGGCCGTCCAGGAGCTCAAGCGCAAGGGCGCCCGCGTCCTCGGCGTGGTCAACGTGGTCGGCTCGGCCATCGCCCGCGAGGCCGACGGCGGCGTGTACGTGCACGCCGGCCCGGAGGTCTGCGTCGTCTCCACCAAGTGCTTCACCAACACGGTGGTGGCCTTCGCGCTGCTCGCCGTGCACCTGGGCCGGATCCGGGACCTGTCGGTGACCGACGGCAAGCGGATCATCGACGGCCTGCGCCGGCTGCCCGCGCAGATCGAGGAGATCCTCAAGGGCGAGGAGGACATCAAGCGCCTCGCGGCCGAGTACGCCGACGCCAAGTCGATGATGTTCATCGGCCGGGTCCGGGGCTACCCGGTGGCCCTGGAGGCCTCCCTCAAGCTGAAGGAGATCTCCTACATCCACGCCGAGGCGTACCCGGCCTCCGAGCTGAAGCACGGCCCGCTCGCGCTGATCGAGCCCTCGCTGCCGACCGTCGCGATCGTCCCCGACGACGACCTGCTGGAGAAGAACCGCGCGGCCCTGGAGGAGATCAAGGCCCGCAGCGGCCGGATCCTGGCCGTCGCCCACCGCGAGCAGGAGAAGGCGGACCACACCATCGTGGTCCCGAAGAACGAGGACGAGCTGGACCCCATCCTGATGGGCATCCCGCTCCAGCTGCTGGCGTACCACATCGCCCAGGCCCTGGGCCGGGACATCGACAAGCCGCGCAACCTCGCGAAGTCCGTCACCGTCGAGTAGTCACGGCCGAGCAGTACCACCGCGCTTGCACGTCGGCCGGGGAGGGGCGACCTCCCCGGCCGGCGCGACGGGGGTGCCACCGGAACTCCGGCGGCACCCCCGTCCGTTCACCCGTGGTACGGGCCCGTCAGCCCGCGGCGACCGCGCGCCCCGAGGTCCTGCCCAGCGCCATCGGCCAGTTGGCCAGCGCGGCGGTGGCCCCGTACCAGGCCAGCAGTCCGGACACGGCCGCGACCCAGCCGCCCGCCTTCGCCAGACCGGCGCCGTCCACGAAGGCCCCGACGGCCAGCAGCGCGAGGGAGAGGGTGAGCAGGCCGTACACGCCCTGGCCGAACAGCCCGCTCGACGCGGCGAGCGTGAGGGTCAGCGCGAGCAGCGCGAAGAGGACCAGAAACGTTCCGGCCGCCTCGTCGGAGACCTGGGCTCCCGCGCCCTTGGCCCAGGTGAACCAGAAGACGCCGAGGCCGGCGAAGGCGGTGCCGTTGAAGCCGTCGCCGCCGCGGTATTCGAGGAGGCCGAGGAGGAAGAGGGCCGCGCCGCCGACGTACATCGCGAGCGGCACGGAGTGGGCGGCGGTCACACCGGAGAGGATCCCCGTGTGGCCGATACCGAAGGCGAGGAGGGTGAGCCCCAGGGCGATGTTGCCCAGGGTCGAGGTCGAGGCCGTGCTTCCCGCAGAGACACCGTTGTCCACGGCGGGCTCCCTTCGATCTGCAGTTGTGTGCTGCGTCCCAGCAGCATTTATCTACCCTTTACAAGAGGGTTCACAACCGCACGAGCGACGTACAGCGGGTCACGGAATGACAACAACGGGTCGCTGCGCCCGCTTCGCCAGCCGTCCCGCGACCGAGCCGAAGATCCGTCCGACGATCCCGTGAGTGGAACCGACCACGATGGCGTCCGCCGAGTACTCCCGGCCGACCTCCTCCAGTTCGTGGCAGATGTCACCCCCGCGCTCGACGAGGATCCACGGAACCTCGGACAGGTAGTCCGCGCAGGCCAGCTCCAGACCGAGCACCTCGGTGCGGTGGTCGGGCACGTCCACGAAGACGGGCGGCTCGCAGCCGGCCCACACCGTGGTGGGGAGCCGGTTCGCCACGTGGACGATGATCAGACCGGAACCGGAACGCCGGGCCATGCCGATCGCGTAGGCCAGGGCCCGCTCGCTGGACGTGGAGCCGTCGAAGCCCACCACCACGCCGTGCCGGAAGGCCGGGTCGCAGGGGTGACGTGTCTGTTCCACCGCGCGCAGGTCGCTCGATACGGAATCGGCGAAGGGTTTGCGCTTGCGGTCCGCGGGTTCGGAGAATTCGTGACCGGCCATGGGTGTCTCGGCGAAGAGTCCTCGGGGGAAGCGACAGGGGCGGTTTCGGCGACTCGGACTTTCTGACGACGGGGGCCTGGATCACGGACGTTTTTGACGACGCAGTGTGACCGGGTTCTGTCCTGGAAGCATCTTCCCAAGCCCTTACCCCCCAGGGTACGGCGACACTCCTGTCCTGCACAGGGCATGCCGCCCTTGGAGAGCGTCCCAGGGAGCATGCCGGAGCGCGGGCGGCTTGGCAATGGCAGCTGTCCCCTACAGCCAGTGACGAGGGACCCCCCGCGCCACCCGTGCGCGCAGTGACCGGGGCCCGGCCGGGGCGTTGGACAGGAGTCCGACCGTCCAGGAAGAGCCCGCAGGGAGTACGCCGTGCCCGGTCATCCGGTTCACCCCGTCCAGCCCGTCCAGCCCGCTCCGATGACGCGGTCCGCCCGGTCCGCCCGCTCCGCGCCGTCGACCGCGCGCGCCCCGCTTCACCCGTCCGTGCGGTCCGCCGGACGCGCCCATGACGACCCGGCGGGTGACGTGGTGCGCTGGGCCGCCTTCAGCTGCCTGCTCGTGCCCGTGGTCCTGGTGGTCTACGGGACCTCGTACGGCGGGGCCGCCGTGGCGACCCTGGGGCTGGCCGCCGTCACCGCCGCCTGCCGGGTGCTGCTGCGGTACTCGGAGAAGGCGGCACGGGCCGCCGCCCGCGTGCGGTCGGAGGATCCGCTTCCGTCCGCCCACCGGGGCCGGCACTCCCGCACCGGGGCGGGTTCCCACCGCGGCTGCCACGGTTCCGGTGGCCTGTCCCCTCACGACTGACCGGTTCGTACGTACACACCCGGTTGTTTTCGGCCAACTTCCGGACCCCGTGCTTCCCTTGCCGGAATGTTCCGCCGACCCCGTCACCACCAGCGACTACGGGCGAGAGGGGACGATTCGACCCCGTGAGTACTGGCCACGGCCGGATCGCGGGCTATCCGGGCGGGTAGCGGAGTGGAACGCTTCCTGATCGAATGCTTTTCGCCAAGTTGCCAAGTCGACATAGCGCTGCGTGCTGAACTTGTCACGCCGACACCACGGGACGCAGTAGATTCGATCATGTATTTACGGCGGGGGATCCACGTGCAAGGCCGAGGGGAAACGTGCAGGTGCGACCAGACCAAGGAGTCGCGACACCCAAGGGGGGCTTAGCGCCATGAGCCAGGATTCCACCGCCGCCGTCGTCGCCGACGCGGGCCGGAAGCTCGCGGGGCGTCGCCGCAGGGAGATCGTCGCGGTGCTGCTGTTCAGCGGCGGACCGATCTTCGAGAGTTCCATTCCGCTGTCCGTGTTCGGGATCGACCGCCAGGACGCGGGAGTTCCACGCTACCGACTGCTCGTGTGCGCCGGGGAGGACGGTCCCCTGCGGACCACCGGCGGACTCGAACTGACCGCGCCGTACGGGCTGGAGGCGATCGCCCGGGCGGGCACGGTCGTCGTTCCGGCCTGGCGCTCCATCACCTCGCCCCCGCCGCCGGAAGCGCTCGACGCGCTGCGCCTGGCGCACGAGGAGGGGGCCCGGATCGTCGGCCTGTGCACGGGAGCCTTCGTGCTCGCCGCCGCCGGCCTGCTGGACGGCCGGCCCGCGACGACGCACTGGATGTACGCGCCGACGCTCGCCAAGCGCTACCCGTCCGTCCACGTCGACCCGCGCGAGCTGTTCGTCGACGACGGCGACGTGCTGACGTCCGCGGGCACCGCGGCCGGAATCGACCTGTGCCTGCACATCGTGCGCACGGACCACGGCAGCGAGGCGGCCGGGGCACTGGCCCGCCGGCTCGTCGTCCCGCCGCGCCGCACCGGCGGCCAGGAGCGCTACCTCGACCGGTCGCTGCCCGAGGAGATCGGCGCCGACCCGCTCGCCGAGGTCGTCGCCTGGGCACTGGAACACCTCCACGAGCAGTTCGACGTGGAGACGCTGGCCGCCCGCGCCTACATGAGCAGGCGCACCTTCGACCGGCGGTTCCGCTCCCTCACCGGCAGCGCTCCGCTCCAGTGGCTGATCACGCAGCGGGTGCTCCAGGCGCAGCGGCTGCTGGAGACCTCCGACTACTCGGTCGACGAGGTCGCCGGACGCTGCGGCTTCCGGTCGCCGGTCGCCCTGCGCGGCCACTTCCGGCGGCAGCTGGGGTCCTCCCCGGCCGCCTACCGCTCCGCCTACCGCGCACGCCGGCCGCAGGCCGAGGTGTCCCCGGTGTCGGAGATGCAGGGCTCCCCGCTGCCGCACCAGCGCACTCCGCAGCCCCAGCGGGCCGCGGCGGCCCTGGCCGCCTCGGGCCCGAGCGTCACCGAGCTGTACGCCCCGAGCCGGGTGCTGCGCGAGCACGCGTAGCCGTCCCCGCACGAGCGAAGAGGTCCCCCGCACCGGCCGAGCACCGGTACGGGGGACCTTCGGCATAAGGTGGGGCGCATGAACGATCGCATGGTGTGGATCGACTGCGAGATGACCGGGCTCTCGTTGACGGACGACGCACTTATCGAGGTGGCCGCACTGGTCACCGACTCGGAGCTCAACGTGCTCGGCGAAGGCGTGGACATCGTGATCCGCCCGCCGGACGCGGCCCTGGAGACCATGCCGGACGTGGTGCGCGAGATGCACACCGCCTCCGGGCTGCTCGACGAGCTGGCCGCCGGCACGACCCTGGCCGACGCCGAGGCGCAGGTCCTGGCGTACGTACGGGAGCACGTGAAGGAGCCGCGCAAGGCCCCGCTGTGCGGGAACTCCGTCGGCACCGACCGCGGATTCCTCTCGCGCGACATGCCCGCGCTGGAGGGCCACCTGCACTACCGGATCGTGGACGTGTCCTCGGTCAAGGAGCTGGCGCGCCGCTGGTACCCGCGGGCGTACTTCAACAGTCCGCCGAAGAACGGCAACCACCGGGCGCTCGCGGACATCAAGGAGTCCATCGCCGAGCTCCGCTACTACCGGGAAGCGGTCTTCGTGCCGCAGCCCGGACCCGACTCGGACACCGCCCGGGCCATCGCCGCCAAGCACGTGGTGACGGACGCGTAGTCCCCCGGAGGGGGGCGCGGGGGAAAGGTGGAGCGAGCACCCTCCCGGACCCTGTACCCTTTTCTTCGGCCGGTCGTTCTGCGACCGGACATGGTGGGTGTAGCTCAGCTGGTAGAGCACCTGGTTGTGGTCCAGGTGGCCGCGGGTTCAAGTCCCGTCACTCACCCTGCGGGAAGGCCCCGGTTCGCGAGAGCGGACCGGGGCCTTCTGCGTTCCCGGACCTCGGTGCGCCCCCGCGCCGGCCCGTGGACGATCGGTTCCGCCGGCGGGCCGGGTCCCGGTCCTGCGGGTCCTACGGGGACGTCCGCATCTCGGCCAGGCCCTTCGCCAGGTCCTCCGCGTTCATGACGGGGGCGACCTCCAGCTCCGCGTTGAACTGGAGGAAGAGGTCCTCCAGGAGCGGCGGCAGCTGCGCGCTGTCCTGGAGGTCGAAGACCATCCAGCAGGAGCGCACGCCCTCGTGGAGGCCGAAGTAGGCCGCCTCCGGCTTGGTCCTCTCCATCAGGTCCTTCATGGACCTGGGCAGGGATCCGTTCTTGATGCCCTCGTTGGTGGCGGCCGTGTCCATGTGGGCCCTGAGCATGACTCTCATGCGTGGCTCCTTCCGTCACGGCCACCCTCGGCGCGGTCCGGGGGCGCCGCAACATGTGCGCCCCCGTCCGGGCGGAGGGGCCGCCGGCGTGGACGCGGGCCGGTGCGGGGCACGGTCCGTGCCGCAGTCCGGCGGGGCGTCTCAGTCCAGGATTCCGACGTCGTAGAAGAAGCGGTACCGGTCGGGGTCGTCCGGCAGGAACCAGTGGAAGCCCTCCTCCAGGAACACCGCCACGACGTTGACGGCGAGGACCAGGCCCAGGAAGGCCAGGACGAGGATGCCCGCCGTCCGGTGCGGGCCGGGCGCGGCGGTGGGGACGGTCCGCCCGGCCGTGGCGTGGGCGAGGGCGAGGACGACGCCGATCGCGACGACCGAGGCGGAGAAGAGGATCCACGCCCACACGTACAGGTGCAGGCCCAGCGCCGTGCTGCCGTAGCCCTTGTCGCCGGGGAGGACGTGCAGCATCGTCTGCCGCCACGCGGTGAAGGAGCCGCCCATCACCGCGACCAGGGCCATGCCCCAGCCCGTCATGTAGTCCCGGCCGGTCACCGCGCCCACGGTGAGGGCCGTGCGGACGATGTACCCGGCCCCGATCGCCGCCAGCAGCATGAACATCCGCTGCACGACGCAGAGCGGGCAGGGGTACTCCCACAGCGCGAACTGGTAGAAGAGGCCGCCGCAGACGACCGCCGTCCAGCCGGCGGCGAAGAAGCAGGCGAACCAGTACTGGGCCCGCGCCAGCAGGCCGCTCTCCAGGGGCGCCTCCGGCAGGAGGCTGCTCATCGTGGCCACGGGTCAGTAGCTCAGGTCGAGGGCGAGGCCGCTGGTGATGTGGTGCGCCATCAGCAGGAGGACGGCGACCAGCATGGTCCACCAGGCGCCGAGCACCACGGTCCGGGAGGTATCCCGGTACATGGCGACGAGGGTGGCGAGGATCCCGCCGAAGATGAGGGTGTCCATGGGGCGGACCGTACCGACCTGCGGACTTCGGCCCCGCGAGGCGCGCCCCCGGGTAAGCCGGTTGCCCCGCCGGGCCCGGCGGCCCGGGTCAGCCGCCCCGGCGCCTGCGGCGGCCGCGCCGGCCGCGCGCCCCGCGCTCGCCGCCCCGGGCCCGGTCGTCCAGCGCGATCCACACCCGCACCTCGGTCCCGCCGAGCACCGAGCGGCCCAGCCGTACGTCGCCGCCCGTGGACTCGGCGACCCGGCGCACGATGTCCAGGCCGAGCCCGGTGGAGCCGTCGCGGGCGCCGTCGTTGCCGCGCCGCAGGGCGGCGGCCGGGTCGGCGATCCCGGGGCCGCCGTCCGAGACGAGGACGATGACGGCGTCCCCGGCGTCGTGCACGTCCACCGCGAAGGGGGTGGCCTCCGGGGTGTGCCGGAAGACGTTGCCGAGCATGGCGTCGAGGGCCGCCGCCAGCTCGGGGCGGGCCACGGGGACGCGTACGGTGCGGTCCACGCCGGCGAGCCGGACCTCGCGGCCCTCGTCCTCCGCGAGCGCCGACCAGAAGGCCATCCGGTCGCGGATCACCTCGGAGGCGTCACAGCCGGCGGTGGCCGCGGCGGCGGGCGGGCGCTGCTCGCGTGCGGTGCGGATGATCGTGTCGACCTCCCGTTCCAGCTGCTCCACCGCCGCCCGGGTGTGTTCGGCGGCCGGGCCGTCGCCGAGGGAGGCGGCGTTGAGCCGCAGCACGGTCAGGGGGGTGCGCAGCCGGTGGGAGAGGTCGGCGGCGAGTTCGCGCTCGTTGGTGAGGAGTTCGACGACCTGGTCGGCCATCGAGTTGAACGCGACGGCCGCCGAGCGGAGTTCCTTGGGCCCCTCCTCGGGGACCCGTGCGCCGAGCCTGCCCTCACCCAGCTGGTGCGCGGCGTCCGCGAGGCGTTCGGCGGGGCGCACCAGGCGGGCGCCGAGCCGGTCGGCGACGGCCACCGAGCCGATGACGAGGGCGAGCCCGACCCCGCCGAGGATGAGCCAGGCGGTGGTGACCCCGTTGCTGACCTCGCTCTCCGGCACGTAGATCTCGATCACCGCGATGTCGCCGGAGCCGAGGGCGACGGGCTGGAGCAGCGCCGAACCGCCGCCGGGCACGCCGGCGGTGGTCGCCCGCCCCAGGGAGCGGGTCTCGGCCACCGCGTCCGCTCCGGCGCGTCCGTCGCCGATGTCCACGGGGGCGGCGCCGCCGATCGCCGGGACGTGGACGGCCATCCGCCCGGCGGCGCCCATCTCGGTGGACTCCACGGCCCGGCGCAGCTGGGCCGGGTCGGTGGTGATGGACAGGGTCGGTCCCATGGTGGCGGCCTGCCGTTCGGCGTTGGAGAAGGCCCGGTCGCTGGCCATCTCCCGCACGACCATCGCGAGCGGCGCCGCGAAGGCGAGGACCACCATGGTCGTGACGGCGAGGCACACCTTGACCAGCGCCCACCTCACGGCGTCCGCCTCACGACGCCCGGCCGACGGCGCGCCCGGCCGCCGGCGCCGCGTCTCACAGCGGGGGCTCCAGCTTCACGCCGACGCCGCGCAGGGTGTGCAGGTAGCGCGGCCGGGCGGCGGTCTCGCCGAGCTTGCGGCGCAGCCAGGACAGGTGCACGTCGATGGTCTGGTCGTCCCCGTACGACTGCTGCCAGACCTCGGCGAGCAGTTCGCGCCGGGCCACGACCACTCCGGGGCGTCCGGCGAGGAAGGCCAGCAGGTCGAACTCCCGCCGGGTGAGGTCGAGCACCGCGCCGTCGAGTTCGGCCTGGCGGCGCAGCGGGTCGATGGCGAGCCCGCCGACGCGCAGCACGCGCGAGGGCGCTTCGGCCCCGGCGGCGCGGGCGCGGCGCAGGACGGCGGCCATCCGGGCGGAGAGGTGCTCGACGGAGAAGGGTTTGGTCAGGTAGTCGTCGGCGCCGTCGTTGAGCAGCCGGACGATCTCGGCCTCGTCGTCGCGGGCGGTGGCGATGATCACCGGTACGTCGGTGATGCCGCGCAGCATCTTCAGGGCCTCGGAGCCGTCGAGGTCGGGCAGTCCGAGGTCGAGGATGACCACGTCGAAGGGGTGGTGGGCGACTTCGCGCAGGGCCTCCAGGGCCGTGCCGACGCTCCGGACGGTGTGCGAGGCCTCGGTCAGGTGCCGGATGAGGGCGGAACGTACGAACTGGTCGTCCTCGACCACGAGCACACTAGCCATGGGCGCACGGTAGTCCATCCGGGCGACGCGGGGAGCTGCCGGGCCGGGTCTGTGACGGGTGGTGCAGTATGTGCCCTGATGCGACGAGGACCTGTACATGCCATGGCCTGGGTGCTGGCGACCGCCGCCGCGGCGACCCTGTCGTGGTGGGGTGTGCACACCGTGCTGGCCGGGACCGCCTACGATCCCCCGCGCGCGGTGCCGCTGACGGCCGGGGGGCCCGGCGGGCCGGCGCCGTCCCCGGCCACGCGGGGGCCGGACCCGACGCCTGGGCCTTCGGGTTCGGTTTCCGCCCCGTCCTCCGCGTCCCCTTCGGCGGTCCCGCCCGCGCCGGCCGGTGCGGGCGCGTCCTCGCCGGCGAAGCCGCAGCAGGTGCCGCCGACGGGCCGGCGCCCGTACCCGGAGGGCGGCCAGGGAGGCGCGCCCGGCACGGTGAAGAACTACTCGGTGTCGGGCGGCCGGGTCGTCTTCGACCTCGGGACCTCCTCGGCCGCGCTGGTCTCGGCGACCCCGGAGGCCGGCTGGCGCATGCAGGTGTGGAAGCAGGACTTCTGGATCCGGGTCACCTTCACCCAGGGCGGCCGCGAGGTGTCGGTGTTCTGCACCTGGCACGACCATCCGCCGGCGGTGGAGATCGTCGACCCGTAGGGCGGGTCAGCGGAAGACCGAGGGCGGCGGCTGCGGGGAGGCCACCGCCGAGGCGTCGGCGACCGGGGCCGCGCCGCCGGTGAAGTCGGCCAGGGCGCGGCCGTGCTCGACCCGGCCGGGGTGCGGGTCGCTCGCCACGCGGCGGGTGAACTCCGCGACGGGCAGCTCCTGGTCGGAGGCCACGAGCACCGCGTTGCCGAAACGTTTCCCCCGCCAGACCACGGGATCCGCCGCCAGCGCCAGCCGGGCGAACCGCGAGGCGGCCGTGGCGACCTGGCCCCGCAGGTGCGCCAGCGGCGGACCGTCCGCGAGGTTGGCCACGTACCACCCGGTGGGCGCGAGCGCCCGGCGTACGTCGTCCAGGAACTCCACGCTGGTCAGGTGGGCCGGCGTGCGCGCCCCGCCGAACACGTCCGCGATCACCAGGTCCGCCCAGCCGTCGGGCACCTTCGCGAGCCCCGCCCGCGCGTCCACGGCCCGTACGCGGATCCGCGCCTGGGGGTCCAGCGGCAGGTGTTCCCGTACGAACGCCACCAGGGCCGCGTCGATCTCCACCACCTGCTGCGTGGAGCGGGGGCGGGAGGCGGCCGTGTAGCGGGCCAGGGTGAAGGCGCCGCCGCCCAGGTGCACCACGTTCAGGGGCTGCCGGGCGGGCGCGGCGAGGTCGATCAGGTGGCCGATCCGGCGCTGGTAGGCGAAGTCCAGCCGAGCGGGGTCGTCCAGGTCCACATGGGACTGCGGGGCCCCGTCGATCAGCAGGGTCCAGGCGCGGGGGCGCTCGCGGTCCGGTGCCAGCTCGGCGAGCCCGCCGCCCACCTGCCCGGTGACCGGCCCGGCGTCCGGTATCGCGCCGCCCCTGTCACCCCTGTCCCTGCCCTTGCTCTTGCCTTTGCCTGCCACTCCCCCATTATGGCTGGTCAGCGCCTCAGCGGCAGTTGTCGGCCGCCTCGATCAGCCGCGCCGCCTCGCCGAGCGCGGCCCGCAGGACCTCCGGGTCGGTGACCGGCCCCACGGCCTCGGGGGGCAGCAGCCAGCCCGCGCTGCCGGAGACGGGCGGGACGGCGTCGCCGAAGCGCATGCCGCGCCCGTTGGTCTGCGTACAGGCACTGCCGGGCAGGTCCCAGGCGTCGGCGGTGCCGGGCGGGACGAGGAAGCCGAGGGTGTCGCCGGAGCCGTCGTGCAGCACCGGGCCGACGCCGGGGGCCGCCAGACCGGCCCCGCGGCGGATGATGTCCACCGCCTCCAGCCCCTGGCGGGTGGGCACGGTCACCAGGTCCGGGGCCGCGGCGAAGGCATGCGGCGGGAGGGGCGGCGCGACGGGCGGATGGACGGGACCCGGGACCGGGCTCGGAGCCGGGTGGGCCGCGCAGGGCGCGGCCGCGGTGTTCGTTCCGATGCTGTCCATGCCGGCCTCCGCCAAGGGGAACCCCTCCTCGATCCGTATCCGCATGGGTTCAACGCACGGAAGCGTCAACGGGTGCGGCGGCAAGACGCCGCAAAGGATGGCAGTTCATGGCGGATCGCGGGTGAGATATCCGTTTTGTAGCCAAACACCACATCAAGCGCCTCTCCCCGGCGGTACGTTCGTGCGCGCCGGAGCCCTGACTCCGGGGCGAGACCGACACGGATCGAAGGGGGTCCCGCGGGACCCCTTGGGATCGTCCAGAGAGGCACACGTCCATGGCGGCGTTCCCCCACTCACCCAACTCCTCCTTCCGCGGGCTGCGCGGGCAGCGCTCACCGGCCGAGTTCGCGGGCCTGGTCCGGCGCGCGGCCCGGGAGATCGGCGAAACGGTTTCCTGCGACGCCCGCTACATCGGCCGGGTCGAGTCCGGCGAGATCCGCTGCCCCAACTACGCCTACGAACGCGTCTTCCTCCACATGTTCCCCGGCCACACCCTGGCCGACCTCGGCTTCTCCCCCCGCGAGACCGTGCGCGGCCGCTCCGCGCAGCGCGCGCGGCCCGCGCCCCAGACCCCCACCCACCCCGTCCGGCGTCCCAAGGAGAGCGACGTGCTGCGCCGCGCGTTCATGACCGGCGGGTCCGCCACCGTGGCGGCCGCCACCCTCAGCCTCACCCTGCTCGGCGACGGCCGCCGGATCCCCTCCCGCGCCGGTGAGGCCGAGGCCGCCGCGGTCGAGGACGCGGTGCGCCAGATCCGGCTCCTGGACGACCGGCACGGCGCCGACGCCCTCTACCGGCGGGCGGCACAGCCCCTGAGGACCGCCTACGCCCTGCTCGACGCGGGCGCCACCCGGCAGTCCACCGAGGACCGGCTGCACGCCGGGGCCGGGGAACTGGCCGTCTCGGTGGGCTGGCTGGCGCACGACTCGGGCCGCTTCGAGGACGCCCGCTCGCACTACGCCGAGGCCCTGGCCACCGCCCGGGTCGCGGGCGACGCCGCCCTGGAGGCGCACGCCTTCAGCAACATGGCCTTCCTGGCCCGGGACCGCGGCCGTCCCCGCGAGTCGGTGCGGGCCGCCCAGGCGGGGCGGCAGGCGGCCCGCTCGCTCGGTTCGCCCCGGCTGCTCGCGCTGCTGGCGCTGCGCGAGGCGGGCGGCTGGGCCGGGCTCGGGGACCGCAGGGCGTGCGAGGAGTCCCTGGCCCGGGCACACGCGGAGTTCGCGCGGGGCGCGTCGCCCGCCGACCCGGAGTGGATGTCCTTCTTCGGCGAGGCGGAGCTGGAATCGCTGGAGTCCCGCTGCTGGGCCGCGCTCGGGGAGCACGCCCGCGCGGCCCGGCACGCCCGGCGCGCGGCCGACCTCCAGGACCCGCACTTCGCGCGGAACGTGGCCCTCTACACGGCGGAACTCGCCGACGACCTGGCCCGGGCGGGCGCGCCCGACGAGGCGGCCTGGGCGGGCGGACGGGTACTGGACCTGCTGGCCGAGGTCGGCTCGACCCGCATCCGGTCGATGCTGGCGGGCACGGCCCGCACCCTGGTCCCGCACCAGCGCTCCCCGCGCGTCGGCGCCTTCCTGGCCCGGCACGCCCAGGCCTGAGCGGGGCCGTCTCTTCCGGATCGTGCCTGACCCGCGCCGCCCGGCACCGCGGGCTCGACCGCCAAGATCCGACAGAGACGACCGGCCCTTCCCGTCAGGGGCCGACGTACTCGAAGACCCCGCCGTCGGGGTGGCGCAGCACGGCCCGGCGGCCGTTCGGGGTCTCGGCAGGAGCGGCGACCACCTCGGCACCGGCTCCGCGGGCCCCGGCCACCGCGGCGTCCAGGTCGGCCACGGCCAGGGTGGCCGCCACCCCGGCGAACCGCCCGGCGGCCCCGTCCGGCCCGGAGAAGAGCAGGAACGGTCCGGTGGCGGCCAGTTCCAGGCCGGCGAAGGCGAACCGGGTGGCCGGCTCCCCGGTGAGCTTCTCGTAGAACGCCGCCGCCGTTTCCAGGTCGGCCACGCGCCGGCGCAGCACCACAGAGCTGATCGTCATACCGTGATCGTCTCAAACCCGCCCCGGAGCACGGGAGTTGGGTCAGCCCTCCAGGTGCCCGGTGTCGTTCCAGCGCTCCAGCGCCGGGGCACCGTAGGCCCAGCCCAGGACCGACAGGGAGGTGGGCTCCAGCCGGATGCGGGCGCCGAAGGAGGCCTCGAAGCCGAGCCAGCGGGCGGCGAGGGTGCGCAGGATGTGGCCGTGGGCGAAGACGAGGACGTCACGCTCCGCCGAGCGGGCCCAGGTCACGACCTCGTCGGCGCGCGCCGCGACGTCGGCGACGGACTCGCCGCCGGGGACCCCGTCGCGCCAGATCAGCCAGCCGGGCCGGACCGCCTGGATCTCGGCCGGGGTCATGCCCTCGTAGTCGCCGTAGTCCCATTCCATGAGGGCGTCCCAGGGGTCGGCCTGGGCCCCGTAACCGGCCAGGTCGCAGCTCTCGCTGGCGCGGACCAGCGGGCTGGTGCGCACCTCCAGGCCGCGCAGGCCCGCCCAGGGCTCCCGGGCCAGGCGCTCGCCCAGCCGCTTCGCCCCCAGCCTGCCCTCCTCCAGCAGCGGCACGTCCGTGCGTCCGGTGTGCTTGCCGAGCCGGGACCATGCCGTCTGCCCGTGGCGGGCCAGCAGGATGCGGGGGGCCATCTGTGTTTCTCCCGGTCCTTGGGGGTTCACCCCTCCAGGGGCGATGGGGTCGTCCGTCCATCATCCCCGACGGGAAAAGGGGGACGCCCCGCCGGCCGGAGGGGGCGCGCGGGAGGCGGACGCCGGGTGGCCGACCGGCTCTTTTCCGCCGTATGACCACGATTGTCAGTGGCGGATGGGACACTTCCGCCCGTGAGCTCCTACCCGCCCGACGGCCCGCCCCAGACGACACTGCGGCAACGGCTCGCCGACCTGCGCGGCCCCGCCGTGCCGCCCCGCCCGCTCGACGCGCGGGCGCTCGCCGCGCTCGCCGCCAACCCCGGCTGCGGCAGACGGGCCCTCCTCGACGGCGCCGGTGTCGACAAGACCGCGCTCGCGGCCGCGCTGGGCTCCCCCGCCGCCTTCGGGCAGTCGCAGTTCGCGATCGTGCGCGGCAACTCCTTCGAGGCCAGGGTCAAGGCCGACGGCGGCGCGGAACTGCTGCGGCTGACGCACGCCCGCCTCGACGGCGGGGCCGAGCCGCCCGGGCCGCACTCCCGGGTGCCGGACCTCACCGCCGCCGGCCCCGAGGGACGTGCCGCGCGGACGGCACTGGCCCTGCGGGAGGCCACCGCCGCGGGGACGTGGACGCTGCTGGACCATCCGATGCTGGCCCTGGAGGTGGCGGGCACCCCCGCGTACCTGGAGCCCGACGCCGTCGTGGTGCACCCCGACGGCCGCTGGACCGTGGTGGAGATCAAGTCGTTCCCGATGATCGACGGGGCCGCCGACGCCGCGAAGGTGGGGGCCGCCGCGCGGCAGGCCGCCGTGTACGTGCTGGCCCTGGAGCAGACCGCCGGGAAACTGGAGGGGGCCGAGGTCGGCCACCGGGTGCTGCTCGTCTGCCCGAAGGACTTCTCCAACCTGCCCACCGCCGCGCCCGTGGACATCCGCCGGGAGCGGTCGGTCACCCGCCGCCAGCTGGAGCGGCTGACCCGGGTGGAGGAGCTGGCCGAGGCGCTGCCGCCGGGGCTGTGCTTCGACCCGGCGCGGCCCGCCGCCGAGCTGACCGAGGCCGTCTCGGCGGTCTCCGCCTCCTACGCCCCCGAGTGCCTCGCCGCCTGCGAGCTGGCCTTCCACTGCCGGGAGCGGGCCCGCGCCGCCGGGGAGCCGGCCGCGCTCGGCCGGTCCGTCCGGGGGGAGCTGGGCGGCCTCGCCACCGTCGAGGCCGCCCTCGCCGCGGCCGCCGGAGCGGGCCCCGAGGGCGATGCCACCGCCCAGGCGCTGCGCCAGGCCGCCCGGCTGCGCGCCGAGGCGCTCGAGCAGGCCGCCGCCCGACCCCCGTACCAGGCCCCGGAGACCCCCGCATGCCCCTGCTGAGCACCCTGGCCCGGCTGGAGGCGGTCCGCGCGGGCCGCGCCCGGCCGCTCGCGACCGTACGGCACCGCCACCTGAGCGGGCGGCCGCTGGTCCTCGTACCGCTGACCACCGCCGGTGAGGCGGGGGCGCCGCTCGGCGCGATGCTGGGCACCGACCCGCAGGACCCGCGGGTCTTCGTCATACCCCAGCCGCGCGACCGGGACCTGCGCTGGGAGTTCCTGGCCGACCTGGCCGCGGAGGTGATGGCGTACGTGGACGCGTACGCGGACGTCGTCGAGCCGGCCGAGCGCACCGAGACCGACCCGGAGAGCGGCAGGAAGGTCAAGGTCGAGGCCGAGCTGTGCGTGGACGCCCCGCAGATCGTCGTGCCGAGCCGGGCCGGCATCGAGTACGTGCGCCTGCTGGGCCGGTCGATGCGGTTCCGGCGGACCGCCGAGGAGGATCCGGACAACCCGTACCCGGCGCCCACTCAGGTGCCGCTGCTGGGACGCTGGTTCACGCACCTCGCCGAGCGTTCCCGGGTGCCCGGCTCCTCGATGCTGCTGGCCGCCACGGAGCTGCTGGCCCGGCACTGGGCGACCGGCCAGAGCAGCCTGGAGGACCAGCACCTGGGGGCCCTCCTCGCCTGGATCGACCCGCCGGAGGGCGTCTCGGGGGCGGAGCGGGCGCTGCGCGTGGAGCTCGCGCGGGACGGTGACGGGCAGCTGCTGGTGCCGCCGTCCGGCCCGGCCACCGACCCGGCCTTCGACAACAAGCTGCTGGCGCCGGCCATCGCCAGGTTCGACGCGGCCCGGGCGGCGGGCGGACCCCGCGACGGGGAAGCGGTGCGAGCGGCCGAGCAGGCGGTCCGGCGGCTGGTCGAGGACCAGATGCGGCCCGCCTGGTCGCAGACCTGGGAGGCGATCGGGCTGCTGCGCACCCTGCCGCCGGGCGAGCGGGCCGAGGAGCGCTGGACCCGCGACCGCTGGTCGTTCACCGGCCACCGCGACCGGGTCCGGGCCGGCGAGCCGCCGCAGCCGCGCCGCGACGACGCGGTGACGGCGGCCCAGAAGCTGGCCACGCGGGAGACCGAGCAGGTACGGCTCGACGCGCAGGAGGCGCTGGACGACCCGCTCGTCATGGCGGGCCGGCGGTTCGCGGGCGAGGCCTTCGCCGGCGAGGTCACCGAGGTGCTGATGGAGTGGACGGACGGCAAGCGGCCCCGGCCGCGCCCGCTGGTCACGGTGGCCACCGAGGACCGGCCGCAGCTGGCGGACGAGGGCGGCGGCAAGGTGTTCCGGTCCCTGGACGGCCGCCAGCAGGCCTTCGAGTTCGTGCGGTACGAGGACGACGGGCAGCTGGTGCTGCGCGTGCTCGACAAGATGGGCGCCGGCCGGGAACCGGTGGCGGGCTCGGTGCCGCAGAAGGGCGACCGGGACTGCTGGACGCTCTTCGAGCACGACGCGCGCGGCGGCCCGAAGCTGCCCGACCCGGAGAACACCCCGTGGACGCACGGCGGTCCGCCGGGCTCCCGGACCGCTCCCGCCCTGGACGCCGTGACCGACGAGGACCTGCTGTGACCACCGCCTTCGACCCGGGCGCGGCCGCCGACCGGGCCACCGCCGCCATCCTCCACGACACCCTGCACGGCACCGAGCGGGGCGTCGTCGTGGACTCCCCGCCGGGCGCCGGCAAGTCGACGCTCGTGGTGCGGGCCGCCCGGGAGCTGGCCGCCGCCGGGCGCCGGCTGATGGTGGTCGCGCAGACCAACGCCCAGGTGGACGACCTGGTGCTGCGGCTCGCCGAGAAGGACCCGGAGCTGAAGGTGGGCCGGCTGCACAGCAGCGACGCCGACGCCTACGACCCGGCGCTGCGGGACCTGCCGTCCGTCACCCTCTCCGCGAAGCCGGCGGAGCTGGCCGAACTGCCGATCACGATCTCCACGGCCGCGAAGTGGGCGTACGTCAAGGACGCCGAGCCGTGGGAACACGCCATCGTCGACGAGGCCTACCAGATGCGCTCCGACGCGCTGCTGGCCGTGGCCGGGCTGTTCGAGCGGGCGCTGTTCGTGGGCGACCCGGGGCAGCTGGACCCGTTCAGCGTGGTCGGCGCGGAGCAGTGGGCCGGCCTGTCGTACGACCCTTCGGCGAGCGCCGTCTCCACCCTCCTCGCCCACAACCCGCAACTGCCGCAGCACCGGCTGCCGGTGTCGTGGCGGCTCCCGGCGACCGCCGCGCCGCTGGTCTCGCGCGCCTTCTACCCGTACTCGCAGTTCCGCAGCGGCACCGGACCCGGCGAGCGCCGTCTCGCGTACGGGGTCGCGGGCGACGGCTCGGGCCCGGACCGCGTCCTGGACGAGGCCGCCGCGTCGGGCTGGGGGCTGCTGGAGCTGCCCGCGCGGCACACCCCGCGCACGGACCCGGAGGCGGTGCGGGCGGTGGCCCTGGTGGTGCGGCGCGCCCTGGACCGCGGTGCGGTGACCTCGGACGAGCGGTCCCCCGCTCCCTCCCCGCTGACCCCGGCCCGCATCGCCGTCGGCACGGCCCACCGCGACCAGGCCGCGGCGGTGCGCGCGGCCCTGGCGGCCCTGGGCGTCGCGGGCGTCACGGTCGACACCGCGAACCGGCTCCAGGGCCGCGAGTACGACCTCACGGTGGTCCTGCACCCGCTGTCCGGGCGCCCCGACGCGACGGCCTTCCACCTGGAGACGGGCCGCCTGTGCGTCCTGGCCTCCCGGCACCGGCACGCCTGCGTGGTGGTGGCCCGGGCGGGAGTGGCGGAGCTGCTCGACGACCACCCCTCGACGGAACCGGTCCAGCTGGGCGTGACGGTGAAGTTCCCGGACGGGTGGGAGGCGATGATGACCACGTGGGACTCCTGGTCCGACCACCGCGTCCCGTGGCGCCCGTAGGGCGGGCCCGCACGACCGGCACGAAGGGGGAAAGCATGGGGCTCCGCTACGGCTACGAGGTCTTCCTGCCCGCGGGGAACGTCCCCCGGGCACTGCGCGCGCTCGTCGCACTGGCGCCGCGCACCGGCCGGGTGCCGCCGCTCACGCTCACCCTGCCCGGCGGTGAGCGGGTCGTCGTCCCCTTCACCTCCGGCTTCACGAGCGAGCCGGTCGACTGCTCCACGGGCGGGACCCTCGAGCTCGACACCTCGCTCCTGTGCGGCGCCGACGAGGCGGTGGGCGCGTACGCCCGCGGCCACGGCACCGAACCGGACGCGCTCGGGCGGGTCGCGGTCGGGTACGTCTACCTCACCGTGCGGTTCGCGCCCGCGCTGCACCCGCGTCACGCATCGATGCGGTTCACCGCGGCCACGTCGGAGATGAGCCGGCTGTTCGAGCGGTCCGCGAGCGTCAGAGCGGTGTTCACCGGCCTCACCGCCGCCGCGGGCGGGGTGTGCTGCGTGCTCGACACCGAGGGGGACCGCCTGCGCCTGTGCCGGCTGAACGGCCGGCCGGCCGACGAGCCGGTCCCCGGCCCCCGCTTCGCGGGCTACCGCGAGCTCGTGGCGGCCTGGGACGGCTGAGCGACGCCGGCGGGGAGGCTACTGCTCCCCGTACGCCATCCACTTCTCGGGGGTGGCCAGCGGTTCGAAGCCCGCGCGGGCGTAGACCTCGTGCGCGTCGGCGGTGGCCAGCATGATCCGGCGCAGGCCGTACGGGGCCAGGTGGGCCTTGACGGCTTGGACGAGGGCGCCGCCGAGGCCCTTGCCCCGCGCGCCGGGGTCCACGTACACGTCGCAGAGCCAGGCGAAGGTGGCCCGGTCGGTGACGATCCGCGCGTAGCCGAGCTGGGCGCCCGAAACGGTGTCGTACGCGCCGAAGTTCAGGGAGGACCCGACGGCCCGGTCGTGGGCCTCGCGGCTGCGGCCGAGGGCCCAGTAGGCGTCCTGCGACAGCCAGCGGTGCACCAGCGCGTTGTCGAGCCGGTCCGGGTCGGTGGAGATCTCGTAGCCGTCCATCGGGCCATCCAAGCACCGTCCGCCGGGGCCGGGCCAAGGGATATCGGCCGCGGCCGTGCGGGCGCCGCCTATCCGGGGTTGTCCTTGCGGGCGATGCCGAAGTGGCGGCGGAGGGTTTCGCCGGCGTCGGCCAGGGCGCGCAGCTGTTCCGGGGTGAGGACGTCGATCAGGTGCCGCCGTACGGATTCCACGTGCAGCGGGGCCGCCGCGTTGATGGTGTCCAGCCCTTCGGCGGTGAGCACCACCTCGGCACCCCGGCCGTCGGTGGCCACCTCCTCGCGGCGGACGAGTCCGCGCCCCTGCATCCGGCTGATCTGGTGGGAGAGGCGGCTGCGCGACCACTGCATCAGCACCGCGAGGGCGCTGATCCGCATGCGGTGGCCCTCCGTGGAGCCGAGCACCGAGAGGACGTCGTAGTCGGCCTCGGACAGGGCGCTGTCCACGGTGAGGTCACGCGCGATCCGCGCGTCGACCAGGGGGAACATCCGGCGCCACGCGTACCAGGCGTGCTGTTCGGACTCGGTGAGCCAGCGGGGGTGGGCCGGCTCGGGCGTGTCGGTCATGGGGCCAGCCTAACCAGTCTGGTGACACATCAACTACCTAGTTGACATATCACGCAGCAGCGGCTTTCCTGGGTGACACATCAACAACCAGACTGCGATCCGCACACCGCGCCTCCACACCAAGGGAGTTCAGCCATGACCCGCCTCCTCGTCCTTTCCGCCGCCACCCGTCCGACCTCCTCCGGACGGCCCCTCGCCGAGTGGGTCGTCCGCCAGGCCCGCGAGCACGGCGCCTTCGAGGTCGTCCCGGTGGACCTCGCGGAGCTCGCCCTGCCCTTCCTGGACGAGCCGGAGTACGCCTCCAGCGGCAACTACGCCCACCCGCACACCCGGGAGTGGAGCGCGCTCGTCGACTCCGCCGACGCGTTCGTGTTCGTCCTGCCGATGTACAACGGCGGGTTCACCGCCCCGTTCAAGAACGCCGTCGACTTCCTCTACCGCGAGTGGCAGGGCAAGCCGGTCGGCCTGGTCAGCTACAGCGCGGGCGGCTCCGGCGGCGCCCCGGCCGCCCGGATGCTGCTGCCGGTGCTCACCCAGCTCGGCATGCGGCCCGCCGGGCGCTCGGTGGCGGTCGCCGGCATCAACGCGCTGATCGGGGCCGAGGGCTTCGGGGCGCCGGAGGGCCTGGCCGGCGAGGTCGCGGGCGTGCTGGACGACATCGCGGCGCTGGCGAAGGAGCCCGCCGCCGCCTGACGCACGGCACCCTTGCGCGACGCTGGACAATGGAGGGTGGCCCAGGAGTTCGCAGCGCAGCAGGAGGACACGCATGGCAGAGCCCGAGCGGACCGAGCGGAGGCAACGGCCGGCACCGCTGCTCTTCGAGCCCTCGGCGGCCGTCACGGACCCGGAGCACTTCTTCGACCTGGAGTCGATCGAGGACCCGCGCGAGCTGCTGACCCGGTCCACCGAGCTGACGCTGGCCTTCCGGGCCGCGCAGGACCGGGCCGTGGAGTTCCAGGCCATGGCGGCGGCCCAGCTGGCGGATCCCCGGCGCTTCGACCGGCTCCCGCCGGAGGCCATCGCGGCGATGGCCGAGTGGACCGAGGACTACGCCCGCAAGATGATCGAGTTCGGCGAGGACCTCCAGCGCGGCACCACCCCGGGCACCGCCTAGGACGCCCTGGGGTGCGGCCCGGCACGGTCCGGCCGGGCCACACGGAAACGGGGCGGCCGGTCCGGGGGCCCTGCGGCGCGCGGCATATGCGCGGCGCAACATACCCCAGGACCGCCCGCCCCGTCCCGGTTTTGCGTAACTCCGCGGAACCGCCGCGCTACGGCGGGTACACCTGGCATATGACGACCTCGACGACGGCCGCCGGCTGCCCCGCCCTCGACGGCCCCGACGCACGCACCGCGCCCGCCACCCAGGTCACCGCACCGGGCGCCGCCTGGCTGGCCTCCGCCTCCGCCTGCCCGCAGGAGACGCTCGCCGCCTGGCGGGCCCGGCCCGGCGCGCCCGCGGTGCTGCCCTGCGGGACCGCGTTCGACGTCGTCAACGTTCCGCTCGTCCTCGGCCGCCGGATGCTCGACCTGCTCTGGGAGCGGGGGCCCGGCTCGGGGCCGGCCGCCGTCCACCGCGGGCGGATGCTGCTCTTCGCCGCTCCCGGCACCGCCCAGCGGCTCCCGGCGCTGCTCGCGTGGGAGGAGTGGGGCCCGGCCGCCCCGGCCCCGCTGTGCCACGGGCACGGGGACGCCGTCACGGTGCCCCCGCTGTCCGCCGCCCCGGGCCCGTCGCGGTGGCTGGTGGCCCCGGACGCCCGGCGGCCCTGGCTGCCCGGGCCGGACGCCCTGCTCTGGGCGTTCCTGCACGCGGCCCGGGGTCCGGTATCGATTTTTGGTTCGGCCGAAACGCCTGCTAATGTCTACGACGTCAGCAGGCGCCGCTAGCTCAGTTGGTTAGAGCAGCTGACTCTTAATCAGCGGGTCCGGGGTTCGAGTCCCTGGCGGCGCACAGACGGGAGAAGGCCCCCGCTCTTCGGAGCGGGGGCCTTCTTCGTGTGCGCGCGGCGGCGGGAACGGCTCCCGCACGGCGACGGGAACGGCTCCCCTCGGGCCGCGGGCCTTCCTCAGGTCGTGATCTTCACCGTGTAGGCGCCCGACTGGGTCCGGTCCGCCACCTCGATGGTGATGCGCTCCCCCGGCACGGTGAAGGTCTCCCCGACCTCCAGCGGCGCGTCCGCCAGCGGCGGGTAGACCGAGCGGTCCCAGCAGGCCTCCGTGCGGGGGTGGCCGTCCAGCACCTCGATCGGCCCGCCGCCCGAGGACGCCTCGTTGCGGACCCGGTAGACCAGGACCCCTTCCGTGCAGGTGTCCCCGTCGTTCCCGGCGGAGCCGCGCGCCTCGACCGCGATCGCGCTGCCGGGGCCCGTACGGACCACCGCGAGCCGGGTGCCGCCCGTACCGCCCGGCGGCGGGGCCTGCGACAGCGGCTGGAGGGTGTGCAGGGAGGTGCCGGACCGTACGCAGTCCACCTGGGCGGGGTCCAGCCAGCCCAGCTTCCACTTGTGCCAGGCGAACAGGTCCGGCGCCATCCCGAACTGGCTGCCCATGACGTCCCAGTCGCCGACGTACGTGTCCCAGTCGCCCTTGCCGTCCGTCGGCCGGTGGTAGAGGTCGGGCAGGTCGAAGACGTGCCCGGTCTCGTGCGCCAGCACGTTGCGGTCCGGCGGGTGCTGCTCGAAGACGGTGACGATCCGCCGCAGCTCCGTGCCGTCCGCCACGATCGGGCGGTCGAAGTTGACGACCTTGGTGGCGTCGGAGTCCACACCGGGGGCGCTCGGGTCGGCGACGAAGTACACGACGTCGTACGCGCTGAAGTCCACGCGCGGGTCGGCGGCCGCGACCGCGTCCCGCAGGTAGGCCGCCCGGTCCTCGGGGGCCCAGTCGCGCTGTATCCCGTACGCGGTCGCCGGCCGGGGCATCCGGATCCACTGCTCCTGCGGGTGCGGGGCCAGCCGGAAGCGGCCGTAGGAGGCGCGCTCGAAGAACTCGCTGGTCGCCGGGAAGTAGTCGGCCGTCAGCTCGGCGGGGGTGACGGCGGTGCGGTGGCCGGGGAAGGAGAGGAAGACCATGACCGCGTGGAGCGTGCGCTCCGGCTTGGGGTAGGAGCCGTTCCAGGTGTCCACGCCGAGGGAGTGGTGGGCGGCCGTCCGCGTCAGCGCGCAGGGCCCCGCGGCGGCGGTGTCGGCGACGGCCGGCCCCGCGACGAGCGACATGGCGGCGAGCGCCGTCATGGAAGTCAGGGCCGCGGCCGTACTTCGCGCGCGGGAGCGGTCCACTCCCCCGGGTGTCTGCTCTCGCCGCACGTCGACCTCCCGCTGGTGGATTCGTCCCGTCCCATCCACCTTGAGGCGATTGTCTGACTAATGTCCTGTTCCGGTGCCCCACACGAGTGACCGGTGCGGCAAGCCGGTGACCCTCGGAGTTCACGGCGGCCACTACAGCGCGTCACGATCGATCACATGCAATCGACTCACGCCGCCTGATGCTCACAGATGCGCGCAAACGGTCACCCGGCCGCCGTCCGACACTCCGTCAGGACGCCCCCCGAAAGGCGTCAGCACGGCGACGGACCCGTCCCCGCACGGCGACGCCGCTGGATAGGGGCTCCCGGCAGCCTCTATGATCGGCACACTTTCCTGCGCGGACACTCACGAACACAGCGGGAGCGAACGGTGAGCGGAACCTCAGAGGAGACCGGTTCGGCGGCCGAAAGCATCCGACCGACCCTTACGGAGCGTCACCAAACCGTGTCTGCCGTGCCCGAACCGCGCGACTACCGCGCCGCCTTCGACGCGGCGCACCTCGCCATGGCCGTCATCGGCCGCGGCGGCGAGGTGATCGCCGCCAACCGGGCCCTGGCCACCCTCCTGGGAGCCGAGCCGCACGCCCTCGCCGGGCAGTGCGCCGCCGAACTGGTGGACCTGGCGGCGGAGGCCCGTACCTGGCAGGCCTACCAGGAGGTGCTGCGCGGCCGGCAGGCCCGGCTGCGGTGCACGCGCCGCCTCAAGCACCCCGACGGGCACTCGCTGTGGGCCGAGGTCACCCTGGGCCCGGTGACCGGCACCCAGGACGTCCTGCTGTCCGTCGCCGACATCAGCGACCGGCGCGACCTCCAAGCCCGGC
This sequence comes from Streptomyces sp. NPDC034086, assembly GCF_055575515.1. NCBI lineage: Bacteria > Bacillati > Actinomycetota > Actinomycetes > Kitasatosporales > Streptomycetaceae > Streptomyces > Streptomyces sp. NPDC034086. Next base: position 165,495 of record NZ_JBVISM010000008.1, on the reverse strand, counting down.
TGCGGCACCTCCAGATGCACGACCCGGTGACGCGGCTGCCCAACCGGGCGCTCTTCTTCGAGCGGCTCTCGGCCGCCCTGGAGGCCTCCGCCTACGGCACCGGCGGCACCGGCCGGATCGGCCTGTGCTACCTGGACCTCGACGGCTTCAAAGCGGTCAACGACACCCTGGGCCACCGGGTCGGCGACCGGCTGCTGACCGCCGTGGCGGCCCGGCTCAGCCAGTGCGCGGACCAGTCCGGCTACGGCCGCTCGGGCGGCCACCTCGTCGCCCGGCTCGGCGGGGACGAGTTCGCCCTGCTGGTCGAGGACTCCACCGGCACCGAGCAGCTCGCCGACCTGGCGCGCAGCGTACTGGCCGCCGTACAGGAGCCCTTCGACCTGGCCGGGCAGCGGCTGTCGGTGTCCGCGTCGATCGGCGTGGTCGAGCGGGACGCGGCCGGCACCTCGGCGACGGGGCTGATGCAGGCGGCGGACACGACCCTCTACTGGGCGAAGGCGGACGGCAAGGCCCGCTGGACCCTCTTCGACCCCGAGCGCAACGCGCACCGGATGACCCGTCAGGCCCTCTCCTCCAGCCTGCGCCCGGCCGTGGAGCGCGGGGAGTTCGAGCTGGAGTACCAGCCGCTGGTCGACCTGGAGAGCGGGGTGGTGCGCGGGGTGGAGGCCCTGGTCCGCTGGCGGCACCCGCAGTTCGGGATGCTGACGCCGAATCGGTTCATCGGCATCGCCGAGGAGGACGGCTCGATCGTGCAGCTGGGCCGGTGGGTGCTGCGCACGGCGTGCCGTCAGGCGCGCCGCTGGCAGATCGAACAGCCCAGCGACTCGCCGGTGTTCGTCTCGGTGAACGTGGCGGTGCGCCAGGTCTGGGACTCGGACCTGGTGGGGGACGTCGCGGAGATCCTCGCCGAGACGGGGCTGGCCCCCCAGCTGCTGCAGCTGGAGCTGACGGAGTCCGCGGTGATGGGGTCGGCGGGCCGCCCCCTCCAGGCCCTCCAGGCGCTGAGCGACATGGGCGTGCGGATCGCCATCGACGACTTCGGGACCGGCTACTCGAACCTCGCCTACCTGAGCCGGCTCCCGGTGTCCGTGCTGAAGCTGGACGGCTCCTTCGTCCGCGGCTTCCGCTACGAGGAGGGCACCCACCCGAACCCGGCCGACGAGACCATCGTGGAGGCCCTCGTCCAGCTCGCGCACCGGCTGGGGCTGACGGTCACCGCCGAGTGCGTGGAGACCGCCGGCCAGGCGGCCCGGCTGCGCCGCGTCGGCTGCGACACCGGGCAGGGCTGGCTGTACTCCCGCGCCGTGGCGCCGGAGCGGATCGCCGAGATGATCGCGCCGCCGCCGGGGGCCCGGTTCGCCTCGGGGACGCCGGAGGCCTGAGCGGCGCCCGCGTCCCGGGAACCGGAACCGCCCCGCCCCCGGGAAGGGGGCGGGGCGGACCGGCGCTCGGCGCGGGGTGGGGGGAGATCAGCAGGCGCCGAGGTCCTTCCAGACACCCCATTCACCGGTGGTGCCGGGCGCCTCGTTCTGCGTCCACCACTGGGCCCGGTACGTGCGGCCGTTGTGCGAGACCTCGTTGCCGGCGGTGTAGACGGTGCCCGCGACGTAGGCCGGGACGCTGCCGCAGCCGGTGGTCGGGGGCGTCGTCGGCGGGGTCGTCGGCGGCGTGGTCGGCGGGGTGGTGGGGGGCGTGGTCGGCGGGGTGGTCGGCGGCTGGGTGGCGGCGCCGAGGGCGTCCGAGATCTGGTTGAGCAGCGTGGTGTTGTTGTCCAGGCCGAGCAGGGAGTACATCATCGCGCCGGCCAAGCCGCGCTGCTTGCCGTAGTCGACGCGGGCCTGGATCGACTTCTGGTTCAGGCCGGTGAAGAACTCGCCGTCCTTGTAGAAGTACGAGGCCTTGGCCTGGTCGTCCCAGTAGGTGGTCGCCGGGTTGTCGACGATCCCGCCGAGCTCCTTGTAGTTGGCGATGCCGGCCTGCTGGCTGGTGGGACGGGCCTGGGAGGCGCCGGTGGCGGGCTGGGCGAGGCCGCCCGCCGCGCCGGCGGGGACGCCCTTCCAGCCGCGGTAGTAGAACTCGTAGCCCAGGGTCAGCTTGTTGGCGGGGAAGCCGCCGGCGATGCCGTAGGCCGGGTTGCCGTCGAGCCAGGAGTCGATGGCGTTGTCGATGCTGTACTTCTGGGTGCCCGGGGCGATCACGTCGGTCGGGTCGCCGGCCGGGGAGTACAGCGGGGACTGGTGGTACGTCGGCCCGTCGCCGTCCCAGGCGCCGTGCATGTCGTACGTCATGATGTTCGCGTAGTCGAGGTACGCGCCGATCTTGTCCGTCTCGATGTGCTTGATCTTGTCCTGGCCGGCCGGGAGGGCCGCCGTCAGCATGAACTTCTTCCCGCCGTTGGCCTGGCCGTAGGCGTCGAGCTGCTCGCGGAACTCCTTGAGCAGGAGGGTGAAGTTCTGCTTGTCCTCGGGTGCGTAGTGGTTGCCGAGGTGGCCGTCGGGCGAACCGGGGTACTCCCAGTCGATGTCGATGCCGTCGAAGACCCCGGCCGCCGTGCCGGGGCCGCCGAAGCCGTCGGCCTTGGGCAGGTTGCCCTTGATGTACTGGTCGATGCAGGAGGAGACCAGCTTCTTGCGGGAGGCGTCGGTCTTCGCCGCGTCGCTGAAGTACTTCGAGTACGTCCATCCGCCGAGGGAGATGTTGACCTTCAGGTGGGGGTACTTGGCCTTCAGCTGCTTGAACTGGTTGAAGACGCCCACGATCGGCTGGTCCCACTTGTCCGCGACGCCGCTGACGCTGTCGGCCGCGCTGAAGGACTTCTGGTAGTCGGCGTACGAGTCGCCCGCGCCGTCGCCGGCGTTGGGGTTGGCGTCGTCGCCGGCCGCCTTGTTCGCCTCGAAACAGGTGAGCTCGGTGGGGTGGATGTTGCCGAACGAGTAGTTGATGACGTCCAGCTTCCCCGCTATGCCCCGGGTGTCGAGGTGCTTGGGGTAGAAGGCGTTGCCGTACACGCTCCACTGGTCGTAGTAGGCGATCCGCACACCGCCGGGCGTCGCGGTGGTGGAGGCGTCGGCGGCCTGTGCGGTGCCGGGTCCGGCGAAGCCGGCCAGCGCTCCGGCCGCCAGCGCGGCCGTGGCGGCGGCCGCGATGAGGGGTTTACGAACGTGCATGGACTGCCTCCGTGGGGGTGGGAGGTGAGGAAAACAGCGGTAGGTGAGAGAAGTGATAGCGATCACCCGACACCCCAGTCAATGGTTTGGACCAAAGAAGGACTAGACCACTCAAGGGCCAAATTCCCTCGTCAGAGACCCGCGCACCCCTCAGAAACCGCCCGCCACCCCGTGTGACGAGCGGTTTAAGGCTCCCTTAGGCCACGCTCCCGCAAGCCTTCGGCAACAAACCAGCCACATGCCGTTCCCCCGGATCCACCCCCGCTCAGGCGGGCGTCGAGGGCCCGGCGGGCATCCCGTACGCATCTGCGACGAGTCCGTACGAGCGCAACCGGGCCTCTCCGCCATGGGCGTTGGCGGTCAGCATCAGCTCGTCGGCGCCCGTCCGCGCCACCAGCGCGTCGAGTCCGGCCCGCACCTCGTCCGCGGTGCCGTGGACGACGTTCGAGAGCCAGCCGTCGACGAACTCCCGCTCCAGCGGCGAGAAGCCGTACGCGGCCGCCTCCTCGGGCGTCGGGACCAGCCCGGGCCGCCCGCCGCGCAGGCGGAGCATCGACAGCGCCCCGGTCAGCACCTGCGCGCGCGCCTCGGCGGCGGTGTCGGCGGCCAGCGCCGAGACGCCGATGAGGGCGTACGGGGCGTCCAGCACCGCCGAGGCGCGGAAGCTCTCGCGGTACAGCTCCAGCGCGGGCAGGGTGCCGGCCGCGGAGAAGTGGTGGGCGTAGGCGAAGGGGAGGCCCAGCTCCCCCGCGAGCCGGGCGCTGAAGCCGGACGAGCCCAGCAGCCAGACCGGGGGGCGCCCGGCGGGTCCCTGCACCGGGCCGGGAACGGCGTGCACGCGGGCGTACGGGTGCCCGTCGGGGAAGTCGTCGTCCAGGAAGCGGGTCAGCTCCGCGAGCCGCCGGGGGAACTCGTCCGCCGCCTCGTCCAGCCGGCCCGGCCCCCGCAGCGCGGCCGCCGTGCGGGGGTCGGTGCCCGGCGCCCGGCCGAGCCCGAGGTCGATCCGCCCCGGGGCGAAGGCCTCCAGGGTGCCGAACTGCTCGGCCACGGCGAGCGGGGCGTGGTTGGGCAGCATCACCCCGCCCGAGCCGAGGCGGATCCGCGAGGTGTGGGCGGCGAGGTGGGCCAGGATCACGGCCGGGGAGGAGCTGGCGACCCCGGGCATGGAATGGTGCTCGGCGACCCAGTGGCGGTGGTAGCCCCGGGCCTCGGCCTGCCGGGCGATCCCGACGCTGGTGCGCAGGGACGCGTGGGCGGTGGACCCGCTGCCCACGGTGACCAGGTCGAGCACCGACAGCGGCACCGGCGCATCGCCCCGGGCGGTCCCGCGGATCGGGTCGTGCCCGCGGTCCCGGGCCCGGTCCCCCCGCGGAGGCTTGCCTTCCGCCGACCCGTCCGTGCCCCGGCCCGCGTCCCCGGTGTCGCTCATGGTCGCTCCCGTCCCGTTCCGCTCGTGCGCCCGCGGCGCCCCGTACGCCTCGTACGGCGTTCGTACGAAGAACTCGAACGGGAAGTGCGCGCCGGGCATTCCCGGCAGACCGGGGCATGCCCATGCCAGTGGCATATGCCTCATGAGTAGTTCCAGGCCGGACGACTTGATTAAGCCATCAATCTCCTCAACACACGCTCCACGTGGGCCTCTTGGTGGCTATCGTGGTAGAGCAAGCGGTAACAACCTGGTAGGGGGAAACCGTGGCGCTGAAGCCCGAGCCGACCGCGCCGTTCCACTCGGTGCAGTACGCCCTGCGCGTGCTCGAAACGATCTCGCGGCACACCGGCGGTGTGACCGACGTGCAGATCGCGCGTGAGACCGGCCTGCCCGCGGTCCATCTCGCCCCGATGCTCCTCATGCTCCGTCGCGAGGGATACGTCCTCCAGGTCTCCGACGGCGCCTACGCCATAGGTGACTCCCTCGTCCTGCTCGGCTCCGGCCTCGGCCGCCAGCAGGCCCTCCAGGAAAAGCTCCAGGACACCCTCGACAAGCTGCGGGACTCCGTCGGCGCGGCCGTCTACATCAGCCGCTACGTGGACGGCGAGGTCCGCATCACCCAGTTCGCGGACAGCCCGCGCACGCCCAAGGTGCACGAGTGGGTGGACTTCCGCTCGGCGGCGCACGCCAGCGCGGTCGGCAAGTGCCTGCTGACCCAGCTCGACCAGAACGGGCGGCGCGACCACCTGTCCCGCCACAAGATCGCCCGGCTCACCTCGAAGACGATCGTGAACGAGCGGATCCTGTTCTCGAAGCTGGACTCCCAGCCCGCCACCGTCCCCGTCCTGGACCTCCAGGAGTACGCGGTGGGCACGGTCTGCGCGGCGGTCCCGATCACGGCCGGTGCCGCGGTGGGCTGCCTGGCCCTGTCCATGCCGGTCGAGCACGCCCACCGGCTGCGCGCCGCGGCCGACACCCTGAACCGCAAGGCCGCGCCGCTGCTGCTGTCGCTCACCCTCTGAGGACCCCGCGGAAGAAGGCCGGGCGCGGGCCCCGCCCTCCGCCCCGAACACCCTGCGGCTCCCGAAAGCGCACCGCGGCGGCCCGGAAACACTTCGGGCGGTTCCCGGTGAACCGGAAACCGCCCGAAGATCAGGTGCGCCGCCAGGGACTCGAACCCCGGACCCGCTGATTAAGAGTCAGCTGCTCTAACCAACTGAGCTAGCGGCGCCTGCTGACAGAGAAAATACTACCTGCTCCCCAGGGGTGCTCCAAACCAGTAACCGCAGGCCCGCCCGGCGAGCCCCTCAGCGGTCCAGCAGCTCCCGGCGGCCCTGCGCCTCGTACGCCGCCAGCAGCGCGGCCAGCTCCTCCCCACCGAGCGGGCGGTACGCACCGCCGGACCGGTGCCAGACCGGGCCGGGGCCGAGGAAGCCGGCCCGGCGCAGGGCGACCCGGTGGATCTTGTTCGTGGCCGTGACGGGCAGCGCGTCGAGGATCCGTACGTAGCGCGGGGCCATCTTCGTACCGAGGTCCGGCTGCGCGGCCAGGAAGGCGCCGAAGGCCTCCGGATCGAAGGCCGCGCCCTCCCGCAGGGCCAGGGCGGCCATCACCTGGTCCCCCGCGACCTCGTCCGGGACCGCGTACACGGCGACACCGGCCGCCGCCTCCCAGCGGGCCAGGACGTTCTCGATCACCGCCGCGGCCAGGTTCTCGCTGTCGACCCGCAGCCGGTCGTCGGCGCGGCCCGCGAAGTAGAGGAACCCCTCCGGGTCCCGGAAGAACAGGTCACCGGTCCAGTACCAGCCGTGCCGGGTGCGGGCCGCCTCGGCGCCGGGGTTGCGCCAGTAGCCCTCGAAGAGGCCGCCGCCGCGGTTGACGAGTTCGCCGATGGCCTCGTCCCCGTTGAGCAGCCGGCCCCGGCCGTCCAGGACCGCGGGCGGGCACTCGCGGCCCGTCTCCGGGTCCACGACGGCCAGGTCGTCCCCCGGGGCCGCCCGGCCCAGCGCGCCCTCCGGGGTGCCGGGGCCGCGCTGGAGCGAGGCGCCGCCCTCGGTGGCCCCGTACCCCTCCACCAGCCGGACCCCGAACCGCTCGGCGAAACGGGCCGCGTCCACCGCCCCCGCCTCGGTGCCGAAGCCCAGGCGCAGCCGGTGCTCCCGGTCGTCGGGGCGGGGCTCGGTGGCCAGCAGGTACTGGACGGCCCGGCCGACGTAGGTGAAGTACGTCGCCCCGTAGGCCCGGACGTCGGCCAGGAACGCGGAGGCCGAGAAGCGGCGGCGCAGTGCCACCGGGGCGCCGGCGGCGAGGGCGGGCAGCCAGTCGGCGATGACGGCGTTGCCGTGGAAGAGCGGCATGCAGATGTAGTGGACGTCGTCCGCGGTGACCGAGAAGTGCCGGGCCAGCGATCCGCCGGCGGCCGCGAGGCGGCCCTGGCTGCAGACGGCGGCCTTGGGGGCGCCGGTCGAGCCGGAGGTGAAGTAGAGGAGCAGCCGGGTGCCGGGGCCGGGCGCCCCGGCGCGCACCGTCGGGCCGCCGGGCCCCGCGGCGGCGTACGGGGCGAGCAGGGCCCCGTACTCCTCGGTGCCCGTGACGAGGAGCCGTACGCCGGGCAGGTCGAGGCCGCGCAGCAGCGGGAGGTGGGAGGGCTCGGTGACGAGGATCCGGCAGTCGGTGTGCAGGATGTCGCGGGCCAGCTCGGGGCCGCGCCGGGTGGGGTTGATCCCGGCGACGGCGGCTCCCGCCAGGGCCGCCGCGCCGAGCCAGAAGGGGAACTCGGGGGTGTTGTCGAGCAGCACCCCCACGTGCGGCTCCGCCCCGGGCGGCAGCAGGTCGGCGAGGAGCGCGGCGCGGGCCGCGGACTCCTGGGCGGTCCGGTGGCGGCTGAGGACGGTGGGCCCGGCGCCGCCGGACGCGCCGGCCCCGTACATCAGCCCGGGCCGGTGGTCGCCCCACTGGCGCGCGACGAGTTCCGCGACGGTCTCGCCGGCGCCGGACGGCGTGGTGGTCCGCATGCCGCCGGAGCGTAGCTGACGTAGCGTCAGAACTGAACGTCGGAGCAGGCGTAGAAGGCCATCGGGGTGTCGTTGACGGTCCAGACGGCCAGGATCACGTGCCGTCCCGTCTTGCCCGCCGGCATGGAGCCGCGGTGGATGGTCGTCATGTCCGGGCGGCCGCCGTTGTACGGGACGACGAGGAAGGGCTGCGGGTCGAGGGCGGCCCGGGTGAGGGGCTTGGCCGGGTCCCAGCCGTTCCGGGTGACGTAGTACCGGAAGTCGGTGGTGGAGTGGTTGGCAGTGAACTGCCAGCGGAAGTCGAAGGGCTGGCCGGAGTTCACCCGCGTCGCGGGCCAGTTGCCGCCGCGCGGGTCGTCGAGCTGGGCGAACTCGGCGTGCCCGCCGGCGCATATCTTCCCGTCGGCGGGACCGGCCGCGGGGAAGCCCTTGTACCCCTCGACGCTCTGCGGCTCCCACTGGATGGGGCCGCAGTCGGAGACCGTCCTGTTGGCGCAGAGCTTCTGGCGGCTGATGGGGGTGTCGGTGTAGCCGTGGCCGCTGGCGCTGGGGGCGCCGAGCAGGGCGATCCCGGCGAGGAGCCCGAGGCCGAGCGTGGCGGCGGCGGCTGCCCGCGCGGGGCGGGACGGGCGCGAGGGGTGGGAGGGGTCTGAGGGGCGTACGGGCCATGAGGGCATGCGGAAGGAACGCATGGTGCTCCTTGGGCGTGGGGGGGGGAATCCGGCGAGGGATGCGCGCGCGTGGGGATGCGCACGTGCGGGGATCGGCCCTGGCGGGCCGGCCGGAGCGGGGATCCTGCGGCCGGTGGGGCCGGCCGCCGGGTGGGGCTGATGGGAGCTGGCGGGGCTGGTGAGATCTGGTGGGGCTGATGGGAGCTGGCGGGGCTGGTGAGGCTGGTTCGAGGTGCGGGGATCGTGGGGCCGGTGCGGCTAACGGAGGTGCCGGGCCGACCGGGGGGAGCCGGTCGGCCGCTCTAGGTCTAGACCAAGTCCCAGGGTATGGACGGCAGTTGGCCATGTCTATACCAATGAGCGAACGGGTGGTCCGGTCCTCACCGGCCACCCGTTCGCTCGCGGAACCCCCGTGACGGCTGTTACTGGTCGGACCGCCCGGTGTAGAAGGCGACGGTGAGGTCCTTCACCAGGGCCTTGCGCTCGTAGTCGTCGAGCTCCACGATCCCGCGCGAGGTCAGCCGGTGGACGGTGTCGTCCACGGCGTCGACCACCGAGGTCAGCACCGTGTCCCGGTGCTTGGCGTCGATCGCGGCGACCCGGCGCCGGCGCATGGCCTCCGCGACCTCGGGGGCGTACTCGATCCGGGTCGGCTGGGCCGAGAACACCTCGATCCCGACCGCCTCGGTTTCGGCCGCCACCATCCGGGTCAGCGCGTCGCCGACGGCCTCGGCGTCGCGCAGCGTCGGGGCGTCCTCGTGGAAGGCGTCGGCGGGCAGCTGCGACAGCACCCGGGCCATCGCCGACTCGACCTGCTCGGCCAGGTACTCGGTGTGGTCCTCGACGGCGAGCGTGGCCCGGGCGGTGTCCTTGACCTGCCAGACGACCTGCACGACCACCTGGAGGGCGAGCCCGCCCGCGTCCACGGCGGGCATCGGCTCGCTGCGCCAGTGCCGCAGCCGGACGTCGACGCGCCGGCGCAGCAGGAGGGGGCTGATCCAGGTCAGGCCGGTACGCCGGACCGTGCCCCGGTAGCGTCCGAAGAGGGTGAGCACCCAGGCGTGACCCGCTTTGGCGCGGCCCAGGCCGCCGAGCGCGAGGAGGGTGACGATGCCGAGGAAGGCGAGCGGGGGCCAGTGCGTGGCGTGCAGCCCCCGGTAGGGGCGGGGAGGGGCCCCGAAGGCGGCGACCACGGTGGCCGGAACCACCCCGGCCCGCCACAGCACGGCCGCGCATCCGAGGAGGGCGAGGCCGCCGACGGCCACCGCGATCCAGCCGGGCAGTACCGGCCCGCGGTGCTCCCGGAGCCGGTCGTCGCCCCGGGGGACGCGGCGGCCGGCGGCCGGCTTCCGCGCGGCGGGGGCGGCGGGGGCGGCGGCCGCGGGCCCGGGGGGCTGCGGCCGCGGGCGGAACGGGAGGTGCAGCGGAACCTCCGTGACGGCGGTGCCGCGCGGGTGGTGCGGGAGGCCGCGCGGGGCGGGGTCCTCGGTGCGCATCCCGCGTGCGACGGCCCGCGCGGCGATCTCCGCGGGCCCGGGGCCGGGAACGCCGTGCGGGGGCTCGGGGGCGGGGTGCGGGATGCCGGGGGCGGTGTCCGCCCCGGCCTGGCTCCGGGCGGCGGGCACATCACCCCGGGGCGGCCCCGGCCGGGCGGGCTCGGCTTCGGCTTCGGCGTCGGCTTCGGCTTCGGCTTCGGTCTTGGCGTCGGCGGCGTCGGCTTCGGCGTCGGCCGGGTGCGGGAGCCCCGGCCGGGCGGGTTCCGCTTCGGGGGCGTAGCCCCGGGCGGCGCCGGGGAAGACCCCCGGCGCCGGGTCGGGGGCGGCGGCCGGGGACCCCGCCAGGGCCAACGGGGCCGGGCCGGGGTGCGCGGGCCCGGCCGGGACCGGGTCCGGCTCGGCGGCGCGGGGGGCCGTCGCGTCGGCCGGCTCGGCGGCGCGGGGGGCCGGAGTGCAGGTCGCGGGGGCCGCGGGGAAGGCCGTACCGCCGGTCGCGGAGGCGGGTTCCGCCGCCGGGGCCACGGCCAGGGGCTCCGGCCCGGCCGGACGGACCGCGGCGACCCCCGACGCGAACCGGGTGGCTCCGAACGGCTGGACGGCCCGCCCGGGGGCGGGGCCGTCGGGGTGCGCGCCCCGGGCCGTCGGCTCGGGGCCGGCCTGCGCGGCGGGCCGGTCCCGGAAGCCGCCCGGCTCCGGAACCCCGGCCCGGGACGGTGTCTGCGGCCCCGGCCCGGCCGGGGGCGCGGCGGCGGCCGGGGCCGGGGTGACGACCGGGGCGGGGGCGGGTTCCGCCGTCGGGGGCCGCGGCGTCCATGACCCGCGGTACGCGGCGACCGGCTCGGGACGGGGCCCGGCGGCCGGGTCCACGGCCGGCGCGACGGCCGGCGCCCGGGACGGCAGCGGGCCGGCGGGACCCTGGGCGTGGGCGGTGGCGCCGGCGGGGGCTGCGGGCAGCGCGGGGATCCGGAAGGTTCCCGTGGTGAACGTGGTGTGGGTGGGGTACATCGTTGCCTCCGTCATGCGAACAGCCGGCGCCAGGTTTCCGGGCCCGGATAGCCGTCGGCCGAGGCGCCGCGCCAGCCCTGGGCGCGCTGGAAGGCCTCGACGTTGCGGCGGTCGGCCTCGCTCCAGCGCGGGCCCGGGCCGGACGTGTAGTGCTTGCCGAAGCCCTTCGCCGCCAGCCGGCGGCCGAGGGCGAGGACAGCCGGATGGGACTGCCCCGGGCGGAAGACCCCGGGCCCCGGGTAGGCGGGCACCCCGCTCGGACCGGGCAGGGCCACGGCCGGCTTCACCGCGCCGGGCGCCGTCGTCCGTCCCGTCGGCGGGATGTCCTTGCCCTTGCGCTGGACCAGCAGCCGCCAGGTGTGCTCGCCGGGGATGCCGTCGGCGTCGGCGCCCGTCCAGCCCTGCGCCTCCTGGAAGGCCCGCGTGGCCTGCCGGTCGGCGTCGCTCCACTTCGAGCTCGGCCCCTTGGGGTAGAAGCGCAGGGCGCCGCGCCCGATCAGCATCTTGCCGAGTTCGGCGACGTACTCGTTGTCCGCGCCCGGGCCGAACTTGGCCGCGCCGGGGAAGGCTGCCGTGCCCGCCGGCGGGGCGCCCGGTACGGGGGAGCCCGGTACGGGGGAACCGGGCACCTGCGCGTCCGGCACCGGCGGGTCCGGGAGGACGCCGGTGGTCACGCCGTTGTACCGGTACGGCAGGTACTTCTCGGAGTTCTTCCAGTACCCGTACGGCGTGGCCAGCTTCCGCGTCGCCGGGCGGGTCTGCTCGTACGCGACGTAGTGCGTGCGCGTCTCGTCGACCCAGCCGCCGAAGATGACGACGTGCGAGCCGTTGTTGGGGTCCGCCGGGTTGTGGAAGAGCAGCATGTCCCCCGGCAGCAGCTCCTCCTTCGTGATCTTCGTGGCGAAGGAGTCGAGGCTGCCGGTCCACTCGTTCGTACCCAGGTTCCAGGCCATGGAGACGTACCCCGAGCAGTCCTGCCGGTAGCCGTCCGACCAGTACGCGGTCATGCTGTACGGGACCTGGGCGTCCAGCCAGGTCTTCGCCCGGTTGATGATCGTGGCCCGGTCGATGGCCCGCACCGCGGGCGGCGCGCCCGGCCGCCCCGCCGACGGGGACGGGGGGCGCGGGCCCGGGCCGGGGGCCGGGCGTCCGTGCAGCGGGGCCCGGTCGCCCTGCGGGGTGCCCGGACCGTCCGCTCCGTCCCGGTCGTCCAGGGCCACCGGCCCCGGGCCCGGCACCGGCTTGGCGGCGGCCGGCGCCGCCGACCCGCCGCCCAGCACCACACCGGCCGCGGTCGCCAGTACCAGCGCCCGGCGGGCCCCGCGCGCGGCCGGGTGTCCGCCGTCCCGCAGCGCTATGGCCCGCCCGCGCGCGAGGGTGCGGCGCCGCTGCGCGCACCCGGGGCACACACAGTCGCCGGCGGGCTCGTACTCCTCGAAGACCGGCATCGTCATCGGCGTCGGCATGTGCACATGCACCGGAGGCTGCGTCGTCATGCGGTTCCGTCCACTCCCCTGCTCGTCCACTGGTCGGCCGGGCACGCATCTGTCGGGGCATCAGATTCGGCTCGACCAGACATATCGTGCACGACAAACACCCTAAACATGGGTTAATCGGACAGAACGGGCGCGGCCGGTCACGAGTACCTCTCCAGGTGGGGTAGAGTTTTGCCTGTCAGCAAGCGCCGCTAGCTCAGTTGGTTAGAGCAGCTGACTCTTAATCAGCGGGTCCGGGGTTCGAGTCCCTGGCGGCGCACAGACGAGAAGAAGACCCCCGTGGCGAAAGCCGCGGGGGTCTTCTTCGTTCTGCCGTGGGCCCGGCCGGCGGCCGGGCGCTGGGGTCGGCGGCTGCCGGGGGGCTGGGGGCGGGGCGGCGGCCCGGCTGACCCGGACGAACCGCTAGACCGACGCCGCGGCCGGCTTCGCCCCCGCGCCCGTGAGGTACGCCGAGACCACCACGTTCGCCGCGTACTGCCCGGCCGCCTTGTCGTAGTTCCCGCCACAGGTCACGAGCCTCAGCTCGGCGCGGCCCCCGACCCGGGGCCCGTACGCCTCGTGCGGGTCGAAGCCCGCGCGCTCGAAGACGCGTACGTCCTCCACGGTGAACTCGGCGACCGTGCCGTCCGCCCGCTCCACGCGGATCTTCTGGCCCGGCTTGAGGGAGCTCAGGCCGTAGAACACCGCCGGCTTCGACTTCGTGTCCACGTGCCCCACCATCAGCGCGGCCCCCACCGCACCGGGCGCCGGGCCCGCGCCCCACCAGCCCACCGTGCCCGGGAGTTCGTACGGCGGCGGATCGATCGCCCCCTGCGCGTCCAGACCCCGGGCGATCACCGGTGCCCGGACCCCCAGGGCCGGTACGTCGACCCGCGCGGGCATCGCCCCGGGCAACGGGGGCCGCGCGGCCGGGAGGGCCGGCCCCGGCTGCGCGCCGGCCTGGTCGGCGGCCGGAACGGGCGGCACCCCGGTGATCTCCTTGCCCCACAACCACAGCCCCATGACCAGCACCGTCCAGGCGGCGAAGGTCAGCAGCCGGCCGCCGGCGGAGGCCCTGGGCTCGCTCATCCGCCGTTGCGGCGACGTCGCAGGGTGATGGCCCTGCCCGCGACCGCCAGGGTGGCGGCGGCGGCGAGAACGGCGCCGATCACGGTGTGGGGCAGCCCGGGGCCCTCGCCGCCGTGGCTCTTCTTCGCGGCCGTCACCGGCCGGGTGGCCCCGGCGACCTCGGCGGACATCCCGCCGCCGCCCGCGTGCACCGGCCAGACCGGCGAACGGTGCGGGTCGGGGCGGTGGTGGTGGTCGCGGTGGCGGATCTCGATGGAACCCCGCAGGCCGTCGGCGCCCTCGCACTTGACGCGGATCTCGTGCCAGCCCGGGTCGGCGTGGGAGCGGACGGCGGCCTCGCCCCAGAGGGTGCGGCCGTCCCCGTGGCGCGAGGAGAGGCGCACGTCCGACACGAAGACGGGGGAACGGGCCACACCCCGGTCACCGTGACAGCCCAGCACGCGGATCTTGACGTGCGCTCCCGGTGCGGCAGGGTTCGGTTCCGCCGAGACGCCGCCGCGGTCCCACTCGTTCGCGAGGGCGGCGGGGGCGGTCACTGCGGTGAATGCCGTCAGGGCGACGGCGGCCCCTGCGACACGCAGAGCGATCAGAGAACAGCGCATGGTGAACCTCCTCACAAGGAGCCTCACGCGCCGTGCGCCGCTCCGCATCCGGAGCGGCGCTCTCTTGGCCCGTACGTGTCAGCCGTACGCGCTGCCGCGCGACCGGCTACACCAGGTCGACGAGATCGGCGATGGAATCGACCGTCTTGGTCGGCCGGTACGGGAACTTCTCCGTGTCCTCGACCGTGGTGAGACCGGTCAGCACGAGGAAGGTCTGCATGCCCGCCTCCAGGCCGGCCAGCACGTCGGTGTCCATGCGGTCGCCGATCATCGCGCTGGTCTCGGAGTGGGCCCCGATGGCGTTGAGACCCGTACGCATCATCAGGGGGTTGGGCTTGCCGGCGAAGTACGGCTTCTTGCCGGTCGCCTTGGTGATCAGCGCGGCGACCGCACCCGTGGCCGGGAGCGGGCCCTCGGTGGAGGGGCCCGTCTCGTCGGGGTTGGTGCAGATGAAGCGGGCACCGCCGTTGATGAGCCGGACGGCCTTGGTCATGGCCTCGAAGCTGTACGTGCGCGTCTCGCCCAGGACCACGTAGTCGGGCTCGTGGTCGGTCAGGATGTAGCCGATGTCGTGCAGGGCGGTGGTCAGGCCCGCCTCGCCGATGACGTACGCGGTGCCGCCCGGGCGCTGGTCGTCGAGGAACTTCGCGGTGGCGAGCGCCGAGGTCCAGATGTTCTCGACGGGCACGTCCAGACCCATCCGGCTGAGCCGGGCCTGGAGGTCGCGCGGGGTGTAGATGGAGTTGTTGGTCAGCACCAGGAAGGGCTTGCCGGACTCGCGCAGCCGCTTGATGAAGGCATCCGCGCCGGGGATCGGGGTGCCCTCGTGGATGAGGACTCCGTCCATGTCGGTCAGCCAGGATTCGATCGGCTTGCGCTCTGCCACGGGACGTCTCTCCGCTCTGCGGGGCCTCTGACCTCGGGGGGCCTCTGGTCTGAACCACCCTAGCGGTGCGGGGCCGCGGAGGGGGAGGGCGTCCACGGCCCGGACGGGGCGGGGCGTTCAGCGGTGTACGCCGCCCCGTGCGGCGGGGTGAGGTGCCGACCCCCTCGGGCCGGCCGGCGGCGCCGCTAGGCGGAGGCCCGGAGCCGCCGGGCACCGAGCAGCAGGCCGCCCCCGGCGGCGACGGCGGCGACGGCCGCGGAGCCGTAGGCCCACTCGCGGGGCCCGGTGTGGGCGAGCGAACCCGCCTCGGCCGGATCCTGCGGCCCCGCCACGGAGAAGCGGTACCCGCCCGCCTCCCCGACCCACTCGCCGTCGTCGGCCTCGCGCTGGACCAGCGCCGCGTCGGCGACGACCTCACCCAGGGGGGCGTCGGGGGCGAAGGCCAGCCGCACCTTGACGGTGGCGGAACCGCCGGCCGGCACGGAGAACCCGGCGAACCGGCTGCCGCCGTTCCCCGCGTTGCCGCCGCTGTGCCCGCCGTGCCCGCCGTGCCCGCCGTCGAACACGGCGATGATCTCGTCGCGGTCGGAGCGCTCCAGCGTGACGGGGAAGGGGCCGCCGGGGGCCTCGAACTCCATCCGGAGGTGGGCGGGGCGCAGCGCCCGGGCGGCGTCGGTGAAGACGACCACGGGATGGATGGCCGAACAGGTGCCGCTGGTGGTGTTGGTCAGGTCGAGCAGCCAGGTCTGCGGCCCGGCACCGGCCCGGTAGACCGCCGGCCCACCCCGGATCCGCGCCCCGATGGGGAAGGCGCCGGCCTTGCCGTCGCCGCAGGTGGCGTGCGCGCGGGAGGGCAGCGCGGGGGCGGGGCGGGCACCGCCGCCGTTGCCGACGTCGGCAGCGGCGGTCGCGGTGTTGAGGGCCAGGAGGAGGGCGGTGAGGGCAAGGGCGTTGCGCAGTCTCATGGCGGACCTTCGCTGCTCGCCGGACGGAACGATGATCGGACGAGGCGACAATCACCCCGGCCCTCCCGCACCCTGCCACGCCCGCGCGACCCACATCCCACCCCACGCCCGAGCACCCCCGGTTTACGCCCGTACGGCGGCCCGGGTCAAACGGGCCAGGGCTGGGGGCGCGCCAGGGAGGCGCCGCCGCCCGGGGAGCACGGCAGGTCACGCCACGCGGGACGCGGCGCGACTCGGGGACGGGCGCGGCCCCCTGTGCCGCCCGGCCGCAGACCCAAGGGGGAGCCGCCCCAGTGCCCCGGGCCGGAAACCCGCCGGGAGACGCCACCGGGGGCGTGCGCCACCGCGGAGGGCGGCGCGCGGGGAGCCCGGACAGCCCGAGGGTCCGGGCACAGCCGCCGGGACGCCCGGCACAGCCCGGGGCCCACATGGCCCTGGGCTCCGGGCGAAGCCCAGGGAATCCCGGCGCAACCCGGAGCAGCAGCCGGGAGGCCCGGCGGAGCCCGGAGCAGCAGCCGGGAGGCCCGGCGGAGCCCGGAGCAGCAGCCGGGAGGCCCGGCGGAGCCGGCCGCCCCGCGCCCGGCCGGCCAGGGCGGCGGCGTCCCGGTCAGGTCCAGCCGAAGACGCGGCCCCGGACCAGGGCCGCCGCGCCCTCCGCGACCCCGGCCGGGGCGCGCGCGACCGACGGCGCGTGCTCCAGCAGGGCGCGGGACGCCAGCGCCGCACGGACGCCGTCCACGAAGGGCTCCGGGTCCGCGTCCACCACGCGCCCGCCGAGCATGATCCGGTCCACGTCCAGCAGCGCGGCCAGGTTCGCCGCGCCCTCCCCCAGGATCCGCGCCGCCTCCGCCAGGTCGCCGCGGGCCACCGCCGCCAGGCAGAGCGCCTCGAGGCAGCCGCGCCCCCCGCACCGGCAGGGCGGGCCGTCCAGCCGCAGCACCTGGTGGCCGAACTCCCCCGCCGCCGAGCGCGCGCCCCGGTGGACCGCCCCGTCCAGCCGGAGCCCCGCCCCGAGCCCGGTGCCGACGTGGAGGTACACGGAGGTGCCCGAGCCGGGCCCGCCCGGAGCCCCCGCCGCGACCCCGGCGTTGGTGTCCTTGTCCAGCACCACGGGCAAC
This sequence comes from Streptomyces sp. NPDC034086, assembly GCF_055575515.1. Classification (NCBI taxonomy): domain Bacteria; kingdom Bacillati; phylum Actinomycetota; class Actinomycetes; order Kitasatosporales; family Streptomycetaceae; genus Streptomyces; species Streptomyces sp. NPDC034086. The sequence continues at coordinate 148,578 of NZ_JBVISM010000008.1, read as the reverse complement.
CCCAGCCGCCCCGCCAATACCTCCCGCAACGGGTACCCCGCCCAGTCCGGGAACCCCGTCACCCTCCCGAGCACTCCGCCGCGCCAGTCCAGCGGGCCCGGCGCGGCGACACCCACCCCGAGCAGCGGCGGTGCCGCTCCCGGCTCACCGGACACGCGCGCGACGGCTCGTACGACCGAGTCCACCACCGGTTCGGGGCCGGCGCCGAAGTCGAGCGGCCCGTTCCACCGCGCGACGACGCCGCCCGCCAGGTCGACCCGGACGCCGCTCAGCTCGTCGCGGTCCAGGTGGATCCCCACCGCGTGCCGGGCGCCGGGCACCAGCCGCAGCAGCGTGCGCGGTTTGCCGCCGGTGGAGGCGCCGCGTCCGGCCTCGGCCACCAGGCCCTCCGCCGCCAGCCGGGCGGTGATCTTGCTGACGGCCTGGGGGGTGAGCCCCGTCCGGGCGGCGAGTTCCGCCCGGCCCAGCCCCGGCGTCCCGGCGGCGCGCAGCAGGTCCAGCAGCAGCGCCTCGTTGTGCCCGCGCAGCGCGGGCAGGTTCACCCCGGTTCGCCCGCCGCCGCCGGCGTGGCCGCTCTCGCCGTCCCCGTCACCCCTGTTCACCCCGCCATTGTCCACCCTCCTTGCACTTACGCAACGCTGTTGCCAAAGTGGTCCCATGAACGCCTCCCCCGCCTCCCCCGCCTCCTCCGCCTCCCCTTCCTCCCCCGCCGCCCCGCTGCGCGTCGCGGTCATCGGCTACGGACTCGCCGGCTCCGTCTTCCACGCCCCGCTCGTGTCCGCGACCGAAGGCCTCCTCCTCGACACGGTCGTCACCTCCGACCCCGGACGGCAGGCCCAGGCCCGCGAGGCCTACCCGGACGTCCGCATCGCCGCCTCCGCCGACGAGCTGTGGCAGCGGCCCGACGCCCCGGACCTGGTCGTCGTCGCCTCCCCCAACAAGACCCACGTCCCCCTCGCCACGGCAGCCCTGACCGCCGGCATCCCCGTGGTCGTGGACAAGCCGCTCGCCGCCACCGCCGCCGAGGCGTACGAACTGGCCGCCCTCGCGGAGCGCACCGGCACCTTCCTCTCCGTCTTCCAGAACCGCCGCTGGGACAACGACTTCCTCACCGTGCGCCGCCTCCTCGCCGGCGGCGAACTCGGCGAGGTGCAGCGCTTCGAGTCCCGCTACGAGCGCTGGCGCCCGCAGCTCAAGGGCGGCTGGCGCGAGTCGGGAGCCCCGGAGGAGATCGGCGGCCTGCTGTACGACCTCGGCAGCCACGTCGTGGACCAGGCGCTGGTCCTGTTCGGCCCGGCGGTACGCGTCTACGCGGAGACCGACGTGCGCCGCCCGGACGCCGAGGCCGACGACGACACCTTCATCGCGCTCACGCACGCCAACGGGGTCCGCTCCCACCTCTACGTCAGCGCGACCGCGGCCCAGCTCGGCCCGCGGTTCCGCGTACTCGGCTCGCGCGCGGGCTACGTCAAGTACGGCCTGGACCCCCAGGAGGCCGCCCTGCGCGAGGGGCTGCGGCCGGGCGCCGGGGGGCAGCCGTGGGGGGAGGAGCCGGAGCACCTGTGGGGGCGGCTGGGTTCCGGCGAGTCACCGCTGACGGGCGGTGGGCTCCCGGTGCCGACGGCCCCGGGCGACTACCCCGCCTACTACGCGGCGGTCGCGGCGGCCCTGCGCACGGGCGGTCCGGCGCCGGTGACGGCCGAGGAGGCGGCGCGCTGCCTGGCGGTGCTGGAGGCGGCCCGCAGGTCCTCCCGCGACGGGGTGACCGTGGAAATGTGACGTCCGGCCCGATGGCCCTTTGTCGGAAAATCGATGCATTGAGCACCGAATTGCGATCTATCCTGCACAGGCCGCCGATCATCACACATGTGAAGAATGGAAACCCTGCCTGTGAAGCTGCCCCGGATCGCGTCCGTCGTGGCAACCGCCGCGATCGCCCCGGCCGTTCTGCTCGCCTCGCCCGCCTTCGCCGCTGACGCCTCGTCGGCCGCCCCGTCGTCGCCGGCCGCGCCCGACCAGGAACCGCAGGCCGCGAAGCCTGCGAAGCCCGCGGAACCCCAGGCGGCGACGCCGGCGAAGAGCCCGTCCGAGGGCCCGTCCGAAGGCCCGTCCGAGGGCCCGGAGGCGGCGAAGGACCGGGCCCGGATCGAGGGGATCCTGAAGGACCCGGCGAGCGGACCCGGCGTCCGTGCGGCGGCCGCGAAGGCGCTCGAGGGCGACGCCGCCGCCCTGCGGCACTTCCTGACGGTCGAGTGGGCACTGCAGCAGTACGACGACGACTACGTCCGGATCTCCCAGATCCACCACGCCGGCGGGAAGGCCGTGAAGGCCGCCGCGGTCGAGGCACTGCGCAAGGAAACGCAGGCGGCGTTCACCGCGTTCCTGCGGGAGGGCCAGCACGCGGCCCGCCTCGAGGACGACCGCGTCGAGATGCTGCGCATGCTGAACGGCGCCGGCCGGGGCATCACCCAGGCCGTCAACGACCTGCTGAGCAACGGCACGCGCGAGCAGATCCGCGAGTTCGTCGCCACCGGCCAGCACAAGATCCGCGCCGTGGACGACCGGGTCGCGCTCTTCTCGATGCTGAACGGCGCCGGGCCGGGCCTGAAGGAGGGGATCATCAAGCTCCTCGAGAACAACGCGACCCCAGAGCAGCTGCGCGAGTTCGTGAAGAACGGTCAGCACGCGCTGCGCGACGACGACAACCAGGTCGCCATCTCGAAGATGGTGAACGGTGCCGGCCCGGAGCTGAAGAAGGCCGCTCTCGCCGCCCTCAAGGGCACCCCCGAGGACCGTGCCGCGTTCCTGAAGACCGGCCGGCACGTGGCCCGGGCCAAGGACCAGGCTTCCGGCCACACCGGCACCACAGGCAGCACCGGCACCACCGGAGGCTCGGCCAACACGGGCAGCGCGGGCACCGGCAGCGGCACCGCCACCACCGGCGGGGTCCATCCGGCGGCCGCCAAGGGCACCGCCGGCAACGGCGACGTCACCCCGGCGGGCGGCTCCGGCTCCGGCTCGCTCGCCAGCACGGGTGCCGGTTCGCAGACGTGGATCGCCGGCACCGGCGCCGCCGCGCTCGCCGCGGGCGCCGGCCTCGTGGTCGCCAACCGTCGCCGACGCGCCTCGGCCGGGAGCTGAGCGGGACCGTCACGCACAGGGGCACGGGGAGGGGCGGACCGCCACCGGCAGCCCGCCCCTCCCCGCACGCACGCCGTACGCGCTCCGAGCGCCCTACGCGCTCTTGAACTCCTGGCGCTGCCGACCCAGCTTCTCGATCTCCAGCTCCACGACGTCACCGGCCCGCAGGTACGGCTTCGGCTCCGGCTGCCCCATGGCCACACCGGCCGGGGTGCCGGTGACGATGACGTCACCGGGGTACAGGGTCATGAACTGGCTCAGGTACCGCACGACCTCGCCGACCGGGAAGATCTGGTCCGAGGTGTTGCCCTCCTGCCTCAGCTCGCCGTTGACCCACAGCCTGACGTCCAGGACCTGCGGGTCGGGGACCTCGTCGGCCGTGACCAGCCAGGGGCCGAGCGGGGTGAAGGTCTCGCAGTTCTTGCCCTTGTCCCAGGTCCCGCCGCGCTCGATCTGGAACTCGCGCTCCGACACGTCGTTGACCAGCGTGTAGCCGCCGACGTGCGCGAGGCCCTCGGCGGCGGAGCCCAGGTAGCGGGCGGTGCTGCCGATGACGACGCCGAGCTCGGCCTCCCAGTCGGTCTTCACGCTGCCGCGCGGGATGAGCACGGTGTCGTCGGGGCCCACCACGGTGTCCGCGGCCTTCAGGAACAGGATCGGCTCGGCCGGCGGCTCCGCGCCGATCTCGGCCGCGTGCCCGAAGTAGTTCAGCCCGATGCCCACGATCTTGCCGATCCGGCCGACCGGGGAGCCGATCCTCAGCCCCTCGGCGTCCAGGACCGGCAGCTCGCCGCCCGCCGCGGCGTCCCGTACCCGGGACAGCACGGACTCGTCGGACAGCAGGGCGCCGTCCACATCCGTGATCAGACCGGACAGGTCCCGCAGGGTGCCGTCCTGGTCGAGGAGCGCGGGGCGCTCCGACCCGACGGGTCCGACACGCAGCAGCTTCATGGGCATTCTCCCGTGGTCGTGGGTGGTCGGCCCGTGGGCGTGCCGGTGGAGCGGGCGCACGGCACGGGCCGGCCGATGGGTTGCGGCCATCGGAGGATTGGCTGATCCTCCAAGATGTCCGACCGATCCGCAAGACCCTGTTCACAGACTGGAACGCACCGCTCCGTCCTTCCCGCCCTCGCCGTCCTTGCGGGACTGGAGCCAGGCCCGCTCCCCGACCGACCAGGCGGTGGTCGTCAGCAGGTACAGCCCGGCGGCCAGCGGGACCACCGCCGCCGTGACCAGCGTCCCGAACGACAGCAGGGGCAGTACGCCGCCCAGCCTGCGCATCGCCGCCAGCTGCTCGGCGCTCAGCGCGGCCTGGCCGCCCGCACCCTTCACGGTGGGCAGTTCCGGCGCCGGCGCGGCCGCGGCGGCGCGCCGCCCCCGCACCGCGCTCCACGCGGCCACCACCGCGATCGCCGCGAACAGGCCGAGGAACACCAGCCCCTGCGCCCCGAACGGCCCGCCCTCCTCCAGCGCCCCGGTCCAGCGGGTACCGAGCGGCGCGGCGAAGAGCCGGTGCCCCAGCAGCTCACCACCCGAGGAGAAGGCCTGGTACATCAGGTAGAACACCGGCAGCTGCAACAGCATCGGCAGGCAGCCGGCCGCCGGGGTCGCCGCCCGGAACGCGGCACGGCCCAGCGGGTACAGGGCCAGCCGCACGAGGACGGTGAACAGCACGATCGCGGCAGCGGTCGCGGACTCGGCCAGCACCGGCTCCAGGAGCCGGCCCAGCTCGACGACAAGATCAGCGAAAACGGACACGCGGGCCCTCCGAGGGGTCTCGTCAAACGTCGAAAAGGTGCATTTCGGCGTGACGACCCGCGAGGGGCGACATCAGCGATAGGTCAGCAGAAGGCAGGAAGCACTGCGCGCCCCTACGCGGCCGTCAGGACGAGACGGCCGGGCGCCCTGGGCCGCGACCGGCCGGAGGCATCGGGATCGCGCTGCGGCAGGAACGCCGTGCGCTGCTCACGATCACGGATCGCGGTACGTATTCGGTGCGGCGGCACGGGCCGCACGAGGCACGCGGCGAGCGCGGCGGCCCCGACGGCGACGGCGGCGGCCAGCGCGACCACACCGGCGGCCAGTCCGGCGTCCCCGGAGACCAGCCCCAGGAACCCCCCGAGCACCAGCAGCACCACGAGCAGCCGGAACACCCGCGAGGAGGACACCAGGAAAGAGAAAGAGGAAGAGGAGAACCACGCACGAACCCGCCGCACCAGCACCCTCACCACCTCCCTCGACTCCCGCGACCGGAGCGGACCCGCAGACACAACGGGAACGCACGACCGATACTAACCGGCCCCACTGACAACGGTCTTGAGGGTCCCCCACACCACCAGCCGGTACGCGGAGGAGTACTCGGGCGTGCACGTGGTCAGCGTGATGTAGGAGCCCGCCGCCTCGTAGCCGTAACCGGGCTTCACCCCGCTCCGCGGCACCGGCGCGATGACCCCCACGTCACCCGCGCTCGTCTCCCCCAGCACCTGCCCCACCACGTACACGTACCGCCGCCCCCGCACGTCGACGAGCAGCTCGTCCCCGCCCCGCAGCCGGTTCAGGTACCGGAACGGCTCCCCGTGCGTGTTCCGGTGCCCGGCCAGCGCGAAGTTGCCCTCCGCCCCGGGCCGCGCGGTCCCCGGGTAGTGCCCGGCGTAGCCCTTGTCCAGCACCGCCCGCTTGCCGACCCCCTCCGCGACCGGCACCGCCAGACCCAGCCGCGGGATCCTCAGCACCGCGTACGCCTCGTCCCGCGCCGGCGCCGCACCGCCCGCCGGCGCGGGCGCCACGGGGGGACGTACGGACGGCGGCGCCACAGAGGGAGCCACCGCCTCCGGATCCGCCACGGGCGGCGCGCCGGAAGGAGAAGGAACGCTCGATTCCCCCTCGACGGCCACTGGATCCCCACCGCCGACGGCCCCGGACCCGGCCCACTCCTCCTCCAGGACCCGGACCTGCTGCCGCGCGGCGGCCGCGGCCTGCCGGTTGGTCCACCACACCTGGTGCACGACCAGCAGCGCCACCACCACACCCACGGTGGTGATCACCTCGGCGGCCACCCACAGCAGCCGCGCGAGACCGGCCCGGCGCTCCCGTCGGCCGCCCCCCTGAACCACCACCCGCACACCATCCCGCACGGGCCGCACCCTAAGACCTCCCCCCTCAACTGACCAGCAGCAGTACGGTGTGAACCATGCGCCCCGATACGCCTGCCGAGCACATCGCCGAAGCCGAGCGCCTCATCCGCACGGCGACCCGCTACCCCGAGGACCAGGAGCCCTTGCTCCTCCAGGCCGCGGCCCACCTCGAACTGGCCGACGCCCGGGAGCGCGCGAGCGCCCTCTACGACCAACTCCTCGCCGACTCCCCCTCCGACCCCCACCTGATCAAGGCCCTCCAGGCCGCGAACCTCTGGGAGTACGGCCACGAGGCCGAGGCCCGCGCCCTGATCTCCGGCATCCGCGCGGCCGGCCCGACCGACCCGGCGCCGTGGGAGGTCATCGCGGAGGCCCTGGAGGCCCACGACGAGCTGGAGGCCGCGCACGAGTGCTTCACCGAGGCGGCGACCCTCCTGATCCCGGAGTCCGCCCCCCTCACCCGGGCCACCACGGCCCTCCTCACGGGCCGGCACCGGGTACGCCGGCTCCTGGCCCTCCCGCACGACGACTGGGACATGGTGGCCGACACCCGCCACATCGGCCCGATCCCGCTGGACGAGCTGCACGACCCGAAGCGCATCTGGGCCCTGGGATCCGACGACCCGGCCGAACTCCGCGCCGAGATCGCCCGGCTGCGCGCCGAACTCGGCGACCGCCGCGCCGCCCTGTCCCGCCCCTTCCCGGTGGCGATCCTCCACTGGCCCCAGCGCGAACTGGCCGAGCTGCTCACGAGCTACCCGACCCTCGCGGCGGAATACCCCTCGCACGACGCCCACCTCGCGGCGGTGGAGTCCTCCCTGCGCACCCTGGCCGCCTCGGGCACCACCAACCTCGGCATCGTGACGGGCAGCGTCCCCTCGTACGAGGCCTTCGCGGCATCGGAGAAGACCTCCCCGGCCTCCCCGTCCCTCCTGGCGGAATACGCCACCACCCTGGCCGCCCGAGGCAAAGCCACCCCCTGGCCCCCCACCCCCACCTCCCCCTGCTGGTGCACCTCGGGCAAGCCGTACACGGAGTGCCACGGCGAGAATGCGGGGGCCGCGCTCGTATGAGGAAGGGACGTCTCGTCCTCCAGGGACCGGGCGAGGTCTGCACGAACACCGACGCCGGTGAGCATGTACTTCTCGCCCCCGGCGACGACACCGACGCCCAGACCGTCCTGGACTGGCTGCAGCCCTTCGATGTGGCCGGCCTGTACACGGGAGCCATCGCGAATGCGATCGACTACGTGCTGGACGGAGCCCGGACCGGCCGCTACGACCTGCTGGCTCACGACGTGCACCCGGGAGAAAGGGCCTCTGTCGGAGCGAAGCTCGAGTACGAGGTCCTTCGTTCGTTCGGTCTTCCGAAGGAGGCCCCGCTCGATACGCTCATCGAGAAGGTGCCGGTCGACATCAAGGCGACCGTCGGTTCGAACTGGGCGATACCGTCGGAGGCCCACTGCCAGCTCTGCATCTGCACCCAGATACAGCTGGGGAGAGGCAGGCACCGCTCGTGGCTGGTACGGGCGCACCGCTCGTGGCTTTACCGCGGCAAAGGAAACAAGGACGGCAAAAGAGGCCTTGCCGTCGACGCCCGGGCCCTGTGGAGCATTCCGCTGTACGACTGGACACCACTGCCGGTCAACCCGCTGACCCTCCTCACCTCAGAGCAGGCTGGCAGGGTCCTCGCAAAGCGCCCCGGGCAGGAACAGCGGTTCACCATGATGTTCCGCTACCTGGAAGGCCACATCATCCCGCGCAGCGTCATCGCGACTGTCGGCGCGGGCAGACTTGACCCGCTGCGCAGGGCCCGCAACATCAGGAAGCAGCTCGCGCGGGATGGTCTTACCCTGCTGTGCGGGAAGTGGCGGGAACAGCAAGACATCGCCGCCGCACACAAGATCACTCTGGGGCCCGAGGACTGGGTGGCGCTGCGACTCGAAGGAGGGCAGACCCATGACGGGTGAGGGCCCCTGGCAGCCACCTGAGGGTTCCTGGGCTTCGTCAGCTGCCCGGCGGCGCAACATGCAGGCGATCCGCAGCCGCGACACCAAGCCGGAATGGGTCATCAGGCGTCTCGTGCACGCACGAGGACTGCGCTACCGGGTCGCCACCCGGCCGCTGCCCCAGCTCAGGCGGACCGCTGACCTCGTCTTCGGGCCGGCAAAGGTGGCGGTCTTCGTGGACGGCTGCTACTGGCATGGATGTCCCGAGCACTACGTGCCTCCCAAGACCAACCAGGGCTACTGGTCGGAGAAGGTGGCCCGGAACATCGCGCGTGATCGAGACACGGACCGGCAGCTCGAGGAGGCCGGCTGGCTCGTGCTCCGGTTCTGGGAGCACGAGGGGTCGGAGGCCTGCGCGGCGGCGATCGCCGCCGCCGTGCAGGAACGCCGCCCTTAGTCTGCGGACGGCACGCCTTCCGGACGCGCGCCGCGCAGAACCTCGGCGATGGCCTGGCCGACTACTCGGGCCACGGGCGGCGGGAATGCATTGCCGACCTGACGGTACTGCGCGGTCTTTCCGGGGAGTCTGCCTTCGGACGGGTCACCTTCGAAGTCCCACTCGGGTGGGAAACCCTGGATGATCGCTGCCTGGGTGACCGTCAGCATCGGGCCGGCGCGGAAAAGGTCGCGGTCTGCGCTGTCCTTCTTCTCCACGTCCTTCGGGGAGTTCGCAACACCAAGGGCGTTCACGCCCAGCTTGGCCCACGCCGCCTTGGCCCTGCTCGGCCCGAGGTCGGCGCCCCCGTGCTTCTTGGAACCTCCGACGAGGGTGGGTGCAACGCCCGTGGCGGCCTTACGCCACGCCTTCAGCGCCATTTCAGCTTCTCGGCCCTCCCGGCCGCCCTTTGCGATGAACGGCTGGTACCGCTCGGCCATCGTGGCCTCGAGAGCTTCGCCGACCGTCTTAATTCTAGCCTCCGGAACAGGCCAATTAAATTTCTGACCGCCGAGGATATCCCTACGAATGGCCACCAGGATGGCCCGCGGGCGCAGCTGCGGCACGCCGAAATCGCTGGCTTCCAGCACCTTCCAGCCGCACACCTCATATCCGGCACCCTCATACTCCTGCCGGACACCTGTAACCGGATCCGTCGCCATCCCGCCCTGCAGGCGCGCCATGACCCATTCGCGGTATTCGCTGAACTTATCGTCCTTGATTCCCCGGACGTTCTCGATCATAACGGCCTTGGGCAGGAGTTCGTCAACAAGTCCCAGCATCTGCGGGAAAAGATCACGCTCGTCGTCTTTGCCCAACTGCTTACCCGCATGTGAAAAAGGGGGACAGGGAACCCCGCCTGCGAGAAGATCCAGCTGCTTCTCCTTCAGGGCTCCCTCGAGGAACTTGACCGGCTTGTCCAGCTGCACCATCGGCTTGAAGTCGTTAACGTCCCCCTCAATGACGTCACAGAAGTCCCGCTCGAATTCCCAGCCTTCTCGGTGCGCGATGTTGCGTCGCAGGGTGGCAGCGGCGTACTGGTCGATCTCAACGAGTGCGAGGTGCTTGAAACCAGCCTGGTGGAGGCCGATGGCCTGCCCCCCGGCGCCAGCACAAATCTCAATCGAAATCAGCGCGTCGTCGCGGGCGCCCATCGAGTCCTCCTGGGGTGTAGCAGATGCAGACAGGCAAGTGTCGCATCTGCCGCTGACACCCAGGGCCACATCCGCCCTCGCGGGTGCGCCAGGCACCATCCGGCACACCCGCCGCCTGCCCTCTTCAGCAGGCGCCCGCAGCCTGCACGTGCTCCAGGACGGCCCGCATGTCGGCTTCGTCCATACCTGCGGTCACTGGCCGCTCTTCCTGCAGATCGCCCAGCTGCCGCACCGAAGGATCGTCCAGGATGGCGCCCATGAACTCCAGCTTGGCCGCCAGGCGCAGTGCCACCACCTCATCGATCGTGCCTTCCGAGGCAAGCACGGTGACACGGGTCTCAGCGTGCGGGTCCAACCCGAGCCGGTGGATGCGGTCCAGGCTCTGCAGGAACCGCCCAGCCATAAAATCCCGGTCCACGTAAACCGCGTCATGACAGTGGCGGTGCAGGCTGATGCCTTCACCCAGCGTGGCAGGGTTGGAGATCAGCACAAGGCAGTCCGGATCATTCCGGAACCGGCTGATCTGTTCCTCCCGGTCCTGTGTGCCGCCATGCACCACGGCGGGCTGGAACTCGCTCAGCAGAAGCTCCAGACTGGTGATATTGCGGACGAACGTCGACCACACCAGGGTCTTCCGGCCTGCTGCCGCATTGCCGGAGATGATCTCCCTCAGTTCCTTGTACTTCGGTGGCATCTCGTACTGAGGCAGCTTCTGCAGCAGGCCGTAGAGCGGTTCATCCACAGGAATGTCCAGGGGGGGAACCTGGAAGCTAATGGCCTCGTGTCTGCTGCTTCCCTCCATCAGCAGCGCAGGACTGGTGGCAGCCATCAGCAGCCGGAGCATCGCCTTGCCCAGGGCGTCGAAGTCGTCCCTGGACAGTTCGGCGCGCGCGGTGAACCGGCCCACCAAAGCGTCGTAGATCTCCCTGTGGAGCCCTTTCAGTGGAAGAGTCCGGATGACTGGCTGGAAGGGAGGCAGCCCCAGTTCCTTCTTCGTCGTGCGGGTGAACAACGGGCGGAGTACCGAACTCGCATGGGCCAGGTCGCCGCCGGCCACCGCCTGAGTGACCACCCGGCGGCCGTGGCCGGGCCAGACGAAGGACAGCAGATTCTCCAGGTCACGGGCTCCGTTGGGTGCTGGCGTGCCCGTGAGGATCAGGCGTCGTCGGCTCAGCGGACCGAGCGCCATGCAGGCACTTCCGTACGTGCCCCCGGCGCCGAGCTTCATCCGGTGCGCCTCGTCGAGGATCACCATCGACGGTGCAGCACGAAGCCAGCCGGCGAGTCCTGCGAGCGAACGGTCCAGACGCTCGTAGTTCACCACCAGAATCTCGGCGTGCGGATCAGGGATGGCGCCCATAACGGTGGTGACCGGTGGACTGTCGAAGCACTCGCGGCTTTCAGAGAGCCAGGACTCATAGGCTGACTTCGGACTCACGACAAGCAGCCGTCTGGCAGTGCCCCGTTCTTTCATGGCCGCGTAGACCGCCAGGCCGACCCTCGTCTTGCCGGCACCAGGGACACTGAAGTTGGCACCGTGCCTCATCGCGAGGAGCCTGGAGATGTCCCGGCGCTGGAAGTCCGTCAGGGCTCCGCGCCAGCCATCACCGAGGAGATCCACTACCGCGTCGGCTCCTGCTGCACCGGCGCCATCGGCCCCCGGCTTCTCATCCAGATGTGCGGCCGCCTGGTCCGCGTCGTCAAAGACATCGCTGACCAGGGCAAGCAGGTCTTGTTCCCACTCAACCGAATCTGGCGCCGGCCAGTCCGACAGTACTTGCAGGCCTGCAAGGAAGTCGTCAAGCGGTACCTCCAGCAGGTGAGGACCGCGCTGACCGCCGACGGGAAAGCCGGCGGCCACATGCGTCAGGTCAGCGCCGTACGGCTCGGCAGCACGGAGCACGGCCTTCGTACGGGAGACGTCGAAAGCCAGGTGCAGCGAGGGCTCGGTCACACCTGCTCCTGCTGCTGCATGGCACCGAGCAGCCAGACGACACCATCACCAGGTTCGTCAATGCGCGCTGCCTCACGGGCAAGCTTCGTGAGGCCGGCCCTGAGCGCCAGGAGCGCCTCGTCCAGCGTCTCCTCGTCCAGATTGCGGGAAGCACGGGCGAGGGTCATGTCGGTGACGCACTGCTCAATGTCCTGGACGGCATCATAAAGGCGGTCCGGAGCGGCCTGCTTCCGCTTACGGACGCGGGCATCCTTGCCCGCCGGCACGAGTGCCTGCTCCACCGCCTCCCTTGCCTGGCGCCACAGCTCGGCCGCCTCCTCAGACTCCTGCTGCTCCACCGCACCCGGCGCCCTCTCCACTGCCTTCGCCTGAAGGAGCGTGTTCGTGAATGCCTTCGCCGCCGCCACGTGAGGGTCGTCGGCCGGGAGGGACCGGTTGAGGCCTGGAATGACGCGCCCTGCAGCGGGCTCAGAGGGAACCTGCTTGAGCTGCTCCGGAAGGTGCCGGTGGAGGTACCGGGTGCGGAAGTCCACGTCCGCCAGGCGGACGTCGGTCTTGGAGAACTCCAGAACAATGAGCGCGAGACGGTTTTCCTTCAGCAGGTCAGCCTGCCCGGGGTTCTGCCGGGACGCCTTGGCGAAGGCACGGTGCAGCTCGCGCAGCTTCTCCTGCTGGTCTTCGAAATCCATCAGCTTGAGCTGCGCCGACGCGGTCTTCGACCGTGCGACGAGGTCGTTGAGCGTGGACAGAACCCAGCGGTCCTGCTCAGCGGTCTCCGGCCGGATCCGGAAGTCCTTCGCGATGTCAGCAAGCGGCCTGCCTGCCGCGGCCTGCTCCTCAATGGTGAGCAGGCGGTTGATGTATGAGTACGGCCGGCGGGTGTCGTGACGCAGCTGCAGGGACAGTTCGACCGCATTGATGTCGGACCAGGTGCACGACTCCGGCAGCACACCTACCCTGACGCTCGCCACGCCGAGTTCGCGCAGGGCAGCGACCCGGGTATTGCCGTTGACCAGGATCCCTTCGCGTGTGACGAGACCGGGTTCGTTCTGGCGGTACTCCTTGAGGCTCGCCTTGAGCTCGTCGAAAGCTCCGTCCCGCTTGGCCGGATCGGAAGGGAGCGCCTGGAGCAGGTACCGGAGATAGTCCTGGCTTTCCGGCGCCCAGGGGTCCTCGGTGAGCAGGTGATCACGCTCCAGGTCGAAGCTGCGCTGTGCGCGGATCCGGTGCGTGGAAGGGTTGAAGTAAAGCCGGTCTACGGGCAAGTCGATGACCTGGACCACCAGCGGCTTGAGGCGCCACTCGACCGTCAGTGTCTCCTGCAGCCCGTCACCTGCGCTGGCCTCCTTGAGGCGCTTCTCAATCAGCTCCTCGTTCTCAGCGGCACGGGGCGGCCGGCCGTAATCCATGCTCACGGTGCGTTCTCCTCTGGCTGCATCCCTATTGATGCATAGTCGGGCGATTGGGTGGGGGCCGCCGGGCCGTGCGGCCCCCGTCTGTAGCTATTGTCAGACCGGCGGCAGCGAGAGGGCCGCGCGGACCTGGTTCCTGGCCTCGGCCGGCAGCGTACGGATATCCGCCCAGAGGCGCTCCACCTCGGCGAACTCGCGCGCGTCAGCCGCGACCCACGCCGTCAAGGTCTTACGGTCCAGCCCCGCGAGACGGCTCACCCGGGTCAGGACCGCACCCACATCTGCCGTCAGGCCCTTGCCGCCCACGCGGCACCGGTTGCACTCGGCGACCGGTTCCACGCTGGTGGTGCCGTCGGGCTGAGTCACCGGCCTCCGGGCGATGTCGAGCTGGGCAGATACGAAGGTGCCGGCGTAGATCTCCCCAGCGGTGATTCCGCACGAGCGGCAGTGGTGCCCGTCCCGGGCCAGGATTTCACGGCGCCGCGTATCGGTGATCGAGGAGGCCGGCCGGGTTCCCTTGCCCGGTTCCCAGACAGGCTCGCCCTGGGAAACGAAACGCTGCTCATGCTGGCCCAGGCCCAGGTCTTCACGGTTGGTGTCGATCCTCCACCCGAAGTCGCGCAGGTCACGCACCCGGCGGTCGGCCTGGCTGATGCCCGGGAAGGCCTGCTTGACGTCCTCCTTCGTGAAGACGTTGCCCTCCCCCACCACCGTGACGAGCCACAACGCCGCCCGCTTCATCGTGCCGAACTTCTCGTCCGTCCACGAGGGAAGACTCATGCCTATCTCCTTATCTCTGGCCCCAGCTGAACTGTCCGGCTGTCCGCTGGGGCAGCTTGAGGAGCCCCCACCGGCGCCTCGGCGAACGGCATAACTCTGACTCAGCCCTGCTTGTTCAGAACAGAGTTGACGGAATATCGAGGGCAGATGAAAACTCTGAGCGGTTCACCTCAGACGCTTCTGCCGGAAGACTCGGGGGATATCAGAGGTCAGAACGAATGGAGTGGTGATGCCGCGGCGGACTGGAAAATGGAAGGAACTGCCCTCGGATCTGTCTCCGGCGCACCGGGAGTTCGTGCAGATGCTGCGCAAGCTGCGGGACTGCAGCCCGAGGACCCAGGCCGAGATCGCCAAGTCGGGGTACCTCGTCCCAAGCAGCCTGTCCAACCACCTCAACGGCGGACGGATCCCGGACGAGTCACAGGTCATCGCCTTCTTCAACGCACTGCTGGATGAGTGCACGGGGCCTGACGGGACCGGTACAGAGCTTCCTTGCACTCTCGATCACCTTCTGGATATGCGAAGGATGGCCCGAGTCCAGCACTGTGCGTGTGTCCCCCACACCGGGGAGCGGAACGCCCCTGCGGCAGCTGAGGTATCGCCGGCTTCCCCGGACTCCCGTCCTTCCGCGGCGACCTTCACTGGCCCTCGGGTCCGCCGTACGAGACGGCTTCCGCCGCAGGGAAAGGCCGTGTCGCGCCGCGCCCTGAAGCGGGCGTCGGGCCCGCGTCAGGTGCCGGTCCCCCTCGCGGAGGGGGACCGGCCGCTTGCCGGACCGCCGAGTGCCGGACACTGGACCGAGCTGGAGACCCTGACAGCCTTCCTCGCCGACGGACGCCACCGGGACGCGGGACTGCTGTTGTGGCGGGCTGGACGGACACTCTCCCCGGCGGAACTCCTGGAAGCCGTGGGCGCATGCCGGGCCGCAGGACACGCCGATGCCGCAGACGCCGTCCTGAGCAGCGTGAGCGAACGCTCCGACAGGCAGGCCGTATTGAACATTCTGGCCGCGTTTCAGCACGCCGGACGAGCAGAAGATGTGGCATTCCTGCTGACCGCTGCACGGTCCGCTAACTGAACGGCAGGTGAAGCTGTTGGTGGCCCCGGGCCCTGGCCGTTGGGGGGAGGGGGCGGATCGTGGCCAGGGTGAGGAGGGTGCGGAGGGCCGCGAGGACCTGGTCCGGGGTGTCGCGGATCATCGACGGGGTCGCGCTGACGACCAGGATGCCGTGGGACTCCAGGCGCAGGCGGCGGCGGAGCGTGGCGTGCCAGGCGTCGCGGGTGTAGTGGTACTCCGCCGAGTCGACCTCCAGGGCCACGCCCTCGTCGGGCCAGTAGGCGTCCGGGGTGGCCAGGAACGTGCCGTCCGGGGTGTAGAGGCGGGCGTTCCACAGCGGGGTCGGGAGGTCGGTGCCGGCGAGGGCGTCGCGGGCCCGGGCTTCGGCCACCGAGCGGACCCCGGCCAGGAGTTCCACCGCGGCGGCGCGGACGGCGGGGCGGCCCAGGAGGCGGGAGGCGCGGAGTTCGGCGTGGAGGTCGTGCGGGTGGCACCAGCCGGCCTGGACGACCTGGGCCAGGACCGAGCGGACGCGGTCGGGGTGCGCGTCGGGTCCGGGGCGGGCGGCGAAGTCGGCGGCCGCGCGGACCGGGCGGGCGGTGGGGACGCCCGCGACGGTCATGGTGCGCGGCCAGCGGGAGGTCGTCAGGGGCCGCACCTGCGGGGTGCCGGTGAGCCGGCGCGGGGCGCGGATCAGTACGTCGGCCGGGGTGGGCGGGGTGTCGCGGATGCCGAGGAGGGCGAGGGCGGCGGCTCCGGTGAGGGCGGCGGTCGCGCCGGAGAGCGGGTCCGCGGCCGGTTCGGCGGCGTAGAGGACCGCGGCCAGAGCGCGTTGGCGGTGGTCGGGCGGGCCCGTCTGGAGCAGGTAGACCCGGGGCAGCAGGCGTTGCCAGGGGCCGCCCGGGCGGGTGCGGGAGGTGACGGTGCCGTCGGGGATCCCGGCGGCGGTGGTGAGCTGGTGACGGGTGGCGAGGCCGAGCTGGCGGCGGGCCACTTTGGCTGCTCCGGGCGTGATCATGGCCCGGATATGCCCGTTCCGTGACGGGTCTAGCTGCGGCCCGGGTGGTTCGGGGACAGGAAGACGACCACGCCCGACCGGGTCCCGGGCAGAGCCGGCACCTCGTGCCAGCCGAGGCGGCGGTACGTGGCGACCGTGTCGGTGGCCAGCCGCGAGGTCAGGAGCCAGGCGCGCCGCTGCGGGGCGTCCTCGGTGATCTCCGCGAGCAGGGCCCGGCCGGTGCCGCGGCCGCGCGCGTGGGCCCGTACGGCGAGTTCGTCGATCTCCAGCGCCCCGACGAGCAGGTCCCGCACCCGGTCGGGCCCGAGCTGCGCGGTGACCTGCGGGTACGCCCGGTGCTGCGGGAAGGGGGCCCGCGTCAGCCAGCCGGTGGCGAACCCGTCGACCCCGGCCGCCGACTGCGCGAAGGCGATGCGGAACCCCGGGCGCCGGACGTCGGTCTGGAGGCGCGTCGAGAACTGACGAATGGTTTCTTCGCATTCGTTCCAGGGCGCGGCGGAGAAGACGTCGGCGTAGGCGTCGACCAGCTCGTCCTCGAGGTCCAGGACGGTGCGTCCGTAGGAGATCACTGCGTCGACTCCCGGTGAGTTGGGCGGGTTTCCTGCTGGAAGACCGAATTTACGCCCAGGGGGTTCCCCGGCCCGGTGATGCGCAGAAACGGCGAGTGTGCGACAAATCGCCTCCGCCCGTTCCGTGTCGCGGGCCCGGCTGGGGCGTTGAGCAACCGTGAACACGGACAGGCTGCTGCGGGTGGCGGGGCGGTGCGCGCTCGCCTTCCTCCTCGTCCTCGGGGTCGTCGCGCTGTTGCCGCGCCCGGTGCGGGAGGCGGTGCCCGACGCGGTGGTGGGCGGGACGGTGCTCCTGCTCGGGGCGGTGGGGGCCCGGCGTGCGTGGAGCGGGCCGCGTTAGCTTGGGGGCGGAGACAAACCGATCCGAAGACAAGACGTACGAGGGAGTTCGACATGGCACGGGTACCCAGTTCCGCGGTGGCGGCGGCCGGCCTGGTCGGCGGTTACGCCGTCGCCCGCTGGACGAAGAAGCGCCCCCTGGGCGGTGTCGTGCTCGGCGCCGCCGGGCTCGTGGCCGGGCGGGAGTGGCACAAGCGGGGCGGGGTCCCGCCGCGGCCGGGCTGGGGGCGCTGTACCTCGCCGGCTTCGCGGGGGCGCACCCGCTGGCGAAGAAGGTCGGCGCGTGGCCGGCCGTCGTGGGGGCGGCGGCCGTCGTGGCCGCGACGTCCTGGGCGGTCGCCGACCGGGGCTGAACCCCGCCCTCGGGGACCGGGCTGACCCCCACCGTCAGGGACCGGGCGGGACCGGACCACCACACGACCGCCGAACACCGGCACCGCGTAGCGATCCAGCGCGTCCGGCCCGCTCCCCAGGGAGCCCTGGTCAGCCTCCCGTGCAGGTGTGACCGCCCCCCGGTCCCGCGCCAGGCACGCAGAGGGGGCCGGGAGGCCCGGCGAGCTCCCGCCGCCCCCGGCCCCTCGTCTCATCACCGAGGGAGCCGCCCCTCCCGCCCCGGAAGGACGATGGGACTGACGGGAAACCCCCGAACCGGCCCTGACACCGCCCCAGGGGCTACCGCCCCCGAAGCCCTGCGCCGCCCTCCATCCCTAACCCCCCAGCGCCCGCGACACGGAATAGATCACCAGCCCCGCCAGCGCGCCCACGACCGTGCCGTTGATGCGGATGAACTGGAGGTCGCGGCCGATGTGGGCCTCGATCTTGCGGGAGGTGTGTTCGGCGTCCCAGGCCGCCACCGTGTCCGTGATCAGCGAGGTGATCTCCGCCCGGTAGGTGGTGACCACGTACACCACCGCACCCTCGGTCCAGCCCTCCACCTTCCGCTGCAGACCGCCGTCCGTGGCGAGCCGGGAGCCCAGCGACATCAGCGAGGACCGTACCCGCAGGCGCAGCTCGCTCCGCTCGTCCTCCGCCGCTGAAATGATCATCGTACGGATCGCGGACCACGCCGAGGCGATCACGTCCTGGATCTCGTCGCGCGCCAGGATCTCGGACTTCAGCCGTTCCACCCGCGCCCGCGTCTCCGTGTCCGACTGGAGGTCCGCCGCGAAGTCACGCAGGAAGCGGTCCACCGCCCCGCGCGCCGGGTGCCCCGGCATGTCCCGCATCTCCGTGACGAACCGCAGCAGCTCCTTGTACACCCGGTCGCCGATCTTGCGGTCCACGAACCGCGGCGTCCAGCCCGGAGCGCCGCCCTGGACCGCGTCCATGACGGAGTCCCCGTGGGTCACCAGCCAGTCGTGCGCCTTCACGCACACCAGGTCCACGGCCCGGTGGTGTCCCCCGTCGGCGACGACCCGTTCCAGGGTCTTGCCGATGCCCGGGGCGATCTCCGCCGCCTCCGCCCGCCGGGTGATCGCCTCGCCCACCACGGCCTGTACGTCGGAATCCCGCAGCACGGTCAGGGCCCCGCGCAGGGCGGTGGCCAGCTCCGCCGTGACCCGGTCGGCGTGCGCGGGCTCGGCCAGCCAGGCACCGAGCCGGCCGCCGATGCCGAGGGCGTGCAGCCGGGCGCGCACCACCTCCGAGGAGAGGAAGTTCTCGCCGACGAACTCCCCCAGCGAGACGCCGAGCTGGTCCTTCTTGGTCGGGATGATCGCGGTGTGCGGGATGGGAAGCCCCAGGGGCCGCCGGAAGAGGGCCGTCACCGCGAACCAGTCGGCGAGCGCACCGACCATGCCGGCCTCGGCCGCCGCGGCGACGTACCCGGCCCAGGCCCCGGCGCCCCAGGCGTTCCGCGCGCAGGTGGCCAGTACGTAGACCAGCGCGACCAGGGCCAGCAGCCCGGTCGCGGTGGCCTTCATACGGCGGACACCGCGCTGCCTCTCCTCGTCCGCCGTGCTGAAGACGAACGCCCCGCGGGCGGGGGGTGGGGCGGCCCGCACCCCGTCGTGGCTGTTCACGTGCTGCTCCTGCCCTTCCCCCGACGGCCGGTTTTGTCTGCATAGCATCCGACTCCCGGGAGGTCCGGGGAGTTCCCGGCGCGCCGCCGGTACCGCTGCAGTCGCCGGGGCGCCGGCGGATCACGGCCGGGCGGCGGGCCCTGACCCGCCGGACCGCCAGAGCTCCCCGCCAGAGCTCCTCGCTGGAACTCCTCCCTCGAGCTCCTCGCTAGAGCTCCTTGCGCGGGCTCCCACCGTCCACCGGCTTCGGCCCCTTGGGCGCCTTGACCTTGACCGCCACCCCGCCCCAGAGGGCGAAGCCGTTCACGACCACCCGCGGGGCGCCCGGCTCCGGGAGGTTCTCCTGGGACGCGCCCGGGTCGAAGCCGCCCATGACTCCGATGCCCCGTACGTCGACCTCCACGCCCGGCGGGACGGTGATCTCGATGCCGCCCATGACGGCCACGCAGGTGATGACGACCTCGCGCTCCGCGAAGTCCGCCTCGCGCAGGTCCAGCTGGCCCCCGCCCCAGACGGCCACCGCCTTGAAGCGGGCGGGCACCGTCCAGCGGCCCTTGCGCTGGAAGGCCGACATGACGGCGACGCCCGTGGCGGAGGTCCCCGCACCGCCGATCCGGCCCGGCCAGGACGAGGAACGGGACGGGGAACGGGACGGTGAAGCGGAGGAGACCGGAGACGGCGGGGCGGCCCCGGGGGCCGGGAGGTCGCGGGTCAGGGGTTCGAGCTCCGCGTACGTACGGGACGCGTACGCCGCCTCGAGGCGCTCCTCGAACTCCTCCATGTCGAGCCGCCCCTCGGCGACCGCGTCCCGCAGCCGGTCCACCACCCGCTCGCGGTCGGCGTCCGACGCCCTCAGCGCGGGCGCCCCTGCCACCCCGGCCGCCCCGGCCGCCCCGGCCACGGGCGCCTCCCCCGACACCCCCGCCGACCCCTCCGCCGGCTTCTCCAGCGAGGCCTTCTCCGGCAACGGGTTCTCCGGCAACGGCTTCTCCGGCCGCTCGTCACTCATGTGGACCACCCTATGCACAGACCGGACCCGTCACCCCGGTCCCGACCCTGATTTGTCCCTACCTCGCCCCCACCCCCCTCACCCCCTCCCCGCGTACATCCGCGCGATCACGTCCTCGATGTCCGGATCCCGCACCGACAGGTCCAGCAGCGGGTACCGCGCCGCCACCGCCGCGACCAGCGGCGCCGCCGACTCCCCCGCCGGGAACGCCAGCCACTGCCGCGGCCCCTCCACCCTCACCACCCGCGCCCCCGCCACCTCCACCGGCGGAAGCTCCCGCTCCAGGTCCACCACCAGCGTCCGTTCACCGCCCTCCCCCCAGGCGTGCAGCCCGCCGAGCGCCCCGTCGTACATCAGCCGGCCGTGGTCGATCACCACCACCCGCTCGCACAACTGCTCGACGTCCTGGAGGTCGTGGGAGGTGAGCAGCACCGTGGTGCCGAGCTCCTCGTTCAACTGCCGCAGGAAGCCGCGCACCTTCGCCTTGCTCACCACGTCCAGCCCGATCGTCGGCTCGTCCAGGTACAGCACCTCCGGATCGTGCAGCAGGGCCGCCGCGATGTCCCCGCGCATCCGCTGGCCCAGCGACAGCTGCCGCACCGGTACGTCGAGCAGCCGGGCCAGGTCCAGCCGGTCCACGCAGCGCTCCATGTTCTCCTCGAACCGCGCCCGCGGGATCCGGTACATCCGGCGCATCAGCCCGTACGAGTCCTTCAGCGGCAGGTCCCACCACAGTGTCGTGCGCTGCCCGAACACCACCCCGATCCGGTGCGCGAGCCGCATCCGCTCCCGCGCCGGGTCGATACCGGCGACGCGCAGCCGGCCGCCGCTCGGGGTGAGGATCCCCGTCAGCATCTTGATGGTGGTGGACTTGCCGGCCCCGTTGGGCCCGATGCAGCCGACGACCTCGCCCCGGGCGATCTCGAAGCTGATCCCGTCCACTGCCCTGACCCGGCGTTTCTCACGCCGCAGCAGGCCCACCCGACGCCGTACGTCGAAGACCTTCTCGACCCCGTCCAAAGAGATGAGCGCCTCGGACACCGCTAGCTCCCCGTGCTTCGGTACGAACGGACTCCCGCGCGCCACGCCAGCGACGCGGGAAGGAACACCACGAAGGCCACCAGTGGGCTCAGGAACGCCACCCACCCCGGCAGCCCCGTCGGATCGGGCCGCCCCAGCACGTACAGCGCGGGCAGCCAGTTGACGAAGGCCAGCGGGACGACGAAGGTCACCCCGCGCAGCAGCTCCTTCGCGAACACCGTCGGCGGGTACTGGAGCATGGTGCAGCCCCCGTACGTGAAGGAGTTCTGCACCTCGGCCGCGTCCCCGGCGGCGAACTGGAAGGCCGCGCCGGCCACCAGCACCGCGGCGAAGATCGCCGCCCCCGCCACCACCATGACCGGCACCAGCAGCACCTTCCCCGGCGTCCACGGCACGTCCAGCACCGACAGCGCCCAGCCCAGCACCCCCAGGCCCTGCGCGATCCGCCCGAGCCGGCGCAGCGCGAACCGGTCCGCGGCGACCTGGGCGAGCAGCGGCACGGGCCGCACCAGCATGGTGTCGAGGGAGCCGTCGCGGATCCGCGCCCCCACCCGGTCGGTGTTGCCGAGGAGCAGGTCGGCCAGGCCCAGGGAGGCCGAGCCGGCCCCGTAGAGGAGGGCGACCTCGGGCAGCGTGAAGCCGCCCAGCACCTCCACGTGGGTGAACATGACGGCGATCGCGACGAAGTCGAGCGCGGTGATCGCCGCGTTCCCGAGGGTGGCCAGCGCGAACGAGGTCCGGTACGTCATCGTCGAGCGGATCCACATCCCCGCGATCAGCCCGTACCCGCGCAGCCCCTCGCCCACCAGGCCGCCGCGCCCCGGCCGCCCCTCGCGCACCCGGCCGCCGCGCCCCGGCCGCCCCTCGTACGGACCACCTCGCCCGGGCGCGTCCGCCCCGGCCACCACCCCGGCCCCCGCCCCGCGCGCCACCGCCCCCCGGGTCACCGCCGCCCGGGCCCCGGTCTCAGCCACCCTGGACCACCGCCTTCCGGGCCGCCGCCGACTGCACGAGCCGTCCCGCACCCAGCAGGGCCAGCGCCCACGCGGCCTGGAAGGCCAGCGCCCGCACCGCCGCCCCGGCCCCGGTATGCGTACCGAGCAGCACGTCCAGCGGCACCTGGAGCATCGCCGCCCACGGCAGCAGCCTCACCAGCTCGCCGAACCCGCCCGGGAAGACCGTCAGCGGCAGCAGCATCCCGGAGCAGAAGACGGTCACGACGGTGGCCATCATGTTGACGCCGGCGCCGTCCATCAGCCAGAACGCCGCCAGCCCCAGCAGGTAGCGCACGCCGAAGCCGACCACCAGCCCGAGGGTGACCGACACCAGGAACAGCAGCCAGCGCAGCGGATCGGCGGGCAGGGCGAGGGTGAAGGCGAACGCCCCGGCCGCCAGCGGCAGCAGGCCGCGCCCCAGCAGCTGGAAGCCCGCCCGGCCCAGGTCGGCCGCGAGCCACCACGCCTGGAGATCGGCCGGGCGGTACAGGTCGACCGCGATGTCACCCGTACGGATGCGCTCCTGGAGCTCTTCCTGGAAGCCGCCGCCGATGAGCGAACCGGCCGCGAGCAGGGACTGGCTGACCCATACGAAGGTCAGGGCCTGCGCCCGGTCGTAGCCGCCGAGGTGCGGGCGCTCGTCCCACAGCGCCACGTACGTGCAGGCGACGATGAAGCCGAAGACGGTGTTGGTGAACACGCCGGCGGCCGTCGCCGTCCCGTAGGCGGCGTAGCGGCGGAAGCCGCCGGCCGCGACGGCCAGATAGAGACGCACCGTATCCCTCCCTTTCCCGCGTCGTTCCCAGGCCGGAGGCGTCGGGGCACCGGCCCGGCCGGAGCCGTCGGCGCTGCGCCGGCCAAAGCGCGGGAGCTTAGTGCGGAGGGGCGAGCCACGCGACCGTTTTATGTCCGTCCGGAGGCAAATCACCGGCCATCGGGTAGACACCATGAGGTACAGATGTGGATATTTCCCACGGTCCCGAGGAGCCCCGGAGATGAGCGACCCGTCACCCCCGCCGGGCTGGGCCCCCCGTGACCCCGACTTCCCGGGCCGTCCCCCCGCACACCCGGCCGCGTCCCACCCCCGGACCGGCCGCACCGGCACCGGCACCGCAGGCGGCACCGGCGGCGGGCGCGGGCGCACCGGGTGGCGCCGCTTCGTTCCCACCTGGCGCGCGGTCGCCGGCACCCTGCTGCTGTGCGCCCTGCTGCTCGGCGGCGCGCTCGTCGCCGGGTACCTGCTGGTCGACATCCCCCCGGCCAACGCGGCCGCCACCGCCCAGTCCAACGTCTACCTCTACGCCGACGGCTCCCCGCTCGCCCGTGACGGAGAGGTCAACCGCGTCAACGTCCCGCTCTCCCAGATCCCCCTCGGCGTCCAGCAAGCCGTACTGGCCGCCGAGGACCGGGACTTCTACTCCGAACGGGCGGTGGACCCCAAGGCGATGGTCCGGGCCGCCTGGAACACGGCGACCGGCAAGGGCACCCAGTCCGGTTCGACCATCACCCAGCAGTACGTCAAGAACTACTACCTGGGCCAGGAACAGACGATCAAAAGGAAGGTCAAGGAGTTCTTCATCGCGATCAAACTCGGTCGTGAGAAGTCGAAGGACTACATCCTCGAGGGGTACCTGAACACCAGTTACTTCGGCCGCAACGCCTACGGCATCCAGGCCGCCTCCCAGGCCTACTACGGCAAGGACGTCACCAGGCTGACCACCGCCGAGGGCGCCTACCTCGCCACCCTCCTCAACTCCCCCAGCGCCTTCGACGTCGTCTCCCACCCCCGGAGCCGCGACCGTGCCGTCGCCCGCTGGAACTACGTACTCGACGGCATGGTCAAGAAGAAGTGGATGACCGCCGGCGAGCGCGCCGCCGTACGGTTCCCCGAGCCCGGCAAGGTGCGCGGCGCCGCCGGGCTGTCCGGGCAGCGCGGCTACCTCGTCGAGGCCGTCAAGGACTACATCACCGAGCACGGGATCCTCGACGACAAGACCCTCGCCGAGGGCGGCTACCGGATCACCACCACCATCGACAAGCGCCGCCAGAACGCCCTCGCCGACGCCGTCCAGAAGCAACTGGTCGACAAGCTCGACCCGGCCGCCCGCCCCGCGGACCGCCTGGTACGGGCCGGCGGGGCCTCCATCGACCCGGCCACCGGCAAGGTCGTCGCCCTCTACGGCGGCATCGACTACACCAAGCAGTACGTGAACAACGCGACCCGGCACGACTACCAGGTCGCCTCCACCTTCAAGCCGTTCGTCTTCGCCTCGGCGGTCGAGAACGACTCGCGCACCCAGGACGGCCGCCGGATCACCCCGAACACCCTCTACAACGGCGACAACAAGCGCCGCGTCGTCGGCACCCGGGGCGTGTACGCGCCCGAGAACGAGGGCCAGCAGTCGTACGGGGACATCACCGTCAACACCGCCACCGACCTCTCCGTCAACACCGTCTTCGCGCAGATGGTCGTCGACGTCGGCACCGAGAAGGTCAAGCGGACCGCCATCGCCCTCGGCATCCCCGAGAACACCCCGAACCTCGTCGTCGGCCCGGCCATGGCGCTCGGCACCATGCAGGCCAGCGTCGTCGACATGACCCAGGCCTACGCGACCCTGGCCGACCACGGCCGGTACACCCCCTACACCTTCCTGGAGAAGATCTCCAAGGACGACGACGACGTCCCCCTCCCCGACCGCACCCCCCGACAGGCCCTCAGCCGGGAGGCCGCCGACACGACCACCTCCATGCTGATCAGCGTCGTCGACAACGGCACCGGTACGGAGGCCCTGGCGGCCGGCCGCCCGGCCGCCGGCAAGACGGGCACCGCCGAACTGGACCGCGCCGCCTGGTTCGCGGCGTACACCCCCGACCTGGTCACGGTGGTCTCGGTCATGGGCCAGGACCCGGACACGGGCACCCTCCAGTCCCTGTACGGGGCGCTGGGCGAGGCCCGCATCGGAGGCGGCGGCTACCCGGCCCGGATCTGGGCCGCCTACACGAAGGCGGCCCTGGAGGCCACGGACCCGGAGGAATTCGACCTGGAGCTCCAGCCGGGCGCGGCCCAGCTCCCGCCTCCGCCGCCCACCGTCCCGCAGCGGCCCGAGGGCAGCCGCCCGCCGTGGCAGCGGCCCGACCGGCCCACCCCGCCCGGGCCGCCCACCCCGACGACCCCGACGAACGGCGGCCAGACGCAGGGCGGGCAGACGCAGGGCGGGCAGACCAACGGGGGCCAGATCAACGGGGGCCAGACCACCGGCGGCGAAACGAACGGCGGCCAGACCCAGGGCGGCCAGACGAACGGCGGGCAGACCACCGGAGGCCAGACGAACGGAGGCCAGACCACCGGAGGCCAGACGAACGGCGGCGACACCGCCGGCGGCGGGACGAACGGGGGCGACACCGACGGCGGCACCACCCAGGGCCGCCGCCGCCCGCCCGCCGAGTTCCTCGAATGAGCCGCCGACCGAGCCGCCGACCGAGCCGGTCAGTGCCCTGACGTGGCCTTCAGCCCCACCACCGCCACCAGCAGCAGACAGATGAAGAAGATCCGCGCCGCGGTGACGGGCTCCCCCAGCACCGCCATGCCGAGCACGGCCGCCCCGGCCGCCCCGATACCCACCCAGACGCCGTACGCCGTACCGATGGGCAGGGTCTTGGCCGCGTACGACAGCAGCACCATGCTGGCGACGATCCCCGCCCCCGTGAACACCGACGGCCACAGCCGCGTGAACCCCTCGGTGAACTTCATGCCGATGGACCAGCCGACCTCGAGCAGACCGGCGACGAGAAGAAGAACCCAGGCCATGACAGGCACCTCCGGGACGAGAAACGGCAAGGGGGTGCGTCGTCTTCGCGTCCTGCTACCCGGTACGGCGCGTCTCGTCGGGGGTTCCGCTCCACCGTAGCAAAGGGCATGCGAAAGGGCCGGTGACCCCTGTCACCGGCCCTCTCCCCCGGAACGGATCAGAGGTACAGCCCGGTGGAGTCCTTCGACCCCTCCAGCCGCTCCGAGGCCACGGCGTGCAGGTCCCGCTCGCGCATCAGCACGTACGTCGCCCCGCGCACCTCCACCTCGGCCCGGTCCTCCGGGTCGTACAGCACGCGGTCGCCCGTCTCGACGCTGCGCACGTTCTGCCCGACCGCGACGACCTCGGCCCAGGCGAGCCGCTTGCCCACCGCGGCCGTCGCCGGAATCAGGATGCCGCCGCCCGAGCGCCGCTCGCCCTCGGGCGTGTCGGACTTCACGAGCACGCGGTCGTGGAGCATGCGGATGGGCAGCTTGTCGTGGGTGGTGTTCTCGCTCACGCCTCGAACCTACCTGCCGCCACCCGGCCCGTGACCCGGAGGGTCGTCACCGCCCCGTCACCGCCCCGTCACCGCTTGCGGCGCGAGGAGGCCACGAGCAGCCCCACCACTCCGACCGCGAGGAGCACGACCGGCACGATCCGCTCGAGGCGCGGGGCGCCGTCCTCGTGGCGCAGGCCGTCCTTCACGTCGGTGACGAGCCGGTTCACCGCGACGAAGGCGCGGCCGGCCGTGTGGTCCACCGTCGAGGCGACCCGGGCCTTCGCGTCCCCGATGATCGTCTGCGGGTGCATGCGCACGCCGATCTCGTCGAGCGTCTCGGCGAGCTGCTCGCGGCGGCGGACGATGTCCGCCTCGATCTGTGCGGGGGTCCTGGCTTCCGGCACCGCGCTGCCTCCGTCGTCGTGTCGTCACGTATGGGCTTGATCCGTCATGGACAGTCTGTCAGCTAGGTCAGCTTAGGCTCATGCCGTACGGATCCCCTCCCGAGGAGAGCACTGACATGAGCGAGCGACTCCAGCCGGGCGACATCGCCCCCGCCTTCACCCTGCCCGACGCGGACGGCAACGAGGTCTCGCTCGCCGACCACAAGGGCCGCAAGGTCATCGTGTACTTCTACCCGGCGGCCCTGACCCCGGGCTGCACCAAGCAGGCCTGCGACTTCACGGACAACCTGGACGTCCTGGCCACGGCCGGCTACGACGTCATCGGCGTCTCCCCGGACAAGCCGGAGAAGCTCGCGAAGTTCCGCGAGAAGGAGCACCTGAAGGTCACCCTCGTCGGGGACCCCGAGAAGGAGACCCTGACGGCGTACGGGGCCTTCGGCGAGAAGAAGCTGTACGGCAAGACGGTCACCGGGGTGATCCGTTCCACGGTGGTCGTGGACGAGGAGGGCAAGGTCGAGCACGCCTTCTACAACGTCAAGGCCACCGGCCACGTAGCGAAGATCATCAAGGACCTCGGCATCTGACCCGGCCCGCCTCCCGCCCCGGAAAGCCCCGCACAGAAGTGGTGCGGGGCTTTCCGTTTATCGCACGTAACACCGCGCCCAGCGGTTCGTTGACCCGTACGAGGCCGGAACGCCCGGCCGAGAGGGGGAACGGAACCGTGACCGGCCCGTACGCGCGAGGCACCCTGACCACCGCAGTGGCCGCGTCGAAAGGCTGGGCCGATCTGATGCGGCGCCTCGGCCTGAGGGAGAACGGCGGGCAACGCCGCGTGCTGCAGGAAAAGGTCGCCCTCCACGGGATCGACACCAGCCACTTCGCGAAGCGCAGCCCCCGGCACACGTACCCGGACGAGGCCATAGCCGCGGCTGTCGCCTCATCGACCACGTTGCGCCAGGTGGCGCTGCAACTCGGCGCCCGGCCCGCCACGGGCACGCTGTCGCACCTCGCCCGCCGCATCGCGGCAGCGGGTATCGACACCAGCCACTTCCCGGGCATGGAGCGGGGCCGCGTCGAGCTGCCGTTCACTCCCACAGAACTCGCGGCGGCAGCGGGCTCCGCCGACAGCCTCCGCGGCACGGCCCGCGCCTTGGGCGTTCCCGACGACGGCCGGTCCCGCGCCGCACTCGGAAGGATGCTGAAAGAGCACGGCATCGACACCGCGCACTTCCGCAACTCCCGCCGGACCATCCCGGAGGAGGCCGTGCGCGCCGCCGTTCCGCACGTGACCGGCTTCGCCGACCTGATGCGGGCCCTCGGTCTCGAAGTGAACGACGTCAACCATCGCCGGGTGCGGCGACGCGTCACGGAGCTCGGACTCGACGTCAGCCACTTCAAGCGGCGCACATGGGCGGCCCCGGCCATGACGCGCCGGCCCGTCGCGTCTGGCGTACTGATCGCGCTTCCCGCGGGTTCTCCCCGGACCAACCGCAGTCGGCTGCACCGCGCCCTGCAAGAAGTCGGCGTCCCCTACGCCTGCGCCACGTGCGGGAATCCCGGCGAATGGCGGGGAAGGCCGATCACCCTCCAGATCGACCACGTCAGCGGCGACTGGCTCGACAACCGGCGCGAGAACCTGCGGTACCTGTGCCCCAACTGCCATGCGCTGACCGACACCTGGTGCCGCGGAGGCGGTCGCCGCAATGGTGTCGCCCGCCAGACCTCCGCAGTCGTAGACTAGCCGCAGCCGGCCAGGATCAATGTCCGAATTGGCCGGTTAGTCGCGGTCGTGGTGGAATTGGCCTACACGCAACTTTTAGGTAGTTGTGGGAGAAATCCCTTGAGGGTTCGAGTCCCTCCGACCGCACCGGCACGAAGGCCCCGTACGCGCATCCGCGTACGGGGCCTTCGCCGCGTCCGGCGGGCCTTAGGCCGTCTCTTCCGGATCTTGCCTGACCCGCGTCGCCCGGCACCGCACCTCGCCGCGTTGTCGAGGCACCCGAGGACGTCCGGTAATCGGGAGCCTCTCCGCCTTGCGATGCACGGCACCGGACGACGCGGGCTTAACCGGCAAGATGCGAAAGAGACGGCCTAGCCCAGCAGTTCCCGGATCACCGGGACGAGGGCGCGGAAGGCCTGGCCGCGGTGGGAGATGGCGTTCTTCTCGTCCGCGGTGAGTTCCGCGCAGGTGCGGGTCTCGCCCAGGGGCTGGAGGATCGGGTCGTAGCCGAAGCCGCCGCCGCCCGCCGGGGTGTGGCGGAGGGTGCCGAGGAGGCGGCCCTCCACGACGCGTTCGGTGCCGTCCGGGAGGGCGAGGGCCGCCGCGCAGAAGAAGTGGGCGCCGCGGTGTTCCGAGGGGATGTCCCCGAGCTGGGCCAGGAGGAGGTCCAGGTTGGCGCGGTCGTTGCCGTGGGCGCCGGCCCAGCGGGCGGAGAAGATGCCGGGGGCGCCGTTCAGGACGTCGACGCAGAGCCCCGAGTCGTCGGCGACCGCGGGCAGGCCGGTGGCCCGGGCCAGGGCGTGGGCCTTGAGGAGGGCGTTCTCGGCGAAGGTGACGCCGGTTTCCCTGACGTCGGGGATCTCGGGGTACGCGTCCGCGCCGACCAGTTCGTGCGGCAGGCCGGCGGCGGACAGGATGGCGCGGAGCTCGGTGACTTTGCCCGCGTTGCGGGTCGCGAGGATCAGGCGGGTCATGCGGCCCATTATCCCGGGGTGCAGACCTTGGAGATCTCGGTGGCGGCGTCGGCGACGGGCTGGACGTCGGGGGTGGCGTCGCCGTTGTTGACGGCGGTGCGGACGTTCTTGACGGCCGTGCTCATGGAGTCGACGGCCTTGCCGAGGTCGGCGTTGCCGGTCGTGTCCTTGATCTTCTTGAGGTTGGTCTCGACCTGGTCGAGCGCGTTCTGGGTGTCCTGGACGCTGTTGCCGGCGTTGGAGACGGCCTGCTGGAGGTCGCCCACGCTGTCCGCTATGGCGACGGCCGTGTTGGCGCAGTCCATGGCGGTGGAGATGGCGTCGCAGGACGTCAGGGCGGGGACGGTCAGGACGGCCGCCACGGCTACGGCGGCGATGCGGAGTTTCGGCTTCATGGATTCCCCCGGGAAAGGCTCGGATGCGTGGACGGGCGCACGGTGGTGAGACCGTGCGCCCGTACTCGCGTAGACGCGTGGCCGCGGCCGGCGGTTGCTAGGGGACCTGGAGGTCCAGGGCGCGGAGCTGGAGGGCTTCCAGGTCGGCGCAGCCGCCGGCGGCGAGGTCGAGGAGGGCGTTGAGTTCCTTGCGGTCGAAGGGCTCGCCCTCGGCGGTGCCCTGGACCTCGACGAAGCGGCCGTCGCCGGTGCAGACGACGTTCATGTCGGTCTCGGCGCGCACATCCTCCTCGTAGCAGAGGTCGAGGAGCGGGACGCCGTCGACGATGCCGACGCTGACGGCGGCGACGGTGCCGGTGAGGGGCTTGCGGCCGGCCTTGACGAGCTTCTTCTTCTGGCCCCAGGCGATGGCGTCGGCGAGGGCGACGTAGGCGCCGGTGATGGCGGCGGTGCGGGTGCCGCCGTCGGCCTGGAGGACGTCGCAGTCGAGGACGATGGTGTTCTCGCCGAGGGCCTTGTAGTCGATGACGGCGCGGAGCGAGCGGCCGATGAGGCGGGAGATCTCGTGCGTGCGGCCGCCGATCTTGCCGCGGACGGATTCGCGGTCGCCCCGGGTGTTGGTGGAGCGGGGCAGCATCGAGTACTCGGAGGTGACCCAGCCTTCGCCGCTGCCCTTGCGCCAGCGCGGGACGCCTTCGGTGAAGGAGGCGGTGCAGAAGACCTTGGTGTCTCCGAAGGAGATGAGGACGGAGCCCTCTGCGTGCTTGCTCCATCCGCGTTCGATGGTGACCGGGCGGAGCTGTTCGGGCGTGCGGCCGTCGATGCGAGACATGGTGTGAGCCTAGTCGGTGCGGGGGTACGCGTGGACCCCGTCCGGCGGGCCGGTACGGGGTCCTCGTTCTGCCCCGTGGCGGGGCGGGTGAGCGGTGGGTTCAGCTCACATCATGTCTTCGATCTCGCCGGCGATCGGGTCGGCGTCGGTGCCGATGACGACCTGGATGGCGGTGCCCATCTTGACGACGCCGTGGGCGCCGGCGGCCTTGAGGGCGGCTTCGTCGACGAGGGAGGGGTCGGAGACCTCGGTGCGCAGGCGGGTGATGCAGCCCTCGACCTCTTCGATGTTCTCGATGCCGCCGAGCCCGGCGACGATCTTCTCAGCCTTGGTGGCCATGTGTTTCTCCCTGAGTGTGTCGAAGAACGGGTCTGTGCGGCCGTGCCCGGCTACCCGCTGCGTCCGCTTTGTCACGGTAGCTCAGGTCGCTCACGGTTGGCCTATCTGTGCGGGCGCGGGCGGGGTTCCTGCCGAAGGATGACGATCAGCGGCAGCCTGCCCGCAACTGGTCTACACCAGTGTGCCGCACGGGCTGCGCGTGCCAAAAACGGGCCGGTCGAGGGAGACGCGGATGAGCGCGAGCAGCGCAGCGGCGGTGCCGCGCGGGCGGTGGTGGAACGGCTTGTTCCAGGGGCTGCAGAAGATGGGGCGCAGTCTCCAGCTGCCGATCGCGGTGCTGCCCGCCGCGGGCATCCTGAACCGGCTCGGGCAGCCGGACGTGTTCGGTGCGGAGGGGCTGGACTGGACGGCCGTGGCCAAGGTGATGGCGGGTGCGGGCGGGGCCCTGCTGGACGCCGATCTGGGTCTGCCCCTCCTGTTCTGCGTCGGCGTCGCGATCGGCATGGCGAAGAAGGCGGACGGTTCGACGGCGCTGGCGGCGGTGGCGGGGTTCCTCGTCTACCGGGGCGTGCTGCACGCCTTCCCGAAGCCGTGTCCGCCCGGCACGAAGGACGTCGGGGGCGGCTGCCTGACTCCGGCGGACACCTTCGCCGGGTACGCGTACCAGAATCCGGGGGTGTTCGGCGGCATCGTGATGGGGTTGCTGACGGCCTGGTTCTGGCAGCGCTACCACCGGGTGAAGCTGGTGGACTGGCTGGGTTTCTTCAACGGGCGCCGGCTGGTCCCGATCATCATGTCGTTCGTGGCGATCGTCTTCGCGGCGCTGTGCCTGTGGGTGTGGCCGCCGGTCGGTGACGCGCTGGAGAGCTTCTCGGACTGGCTGGTGGGTCTGGGCGCCTGGGGTGCGGGGATCTTCGGTGTCGCGAACCGGGCGTTGCTGGTGATCGGTCTGCACCAGTTCCTGAACGTGCCGGTGTGGTTCCAGTTCGGCAGTTTCACCAAGCCGGACGGGGCGACGGTGCACGGCGACATCAACATGTTCCTGGCGGGTGATCCGGATGCCGGGCAGTTCCTGAGCGGGTTCTTCCCCATCATGATGTTCGCCCTGCCGGCGGCGGCGCTGGCGATCGCGCACTGCGCGAAGCCGCAGCGGCGCAAGGAGGTCGGCGGGCTGATGCTGTCGGTGGGTCTGACGTCCTTCGTCACGGGGATCACGGAGCCCCTGGAGTACTCCTTCCTCTTCGTGGCGCCGGCGCTGTACGTGGTGCACGCGGTGCTGACGGGCGTGTCGATGGCGGTGACGTGGGCGCTGGGGGTGCACGACGGGTTCAGCTTCTCGGCCGGTCTGATCGACTACGTCATCAACTGGGGTCTGGCGACGAAGC
Source organism: Streptomyces sp. NPDC034086 (assembly GCF_055575515.1). Classification (NCBI taxonomy): domain Bacteria; kingdom Bacillati; phylum Actinomycetota; class Actinomycetes; order Kitasatosporales; family Streptomycetaceae; genus Streptomyces; species Streptomyces sp. NPDC034086. The sequence continues at coordinate 116,171 of NZ_JBVISM010000008.1, read as the reverse complement.
CCTGGCTGGTCATTCCCATCGGGCTGGGTTTCGCGGTGGTCTACTACGTGGTGTTCCGTTTCGCGATCACGCGGTGGGACATCCCGACGCCGGGCCGGGAGTCGGATGAGGAGATCGCCGCGATGCAGGCGGAGAACACCAAGGCGTGACATACCCCTTGGCACGGGGCGAGGGCCTTCGGATCGGTTGATCCGGAGGCCCTCCGTCCTGTGGCGCAGGCCACAGGAAATCGAAGGTTCCTTATCTAACCCCGACCGTGCTACAACTGGTCTACACCACCCAATGGTGTAGACCATGCGGCTGCCGAGCGGCCCGTGGTCCCCCTTTTCCGAGACGCCGCCACCCCCGTTTTCCACGTCCCCAGGCAGCGCCTTGTCCTCTGGAGGAACCCATGTCCACAGCGACCGCTGCGGAGAAGAAGAAGGGCGCTGGCGTGATGGCCGTCATGCAGCGCATCGGCCGGAGCCTCATGCTCCCCGTTGCCGTGCTGCCCGCCGGCGCTCTGCTCATCCGCCTCGGCCAGGACGACATGCTCGGCAAGGCGTCGCTGCCGGACTTCATCAACAAGATCGCCACGTACATGGCGGCCGGTGGTGACGCGATCATCGGCAACATGGCGCTGCTGTTCGCCGTCGGCATCGCGATCGGCTTCGCCAAGAAGTCCGACGGTTCAACGGCCCTGGCGGCCGTCACCGGTTACCTGGTCTTCCAGAAGGTGCTCGCCACCTTCACCGACCCGAGCCTGCCGAAGATCGCCAAGGTGGTCGACGGCAAGGTCGCGATGGTCGAGGCGCCCGTGGACGCCAAGGTCCTCGGCGGTGTGGTGATGGGCCTCGTCGTCGCCCTGCTCTACCAGAAGTTCTACCGGACCAAGCTGCCGGACTGGGCGGGCTTCTTCGGCGGCCGCCGCCTGGTCCCGATCCTCTCCGCCTTCGCGGGCCTGTTCATCGGCATCCTCTTCGGGCTGATCTGGCCGGTCCTCGGCAAGGGCATCCACGGCTTCGGCGAGTGGCTGGTCGGGTCCGGCGCCGTCGGCGCGGGCATCTTCGGCGTCGCCAACCGCGCGCTGATCCCGGTCGGCATGCACCACCTGCTCAACTCCTTCCCGTGGTTCCAGGCGGGCGAGTACAACGGCAAGAGCGGTGACATCGGCCGCTTCCTCGCCGGTGACCCGAGCGCCGGACAGTTCATGACCGGCTTCTTCCCGATCATGATGTTCGCCCTCCCGGCCGCCTGCCTGGCGATCGTCCACTGCGCCCGCCCCGAGCGCCGCAAGGTCGTCGGCGGCATGATGTTCTCCCTCGCGCTCACCGCGTTCGTCACCGGTGTCACCGAGCCGATCGAGTTCACCTTCATGTTCATCGCCCCGGTGCTGTACGCGGTCCACGCGGTCCTGACCGGTGTGTCCATGGCCCTGACCTGGGCGCTCGGCATGAAGGACGGCTTCGGCTTCTCCGCCGGCGCGATCGACTTCTTCCTGAACCTGGGCATCGCGACCAAGCCGTGGATGCTCGTCCTGGTGGGTCTGTGCTTCGCGGCCCTCTACTACGCGATCTTCCGCTTCGCGATCACCAAGTGGAACCTGCCCACCCCGGGCCGCGAGTCGGACGAGGAACTCGCCGAACTGGCGAAGGCCGAGGCCAAGTAGCAGGCGGTACCGCGCGACGCGGCCCCCGCTCTCCCGGAAGGGAGGCGGGGGCCGCGTCGTACTCCCGTACGACGTCAGACCTCGTACTCGGCGCCCGCGTACGCGAGGTCGACCGGGCCGCCGTAGACCGCGCGGGCGTCCGCCAGGTTCCGCGCGGCGTCCGTCCACGGCGGGATGTGCGTCAGCACGAGCCGGCCGACCCGCCCGTCGCGCGCGTACTCGCCCGCCTCCCGGCCGTTGAGGTGGAGGTCCGGGATGTCCTCCTTGCCGTGCGTGAAGGACGCCTCGCACAGGAACAGGTCGGCGCCCTCCGCCAGCACGCCCAGCTCGGGGCAGACCCCGGTGTCGCCCGAGTACGCCAGGACGCGCCCGCCGTGCTCGACGCGGATGCCGTACGACTCGACCGGGTGGCAGACCCTCTCCGTGCGGACCGTGAACGGGCCGATCTCGAAGACGGCGGACTTCAGCGTGCGGAAGTCGAAGACCTCGCTCATCGAACGCTCGTCGGGGACGTCCTCGTACGCCGTGGTCAGGCGCTGCTCGGTGCCCTCGGGGCCGTAGACGGGGATGGTTCCGCAGCGGCCGCCCTCGTGCCGGTAGTAGCGGGCGACGAAGTACGCGCACATGTCGATGCAGTGGTCGGCGTGCAGATGGCTCAGGAAGATCGCGTCGAGGTCGTAGAGGCCGCAGTGGCGCTGGAGCGCTCCGAGGGAACCGTTGCCCATGTCGAGGAGCAGCCGGAAGCCGTCGGCCTCGACGAGATAGCTCGAACATGCCGAATCCGCGGCCGGGAAGGACCCCGAACAGCCGACGACGGTGAGCTTCATGGAGCGTGAACCTCCGTGGACGGTCCGTGGACGGAATGCGGGCCGTGCGTGGGTCGAGCGTAAGGCGCGAAACCTCCGGTCGCTCCTCCGCGGCGGGCCGTTGTGGGGGGAATCACCTGCCGTGTCACCCGGGGGAGCGACGTGGGGTACGCGCGTTGTCGTTCCGCCGCGTGCCGTTGCCGCGCCGGGTGCCGTCCGCGCGGCTACGGTCGGAACATGGACACGTCGTGGTGGCCCGCTCTGCTGGCGGCGGTCGCCGTGGCGGTGGTGGTGCTGCTCCCCCGGCGGCGCACGGCGGTGACGGTGACGCCCCCGCCCCGCGGAACGGCGGCGCCGCCGCCGCGGGTGCGGCCGGGCGAGCTGTGGCGCCTGACGGACGGCCGGACCTGCCTGGTGCTGGCGGTACGGGCGCACCGGGCGCGGGTGGCCTGGGTCGCCGGGAAGTACGACGACCGGCGCGCCGGGGTGATCCCGCTGCCGCCGGGCACGGCCGGCGCGCACGGCCGGGGCGGGTTCCTGGAGGCGGACCGGCCCGAGGAGGTGTCGCTGTGGGAGTTCCGCACCCTGGCGGGGACACTGGACCCGGTGCTGTGGGACGAGGCCAAGGGGCTGGGAGGCGGTGCGGGATGATCCGGCTGCGGCGCGTCTACGATCCTCCCGAGCCGGGGGCCGACGGTGTGCGGGTCCTCGTGGACCGGCTGTGGCCCCGGGGGCTGTCGAAGGCGGCGGCCTCGGTGGACCAGTGGCCGCGGGCGGTGACCCCGTCGGCGGAGCTGCGCACGTGGTTCCACGCGGGCGGCTCGCCGGGGGAGTTCCGCCGGCGGTACGAGGCGGAGCTGGCGGCCCCGGAGGCCCGGGCGGAACTGGACCGGCTGCGGGAGCTGGCGGCGGCGGGCCCGCTGACCCTGCTGACGGCGGTCAAGGACCCCGCCGGCAGTCACGCGGCGGTGCTGGCCGAGCTGCTGGGCGGCGCCGGCGGGGCGTGACGGCGTACCGCACCCCCGCACCCCCCGCGGGCACGCGGGGGGTGCGGTACGGAGCAGGGGCGGGCCGGCCGGCCCGCCGGACGCGGCGTCAGACGCGGGCCTCGGGCCTGTCCGTGCACAGCGCCCAGATGACGAACACCCCGACGGCGATCGCGATGAGCGCCCACAGGGGCTGGTAGGGCAGCCACAGGAAGTGGAAGACCACCGAGAGGGCGGCCAGGACGACACCGGCGGTCCGGCCCCACGGGGCGCCCTTGAGGATGCCGACGCCGACGACGAGGACGACGGCGCCGAGGACGAGGTGGATCCAGCCCCACGCGGTGAGGTCGAACCTGAAGGTGTAGTCGCCGACCGGCAGGTACACCTCGTCCCGGGCGAGGGCGGCGATGCCCTCGAGGACGCCGAACACGCCGCTGACGGCCATCAGGACACCGGCGAAGGCGGCACCGCCGGTGGCCCACGCGTCGGCGCGGCCCGGTCCTGGGGCGCCGGCGCCGGCGGGGGCCGAGGGGGAGGTACTGCCCGGGGTGGTGGTCATGTCGCCACCTTCCTGCTGGGGGAACCGGTCGGTACCGAGCGTGCGCGCGGTGGGCCGGCCGGGTGACCCGGCGGGGGCCGGCCGGGTGACCCGGCGTCCCGCCTCCGGCCCGGCCCCCGGCGCCCTCCTCCGCCGCCCGCCGCGGGCCGGGACGCGGGACGCCGCCGGGACCGCGTACTCGCGGGTCGCGGCGGCGTCCTCGGGCCGTGCCGTGCGTGCGGGCCGTGCGTGCCGGTGCGGGCCGTGCGTACGGGCCTCAGGCCCAGAGCTGGCCCTGGAGGACCTCGATGGCCTCTTCCGTGGTCGCCGCCGTGTAGACGCCGGTCGACAGGTACTTCCAGCCGCCGTCGGCCACGACGAAGACGATGTCGGCGGTCTCCCCGGCGGCGACCGCCTTGCGGCCCACGCCGATCGCCGCGTGCAGCGCGGCCCCGGTGGAGACCCCGGCGAAGATGCCCTCCTGCTGGAGGAGTTCCCGGGTGCGGGTCACCGCGTCGGCCGAGCCGACCGAGTAGCGGGTGGTGAGCACCGAGGCGTCGTACAGCTCGGGGACGAAGCCCTCGTCGAGGTTGCGCAGGCCGTAGACGAGGTCGTCGTAGCGCGGCTCGGCGGCGACGATCCTCACGCCGGGGACGTTCTCGCGGAGGTAGCGGCCGACGCCCATGAGGGTGCCCGTCGTGCCGAGGCCCGCCACGAAGTGGGTGATCGAGGGGAGGTCGGCCAGGATCTCCGGGCCGGTCGTGGCGTAGTGGGCGCCCGCGTTGTCCGGGTTCCCGTACTGGTAGAGCATCACCCAGGAGGGGTTCTGCTCCGCCAGCTCCTTCGCCACCCGTACCGCGGTGTTCGAACCGCCCGCGGCCGGCGACGAGATGATCTCGGCTCCCCACATCGCGAGAAGGTCGCGGCGCTCCTGCGAGGTGTTCTCCGGCATCACGCACACGATCCGGTAGCCCTTGAGCTTCGCGGCCATGGCGAGCGAGATGCCCGTGTTGCCGGAGGTGGGTTCCAGGATGGTGCAGCCGGGCGACAGTCGGCCGTCCTTCTCCGCCTGCTCGACCATGTGGAGCGCGGGGCGGTCCTTGATCGAGCCGGTCGGGTTGCGGTCCTCCAGCTTGGCCCAGATGCGGACGTCCGCCGAGGGGGACAGTCGCGGCAGGCGCACCAGCGGGGTGTTGCCGACCGCCGCGAGGGGGGAGTCGTACCGCATTACTTCGAGCCGCCGGCCACGGCCGGGAGGATGGTGACGCTGTCGCCGTCCTTGAGGGCGGTGGAGATGCCGTCGATGAAGCGGACGTCCTCGTCGTTGAGGTAGACGTTCACGAAGCGGCGCAGCTGGCCGCCGGCGTCCTGGTCGACGAGTCGCTCCCGAATGCCCTTGTGGCGGGTCTCCAGGTCCTCGAACAGCTCGGAGAGGGTGGCGCCCTCGCCGTTGACGGCCTTCTCGCCGTCGGTGTAGGTGCGGAGGATGGTGGGGATGCGGACCTCGATGGCCATGGCAGGCTCCAGTGTCGTGAAAGGGGCGAAGGAGTGTGCGGGCGCGCGTTCGTGCTGCCCCGCGCGGAGGGGGCCGGGTGCTCAGGCGGCAGGACAGATGGCGCTGGCGAGGCGGCACAGGTCGACGTGCAGCCGCGCCACGAGCAGCAGCCTGCCGGGCGTCTCGATGCTCACGTCGTGGGAAACCATGCGGTCATGTTAACGATTCCCGGTCCCCCGTTTGGAGTGTGATCCCGCATCGTGGACGCCGGAGGCTCACATGGTGGTCAGTAGGCGGCCACGACCTGCACTTCTTCCTCCGTGATGACGCCGTCGACGATCCGGTAGGAGCGGAACTGGAACTCGCCGAGGCCGTCCTGGTCGGCCGTGGAGACCAGGACGTAGTGCGCGCCGGGCTCGTTCGCGTACGTGACGTCCGTGCGCGAGGGGTAGGCCTCGGTGGCGGTGTGCGAGTGGTAGACGATCACGGGATCCTCGTCCCGGTCGTCCAGTTCGCGGTAGAGCTTGAGCAGGTCCTTGGAGTCGAACTCGTAGAACGTGGGCGAGCGGGCCGCGTTGAGCATCGGGATGAACCGCTCGGGGCGTCCGGTGCCCGCCGGGCCGGCCACCACGCCGCACGCCTCGTCCGGGTGGTCCTTGCGGGCGTGCTCGACGATCTGGTCGTACAGGGCCTGGGTGAGGGTCAGCATGAGCGACAGGATAAGCAGACGGGCCCTACCGTACCGAGGAGTGGTACGGGAGGGCCCGAATGGTGGACACGACGCCCCGGGCGCAGGGCCCGGGGCGTCGTGTCCCGGCCGTGCCGGGCGGCCGGGGGCTCAGGTCCCGCGGGTCAGCGGGTGACCTTGTTGAAGGCGGCTCCGCTCGGGTTGCGGGCCTTGAGGACCAGGTAGGAGACACCCAGGAGCAGACCCCACAGCGGGGCACAGTAGAGCGAGACGCGGGAGTCCTTGTCGACGCCCATCATCACGACGACCATGCCGATGAAGAGCAGGGCGAACCAGCTGGTCCAGGGGGCGCCGGGGGCGCGGAAGGAGGACTGCGGCAGCTCGCCGCGGTCGGCCTTGGCGCGGTAGCGGATCTGGCAGACCAGGATCATGACCCAGGCCCACATGCCGGAGATGGTGGCGAAGGAGACGACGTAGTCGAAGGCCTTGCCCGGGGCGACGTAGTTGATCCAGACGCCGACCAGCATGAGGGCGGCGGAGAAGGTGGTGCCGGCCAGCGGGGTGCCGTTCTTCGTGAGCCTGGTGAAGAACTTCGGGCCCTGGCCGTTGAGCGCCAGGTCGCGCAGCATGCGGCCGGTGGAGTACATGCCCGAGTTGCAGGAGGACAGGGCGGCGGTCAGCACGACGAAGTTGACGATCGCGGCGCCGACGCCGAGGCCCATCTTCTCGAAGGCGAGGACGAAGGGGCTCTCGCCGGCCTTGAAGTTCGACCACGGGATGACCGACATGATCATGATGAGCGCGCCGACGTAGAAGACGGCGATGCGCCACGGCACGGTGTTGATGGCCTTGGGCAGGGTCTTCGCGGGGTCCTTGGACTCGCCGGCGGTGACGCCGACCAGTTCGACCGCGAGGAAGGCGAACATCACGATCTGCAGGGTCATCAGCGTCTCGCCGATGCCGTTGGGGAAGAAGCCGCGGTCGCTCCACAGGTTGGAGACGGAGGCGGTGGCGGCGGCGTCGGAGAAGCCGATGGTGAGGATGCCGGCGCAGATCAGGATCATGCCGACGATGGCGGTGACCTTGACCATGGAGAACCAGAACTCCAGCTCGCCGAAGAGCTTCACGGAGATCAGGTTGGCGGCGTAGAGGATCACGGTGAAGATCAGCGCGTACGCCCACTGCGGGAAGCTGTCGTCCGTCCAGTACGCCATGTACTTCGCGGCGGCGGTGACCTCGGTGATGCCGGTGACCACCCAGAACAGCCAGTACGTCCAGCCGGTCGCGTATCCCCAGAACGGGCCCAGGAACTCGCGGGCGTAGTCCGAGAAGGAGCCGGAGACGGGGCGGTACATGAGCAGTTCGCCCAGGGCCCGCATGATGAAGAAGATGACCAGGCCGGCGATGGCGTAGGCCAGGATCAGACTCGGTCCGGCTTTGGAGATCGCCTTGCCCGCCCCGAGGAACAGGCCGGTGCCGATGGCTCCGCCGATCGCGATCATCTGGATCTGGCGGGCTCCGAGCGCCCGGTGGTAACCCTCCCCGTCGCCCTCGCCCTGACCGCCCTCGCCGGGCGTCCTGTCGTGCTGCTCGACCTGCACAGAGGTCATGTCTTGGTGCGCCTTTCTCCACGCCGACCCGCGCCTGGAACGGCTGCGGATCGGGTCCTCGATCCCCCCGGATACGGATGGAGTTGCACGCCGGCGGTCAGCCGGTTCAAGCGGGCCGGGGGACATGGGTGGCGTCCCGTCGGCGGTCGTGAAGATTTATCACGGGCTTACGGGTGGGAAAAGGGCGCGGAAGCGGCCTTCGGCACGGCAATACCGGGACATAAGGCCTGAAATGGATCAGATCACCGCATGGCGGTGATCTGATCGTTATCCGGATTTGAGCGTCCGCTGAGCGAACGCGAAGGCGTCCATGACGTACGGCCGCGGGCCCCCGGCCCGCCCGCGGGCGGTCAGAGGGTCTCGATGAGCGTCTCCTGGAGCCCGCCCAGCCAGAGGTACGCCATCACCATCGGCTTGCGCGGGTCGTCGTCCGGGAGCCGGAAGAGCGTCGCGCTCTCGTCGTCCTCGGAGATGTCGAGCCGGGCCGCGATGGTCAGCCGCAGGTCGTTGAGCGCGCCGAGCCAGCGCAGCGGCAGCTCGCCGGTCAGCTCCAGCACCGCCGCCCCGTCGCCGGCCGGGGTGAGGGCGTCGAGGCTGCGCACGACGGCCAGCGCGTCCTCCCGCTTGCGGGTGCGCAGGTCGTTCTCGGTGAAGCGGCGGAACTCCGCCGAGCGGGCCCGCAGCTCCTCGGCGTCCTGCCCCGGGCGCGGGCCGTCGGGGCCCCCGTAGGCGTCGGGGAAGAGCCGCGCCAGCGCCGGGTCGGAGGGGGGCTCGGTGGGGCCGTCGGAGGCGAACAGCGCCGCCAGCGGGTCGGCGTCCTCGGCGGGCTCCGGCTCTCCGGGGCCGATCAGCTCCAGCAGCTGCACGGCCAGCGAGCGCAGGATGGAGATCTCGATCTCGTCCAGGGCCACGGCGGCCCCGCCGCCCTTCAGCGGCTCGAACACGCCGCCCATCAGCCGCGGTCCTGCGAGAGGGTCGCCCAGAGCCCGTACCCGTGCATGGCCTGCACGTCCCGCTCCATCTCCTCGCGGGTGCCGCTCGAGACGACCGCCCTGCCCTTGTTGTGGACGTCGAGCATCAGCCTGGTCGCCTTGTCCTTGGGGTAGCCGAAGTACGCCTGGAACACGTACGTCACGTAGCTCATGAGGTTGACCGGGTCGTTGTGCACCAGGGTCACCCACGGGACGTCCGGTTCGGGGACCGCGAAGGTCTCCTCGGCGGATTCGGTGCGTTCGATCTCAATGGGAGCAACACTCACTCGTCCCATGCTGCCACTGTGGCGGGCCGGTCGCACAAACGGACCCCCACATCTCGTCAGTTTGACGAAATGTGCGCTAGCATCCGTGGCATGAACCCTGCGGACCTGGGCCTGCCGGTGGACGTGCCGTCGACAGCGCTCTTCACGGATCACTACGAGCTGACGATGCTCCAGGCAGCCCTGGCGAACGGCACCGCCGACCGCCGCTCGGTCTTCGAGGTCTTCACCCGGCGGCTGCCCGAGGGGCGCCGCTACGGGGTGGTGGCGGGCACCGGGCGCGTCCTGGACGCCGTCGAGAACTTCCGGTTCGACAGCGCCGTGCTGGAGTTCCTGCGGGACCGGGCCGTCGTCGACATGCGGACGCTCGACTGGCTCGCCTCGTACCGCTTCTCGGGTGACATCTGGGGCTACCCCGAGGGGGAGGTCTACTTCCCCGGGTCGCCGCTCCTGCGGGTCGAGGGCAGCTTCGCCGAGTGCGTCCTGCTGGAGACGGTGATCCTCTCGATCCTCAACCACGACTCCGCCATCGCCGCGGCCGCCTCCCGGATGGCCTCGGCCGCCGGCGACCGGCCGCTGATCGAGATGGGGGCGCGCCGGACGCACGAGCTGGCGGCGGTCGCGGCCTCGCGGGCCGCGTACGTGGGCGGCTTCGGTTCCACCTCGGACCTGGCGGCCGGCTTCCGGTACGGGATCCCGACGGTGGGCACCAGCGCGCACGCCTTCACCCTCGTGCACGACAGCGAGCGGGACGCCTTCACCGCGCAGGTCACCTCGCTCGGGAGCGGGACCACCCTGCTGGTGGACACGTACGACGTCGCGGAAGCGGTCCGCACGGCGGTGGACGTCGCCGGGACGGGCCTGGGCGCGGTGCGCATCGACTCGGGCGACCTGCTGCTGGTGGCGCACCGGGTGCGCCAGCAGCTGGACGAGCTGGGCGCCACGGACACCCGGATCGTGGTCACCTCCGACCTGGACGAGTACGCCATCGCCTCGCTGGCGGCCGCGCCCGTGGACGCGTACGGGGTGGGCACCCAGCTGGTGACCGGCAGCGGGCACCCGACCTGCTCGATGGTCTACAAGCTGGTCGCCCGGGCGGCGTCGGCCGACCCGAAGGCGCCGCTGGTGCCGGTGGCGAAGAAGTCCTCGGGCGGCAAGACCTCCGTCGGCGGTCGCAAGTGGGCGGCGCGCCGGGTGGACTCCGACGGGGTCGCGGAGGCGGAGGTCGTCGGTACCGGACCGGTCCCGGCCGCGCTGGCCGACGCGCAGCTGCTGGTCCCGCTGGTGAAGGGGGGCGAGGTGGTGGCCCGCGAGCCGCTGGAGGCCGCCCGCGACCGCCACCGCGCGGCCCGCGCGGGGCTGCCCCTCTCGGCGACCCAGCTGTCCCGGGGCGAGGCCGTGATCCCGACGGAGACCCTGTACTGAGGCCGCCCGCGCGCGGCCCGGCCCCGGCGGGGCGGCCGCGCGGAGCGGGGCGCCCGCCCGGCCCCGCGGCGTTCCCCGGGGGTCGGTCCCGCAGTTTCGGGAAGGGGCGGGGTGGGGCAAGAGCCCCCGCGGGGCCCGCCGCACCGCACGACCACACACACCGACCCGAAGGACACGCGACATGCACCGCGCACTGATCGTCGTCGACGTACAGAACGACTTCTGCGAGGGCGGCAGCCTCGCGGTCACCGGCGGGGCCGACGTCGCCGCCGCGATCACCGAGCTGATCGGGCAGACCACGCCCGGCTACCGGCACGTCGTCGCGACGCGGGACCACCACGTCGACCCGGGGTCGCACTTCGCCCGGCCCCCGGCCGAACCGGACTACGAGACGTCCTGGCCGGTGCACTGCGTCGCCGGGACCGAGGGCGTCGGCTTCCACCCGAACTTCGCCCCCGCCGTCGCCTCCGGGGCGGTCGCCGCGGTCTTCGACAAGGGCGCCTACGAGGCCGCGTACAGCGGTTTCGAGGGCAGCGACGAGAACGGCCTGGGCCTCGCCGCGTGGCTGCGGGAGCGGCACGTGAGCGAGGTGGACGTGGTCGGCATCGCCACCGACCACTGCGTGAAGGCCACCGCCCTCGACGCCGCCCGCGCCGGCTTCACCACCCGCGTCCTGCTGGACCTGACGGCCGCCGTGGCCCCGCACACCACCGGCAAGGCGCTGGAGGAGCTCCGGGCGGCCGGCGTGACCCTGGTCGGCGGCGAGAACGGCTGAGCCGGCCGGGGCGGCCCGAGCCGGGTCAGCCGCCCAGGAGGGCGCGGATCGGGTGCCAGAGCTCCTGCGCGCGGTCCGGGGCCCCGCGCCACAGCAGGCCGTCGGGGTGGTGGAGGACGGCGGTGACCTCGTCGGGGGTGGGGGGCTGCGCGTTGCCCCGCAGGTACACGGCCCGCATGCCGAGGTTCCGCAGCCTGGTCAGGGCGCGGGCCCGGTTCGCGGCGTGCACCAGTACGCGTACGTTCCCGTCGTGACCGCCCTCCGCGCAGGGCGGCCACGGCAGCGTGAGCGCGACCACCACGCTGCCGCCTGGCAGTCTGACGAAACCTCCACCGGGCATGATCTTCAGCTCCCCCGTCAATAAGAACAGTCGCCCACGCATCTAAACGCGATCGGCCGCCGCCCGCTAGAGGGCGACGGCCGATCATGCTTTGACCTGCGATTTTACCGGGTTACTTGACGGCGGGGCCGACCTCGATCGTCATCTGGAGGCCGTCATAGGTCTCCTTCGCGATCTTGATCTTGGTGTTGGTGTCAGCGACCTTCACCGAGCCGGTCGGGTTCTCGTCGTAGAAGTACTTGCCCTTGTGGTCGTCGAAGACCATGTTCGCGGGCTTCGGCTTGACGAAGAGCGACTCGCCGTTCTTGTGCAGGGTGAACGCGTCCGTGGAGTACGCGCTGAACGTGGCGTCGTACGGCTGGATCTTGTTCCGCAGCAGGGTGCCGTCCGACCACTTCATCGGCTTGGCGTTGGCGTCCACCGGCAGGATCAGGCCCTGGCCCGGGTGCTGGCTGGTGTTGTTGTCCTTCTGGGACTTGTCCCACAGCCAGATCAGCAGACCGTCCTGGTAGGGGTAGTGCTCGACCCAGCCCGGCTTGGTGTTGGCCCAGCCGAAGTTGTACGGGCCCACCTTGAGGGTGGAGTCGTACGAGACGTAGCGGCGGTTCTCGGCGATGTAGTACTGAGGGTACTCCTTGGTGAAGCCCGCGCCGATCCGCTCGAAGCCCTTGCCGGTCCAGCCGTTGTCGCCGTTCTCGGCGCCGTCGGTGAACAGCGCGGCGCCGTCCGCGGTCAGGGTGACGGCGTCGGCCGTGAAGCCCTTGCCGCCCGCGCCGCCGTCCGTCTGGTAGCGGAAGCGGAGGTCGACCTTCTTGCCCGCGTAGGCGGCCAGCGGGAAGTTCAGCGCCTTCCAGGCGCCGGAGGTGCCGGTCAGCGACGGGCTGCCGGAGGCGTCGGCCGGGATGGCCGCACCGTCGGCGGTGCCGGCCAGGGCGGTCCAGGTGGCGCCGCCGTCCGTGGACACCTCGGTGTAGAGGAAGTCGTAGTCGGCCTCGATGTCCCACCAGCCCTTGAGGGAGAGGGCGGCGGACTTCTTGCCGGTCAGGTCGACCGACCGGGTCAGGGTGTTCTTGAGGTCGTCACCCATCTGGCTCCACCACTGCGAGGAGCCCTCGGCGGGAGCGACGATGTCGGTCTTGACCTGCTTCTTCGGCAGCTCGACGACCAGCGCCTGCTTGTCCTTGGTGTTGTACTCGGCCACGCCCAGCTTGTGGGTGGACTTCGTCGCGGCCTTGGCCGTGTCGTAGTTCAGCCAGCCCAGCTGGAGCTTGTCCCAGGCGGTCATGTCGCCCGGGAGGTCGCCTATGGAGTCCTTGCCCTGGCCGAGCCAGGAGCCCGCCGACATCAGGGACCAGAAGCCGACCGAGTTCTCGCCGCCGCCGGAGGTGTCGTACAGGTCCGGCAGGCCGAGGTCGTGGGCGTACTCGTGCGCGAAGACGCCCAGGCCGCCGTTCTCCGGCTGCACCGTGTAGTCGCCGACCCAGATGCCGGTGTCACCGATCTGGGTACCGCCGGCCTTGTTGTTCTCCGGGCCGGTCTTGCCGACGTCCGTGCCGTACGCGTACCAGCGGTGCGCCCACAGCGCGGTCTTGCCCTGCGCGCCGCCGCCGGCCGACTCGTCCTCGCCCGCGTGGACGATCTGGAAGTGGTCGATGTAGCCGTCGGGCTCGTTGAAGTTGCCGTCGCCGTCGAAGTCGTTGCGGTCCCACTGGTCGTACTGCGCCAGCTGGGCCTTGATCTGGGCGTCGGTCTTGCCAGCCTTCTTCTGGGCCTCCGTCCACGCGGTGACGCCGTCGCGGACGGTGTCCCACACGTTGGAGCAGTTGGACTGGCCGCAGAAGTTCGAGCCGTAACGGGCCTCGTTGTACGGGACCTTGACCCAGTCCGAGACCTCGCCCTCGACCGAGTAGCGGCCCGAGGAGGTCTTCTCGTAGTAGGTCTTCAGCGACTCCTTGCCCTGGCCCGTACCGAAGTACAGGTCCTGGAAGTACTCGCGGCTGAAGTCCTTGCGCCAGGCGGTGCTGTTGTTGGTCGCGCGGTCGGGCTGCGCGATCGTGTTGTGCAGCGGACCGGGGGTGCCGCCGTACTTCGGCTCGGCCGGCTTCGGGCCCTCCGGGCCGTCGGGGTCGTGCATGGTCGTGCTGTCGACCTGGTCGCCGAACTCCACGAGGATCGTGAAGATCTTGTCGGTCTTCTCGCGGCCCAGCTCGACGTACTTCTTGTCGTCGAGCTTGACGACCTTCGAGGCACCGCGCTGCTCGACGTTCTTCTTGCCGGCCAGCACCTGGTCGAGGGCCGCCTCGCGCGCCTGCGCGTTCTGCTTGCTGAACGGGGTTTCGAGGTTGTGCTCGACCTGCTCCTTCGCGGGGGAGCTCGGGTCCTGCTTGTCGACAGCCGGAGCGCTGCCCCAAGCGGTGGTGGCCTGGGCCGTGGTGAAGAAGGCGCCCGAGGCCGCGGTGGCGGCCATGGTCACGCCGACGGCGGCGGCGCGCAGCGCGCGACGCCTGGTGGAGTTTCCGGTCACTTGATGCGTTCCCCTCCCGCGGCCGCAACGTAGGTCGGAACGTCTCCATAGGAGCGGGGGGTTCCGCGCGGCGCGCGTCTCAAGTGACGACATTTGACCGGAGAGTCCAAAGAAAAGACAGACCTTGACTTCTTCCTTACAACTGCACTATGCGGTCAGCCAGTTCCGCTATTCGGACGTTCCGTCGCCATACGGCCCCATCCGGGGCGAAGACCTCCCCCCGACCCGGGCATTCCGGGTATTGCGACCAGGCGTGCGACGCCGTGCGCCCCTCCGTGCCCCGGCACCGTGGGTAAGCTCACGCTTACCTGTCACTCCGTCCGGGCAAGCCCTGGGAGAGTCACTTGACGCGTGCGCGACCGGTTGAGGCGACTCCCCCCTCCACGCCTCGAGGACGGAAGAAGCCATGCCGCGTCCGACTGCCGCACAGCTCGCCTACGGCTCCGCCACCGTCGTCGTGTCGACGATCGCCATGCTGCTGCTCTCGCAGACGAGCACCGGGATCGGAGTCGCGGTCATCTCCGCCGCCGCGCTCGCCCTGGGGCTGCTGGTCGCGCTCACGGTCCCGGTCCCCCGGCGCCGCGGCCGGCACGCGGCGCGGCGGACCGGCGGGCGGGGGGCCGTGACGTCCGCGGGACGGGGGGCCGCGCCCGGCGGGCCGGCGGCGGGGGCGGACGCCTCCCGGGTGCCCGGGCCCCGCACGGCCGCCGCGGACCACCGCGTCCACCACTGACGGGACACCGGCGCGGGCGGCCGCCCCCGGTGGGGCCGGCCGCCCGCGCGCGTCCTCGTACCGCCCGGCTCAGGAGGAGCTGACCACCACCGTCTTGGCCACCTTGTCGTGGAGCCCCTGCCGGTACGGCTTGTCCACGAGCATCGAGACGATCAGCGCGAGCGGCCACAGGCAGAAGCAGCACACCAGCGTCGGCAGCCAGAGCACCACCGCGCGGCCGAGCGCCGGGCCGGACGGGGGCACGCTGCCGTCGTTGAGCATCGCGACGCGCAGGCCCAGCGCCTTCTTGCCCAGGGTCCGGCCGCCCTTGTGCGTGAACCACCAGTCGTAGCCGACGTACGCGACGATCGCGATCAGCGTCCACACCAGACCCGTGCCGCCGTACGACTTGGAGATGACGGCGGTGACGTCCTCGCCCTCCTCGGTGTCCACGACGTAGCGCCTGGTGCCGAAGGGCAGCTGGATGAGGAACAGCGGCACCGCGATGATCAGCGCGTCGAGCACGCGCGCGAGGAGCCGCTTGCCGAAGTCGGCGAGCGGGGGCATCCCCGCGAGCGGATCGGGCATGCCGTAGCCGCCTCCTCCGCCGTACGGGTCCCCCGGTCCGCCGCCGCCGCCGTACGGGGGCGGGGGCGGGGGGTATCCGCCGGGGGGCGGGGGCGGCGGGTAGCCGCCGCCGTCGGGGGGCGGTGAACCGTACGGCGAACCGCCCGACGGAGGCGTCGGTTCCTGGGGCTTCTTGAGGAACGGGTCGTCCTCGGGCGGCTGGCCCGGCGGCGGCTGATCGGTGCTCATGGCCCGAGTCGAACCCGGCACCGCCCGCCGCGCAACGCGGCCGCGTCCGTCCGGGGCACGGCCCCCCGGCACGCCGCCCGGACCGCTCAGCGGGTCACGTACGTCCCGGCCGCCCGGTCGTGCCAGGCCCGCCGGCGCTGCCGGTCCACCAGGCACCACAGGCTGCCCGGCAGCCCCAGCAACGCGAACACGAGCCAGCGGCGCAGGGCCGCGCCGAAGCCGGGCGGGCGCAGGGTGGCGGTGGCCAGAACGCGCACGCCGAACAGCTTCTTGCCCGGGGTACGGCCCCAACGGGCGGTGGGCAGGACCTCGTAGAGGACGCCGAAGAGCAGGACGGCACCGAGCACGAGGCCCAGGTGCCCGGCGGTGGTGGCGTCGAGCAGGTAGACGGTGGTGGTGCGCCCGCTCGCCCGGGCCGCCTCCACCTTCGCGTCCAGATGGGCCGTCACCCGGGGTACGAGGGGCAGCGCCGCGGCCGCGGCGACCGCGGCGTGCACGAGGGCGTCCGCCGTCCGGGCCGCCCCCCGGCGCCCCAGACCGGCGGGCCGCGCCGCCCGCTCCGCCATCCGCTCGAAGACGGCCCGGCCGTCCTCCCGTACGGGGGCGGGCGCGTCGGCGGCGGGCTCCGGGGCGGGGGCCACCGCGACGGGGGCCGCGGGCGCGGGCGCGGGGGCCGTGGGCTCCGGGGCGGGGGCCGCGGGGCGGGGGCGGGCGGGGGCCGGGGCCCCGCGCGTCGCCGGGACCCGGCGCTCCGGTTCCGGCTCCGGCCGCCGGTGCGGGGCGTCCGGCAGGGCCTCCGGCCAGCTGGAGGTGAGGCCCGAGGCACCGGCGCCCGGGGCGTCGGGCCAGGCCGGCGGGCGGGCCGAGAGGATGCCGACGCTCTCGGCGGCGACGGCCTGCGCCGGGAGCCGCTGCGCGCCGGCCGCGGCCGCGGCGGGCCGGGCCAGGGAGATCCCGGCGGCGGGCCGGACGGGCTCGGACTCCGCCGGGTCCCCCCACGAGACCCGTGCGTCGCGGGGACCGCCGAAGCCCGCCTGGTGGACGGGGTCGACCTGCCACCCCGCCTGCCCCCGTCCCGCCGCCGGCCCGGACCCCGCGTCGGGCTGCGCGTCGGGCCGCGCGTCGGGCCCCGCGTCCAGCTCCGGTTCGGGCCACCCGGCCCCGGCCGCACGGCCCGCGCCGCCCGGGGCGGTGCTCCGGGCCCGCTCCGCCGCGGCGGCCCGTACCGTGCCCGCGCGTTCGCCGTCGGGCTCGGGAGCGGGCTCCCGGACGACCGGGGGCGGCGGCTGCCGGTTCGCCGCGGGGCGCGGGTCCCGCAGGGCCGCCGTCATCGCGGTCTCGTCCAGGAACACCGGCCCCGTCTCCTCCACGCGCGTGGCGGCGGGAGCGGCGGGACGGCTCGTACCCGGGACCCAGGACGCGCCGTTCCAGTACCGGACGTAGCCGGGGACGGACGGGTCGGGGTAGTAGCCCTCGCGGGCCGCGTGCTCTCCGTCACCAGGGGAGGCCGTCAATGTCCCCAACTCCGATCGTGGCTCGAGGCTTGTGCAGGGGAGGACCAAGGGGAGGACCATAGCCAAGAACCCCCTGCCGGCAGGTCCGGTAACGGGAGATTCCAAGCCTTCGGGCGAACCTCACCCCGGCCTCGCCCCCGCCGACCGGTTTCGGTCAGCCGACAGATTCCGGCCAACCTGACATTCGTCACGGAAACCCGCGTCATACCCGGGCACGAGGGTGCTCTCTCCTCGTGCGGGGCGAGAACCGTCCCGCGTCCGCCCGCGAACGCCCGAAGTGAGGCCGTCATGCACCACCACCCCGTCGTCGAGCGCGAACTGGAACTGAAGCTGGTCCTGTCTCCCGAGCGCAGCATCCCCGTCCCCGCGAAGCTGCTGTACCTCACCGACGACCCCTACGCCGTGCACGTCACCTTCCACTCCGGCTCCAGCATGCCGGTCCACTGGACCTTCGCCCGCGAGCTGCTCGTCGAGGGGGTGTTCCGCCCGTGCGGCCAGGGGGACGTCCGGATCTGGCCCACGAAGACCGGCGGCGAGTCCGTCCTGTGCATGGCGCTCAGCTCCCCCGACGGCGACGCCCTCCTGGAGGCCCCGGCCGGTGCGGTGTCGGCCTGGCTGGAGCACACCCTGCGCACGGTCCCCCCGGGGACGGAGGCGGAGCGGCTCGGCCTGGACGACGCCCTGGCCGCGCTGCTCACCCCCACCCCCGCCGACGAGCTGTGGCTGCGCGACCCGTGGCCCTCCGACGAGCCCGCGGACGGCGAACTGTGACCCGCCGCGTCCCGCCGCGCACGGGCGGGCCGTCAGAAGAGCTTGCCGGGGTTCAGCAGCCCGAGCGGGTCGAAGGCCCGCTTGACGGCACGCTGCATCTCCAGGCCCACCGGCCCGAGTTCCCGTGCCAGCCACTCCTTCTTCAGCACTCCGACGCCGTGCTCCCCGGTGATGGTCCCGCCCAGGGACAGCCCCAGGGACAGCCCCAGGGCCATGATCGCGTCGAAGGACTCCCGGGCCCGCCGCGTCTCGTCCTCGTCGGCGGGATCGAAGCAGACCACCGGGTGGGTGTTGCCGTCGCCCGCGTGCGCGCAGACGCCGATGAGGAGGTCGTGCTCCGCGGCGATGGCGGCCGTCCCGTCCATCATCTCGGCGAGCCGCGACCGCGGGACGCACACGTCGTCGATCATCGTGGCGGGCCGCAGCGCCCCCAGGGCGGTGAGGGACATCCGGCGTGCCCCGAGCAGCAGTTCGGTCTCCGCCTCGTCCTCGGCGGGTACGACGGCGCTCGCCCCGGCGGCGGCGCAGATCCCGCCCACGGCCTCCAGGGCGGCGGGCGCGTCCGGGGTGTCGAAGGCGGCGAGCAGCAACGCCTCGGTGCTCTCGGGCAGGCCTTCCCCCGAGCTCTCGGTCCCGCTCGAACGGGGGCGGGCCCCGCGCTGGAGGGCGTTGACGGCGCGGACGGTCGTCCGGTCCATCAGCTCCAGCAGCGAGGGCGTCATGCCGGCCTCCATGACGGCGCAGACGGCCTCGCAGGCGGCCGCGGCCGACGGGAACTCGGCGGCGAGCGCCAGCTGCCGGGGCGGCGCCGGCCGCAGTGCGAGGACGGCCCCGACCACCACGCCGAGCGTGCCCTCGGAGCCGACGAACAGCCGCGTCAGGTCGTACCCGGCGACGCCCTTGGCGGTACGCCGTCCCGTGCGCAGCAGCCGCCCGTCGGCCAGCACCACGTCGAGGCCGAGCACGTACTCGGCGGTGACCCCGTACTTCACGCAGCACAGCCCGCCGGACGCGGTGCCGATGTTGCCGCCGATGGTGCACTGCTCCCAGCTGGAGGGGTCGGGCGGGTAGTACAGGCCCTGTTCTGCGACGGTCCGGGAGAGGACCGCGTTGACCACGCCCGGCTCGACGACGGCGATCCGGTCGACGGCGGACACCTCCAGGATCCGGTCCATCTTCACCAGGGACAGCACGATGCAGCCGTCGGAGGCGTTGGCGGCCCCCGACAGGCCCGTGCGGGCGCCCTGCGGGACCACGGGGACGCGTAGGGCGGTGGCGGTGCGCATGACGTGCCGGACCTGCTCCACGGTCCGGGGCAGGACGACGGCGGCCGGGGTGCCGGCGGCGCAGAAGCCTGCCGTGTCGCGGGCGTAGGAGGCGGTCACCTGAGGGTCGGTCAGCAGCGCCTCGGGCGGGAGTCCTTCACCGAGTCGGACCGTGAGAGCGTCATCCATGGGGCCACAGTGGCAGCCGGGGCCATCGGTGTGAACACGGCCGCGACCGGCTTCGGACACCTCGGCGCGCTCTTCATATTGACGCACAGTGAGCGCATGCACGGTTTCGACGAGCAATCCCAGCAGCCCGCGCCACCCGTGAACTTCACCGGCCGCAAGACGGTCGTGGCGGCCGCGGTAGCGGTGGTCCTCATCGCCGGGGCCCTGCTGATCCGCCCGGCGCGCACCGGTGACGACGCACGCCCTCCGGGGCCGAGCGAACGGGCCGCGTCGGCGGTGGGCATGGGTGCGCCGGCGGCGGCGGTGGACCTGACGGCGCTGGTCGCGGACCGGGAGAAGTGGGTCGCCGCGCACCCGGGGGACGACGCTTCGTGGGCGGTGCTCGGCTCGGCGTACCTGGAACGGGCGCGGCGGACGGCCGATTCCGGGTGGTACCCGAAGGCGGAGAAGGCGCTCAAGCGGTCGCTGGAGGTCCGCCCCGCCGAGAAGGGCAACCTCGACGCGATGACGGGCATGGGCGCGCTGGCCGGCGCCCGGGGGGACTTCGGGACGGCGCGCAAGTGGGGCGAGCTGGTACGGGCGCAGGCGCCGCGGCGCTGGACGGCGTACCCGGTCCTCGTGGACGCGTACACGGGCCTCGGCGACTACAAGGCCGCGCAGCGGGCGATGGACCGGCTGATGGAGCTCCGGCCGGGCTTCGCCGCGCACCTGAGGGCCGCCCGGGTGTACCGGGACCGGGGCTGGCGCGAGGACGCGGTGGTGGCGCTGGAGGCGGCGGGCGGGGAGGCGAAGTCCCCGGCGGAGAAGGCGTACGTACTGTTCCGGCTCGGGGAGCTGGCATGGGAGCGCGGTGACCCGGGCGAGGCGCTGCGCCAGTACGAGGCCGCGCTGCGCACCGACCCGGCGCAGGGCGAGGCGCTCGGCGGCCGGGCCAGGGCGCTGGCGGCGCTGGGGCGGGGCGGGGAGGCCGTACGCGACTACCGGCTGGCGCTGGGACGCACCCCGGTGCCGCGGCTGGCGCTGGAGCTGGGCGAGCTGCTGGAGTCGCTGGAGCGGCCGGAGGAGGCGCGGGCGCAGTACCGTTCCCTGGCGGCGCTGGCGGCGGCGGGCGGGGCGAACGGGGTCAACGAGGAGGTGGTCCTCGGCCTGTACGAGGCGGACCACGGCGACCCGGCCCGGGCGGTACGCCGCCTGTCGGCGGAATGGGCCCGGCACAAGAGCGTGCAGGTGGCCGACGCCCTGGGATGGGCGCTGCACCGGAGCGGCGAGGACGAGCAGGCCCTGGAGTACGCGAGGAAGGCGACCGACCCCGGGCTGCGGAGCGCGGAGTTCTCCTACCACCGGGCGGTGATCGAACGCGCCCTGGGCGACGAGGCGGCGGCCCGCCGGAGCCTGCAGACGGCGCTGCGCACGAACCCGGTCTTCTCCCCGCTGCGGGGCCCGCTGGCGAAGGAGGCCCTGTCGGCCGTCGGCGAGCCCCCGGCGGGCGGCCCGGAGAACATGCAGCCCCGCACCCCGTGGGTGGCCCCGGACCTCCCGGAACCGAACCCGCCGAAGGCGAAGGCGAAGCCGGCGACGGCCGGGCCCAAGCCCAGGCCGGTCACCGCCTGAGCCGGGCGGGCGGGGCGGGGCGGGCCCGGGGAACGGGCGGTCCGGGGTGAGGCCCGGGGAAGGGCGGAGGGCGGGGAAGGGCGGAGGGCGGGGCGGGAGCGGCGCGCGCAGCGCCACCCCCGCCCCGCCCTCATGGCGCACCGGGTCACCGGCCCCCGGCGGAGCGACTCCGCCGGGGCCGCGCGGCCTACAGGTTGCCGCGCTTCTCCTGCTCCCGCTCGATCGCCTCGAACAGCGCCTTGAAGTTGCCCTTGCCGAAGCCCATGGACCCGTGGCGCTCGATGATCTCGAAGAACACCGTCGGGCGGTCCTGGACCGGCTTGGTGAAGATCTGCAGCAGGTAGCCGTCCTCGTCGCGGTCGGCGAGGATCTTCAGCTCGCGCAGCTCGTCGATCGGCACGCGGGTGTCGCCGACCCACTCGCCGAGCGTGTCGTAGTAGGTGTCCGGCACGGACAGGAACTGGACACCCGCGGCCCGCATGCTCCGCACCGTCGCGACGATGTCGTTCGAGGCGAGCGCGATGTGCTGGACGCCCGGCCCGTTGTAGAACTCCAGGTACTCGTCGATCTGCGACTTCTTCTTCGCGATCGCCGGCTCGTTGATGGGGAACTTCACCTTCTTGGTGCCGTCAGCGACCACCTTCGACATCAGCGCCGAGTACTCGGTCGCGATGTCGTCGCCCACGAACTCCTTCATGTTCGTGAAGCCCATGACCTTGTTGTAGAACGAGACCCACTCGTTCATGCGGCCCAGCTCGACGTTGCCGACGCAGTGGTCGATCGCCTGGAAGGTCCGCTTGGCGGGCGGGGCCACCATCGGCTCCACGGCCACGTAGCCCGGCAGGTAGGGGCCGGTGTAGTCGACGCGCTCGACGAGGGTGTGGCGGGTCTGGCCGTACGTGGCGATCGAGGCGAGCACGACGGTGCCGTGCTCGTCCTTGACCTCGTACGGCTCGTCGAGGCCGCGCGCGCCCTGTTCGACGGCGTACGCGTAGGCCGCGCGGGCGTCGGGGACCTCGATGGCGAGGTCGATGACGCCGTCACCGTGCTCGGCGACGTGCTCGGCGAGGAAGCGGCCGTGGTCGGTGGTCGCCTTGATGACCGAGGTCAGGACGAACCGCGCGGAGCCGTTGGTCAGGACGTAGCTGGCGGTCTCGCGGCTGCCGTTCTCCGGTCCGGAGTAGGCCACGAGCTTCATGCCGAAGGCGGTGGAGTAGTAGTGCGCGGCCTGCTTGGCGTTGCCGACGGCGAAGACGACCGCGTCCATGCCCTTCACCGGGAAGGGGTCTGCCTCACGCGCGGTCTGCGGGGTGGTGTCCAGGGTCTCAGTCATAGGCGCAGATTCCCGCCCTTCCACAAGCTGCGCAATAGTTTCCTTTTCTGCTGTACAGATTGCCCAGTGGAGCCCCAGCATGACTGCAGGATCTGTGCAGTATGCCCAGCCGGTCAAGGAAGGGTTCCCATGGGTATCGACGAGCTCGACGGCCGTCTCATCGTCCTGCTGGCGCGCGAGCCCAGGATCGGGGTGCTGGAGGCGTCGCGCCGGCTCGGCGTGGCGCGCGGCACGGTGCAGGCGCGTCTGGACCGGCTCCAGTCCAACGGGGTGATCCGCGGCTTCGGGCCGCAGGTGGACCCGACCGCGCTGGGGTATCCGGTGACCGCCTTCGCCACGCTGGAGATCAAGCAGGGGCAGGGGGCCGACGTACGGGCCCACCTGTCGGGCGTCCCCGAGGTGCTGGAGCTGCACACGACGACGGGGCACGGCGACATGCTGTGCCGGCTCGTGGCCCGGTCCAACGCCGACCTCCAGCGGGTGATCGACCGGGTGGTGGGCTTCGAGGGGATCGTCCGCGCGTCCACGGCGATCGTCATGGAGAACCCGGTCCCGTTGCGGATCATCCCGCTGGTGGAGCAGGCGGCGGCGGACGGCTGACCCTCTGACGGCCGAGTTCCAAAGAAGTGGTTGCAAAGAAACCCTTGCACAGGAGTCTTTGCAACTCTACGCTGGAGGCATGCCCGAAAAGAACGCCGCACCCGACCCCCGTCCCGAACCGGAAAGCGGTCCCGGCACCCCGCCCGGGCCCCCGGAGCCCAAGGTCCGGACGCTGGACTCCCGCTCCCTGCGCGGCCTCGCCCACCCCCTGCGCATGCGGCTGCTCCGCGCCCTGCGCATGAGCGGCCCGGCCACCGCCTCGCAGCTGGCGGAGCGGCTCGGAGAGTCCAGCGGGGCCACCAGCTACCACCTGCGCCAGCTCGCCGCGCACGGCTTCATCGAGGAGGCGCCCGAGCGCGGCAAGGGGCGTGAGCGCTGGTGGAAGGCCGCGCATGACGGCACGCGCCTCGACGACTCGCTGGTCCTCGACGACAACCCCGAGACGCGCGGGGCGGCCGAGGTCTTCCTGGCCGAGATCATGAAGATCCACACGCAGGAGCTGACCTCATGGCTCGGCGAGTCGGTCGACTGGTCACCGGCGTGGCGCGGTTCCAGCGACCTGAGCGACTTCACCCTCCGCCTGACCCCCGGGCAGACCCACGAACTGGTCCACAAGCTCCACGACCTGATCAACAGCTACCGGGACCTGCCGCCCGCCGGGGACGCGGAGGAGGTGGAAACGGTCCGCATCCACACCCACGCCTTCCCCCGCCGCGCCACCGACTAGCCCCTCCCTCCCCCGCATCCCTTCCTCCCCCGCATCCCTTCCTCCCTTCCCCGTCGTTCCGCCGCATCCGCAGAAGGAGTCCTGCCATGCACGCCTTCACCCACGCCCGGATCCACGCCGCCCGCACCACCGCCCTCGCCGCCGAGGCCGCCGCCTGGCGCCTCGCCCGGGAGGCCGCTCCCGCCCCCTCCCCCGTCCTGCCCGCCCTGCCCTCGCTGCCCGCCCTGCGCAACCGCCTCGGCGAGGCCCTGGTCGCCGCCGGCATACGCCTGATGCAGCCGGCCCACGTCCACCACCGCGTCCGGCAGCACACCGCGTGAGCCGGCGGCCCTTCGCGGCGGTCCTGGCGGCCAACACGATCTCCATAGCGGGGAGTTCCCTGACCCTGATCGGCGTCCCGTGGTTCGTGCTCCAGACCACGGGCAGCGCCGGGCGGGCCGGCGTCGTCGCCTTCTGCGCCACCCTGCCCGTGGTGATCGCCGCACTCGTCGGAGGCCCGGTCATCGACCGGATCGGCCGCCGCCGGGTCTCCGCCGCCTCCGACCTGATCTGCGCCGTGTCGGTCGGCGCGATCCCCCTCCTCCACTCCGCGGGCCTGCTCGACTTCTGGATGCTGTGCGCGCTGATGGCCGTCGGCGGCCTCGTGCACACCCCCGGCCTGACCGCCCGCTACGTCCTGCTGCCCAGCCTGGCCGAGCACGCGGGCACCACCATCGCCCGGGCCGCGAGCGCCTACGACGCCGTCTCGCGCGGGGCCCGGATGATCGGCGCCGCGGTGGCGGGCGTACTGATCTCGGTGTTCGGGGCCGAGACCGTCCTCCTCGTGGACGCGGCCACCTTCGCCGCGTCCGCCCTGCTCGTCTCCGCCTTCCTGCGGGGCGTCGCGGCCGCGGAACCCCGGCGCACCCCGGAGAGACCCTCCTTCGCCGCCTACCGCGCCGAGCTCGCCGAGGGCTGGCGGTTCCTGGTCCGCTCACGGCTCCTGATGGGCATCACCCTCATGGTGATGACGACCAACGGGCTGGACCAGGGCTGGTCCTCCGTCCTGCTGCCGGTCCACGGCCGCGAGGACCTCGGCGGCGCCACCACGCTCGGCCTGATGGTCTCCCTCTTCGGCGGCTTCGCCCTGCTGGGCGCCCTCCTGTACGGCGCCTGGGGCGAACGCTTCCCCCGCAGGGCCGTCTTCGCGGGAGCCTTCCTCGTCTCCGGGGCCGTCCGCTACGTGGTCGCCGCCGTCACCGACACCCCACTGCCCCTCGCGGTCACCATGGCCCTGGCCGGCCTGGGCGCGGGCGTACTCAACCCGATCCTGACCACCGTCGTGTCCGAGCTCGTACCGGAGGACCTGCGCAGCCGGGTCTCCAGCGTGAGCATGGCGGGCAGCGAGCTGGCCATGCCGATGGGCGGTCTCGCGGCGGGCCTGCTGGTCGACGGCTTCGGGGTGACGAAGGCCCTGCTGCTGTTCGCCGCCGTCTACCTCCTGGCGACCGTCAGCCCGCTGCTCTTCCCCGCCTGGCGCGGGCTGAACGCGAAGCCGTCCGTCAGCAGGACGGCACGTTCTCACTCCGGTTCAGCGCCCGCAGCGAGTTCACCGCGTCCGTCAGGGAAGTGACGGGGATCAGCCGGAGCCCGTCGGGGAGTTCGGACTTCGCGTCGGAGCACTCGGCCTTCGGCACGAGGAAGACGGTCGCCCCGTCGCGCCGCGCGGCCTGCGTCTTCAGGCCCACTCCGCCGACGGCGCCGACCGTGCCGTCGGCGCTGATGGTTCCCGTCCCGGCGATGCTGCGGCCTCCGGTGAGGTCGCCGCCGCTGCCGTCGCCGACGAGCTTGTCGACGATGCCGAGGGTGAAGAGGAGCCCGGCGCTGGGGCCGCCGACGTCGGCGAGGTCGAGCCGGACCTTGACGTCCTCGGGGTCCTTGCGGAGGTAGCCGAGGGCGGCGGTCACGGCGGCCGACTGCGACTGTGCCATTTCCTCCCGGTTGTGCTCCTCGATCTGCCGGTCGCTCCCTCCCGAGGGATAGACGGACTCCCTGGGCATGACCGCCTCGTCGCCCTTGAACCAGTGGTCGATCAGCTCGGGCAGCCTCACCGTCGAGGAGGGGCCGGTGGCCCGGATGGTGGTCATCCGGAGCTGACCCCTGGTCTCCCGCACCGGGGCGCCGGTGACGGTGATCACCGGCTTGCCCTGGTCGGTGCCCAGCACGTCGGCCGTGGGGCCGGGCACGGCCACCACGAAGGGCAGCGGCGCGAGGGCCGCGAGGGCGAACAGCCCGAGGACGGGCGCGGCGCAGACGGCCAGGGCGGCGGGACGCGGCAGACGTGTGAGGCGTGAGAGCACCCGGTCAATCTACCGACCCGGACCGCCCGGACCGCGCCGCCCGTGTCCGCGCCGATCAGCGCAGGGCGTCGGCGACCTCACGGGCCGCGTCGACCACGCGGGGCCCGACCCGCTCCGGCACGGCGTCGGCCAGCATCACGACGCCGACGCTGCCCTCCAGCCCGGTGATGCCGACGAGCGGCGCGGCGGCACCGCTGGCGCCCGCCTCCAGCTCCCCGTGGGTGAGGGTGTAGCCGGGCTCGATCAGCGACCCCTGGCGGGCGGCCAGGATGGCCCGGCCGGCCGCGCCGCGGTCCAGCGGGTGGCGGAAGCCGGCCCGGTAGGCGACGTGGTAGTCGGTCCAGGTGGGCTCGACGACGGCCACGGCGAGCGCCTCGGTGCCGTCGACGAGGGTCAGGTGCGCGGTGGCCCCTATGTCCTCGGCGAGCGAGCGCAGGGCGGGCAGGGCCGCCTCGCGCACCAGCGGGTGGACCTGCCGGCCCAGGCGCAGCACGCCGAGCCCGACGCGGGCCCGGCCGCCGAGGTCACGGCGGACCAGGGCGTGCTGCTCGAGCGTGGCGAGCAGACGGTAGACCACCGTGCGGTTGACACCGAGGCGGTTGGAGAGCTCGGTGACGGTCAGACCGTGGTCGGTGTCGGCGAGCAGCTTGAGGACCCTGAGCCCTCGGTCGAGAGTCTGGGAGGTTTCCGCGGTCACGACGCCTCTCCCTCTGTTTTAGGTGGGCGGCGGTGACTCTCATGCGGTGCAGCGCTGCCGGTCCCACGGCGACGCATGGAGAGGCCGCCGGTAGCGGCCATGGCACCGGCTGCGCTCCCGCGGCGGCGCTGCCACGGGGCGTTCGATGCGGGGACAGTAGCGAGCGAGTCCGCTGAGCGAAAGGCCTCGTCCAGAATCCGGTCGCCTACTGCCGGTTTAAGCCGTTTTCTTCGCGCGACTGTATCGATTCGTAATGTCGATCGACCGAAAACCGGTTTACACGGGCCTTACTCTGATCGTGTTCAAAAATGATGTTGGGGGGAGCGGGCAACGCATGCCTCGAACGCTTATCAGGGGAGAGAAGCAACAGTGAAGCTGAAGCGCATGGCCATCGTGGCCGCTGCCGCCGTGGTGGGCCCGACGGTCCTCATGGCCACGCCCGCGATGGCGGACGAGGCACAGAACACGGCCGTCACCACGCCGGACGCGGCCCCGAAGGACGACGCGGCGCCCGCCGCCGAGACCCCGGCCGCTGACGCCAAGCCGGCCGTCGAGACCCCGGCGGTCGAGACCCCGGCCGCCGAGACGCCCGCCGCCAAGCCCGCCCCGCAGGCCCCGGCCGCCGAGACCCCGGCTCCCGCCCCGGCCCCGGCCAAGCCCGCCGCCGAGAAGCCCGCCGCCACCGAGACCGTCCAGGACGAGTCCGGTGACGAGGAGTGGCAGGCGACCGGCCCGAAGGTCACCGTCAAGGGCCTCCCGTCCACCTTCACCCCCGGTGGCACCTGGCAGGAGTTCACGGTCCACGTGGACAACAAGGGCGGCGACGACCACGAGGACTACTCCCTCGGTCTCAACCTGCTGACCCGTACCACCACGTTCAAGGACGGCTACATCTCCATGGAGGTGTACCTGCCGGACGAGGACGGCAAGTGGCACTGGTACCCGGTCGAGGCGGAGGGCGAGGAAGACGCCTTCGCCCTCGACTTCGGTCGCGGCTCGATCGAGAAGGGCGACGAGTTCGACATCAAGCTCCGCCTGAAGTTCTCCAAGGACGCCCCGGCGACCGAGTTCGCCATCGCCACCGTCGGCTGGAGCAACACCGAGGGTGACGAGTCCTTCTCCGAGTCGCACATCGCGCGCTCGACGCTGAAGGCCCCCGCCAACCAGGGCGGCGGCAACACCGGCGGCAACACCGGTGGCGGCAACACCGGCACCAAGCCGAACGGCGGCACCAGCACCACGCCGATCGTCGACACCAACACCGGCTCCGGCAACACCGGCGGCACCCAGACCGGCGGCGAGCTCGCCGAGACCGGTGCCGACGCCGCCACCAGCTGGGCGCTCGGCGCCGGCGGTGTGGCGCTCGCCATGGGTGCGGCCCTGGTCGCCGGCACCGGCCGTCGCCGCCGCGTCTCCGCCTGACCCGCAGCACACCGAACGGGGTCCGCGCGCATCAGCGCGCGGACCCCGTTCCGCGTTCCGCGTGCTCAGGAGCGGCTCACCGCATCCGCGTCGCCCACTCCTGCACCTTCTTGATCCGCTCCTTCAGCTGCCCCGCCGTCGCCTCCGCGCTCGGCGGCCCGCCGCACACCCGGCGCAGCTCCGTGTGGATCACCCCGTGCGGCTTGCCGCTCTGGTGGACGTACGCGCCCACCATCGTGTTCAGCGACTTCCGCAGCTCCAGCAGCTCCTTGTGCGAGACCACCGGCCGCCGCTCGGCCGGCAGCTCCAGCAGGTCCGCCTCCGCGTCCGGCCGGCGCCGGCTGTGCGCGATCTGCCGCGACTGCCGCTTCTGCAGCAGCAGCTGCACCTGGTCCGGCTCCAGCAGCCCCGGGATGCCGAGGTAGTCCTGCTCCTCCTCGCTGCCCGGGTGCGCCTGCATGCCGAACTCGGCGCCGTCGTACAGCACCCGGTCGAAGACGGCGTCGGACTCCAGCGCCTCGAAGGACATCTGCTCGTCCTCGCCGGTGTCCTCGTCCTCCTGCCGGTTCGCCTCCTCCATCTCCTTCTCGGACTGCGCGTACGGGTCCTCGTCCTCTCCCGCCTTCTTCGGCCGGTCGAGGACGTGATCGCGCTCGACCTCCATCTCGCTCGCGAAGCCGAGGAGGTAGGGGATCGTCGGAAGGAACACGGAGGCCGTCTCACCGCGCCTGCGCGACCGTACGAAACGGCCGACCGCCTGCGCGAAGAACAGCGGGGTCGAGATCGTCGTCGCGTACACGCCCACCGCGAGGCGCGGTACGTCGACGCCCTCGGACACCATGCGGACCGCGACCATCCAGCGGTCGTCGCTCGCGCTGAACGTGTCGATGTTCTTCGAGGCACCGGTGTCGTCGGAGAGCACGACGGTCGGCCTGGTCCCGGTGATCTCCCGGAGCAGCTTCGCGTACGCGCGTGCCGCGTCCTGATCGGCGGCGATGACGAGACCGCCCGCGTCCGGGATGCCCTTGCGGACCTCCGTCAGCCGCTGGTCGGCGGCGCGCAGCACGTTGGGCATCCAGTCGCCGCGCGGGTCCAGCGCCGTGCGCCAGGCCTGCGAGATGGCGTCCTTGGTCATCGGCTCGCCGAGGCGGGCCTCGATCTCGTCGCCCGCCTTGGTGCGCCAGCGCATGTTGCCGCTGTAGGACAGGAAGATCACGGGCCGGACGACGCCGTCGCCGAGGGCGTTGCCGTAACCGTAGGTGTAGTCGGCGGAGGACCGCCGGATCCCGTCGTTGCCCTCCTCGTACGTGACGAAGGGGATCGGGTTGGTGTCGGACCGGAAGGGCGTACCGGTCAGCGCCAGGCGCCGGGTCGCCGGGTCGAAGGCCTCCAGGCAGGCCTCGCCCCAGGACTTCGAGTCGCCCGCGTGGTGGATCTCGTCCAGGATCACCAGGGTCTTGCGCTGCTCGCACCGGTTGCGGTGCAGCATCGGGCGCACGCCGACGCCCGCGTAGGTGACGGCGACCCCGTGGTAGTCCTTGCTCAGCGGCCCGGCCGAGTACTCCGGGTCGAGCCGGATGCCTATCCGGGCGGCCGCTTCGGCCCACTGCTTCTTCAGGTGCTCGGTCGGCGCGACGACGGTCACCTGCTGGACCACGTGGTGGTGCAGCAGCCAGGAGGCCAGGGTGAGCGCGAAGGTCGTCTTGCCGGCGCCGGGGGTGGCGACCGCGAGGAAGTCCCGCGGCTGGGTCTGGATGTACTTGTCCAGCGCTCCCTGCTGCCAGGCTCGCAGCTTGCTGGCGGTACCCCACGGGGCACGGCCGGGGAAGGCGGGTGAGAGGTGGTGGGAGGCGGTAGTAGTCACGGTCTCCGGTTCGTTGCTCTCGGCGGTCGTGGCAGTCGTGGTCGTCCTGGCCGCCCCGGTACCCGTGGTCGGACGCAGGACAACCGGGCCACCCTACCGGTGCCGGCCGGCCCCTCGAGGAGGGACAGGCCCGTGACCTCGGCGGGTGCGGCGAGCGTCACACCGGCAGCAACTCCCGCAGCCTGGCGGCGATCACCGCCACCTCGCCCTCCTCCCCGGACGCCACCGCGACGACCAGCCCGTACGCGGCCTCCTGGTCGGCGGCCGCGGGATCGACCCCGTTCACGGCGAGGAAGGTCACGGCGGCGAGCCAGGCGGTGCGCTTGTTCCCGTCGACCAGGGGATGGTTCACCGCGATGCCGTGCAGCAGCGCGGCGGCCTGTTCGTACGGGTCCTCGTAGGCCGGCGTGCCGTACATCCGCGCCCGCGGCCGGTGCACCGCCGACTCCAGCAGCCCGGGCGCACGCAGCTCCACGGACTGGTCCCGGGCCAGGCAGGCGTGCCGGGCGACGTCGAGGACCTCGGCGAGGGTCAGGTGCCGGACCGGGTCGGCGGCGCTCACTCCCCGAGCCGCTTCAGCAGCCCGGCGTGCCGCCGCGCCAGCCGCGCGGCCTGCGCCCCGACGCGCTCGCGCTCCCGCCGCAGGTGCGCGCGTACGGCTTCCCGCGCCAGCGCCTCGGCGGTGGAACCGGTGGCGTCGGCGAGGTCGGCCAGCTCGGCGTGCTCGGCGGGGGACATGCGCAGGGTCAGCTCGTTCACGGTCACCCCCGGAGCCTAGCCAGCGGGGCGGGCGCGCTCACGCCGTTTTCGGGGCGGGGGGCGGGCTGGCGGGCGGGGCTCGCAGGCGGGCGGGCGGGGCTTGCAGCGGGCGGGGCCGGACCGGCCGGGCCTCAGGCGGCGGCGGCCTCGTCCTCGGCCGGCGGCGGGTCGAGGCGGGTCGCCACCCATGCCCCCACCAGCGCCACGCAGGCCATCGGCAGGAACACCGCCAGGAACGCCGCCGGGTGCGAGGCGGACCCGTCCGCCGAGGCCGCCACGTGCCCCGCGCCCACCGCTCCCCCGCCCAGCGCGGCGAACGCCGCACCCCCGGCCGCGAGCAGCACCACGTTGGCCAGCGCGTCCGAGATCTGCAGCGCGGCCGAGTTCGCGCCCGCCTCCTCCGGCGCGGACAGCTTCAGCAGCAGCACACTGGTCGAGCCGATCACCAGGCCCATCCCGAGCGAGCCCACGGCCCAGGCGAGGGCCAGCGTCCACACCGGCACCGCCTCGATCAGCACCGCCGGGGCCGCGGCGATGGCCAGGGCCACCATCACCATCCCCGACACCATCAGCCGCTCCCGGTAGGGCGCCGTCCGCCCCTGCGACTGCACCCAGGAACCCGCCGCCCACGTCACCCCGCCGAGCGCGAGCGAGAAGCCGGCCCAGGTCGGGCTCAGGCCGCGCTGGGTGACCAGCATCAGCGGCACGAAGCTCTCGGCCCCGATGAACGCCCCCGCCGCCACCCCGCGCAGCAGCACCACCGACGGCAGCCCGCGCCGCGCCCGGTAGGTGCCGCGCGGCAGCAGCCCCAGCACCGCCGGTACCAGCAGCGCCGCGCCGACGGCGCCGGGCAGCAGCGACGGCCACCGCAGGTCCTGGGCGGCGTACTGGAGCAGCCCGGCGCCCAGCGAGATCCCGAGGGCCAGCCGGATCCGCCGCCGGTCGAACGCGGCGGGCGCCGCGGGGTCCACCGGGCCGGAGGCGGTGCGCCGGATCGCCGGCAGCGCCACCATCAGCGGGACGACGACCAGCGCGGGGATCCCGAGGAACACCCACCGCCAGCCCAGGTGCTCGGTGACCGTCCCCGCGGCCAGCGGCCCGACGATCGACGGCACCACCCAGCTCGCGGCGAAGGCGGCCATGATGGCGGGCCGCAGCCGCTCCTCGTAGGCCCGGCTGATCACCACGTACAGGGCGACGATCACCAGCCCGCCCCCGAACCCCTGCACGGCCCGCCCCACGACGAACACGCCCATCAGCTGCGCGGTCCCGGAACACACCAGCCCGGCGGCGAAGGCCCCGATCCCCACCGTCAGCGGCCGCAGCGGACCCTGCCTGTCGGCCCACTGGCCGGACAGGACCATGGCGAAGAGGCTGGTGGTGAAGTAGGCGGAGAACCCGAAGGCGTAGAGCCCGATCCCCTCCAGCTCCCGCGCGGCGACGGGCATGGCCGTCCCCACCGCGGTGGCCTCGAAGGCGATCAGGAAGATCACGGAGATCACCCCGACGCTGAGCGTCCGGTACGCCGGCCCCAGAATGCCGCCCTGCGGCGGCGGGGCGGCATCGGCGGTCTCGGATATCCCGGGTTCAACGGCGCTCATCGCCCCAGAGTAAGGTCCACGGCCCACTCTCGCCCCTGTCATTTGGACCGATCCCGCCTCAGCCGCCGGACCTAGTCCCGCGTCCCCTGTGAACGCGGCATGGCAGTCACGTTGCAACCCCGGCACCAGCCTTCCCCGACCCCCCGGCACCCCGTACGTTCGTACTCGCACCCCACCCCAGCCGTGTGCCCGAGTGGTTGAGGGACTCGCCTGCAAAGCGAGTTACGCCGGTTCGATTCCGGTCACGGCTTCCGAAGCCGAAGGCCGTCCGCAGCGAAACCCGGACGGCCTCCGGCCTGTCTCCGGGCCGGAGCGGGCTACTCGGCGTCCACGTACCGCTCGAGGTCCTTGAACTGCGCGGGCAGGCCGCCGTCGTCCAGGCAGCCCAGCTCAGCGGCGACAGAGCGGGCTGCAGAGTGGACTAGTACGAGGTAGTCGTCTGCTCTGCTCGGATCCTTGCGGTTCTCACCGGCCGATCTGCCGTCGAACCGGGCGGTGATCCTCACGGGTACTTCGGCCGTGGACCCGGCCCTGGAGCTGACGCAGTCGAACACGACCGAATGGTCCGTGATTCCCCGGTCAACGCGTACGCCAGTCCCCTCAGCGCCCACCAGGTCAGCCGGCCCTGCGTGCTTGCTGCGGGCGATGAAGGTCATGCTCGCCTTCGGCGCCCGCCCGGTCCCCTGCTTCTGTGCTCCCTTGATCCGGCAGGTCCCGTTCGGCATGTTTTCGATACCGGCCCCCGCGCGGTAGGCGTTCTCCACGGCCCGCGCGATGTCCGCAGCGCCGCGATCGTCCTCGGGCTCGCGGATCACGAATGCCGTTCCATCCATGATCTTTTCCAAGGCCCGGCCGGCCTCCGGGGAGAAGAGGGTCCCCCCGCAGACCTGCGCGGTGGAGACCGTCCTCGGCTCCACCCCCTCCGGTTCCAGCTCGCGCTCCTTCGGCAAGGCGACACAGGCGACCATGGCCAGGCTCAGCCCCACTACTCCCACGACCGGGCGTATGAGCCTCACGACGTCTCTTCCGTCTCTGCCTCATGTCCCTGCTGGCCGGCCCGCGAATTGCCCTTGGCGTACCCGATCACCATCGCGTCGTGGAGGTTGTTGCCGAGCACGCTCGTATCGCTGATCGCGTGCCGCGCCTGGAACTGCTTGAGCGGCGTCTCGGCGCTACGTTCCCCGGCCTGGTACAACGCCTTGGTGGTGGCATGCGTGGCCTCGTCGAGTTCGCCCTTCCTCTTCTCAACTGTTTTGTCCGACCATTCGGTGATCGCGGAAGAGGCCGCCTGTTCCACCGCACCGCTACCGACATCGATGGCGATCGGCACCGCCACCGCAGCCACTCCGGCACCTGCAAGCGTCGCCGGCAGGAGCGCGACAGCCCCACCGATGGCCGCCGAAGTGCCGAATTCGATCCACGCGCTGCGCTGCTCGACTGCCTTCTCGAACGCTTCGTGCTTCTTCGCCGTATCCGCGCCAAGTTGCCCGGCGCGAGAGTCGTCGAGCATCCCCTGGACCTCAGCCGTCACCCGGATCGTGGACCGGGCGCGCCCTTCGTCGATCTGACCGTCGTGGAAACCCTGTGACTCCAGGACCGTGGCGCCGTAAACGCGTTCCGCAGCGGTCACCGTCGCATACGAATCGGGATGCTGCCCGAGGGCGCTGAGCAGGTCGCGTGCGGCCTCCCGGTCCAACTCCAGATGTCCGTCCCGGGCGTTCTTGGGAGGGGCGAACACTCCGTCCTCATCGCCTTCGCTGAGGGCCCAGTTGACGTCGTCGATGTACCCGGCCGTCATCCGGCCCAGGCTGTCCGCGAGAGCCTCATGGTGCTTGAGCAGCCCTGCGTCGCCCCCGTACTTCGCGACTACCGCCTCCATGACCTCCGCAGTGCCCTCGGTCCGTTTCAGGTGTGGT
This sequence comes from Streptomyces sp. NPDC034086, assembly GCF_055575515.1. Taxonomy (NCBI): domain Bacteria; kingdom Bacillati; phylum Actinomycetota; class Actinomycetes; order Kitasatosporales; family Streptomycetaceae; genus Streptomyces; species Streptomyces sp. NPDC034086. The sequence continues at coordinate 81,945 of NZ_JBVISM010000008.1, read as the reverse complement.
GCCGCATCGTCCCAGGCATGGCCGAGCGTCGCGGCTTCCAGCGCGTGCCCCAGGGCATCGGGCATGTACTGCTTCGCTACGGCCACGCCTTTCGCATCCAGGTCATTGGAGTCGGTCGGGCTCGCGTACTTCTCGTGGGCGAAGTAGTCCAGGTAGTTCGTGACGTCCTTGCCGAGCCGCGGCACCCCTGCCTTGACCGTGCCGTCCTGGTTGTACGCCACGAGATCCGAACCGTCGCGCCTGAAGAACTCCGTCGCGGCCTCCGGGCTGTGCCCGAGTGCCTCCAGGAAGCTGTTCACGGGGTCGAAGCCGGCACCACTCCCACCGGAGGGATTGAACTGGGTCTGCGTCCAGCCGTTGATCGGCTTGTTCTGGAAGAAGAAGTTCTTGTCCTGCTCCTGAACCTGAATGGCATGGTCGGCGATGGGCACCAGGAAGCGCGGGTCGTAGTTCCCGTAACGCATGATGCCGCCGAGCAGTTGGTACCCGAAGGGCGGATTGCCGTCGTACTTCGAGAGCGCGATCCGCTCCGTGCCCAGACGGCGCAGGTCCTGGGCGAACCGGTCCGGCAGGTGCTGCGAGTTGTCCGGGTCGGTGGCGGTCGCGAGGTTGAGACCCAGGTTCTTCTGGAGGTCCTGGATGTCCTTCAGACGCTGCTCGTCGAAGTCGCGAGCCCCTGTGTCGGTCGCCATCTGCCCGAAGAACTGGAGGGCGCCCTTCGGGCCGAGGTTGCCGTAGAAGGCGGTGGAGAACTCCGGCCGTTTGGCGTTGTCGGCCAGCAGCTCGTTGAGTTCGGTGAGTTCGGCGTGGGAGAGGCCCCGCCCCTTCCGGGCGAGGTCGGTCGCCCGGCCGGCCTGTTCGGCGGTGAGGTCGGCGTATTTCGGGGCGCTGAAGTCGTGGTCCGCGGCGACGTTCGCGTTCAGCAGCCGGGCCAGGGACTGGTCGACGTCGTCGCAGGCGTCGACGGCGGCGTCGATCTTGGCCTGCCACAGCGGCCGGTTGACGCGGAGGGACTCCTGGTAGTCGGGGTCGTGGCGGGCCGCGTAGCGGTCCGCCTCGGTGGTCAGGGGTAACGCCTCGACCTTCCCCTTCGCGTCGACCCGGAAGCCCGCGGCCGGGGCCTCCTCCTCGGCGATCTTCCTCAGCCGGTCCCGGGAGGCCTTGAAGGTGTCGTGCGCCTGGGTGAGGGCGTGGTGGATGCCCTTGGCCGCTTTGGCGGCGTCCTCGAACTCCTTGGCCGTCTTGTCCACGAAGGACCGCGCCACCCCTGCCGTGACCCCGCTCCACTCGGCCTTGTCCGACGTGGCCTTCATGCCGTTGCGGGCGGCCTCGGCCAGCTCCTCCAGCTTGGCGACCACGGCCCGCCAGTCGCGGGCGGCGGTGGAAAGCTTGTCGACCGGGGCGTTCAGCACGTTCTCGTACGTCAGCACGGGCGCCTACTTGAGGTATTCGGCGAGCTTGGACGTCGTGAACTCGGCGTACAGCTGCTGTTCTTCCCTGGCGTGGGAGCGGAGCGAGTAGTTCAGTCCGTTGGAGATCTGCGCGCAGGCGGCGACCAGCGTTTTGACCTGGCTCTCCCAGCGGGTGTTCGCCTTGGCGAGCGCGGTGCCGCTGGCGAAGCCGGCCTTCGAGAGGGCACCGGCTGCCTCGGCGGAGGCGGTGGCGGCGTGCTTGCCGTCGGTCTGGAGGCGGGAGTGCAGCTTGTACGCCTCGCTGCCGACGGCGCCGATGTGGTCCTGGTTGAGCGCGAGGTCGGCGCCGCCGCCGGGGGCCGCCGGGGGCGGAGCCTGGTTGAGCCGCATGGAGGCGTTGGCGGCGGCCGTGGCGCGCGCGGCGGCCCATTCCTCTTCGAAGGACACCCGGTGCGCTCCACTCCCGTGCGGGCCGGGTCAGGTCAGCGCCTGGTCCGGCGTACGAAGACTGCGGCGACGGCCCCGCCGATGAGTGCGCTGGCCCCCAGCCCGAGGGCGATCCAGGGCAGGCCGTCGTCGTCGCCGTCGCCCTTGTCTACCGCAGGCGTGGCCCCGGGTGCAGGGGATGACGTGATCTTTCCCCCGGGGGAGGGAGGGTCGGCCTGTGCGGAAGCCGATGCGGATGCCGATGCGGCGGCGAGATCGGGGAGCGGGAACACGTCCGCCGGGCCGGGGTCCCCGGGGGTGGGGAGGGCGACGCGGGGGCGGACGACGCCGTAGCCGATGTAGTCGTTGCGCTCGGCGCCGTCGACGGGCTTGCCGGCGGTGTTCAGGAGGACGCGGAGGATCTGGTTGTTGGTCCAGGTGGGGTGCGCGGACCAGAGGAGGGCGGCGGAGGCGGAGGCCAGGGCGGTGGCGTCGCTGGTGCCGTGGCTTGTGCAGAGGCCTGTTTTGTTGCTGCATCCGCTGATGATGTCGACGCCAGGTGCAGAAATGTCCACGGAGGCATTGTGCGTGGATTCCTCGGTCGCGGCGCCGTCAGCGTCAACCGCCCCAACACCCACTACGCCGGGAATGCCAGCCGGATAATTCACTTCGGTGTCGCCATCATTGCCGACGGCAGCAAAAAGCAGCTTCCCTTTGACCAACGCGTGTTTCACAGAATCCCTCAGAACATCACTGTCGCCCCAACCCAATGAGACGTTAAGGATCCTCGCTTCAGAGTCCGCAGCGTATCGGATGGCATCAGCCAAAGAGGTCCCGTTGCCGTTCATGTCGATGCGCAGAGGCTGGATTTTCGCATCGGGGGCGAGCCCATAGGCGCTCTCCACACCATCAGGACCCCTTCCACTCCCTGCGATAGTCGCCGCCATGGATGTGCCGTGATTTCCATAGTCGACTCGTTCGTCGCCGTCGATCACATCTGACGTGAAGTCCTTCCCAAGAACAACTCGACCTTCAAGCTCCGGAATCCGGGCAACGCCCGTGTCAATCACTGCAACGGTGATGCCCTTGCCGGTACTGAGTTTCCACATTTCGTCGACCTTCATTGCGTCAAGGTGCCACTGCCTAGATCGCACTGTCTCCGCATGGGCTGGAACCGCAGCCACTCCAGTCAATAGCAGACCCACCAGGGCCGCAGTCACCTTCCGCATGTGCACCTCGTGCCAGGTCCGTCCAACTAGTCGATTACCGGCGGAACAACACGACGGTTACTTTCCCAGGTCTCTTCATCCTCGACCAGAAGGCGGTTGCCACGGTAGCCTCCACGCCTATTGCTCGGATTGTTCGGAGCCTGGGAAGTGATCCCCGAAGGGCCCACTACACCCACGCCCGACCCGCGCGTGAGGCCCATGCCGGTTTGGGTGAACGGCTGACCACCGGGCGCAACCGGACGTCCTCCTACAACGCCACCCGGCTCCATGGTGAGCCGACGACCAGCCACCGGACCACTCGACGTGCCATGCGGGGAGCCGAAGCCGCCACCCATCACTCCGGGCATCACTCGACCGCCCTCATGCGGACCATCCGCGCCGATGACCACGCCACGGGGAATGCCTGCACTGGGTCCGCCAGTGGGAACCGGTCGGCCACCTACGACCCCGGTGTCGCGAAGCGGAGGCACCTGGATGCCACCGGCCTTGCCATGAGGTGCGGTTGGCGGCCGAGTTAGGGGCATTGGGTCACCGCCCAACATCGGCGGCCCACTGATCGGTGGACGAACCAAAGGAGGTAGGGGTGCGTGGGGCGGATTCGTGCCAGGCCCGCCCGGTCCGGATCCGACAGGCAGACCAGACGTTGAAGGCAGCGTCTTGTCCGGCGTCGTAGCGACGTGGTCGAGATGCACGTCCACGTTCCAGTCCTGGACGACTGAGGGCGGGCTGATGGATGCCCCGGCACCAGCGGGAATTGCGCTGCCAGGCGAAGGCTCCCGATCCGCTAGAAGGTCGTATTCAGCTGACGAGGCCATGTTTCCCGGAGCAGACGGCGCATAAGCAGAGTCGTCTTTGCCCGAACCTCCAGAAGTGTCACTCGCACGCCCGAGGTCACTGGTCCCATGGAACGACTCGTTGGGTGCAAACACCCCCGGCGGCGGGGGGAAGGTTGGGGGTTCCGCTCTGGTCAGGTGGGTTGTCGACGCCTCGTACGACTGGGCCAGCTTCGTCAGTTGCTGCACCGCCTGCTGGTGGTCCGTGGTCAGCTTCGTGTGGGCCGTGCGGGCCAGTTGCACGGCGTCCGGGTCGTTGTGGTGCTTGCGGGCCGACTGCAGGTTTTCCGCCGCCGACGCGTCGTACTCCGGGGTGTTGGCCCTGACCTCCACCATCGTCTGGGCCGCCTCGGTCATCCACTTGCCGCCCGTCTCGCTGTACGCGCCCAGCTTCAGCGTCGCGCTGCCCGCCCGGCTCACCCAGTCCTGGAAGGCGTGCGCCGCTTCGCCCTCCCAGCCCGTGACCCGGTGCCGTTTGAGGCTCTCGCCGATCTCCTTGATGGCGGCCGCCGCCTCCGTCAGCTGCGTGCCGCGCGCCCTGACGGTCTCCGGGTCCAGGGAGGCGATCATCGCGAGCAGCTGCTCGTGCGTGTGGCCCTCGAAGTTCGTCGTCGCCATCAGATCGTGCCCTTGCTCGGAGCCGGGGTGGCTTCCTTCTCCTGCCGCGCCAGCGGGTCGCGGTCCTGGACGTAGGCTTCCTTCGAGCTCCTGATGAGGGCCCGCATGCGGGCCTGCGTCTCCTCGTCCACGCCGCCGTAGCCCTTGCCCGCCGTCAGGACGGCGATGCCCAGTGCCTCGATCTGGCCCGCGAGGCCCTCGGACAGCTTCCGCAGTTCGGCGTGGACCGTCGTGTACGCCGTGAACAGCGCGTCCGCCTCCGCGAAGCCCCCGCCCAGGGAGCCCCTCGGGAGGGTGCCGTGGGCGAGTCTGCCGGCGTCGGCCTCGGAGCCGTCGAGGGTCTCCAGCAGCGCGTCGACCCGGTTCTTGTACGCGGTCATCGACTCGTACTCGACCTCGAGCGCCTTCGCCTGGGCCCTCACCGCGTCCGCCACGCTGCCGGCGACGTTCGCCGCCGGCAGCCCCTGACCGTCGTCCACCGCCACGATGCCCTCCCCCGTTGGCCGTCCCCGCCGCGTCCGCACCCGCTCGCGTCTCTGACGACCGGCGCCGGCAGGGGCCCCGAGCCGTCAGGAGTGGGATATTCCGGGCACCCCGGGCGTTCCCGCCACCACGGCGGCCGACGGCCGGATGGGGATCCTGTTCACGGGTCGGCCCGTCGCCGCGCGGACCGCCGAGGCCACCGCCGCCGGGGTGGTGACCACCGGGACGGCGCTCGCCGCCTTCGCGCCGAACGGGGCCACCACGTCCCGCTCCTCGACCAGCCGGACGATGCGGACCGCCGGGGCGTCCAGGGACGTCGGCAGGGCGTAGCCGGTCAGGTCGGGGTGGCGTACCAGGCCCGCGACCGAGCGGAGGTTCTCGGTCAGGGCGGCGCCGACGCCCTGGGTGACGCCCGCTTCGATACGGGCCTCGAGCTGGCGGGGGTTGAGGACGCGGCCGACGTCCTGGGCCACGGCCAGCTCCACGACGCGCACCGACCCGAGTTCGATGTCCACGTCGACCACGGCGCGGATGGCGCAGAAGGCGAGGCCGACGAAGGCGTCGCCCTGCCCGTCCGCGTCCAGCGGTTCGGTCGGGTGGGGGCGGCACTGGGCCGTCGCCCAGAGCTCCTTGCCCTGTATGGCCTCCGCGACCGTCATGGAGAAGGCGCCGTCGTACGACGTGATCCGGCCGTCCGCGATCTGGAGCAGCTCGGTGGACATGCCGAGCTTGTGGGCCATGGGCTGGAGGAGCTGCGTACGGACCATCTTGGCGGCCCGCTCGACGGCGCCGCCCGAGACCCAGGTGTGGCGGCCGTGGGCGGAGGGCCCGGCCGGCGGCTGGTCGGTGTCGACCGGGGCCGTCGACACCTCGTCGATGCCCAGGACTTCCTGGACGATCTGGCGGGCGAGGGTGGCGAAGCCCTGGCCGGTGTCGACGGCCGCGCAGATGACCGTGGCCGTGCCGTTCACCACCTTCACGGTCGCCGTGGAGACCTCGTCCGCGCCCTCGGCACCGAGCATGTGGACCATGCCCACGCCGTAGCCGACGCCGCGCCGCACCGCGCCCGGTTCGCCCGCGCCCTCGGGGCCGCCGGGCAGCAGCCACTCCTCCTCCGGGGTGTCCTTGGGGAGGGCGGGCAGCGGGTAGTCGCGGACGGCGCGCAGCAGTTCGGCCACGGGGGCGGGGCAGGTGACGGTCTGGCCGGTGGGGAGGAGGTCGCCGGTGGCCAGGACGTTGCGCATGCGCAGTTCCGCGCCGTCGATGCCGAGGGCGGCGGCGAGTTTGTCCATCTGGCCCTCGTAGGCGGCGCAGACCTGCATGGCGCCCTCGCCCCGGACGTGGCCGGAGGGCGGGTTGTTCGTACGGACGGCCCAGCCCTCGACGAAGGCGTGCGGGACGACGTACGGGCCGCAGGCGAAGGCCACGGCCGCCGCGAGGGACTCGGCGGAGGCGTCGGCGTAGGCGCCGGCGTCCATCAGGATCTGGGCCTCGACCTTGACCAGCCGGCCTTCGGCGTCGGCGTGGTGGCGGTAGCGCAGCAGGGTCGGGTGGCGGTGGGCGTGGCCGAGGAAGGACTCCTCGCGGGTGGCGGCCAGCTTCACCGGGCAGCCCGTGCGCAGGGCCAGCAGGCCGAGCGGCAGCTGGAAGGCGGCGTCCTCGCGGTCGGCGGTGGCGCCGGGAACGCCGGTGACGACGACCCGTACTCGGTCCGGTTCCAGGCCGAAGCAGGCGGCGGCGAGGTCGCGGTCGGTGTGCGGGTCGGTGGAGGCGGTGTAGAGCTCCACGCCGCCGTCGGGCCGGGGCACGGCGAGACCGGCCTCGGCGCCGATGGGCGCGGGGTCCTGGCGGCCGATCCGGTAGAGGCCCTCGACGACCACCTCGCCCGTCGCCTCGGGGTCGCCGTAGCGGAGCGGGATGTGGCGGATCAGGTTGCCGTCGGGGTGCAGCGGGGGTGCGCCGAAGGACTGCTCGGGGTCGGTGACGGCGTCCAGGAGTTCGTACTCGACCGTGATGGCGGCGGCGGCGAGGCGTGCCGTGTCGGGGTGGTCGGCGGCCACGGCGGCGATGGCCTCGCCGTGGTGGCGTACGACGTCGTGGGCGAAGACCGGCCGGTCGGCGATGCGCCGGCCGTGGGTGGTCGCGCCGGGGACGTCGGCGTGGGTGATGACGGCGCGCACGCCGGGCATCTCGGCGGCGGCCGAGGTGTCGATGGAGCGGATGCGGGCGTGGGCGTGCGGGGAGCGCAGCACGGCGGCCCACAGCAGGCCTTCGGCCCACAGGTCGGCGGCGTAGGGGAAGGTGCCCTCGGCCTTGGCGCGGGTGTCGGCGGCGGGGACGGAGACGCCGATTCCGCGTACGGGGCGCGGCTGTTCGGTGTCGCCGTCGGTGCCGAGGCTCACCGTCGCCATGGTGGTGGTCGTGGTGGTGCCGGCCGTCGCCGTGGCCGCGTCCTGGCCGCTCACGCCATGCCTCCGTTGTGCTGGTCGCCGTCGAGTCCGGTCGGGCCGTTGGGTCCGGCCGGGCCGGTCGGCTGGCCTTCGTGGCCGGTCGAGTGGCCTTCGTATCCGGTCGGCTGGCCGTCGAAGCCGGCTTGGCCGTCGTAGCCGGTCGTCTGGCCTTCGTAACCGGCCGGCTGGCCGTCGAAGCCGGCCGGCTGGCCGCCGGTTCCGTCGTAGCCGCCGGTCGGGCCGGCGTGGCCGCCCTGGCCGTCGTAGCCGCCGGTCGCGTCGTAGCCGTCCTGGCTGTCGAACACGCCGGAGCCCGGGTTCGCGCCGAAGGGGTCGAAGCCGTCCGTGGTGTGCGCCGCCGGGTGGATCGCGCCCTCGCCGGGCTGGGCCTGGTGCGGGATGAGCGCGTCGGACTGGGCGGCGTTCGCCTCGCGCTCGGCGACGACCTCGCGGACCGCCTCGATGACGCCCTTGTAGCCCGAGCAGCGGCAGAGGTTGCCGCACAGCGCCTGGCGGGTCTCCAGGTCGCTGGGGGCGTGGTTGCCCTCCAGCAGGTCATGGATGGTCATGGCCATGCCTGGCACGCAGAACCCGCACTGCACCCCGCCCGACCGGCACAACGCCTGCTGCACGTCGGAGAGTTCCCCACCGCTCGCGAGGCCCTCGACGGTCCGCACCTCGCTGCCGGCCGCCGTCGCCGCAGGGACCAGGCAGGAGGCGACGAGCCGCCCGTCGACCTGGACCGCGCAGGCCCCGCACTCGCCCTGCGAGCAGCCGTCCTTGGCGCCGGCCAGGCCGAGGCGCTCGCGCAGCACGTAGAGGAGGGACTCGCCGATCCACGCCCCGGTGACGGGCCGGTCGGCGCCGTTGACGCGCAGGACGTAGGAAGCCGCCGGATGCTCGTGGTGGGCGACGGCGGGGGCGCCCTCTTGTCCGTACGCGGTCTCCTGCACCGGGAAACCCCCGGCATCGCCCTCGCCCGGAGGTGTCACACCGCTGTCGGCGCCGCCGTCACCCGGCACGGGCGCGGCCTCCGCTGCGGCCGGAGCCTCCACCGGAGCCCCCACCGGAGCCTCCGGAGCCGCGGCCGAAGCCGCCGGATCCGCCGCCGGGGCCTGTGCGAAGCCGTGTCCGGTGGCCTCCGCGCCGGCGTCCCCGGCCGGGCGCGGCCGCTCGCCCTCGACCGGCATCTCCGCCGGGCCGTGGGAGGCCTCGATGTCCGGGGCGGCGGCGGGCACGGCCTCGGGCTCCGGCCCGGCCGTCTGGAGGTGGCCCTCGGGCAGCGGGGTGCCCACACCGGGGCCGCCCAGCACCCTGGGCCCGCGTCCGAGGGAGCCGGGGCCGGTGGCCGCACCCGCGGCCCCGCCGGGGACGACACCGGAGCTCAGCAGCACGCCGGGGTCCGCCTCGGGCGGCGTCCAGGGGGCGGAGGCGCCGCCGGGCAGCGTCGTCGGGGCGTCCGGGCGCCAGCCGCCGTCCAGGGCGGGGTCGTGCGCACCGCCGGGCAGCGTCCACTGCCCGGTGGCCGTCGGGTCCTCGGAGCGGTGCACCGCCTCGGGGAAGTGCCACTCGGCGGTCGAGCCGGAATCCTGGCCGGCGTGCGGTTCGGCGTACGGGTCCGCGTACGGATCGGCCTGCGCGGCCCCGCCCTGCGGGTCCACGCGCATCCCGCCGCCCAGCGTGCCGTGCGGCCCGCCCTGCGGGTCCACGCGCATCCCGCCGCCCAGCGTGCCGTGCGGCCCGCCGTGCGCGTCGGCGTGCGTCCCCGCGCCCGTCCCGCCCTGCGGTTCCGCGTCGGGTTCCCCGGCGGGCCCGGCCGCCGCGAAGGCGGCGGCCACCGACGCCGGGAGCGGGATCGACGCCGGGATCGGCGCACGGGCGGGCGCCTGCGGGCCAGGGCCGGCGCCCGGGCCGGCGCCCGCGCCGGGGCCCGTCCCCGAACCGGCGTCCGGCCACTGCACCGGCATCGTCCAGGTACCGGTGGCGGAGGGGTCCGCGCTGCCCGATCCGAGGGGCAGGATCATCGGCGGCGGCACGAAGCCGTGCCCGGGCGCCGCCAGCGGTTCCCCGCTGTCGAGCGCGTCCAGCATGTCCTGCGGCAGCTGCACGAAGGCCGTGGCCTCGTGGTCGTACTCGCCGCCCTGTGGCACCGGCTCCCAGCCCCAGCCGTTCCCGGCGCCGGCCCCGGCAGCGTTCCCCGTCGTTCCGCTCACGTTCTCGTTCTCACTCATGAGGTCAGCGCCCTCCCCAGGGCCCTGCGCGCCAGCACGGCCACCGTCCGGCGCAGATGGAGTACTCCGGAGGACGTCTGTTCCCCCTGGTCGGGCACGCATGCGGCCGCGACGTACTCGCCGAAGGCCTCCAGCGCCTCGGGGGCCAGGCCGCGGTCCCCGTCCCAGTCGATCAGCGAGGCCACCCACTGCTCGGCCTCCAGCGGCCGCAGCGGCATGGGGGCCACCGCGCCGATCGCGCACCGCACGCCCCGGCGCGCGGGGTCCAGGACGAGCCCGACGGACGCCAGCGCGCGCCCCGGTCCCGTGCGGCCCGTGGCCTTCAGGAACACCTGCGGAGCGTGCAGCAGCGGCACGCGCACGAAGCCGATCAGTTCGCCCGGCCGCAGCATGTCGCGTCCGGCCAGCAGGTGGGAGACGGGGATCTCGCGCCGGGAGCTGCCGGAGTCGCCGAGGCTGCCGGGTCCGACGATCACCAGCTCCGCCTCCAGGGCGGCCAGCACCGGCAGGGCGTCGCCGGTCGGCGCGGCCGAGGCGATGTTGCCGCCGAGGGTGCCGGCGTTGCGGATCTGCGGGGGGCCCGCGGCCCGGGCGGCGGCGGCCAGTGCCGGGATGAGGGCGGCGAAATCCGGCCGTCCCATCCGGGCGTGGGTCAGTCCGGCGCCGAGCAGCGCGTGCCCGTCCTGGTACTGCCAGCCGCGGATCTCGTTGATCCGGCCGAGGCCGACCAGGGCGGCGGGGCGCAGCAGCCCGGCGTTGACGGCGGCCATGAGGTCGGTGCCGCCCGCCACGGGCACGGCCGCGGGCATGGCGGCGAGTGCCGCGACGGCCTCGTCGAGCGAGGCCGGCAGCGTCACGGACTGCGCCCGCTGCGCCTGCGGCTCCTGAGCCGGATGCGGTGCGTGCGGCCCCTGAGCCGAATGCGGTGTGTGCGGTGCGTGCGTGGTCAACCCGGCTGCCCCTTCCCGATGTCCCGGTCCCGGCGCTCACGCCTGTCCGCCGTACGGTACGTGCTCACCGCCGGGACGTGGCAACTCTGGCACATCTTCGGGGACGCCCGGCGCGAGGGTCGCCCGCGTACGGGGCGCCGCCGCGCGCTCCGCCGCCGGCCGGGCGGAGCCGGGGCGCGGCGTGCGGCCGGGGCCGTGCCCCACCCGCGCACATCCACCCATGACGTCCGTTTTCCCCCGTATACGGCTTCTTTGAGGCAGAGTTCCAGTGGTTCCCGAAGAGTTCCGCTTCCGGACGGGCGGGGGCGGAGCGCCCCCCGTGCCCCCGGCTCACACGATCGGGGGCGCGCCTTCGATCGGGCGTCCGGACACTCCGGGCCGCCGCTGCCAGGGCAGCGGTCCGGCCGGTGGCCGGTAGCCGACCCCGAGGGCGTCCAGGCGCGCCAGGTGGGCGGTCGCGCGCGCCTCGAAGCCGGCCCAGTCACGGGATTCCGGTTCCGGCAGCCGCGACCACACCGTCTCGGCGAAGGCGGCCAGCCGGGGGAACACCTGGTAGTCGACGCGGGCCTGGTTGTCCATCACCTCGGTCCACACGTTGGCCTGGGCGCCGAGCACGTGTGCGGCGGCCTCCGGTGACAGGTGCGGCGGCACGGGCTCGAAGCGGTAGACGTCCTCGAGCGTGCGCACGTATCCGATGGGCACCGGCTCGTCGGGCCCCGGCGCCTGACGGTGGTCCAGGTACACCTGCTGCTCGGGACACATCACCACGTCGTGTCCGGCCTCGGCGGCGGCGACGCCGCCCGCGTAGCCGCGCCAGGAGGACACGGCCGCGCCGTCGGCGAGGCCGCCCTCCAGGATCTCGTCCCAGCCGATGAGGCGGCGGCCGCGGGCCGCGAGCCAGCCGTCGAAGTGCCGGACGAACCACGCCTGGAGGCCGTCCTCCCCGTCCACGCCCAGCTCGCGGATGCGCGCCTGCGCGGCCGGCGAGGCCCGCCACTGCGCCTTGGGGCACTCGTCGCCGCCGATGTGCACGAACGGCGAGACCTCGGCCGGGAAGAGCTCCAGCAGCTCCTCGAAGACCCCTTCGTAGAAGCGCAGTACGTCCTCGGTCGGGGCGAGGACGTTCTCGCTGATGCCCCAGTCGTCCCACACGCCGAGCGTCCGGGTGTCCACGACGTCGGTGTTGCCGAGCCAGGGGTAGGCGGCGATCGCGGCCTGGGAGTGCCCGGGGACGTCGATCTCGGGGACGACCCGTACGTGCCGCTCCGCCGCGTACGCGACGATCTCGCGGATGTCGTCCTGGGTGTAGAAGCCGCCGTGCGGGGTGTCGTTCCACAGGGGGGAGGCCCGGTGGCCCCACCGGCTGCGCGCCCGCCAGGCGCCGGTCCCGGTGAGGCGGGGGTGGCGCCTGATCTCGACGCGCCAGCCCTGGTCGTCCGTCAGGTGCAGGTGCAGGACGTTCAGCTTGTGGGCGGTGAGCAGGTCGATGTGGCGCAGTACGCCGCCCTTGGGCGTGAAGTGCCGGGCGACGTCGAGCATCATGCCGCGCCAGCCGAAGCGGGGGGCGTCGGTGACCGCCGCGTACGGCAGGCTCCACGCGCGTCCGGGGCGCAGCGGCGCCCGGCGGTACGCGTCGGGCCCGAGCAGCTGACGCAGCGTCTGGGCGCCCCAGAACAGCCCGGCCGCGTCCCCGCCGGTCAGGTCCACCCCGTCGGCGCCGACGCCGAGCCGGTACGCCTCGGGGCCGAGCCCGTGTGCTCCCCCGGCTTCGATCCTCAGCCGTACGTCGCCCCGCGCGCCGGGGGCGGGCGCCGGCAGCGTCCATCCGGTGGCGGCGCCGACCTCCCGGCGCAGCCAGCGCGCGACGCCCTCGGCGCCGGGCCCGGTGCCGAGCACCGGCTCGGGACCGAAGGCGTAGCGGCGTCCGTCCGGGTCGGGAACGGCGCTCGCGGGCAGCGGGATCAGGTCCATGGGTCAGCCCTCCGGGGCAGCCTGCCGGTCGCCCCCGGACGGCGGCGGCAGCCGGCCCGGCGTGCCGCGCGCGATTCCCGTTCCGCGGGGCGACGCTCGTCGCGCCGACCCTAACGCGGCCCGCGCGCACGGCGAAGGCCCCCGGGCGCTCTCGCGCGCACCGGGGGCCTTCGTCGGCGGAGGCCGGAACCGTCCTACTTGTCCTTGCCGCCCTTGTCCTTGTCGCCGCCGGCGCCCATGGACTCGTAGATCTCCTTGCACATGGGGCAGACGGGGTACTTCTTCGGGTCGCGGCCCGGGACCCACACCTTGCCGCACAGCGCGACGACGGGGGTGCCGTCGAGCGCGCTCGCCATGATCTTGTCCTTCTGGACGTAGTGGGCGAAGCGCTCGTGGTCGCCGTCGCCGTGGGACACCTGCGGCGTCGGTTCTACGAGGGTCCCCGTACCAGTCCCGCGCTCGGGCTCAAGAGTGCTCATAAATCCAGGGTACTGAACGCCGCCGGGGTCAGTTCAGCGACGGGTCGTCCAGATAGGTGGCGACCATGGCGAGCTCGCTGCGCTGGCGGCGCAGCACCGCCCGCCAGAGCCGTTCGGGGTCGGGGTGGGAGACGTCGCCCGGTTCGGAGTCGACGACGTACCAGGCGCCGTGGGCCAGCTCCTCCTCCAGCTGGCCGGGGCCCCATCCGGAGTAGCCGGCGAAGATGCGCAGGGCCCCGAGGGCGGTGGCGAGCAGTTCGGGCGGGGTCTCCAGGTCGACGAGGCCGATCGCCCCGTGCACCCGGCGCCAGCCGAGCGGGCCCTCGTCGCCGGGGATGACCGCGACCCCGAGGGCCGAGTCGAGCGCGACGGGCCCGCCCTGGAACACCACTCCGGGGTCGCCGGCCAGCGGGGCCCAGGGGAGCAGGATGTCGCGGACGTCCACGGGGGTGGGCCGGTTGAGGACCACGCCGAGGGAGCCCTGCTCGTCGTGGTCGAGCAGCAGGACCACCGCGCGGTCGAAATTCGGGTCCGCGAGGGCGGGGGTGGCCACGAGCAGCCGCCCTGTGAGGGAGGACACCTCGGTCATGCGCACATGATCCCGCACAATCGCCCTCCGGGGGGAGCGGGCGGCGGTACCGGATCACGCGCAGCTCAGGGCGCACGGCGGCAGGGAGGAGCGCGCGCCGCCCCGCGCGCCGGAACACGACGCTCCGCTACCTGGCGGACACCCAGGGTGCTCTGCCGTATTCATGACAGTCCTACGGCCCCGTCACCCATACAAACATGGGGGTGGTGGCCCTTACCCTTACGTCTGGTCCCCTGCCCATCCACTCCGGAACGCGAGATCCATGACCGGCAACGATGTCCTGCTTGTCCACGGCGGAACCCCGCTCGAGGGCGAGATCCGTGTCCGCGGTGCGAAGAACCTCGTGCCGAAGGCCATGGTGGCCGCCCTGCTCGGCAGCGAGCCGAGCCGGCTGCGCAATGTTCCCGACATCCGTGACGTGCGGGTCGTGCGCGGTCTGCTCCAGCTGCACGGTGTGACCGTGCGCCCCGGCGAGGAGCCGGGCGAGCTGATCCTCGACCCGACCTACGTCGAGAGCGCGAACGTCGCCGACATCGACGCGCACGCGGGCTCCTCCCGCATCCCGATCCTCTTCTGCGGCCCCCTGCTGCACCGCCTCGGCCACGCCTTCATCCCGGGCCTGGGCGGCTGCGACATCGGCGGCCGGCCGATCGACTTCCACTTCGACGTGCTCCGCCAGTTCGGCGCGACCATCGAGAAGCGCGAAGGCGGCCAGTACCTGGAGGCGCCGCAGCGCCTGCGCGGATGCAAGATCCGCCTGCCCTACCCCTCGGTCGGCTCGACCGAGCAGGTCCTGCTGACGGCCGTCCTGGCCGAGGGCGTGACCGAGCTCAGCAACGCCGCCGTCGAACCGGAGATCGAGGACCTCATCTGCGTACTGCAGAAGATGGGCGCGATCATCTCCATGGACACCGACCGGACCATCCGGATCACCGGTGTCGACCGCCTGAGCGGTTACAACCACCAGGCGCTCCCGGACCGTCTCGAGGCCGCCTCGTGGGCGTCCGCGGCCCTGGCGACCGGCGGCAACATCTACGTCCGCGGGGCGCAGCAGCGCTCGATGATGACCTTCCTGAACACGTACCGGAAGGTCGGCGGCGCCTTCGAGATCGACGACGAGGGCATCCGCTTCTGGCACCCGGGCGGCCCGCTGAAGGCGATCGCGCTGGAGACGGACGTGCACCCCGGTTTCCAGACCGACTGGCAGCAGCCGCTGGTCGTCGCCCTGACGCAGGCCACGGGCCTGTCGATCGTGCACGAGACGGTGTACGAGTCGCGGCTGGGCTTCACCTCCGCGCTCAACCAGATGGGCGCGCACATCCAGCTGTACCGCGAGTGCCTGGGCGGCAGCGCCTGCCGCTTCGGCCAGCGCAACTTCCTGCACTCGGCGGTCGTTTCGGGCCCGACCAAGCTGCAGGGCGCCGACCTGGTCATCCCCGACCTGCGCGGCGGGTTCTCGTACCTGATCGCGGCGCTGGCGGCCGAGGGCACCTCGCGCGTCCACGGCATCGACCTGATCAACCGCGGCTACGAGAACTTCATGGAGAAGCTCGTGGAGCTCGGCGCCAAGGTCGAGCTGCCGAACGGCGACCTGGTCTGACGGACCGGTCCGGACATCCCCTCCGGGGCCCCGCGGGGGCCCCGGAAAGGCCTGAGGGCGGCCACCCCGTACGGGGTGGCCGCCCTCGGCCGTTCTACGTACCACTGCCGTCCCGGGGGCCTGTGCGGCCCTCGGCACAAGGGCGGTACTACTTGCCCTTGGCGGCTTCCTTGAGCTTGGAGCCCGCGGAGACCTTCACGCTGTAGCCGGCCGGGATCTGGATGGGGTCGCCGGTCTGCGGGTTGCGCGCGGTGCGAGCGGCACGGTGGGTGCGCTCGAAGGTCAGGAAGCCGGGGATGGTGACCTTCTCGTCGCCCTTGGCGACGATCTCGCCGACGGTCTCGGCGAGCGCGGCCAGAACGGCGTCGGCGTCCTTGCGGGTCACCTCGGCGCGCTCGGACAGAGCGGCCACCAGCTCACTGCGGTTCATGTTGTACTCCCGTGTTCAACTTGCCTTAGAGGCGTGAGATCGAAGCCGATGCTGCCAGGGCCCTAGGACAGTCCCCGGACCCGGGTCTGAACGTCAGACCCTCTCGCCCGGATACGCATCCTGCCCCCACCAGCGGCGGGAAAGCCAATCCGGCACCCGCCAGGGTCACACGAAAAGCGCCACAGTCACGCCGCGGTGACGCTCCGTCCGCACCCGGGGCTCCGGTGGATGCGGACCGCGGGCCACGCGGGCATCGCCGCAACCCTATGGGCGCCCCGCCGGGCCCGCATCCCGCGACGCGCCGGGATCAGACCGTGGGCCCCGTCACAGCGGGGGCCTGCGCGGCCTGGGCGGCCTTGCGGACGGCGCCCGCGACGGCTCCGGCGACCTTGTCGTTGAAGACGGACGGGATGATGTAGTTCGCGTTCAGCTCGTCCTGGCCCACGACGTCGGCGAGGGCGGCCGCGGCGGCCAGCATCATGTCGGTGTTCACGGTGCGCGACTGGGCGTCGAGCAGACCGCGGAAGACGCCCGGGAAGACCAGCACGTTGTTGATCTGGTTCGGGAAGTCCGAGCGGCCGGTGGCCACGACGGCGGCGGTCTGGCGGGCGATGGCCGGATCCACCTCCGGATCCGGGTTCGCGAGAGCGAACACGATGGCGCCCTCCGCCATGGCGGCGACGTCCTCGCCGGAGAGCACGTTCGGGGCCGAGACGCCGATGAAGACGTCGGCGCCGACCACGGCCTCCTTGAGGGTGCCGGTGTAGCCCTCGGGGTTGGTGTTGTCGGCGATCCAGCGCAGCGGGGAGTCGGCGTCCGCGTCGACGAGGTCGGGGCGGCCGGCGTGCACGACGCCGTGGATGTCGGCGCTGACGGCGTTCTTGACGCCCGCCGCGAGGAGCAGCTTGAGGATGGCCGTACCGGCCGCGCCGGCGCCCGACATGACGACCTTCACATCGCCAACTGCCTTGCCCACCACGCGAAGCGCGTTGGTCAGGGCGGCGAGGACGACGATGGCGGTGCCGTGCTGGTCGTCGTGGAAGACGGGGATGTCGAGGGCCTCGCGCAGGCGGGCCTCGATCTCGAAGCAGCGCGGCGCGGAGATGTCCTCCAGGTTGATGCCGGCGAAGCCCGGGGCCATCGCCTTGACGATGGCGACGATCTCGTCGGCGTCCTGGGTGTCGAGGCAGATCGGCCAGGCGTCGATCCCGGCGAAGCGCTTGAAGAGGGCCGCCTTGCCCTCCATGACGGGCAGCGCGGCCATCGGACCGATGTTGCCCAGGCCCAGGACGGCGGAGCCGTCGGTCACGACTGCGACGGAGTTGCGCTTGATGGTGAGGCGGCGCGCGTCCTCGGGGTTCTCGGCGATGGCCATGCACACGCGGGCCACGCCCGGGGTGTAGATCATCGACAGGTCGTCACGGTTGCGGATGGGGTGCTTGGACGACATCTCGATCTTGCCGCCGAGGTGCATCAGGAAGGTGCGGTCGGAGACCTTGCCGAGGCTGACGCCCTCGATGCCGCGGAGCTTCTCGACGATCTCGTCGGCGTGCGCGGTGGAGGTGGCGGCGATGGTGACGTCGATGCGGAGCTTCTCGTGCCCCGAGGCGGTGACGTCGAGGCCGGTGACCGACCCTCCGGAAGACTCCACGGCGGTGGTGAGCTGGGAGACCGCGGTTCCGCTCGCGGGCACTTCCAGGCGGACCGTCATCGAATACGAGACGCTGGGCGCCGTTGCCATGGCCGTGTTTCCTCTTCTGTCCCTGGTTTCGCTGTACCTACAGGGCCCGCGCGTCCCGCCCGGTGGGGGCGGCCTGCGGCAGGCCTGTTGTCCGATCGTCCCACCTACCAGCCGGTACAAGGTAACCAGCTACAAATTTCGGAAAGACTCTTCCACCATACGAGAGATCACGGGCGCGTGGAATGGCGGGTGGGCACAAAAACAGGTCCGCGCCCCCCAGCGGGGAGCGCGGACCTGAACTGGACTAAGACACCGACCCGCCATGCTCGCCTCGCGGCAAGTGGTCGCTCTGAGCGACGAAGGTTGGGCCCGGGGGCTTGGATCGAGCCGGTGTCCTCACCAGGCTAACAAAGGATCGCCGGAAGCGGTCCCCCTCCCGCGACTTGGACTCCCGGATCACGCGCCTGGCCGCGGGCCGTCCGGGGAAGGCCGGAATCCGGTCACGGGGAGGCCGGGCCGCGGTCGGGCCGCGGCCAGGCGGGGACGGGGTGCGGGCGGGCCCCCTCCGGGACGGGCCGCCGTTGGGGGGCGGGCCGCCGTTGGAGGCGCGCCGGCGTTACGGGCGCAGGAGTTCCGGGACCCCGTCCGCGTCCGGCTTGTCGCCGGCCGCCGAGACCACCGTCAGCTGCTGCGTCGCGCGGGTCAGCGCCACGTACAGCACCCGCAGGCCCGCCGGGGACTCCTCGGCGATCTCCGCCGGGGAGACGACCACGGTGGCGTCGTACTCCAGCCCCTTCGCCTCCAGGCTGCCCAGCGCCACCGCCCGCTCGCCCAGGTCCGCCAGCCAGCCCGCCGCCTCCGCGCGCCGGTCCATGGCCACGACCACGCCGACGGTCCCGTCCACCTGCGCCAGCAGCCGGCGGGTCTCCTCCAGCACCGTGGCGCCCAGGTCCTCGCCGGCCGCCGTGAAGCGGGGCTCCAGGCCCGTGGAACGCACCGCCGTCGGCGGCTCCATGCCCGGCATCGCCCGCGCCAGCACCCGGGCGGCGACCTCGGCGACCTCGGCCGGGTTGCGGTAGTTCACCGTCAGCGTGAACCGCCGGCGCGGCCGGCTCCCCAGGGCCTCGTCGCGGGCGGCGGCCGCCTCGTCGGGGTCGGTCCAGGAGGACTGCGCCGGGTCGCCGACCACCGTCCAGGTGCCCGTACGGCCCCGCCGGCCCACCATCCGCCACTGCATCGGCGTCAGGTCCTGCGCCTCGTCCACGATCACGTGCGCGTACTCGGTCCGCTCGGCCGCGATCCGCTCGGCCCGCTCCCACTGGGTCTCCTCGCGGGTCGGCATCAGCTCCTCCAGCCCGCTGAGCTGGTCCAGCGGGTCCATCTCCCGCTTCCGCTTCGGCCGTGCCGGCGCCCCCAGGAGCTGCTGGAGCTCGTCCAGCAGCGCCACGTCGTGCACGGAGAGGGGGCCCGAGCCGTCCGGGCCGACCCGGCGCAGCGAACGCGCCAGCTGGCGGGTCTCGCGCGGGTTCAGGTCCCGGCGCGACCAGCGGCCCAGCCGTCGTTCGTCCGCCATGGCGGCCAGCACCCGGCGCGGGGTCAGCTCCGGCCACCAGGCGTTCAGGAAGCCGAGGAAGTCGTCCTCGGTGGAGACGTCCTCGTCGAACGCGCTGCGCAGCTCGGCCGCCAGCTCCGGGTCGCTGTGCCGGCCGGACGCGCCCGTCTTCGCGTACAGGGCGTCGAGCAGCAGCTTGCGGGCGCGCGGGCGCAGCAGGTTCACGGGGGCGGTCCCGCCGAGCACGTTCTGCCGGATCCGGTTCAGCTCCGGGGCCTCCAGCTCGACGCGCCGGCCGAAGGCCACCACGCGCAGCCGCTCGGGCGCGTCACCGAGCTCCAGGGCGCCCCGTACGGCCTTGCGGAGCACCTTGAGCATCCGGGAGGAGCCCTTGATCCGGGCCACGGACGGCTCGTCGTACGTGCTCGCCTCGGCCCCGTCGACGAGGGAACCGAGCGCCCGGATGGCGACCTGGCCCTCCTCGCCGAGCGAGGGCAGCACGCCCTCCGTGTAGGCGACCAGGAGGGGCGTCGGGGAGACGATCAGGATGCCGCCGGAGTAGCGGCGCCGGTCGTGGTAGAGGAGGTACGCGGCCCGGTGCAGGGCGACGGCGGTCTTGCCGGTGCCCGGCCCGCCGGCCACCTCGGCGACGGAGGCGGCGGGAGCCCGGATGACCAGGTCCTGCTCGGCCTGGATGGAGGAGACGATGTCCCGCATGGTGTGCGTACGGGCCCGCCCGAGCGCGGCCATCAGCGCGCCGTCGCCGATGGCGGGCAGCTCCCGGCCGTCGAGGGAGGCGGTGACCTCCGGGCGCATGAGGTCGTCCTCGACGCCGAGCACCTTGCGGCCCTTGGAGCGGATCACGCGGCGGCGGATGACGCGGCCGGGGTCCTTGGGCGTGGACCGGTAGAACGGCGCGGCGGCCGGGGCGCGCCAGTCGATCACCAGCGGCGAGTAGTCGGAGTCGAGCACGCCGATGCGCCCGATGTGCAGGGTCTCGGCGATGTCGGCGGTGAGGTCGTCGCGGATCGCGTCGTCGGCGGGTTCGACGGAGGTGTACGCCCCGTCCGGGCCGCGCTCCCCGTCCTTGCCGAGGACGAGGTCGATGCGGCCGAAGAGGAAGTCCTCGAACTCGTTGTTCAGCCGGTTGAGGTGGATCCCGGCGCGGAAGACCTGCGCGTCCCGCTCGGCGAGCGCGCCGGGCGTGCCGACCTGCCCGCGCTGGGCGGCGTCGTTCATGAGGAACTCGGCCTCGTGGATCTTCTCCTCAAGGCGTCGGTACACCTGATCGAGATGCGTCTGCTCGACCGCGATCTCCCGATCGCGGACGGAATCCGCCGTGCTGTCGACAGCGGCATTCTGCGCGGCCACCAAGGCCCCCTTCTGACGTGCATGGGCGACCGTCAACCGTACGCGAATCCGCCCCCTCTCCGCACGCCGGTCCCGGGACGGGGGCGGAGGGGCCGTGTCCCCCGGACCGGGGGCGAGGAGGGCACGGGGGTTTCCCGTCAGTCCCCTCGTCCTTCCGTGTCGGGCCGGCCAGGAAAGACGAGGACTGCCGGGAACCCCCCGAAAGAACGGCACGGCCGAAGGGGAAGGGACCCCCGTATCAGCGATGAGACGGGGGGCCGGGCCCTGCCCGCGTCCCGCATGCGGGCTCCCCGGAGCCCCTCGGCGGGCCACCCTCGCGCGTCAGATCGCTACGCGCTCCCCCTGGCATGGCGTCCGGCGGCCGTCCGGGGCCGCTCCCCGCACCTGATGTCGATCAGGGCGGGGATCAGAGCCGGCGGGCGAGGACCTGGCCCGGCCAGGCGCCGGACAGGAAGCTGTCGGTGCGGGTGAAACCGTTGCGCTCGTAGAAGGCCACCAGTTCACCCCCGCCGCCCGCCCAGCAGTCGACCCGGAGGAGGTCGAGGCCGGCGCGGCGGGTCTCGTCGGCGGCGTGCGCCAGCAGGACCGCCCCCACACCCAGACCCGCGTGGCGGCGGTCGGAGACGAGCAGGCGGACGTACCGCTCGGGTTCCCCCGCCGGAGCGATCGGCATCTGCGGACTGGGACCGGAGTCCAGGACCATGGCGCCCACGGGGACCCCGTCCAGCTCCGCGATGTACGGGCTGTTTTCGGTCAGGTACCGGTCGACGCGCTCCACACCACCGGGCTTCTGCGAGTAGGGAGTGGTCCCCCACTGCTCGGTGTTGCCCCAGGCGTTCATCCAGGCCACGGCGCCGTCGAGCATGCCGAGGACGGCGGGCGCGTCGTCCGGGCCGCCCGGTCGGATCCGTATGTCGTGTGTGGTGTCGTTCACGGCTGAAGCCTAGGGTCTGGCAGCAGCCGGTGAAGCGGCGCGGGAGGGGGCGGTCCGTATGTTCGAGATCATGACCGGAGTGGCGTGGCTGCTCCTGCTGGCCGGTGCCGCCCTGCGCCTTCGCCCCGGCCCCGACCGGCTCGGCCGTCGGCTCTCCCCCGCCGAGGTGGCCCTGCTGCGCGGGGGTGGGCGGGCTGCCGCGCAGACGGGGATGGTCGAGCTGTATCTGGCCGGTTCGATCGAGGCCGGCTGGCGGCAGACCGTCCGGCCGGCCAAGCCCCTTCTGCCCCTGCCCTGTTCGGAGGTGGCACGCGCCCAGCACCACGCGCTCTACGGGGCGCGGCACCCGCGCCGCCTGCTGCGCGACAGCGAGCGGGTGCAGGAGGCCATCCGCACCATGTCGACGGAGCTGGAGCGGGCGCGGCTGATGGTGTCCCGCAGACGCGTGTGGTGCGTACGCCTCCTGCTGCTCCCGGTGTTCGCCGCCGTTCCGTTCGGCTCGCGGGCGGAAGGGTGGCTGCTGCTCGACCTCCTCGCCGCTCTCGGCGCGGCGGCGTTGTGGGTATGGCCCCGGCGCACCCTGCGCGGCTCGGCGCTCCTCGCGAAGATGCGCCTCGACCACGCGGGCGCGCGCGGGGCGACCGAGCGGGAGCCGGACCGACTACTCTTGAGCATTGGCCTGTTCGGCACCCCGGCACTCCGCGCCCAGCTCCCCAGGTTCGCCGAGGAGAGCGGCCTACTGACCCGCCCCCCGAGGGAGCCCATGGACCGAGGCGGCGGCGGCTCCGGCGAACCCTTCGCCAGCTGCGGCGGCTGAAGTAGGCGTCAGCCCTTCTGTGCGCCCACGGCCTGCGCCCGCTCGCGCAGGTCCCTGACCGCCCGGACACCGCCGTGCGGCCGCAGCCTGAGGTTCATCACCTCGAAGTGCTCGTCGCCCCGAGCGGAAGAGAGGGCCTCGTACTCGTCCAGGAAACGGCCCCAGGATTCGCACGCGGCCTCGACGTGCCCGATCGACAGCTGCCTCTGGGCGAGGACCCCGTAGGCGTGCAGGCGCCCCTGCCGCTCGTTCGCGGGCTGGACCCGGATCGATTCCCGCAGGGTCCGTACGGAGCCCGCCACGTCCTTGGTCTCGTTCAGGACGTGAGCGACGTGGAACAGGTAGGCGGTCCGGTCGTAGCCGCCGATCGACTCCCGCCGGTCGTCCGCCCGCGCGAGCGCCTCTTCGGCCTCCCGCAGCCGCACGAAGGCCTGCCTCTTGTCCCCCACCATCGCCGCGCCGTGCGCCTGCTGCCCGCGCAGGAACGCCACGAGCCGCGGTCCGGCCGCAGGCGCCGCTTCCGCCGCCGAATCGGCGAGTTCCAGGGCACGTCGGCCGTAGCCGAGATTGGATGCCTGGAGCGACATGCCGCGCAGGGTCCGGCAGTACGTGACGTGCTCCTCCGCCTCTCCGGCGAGCTTGAGCGCGGACACGTAGTACTCCTGGCCGAGCCGGTGCTGGCGCTCGTACATCGCCATCCACCCGGTGAGGTACACGAGATCGGAAGCCGCGGCGAGCAGGCTCCGCCGCACCGGAGCCGCCGCTTCGGCCTTGAGCCACGGCCCCACGGTGTTCACGAGGAACGCCGCCGCCATCGGCCTGGCATGGCCGGCGCCGAGCTCGTCGAGGATGCCGGCGATCCGGTCCGTCATCGCCACCACCGCGTCCACCTGTGCCGGCCCGACCCGCGTGGTCGCCTTTCCCGGCCGCACCGGATCAGGGCTGTCGGCCCGCGCGAGGGCCGGGAACAAGGGGATGGCGAGCGCGGCGGAGAAGACACCCGCCGCGACCACCCGCCGCCGGGACGGATCCATGTCTGCCCTTCCAAGGTCCACGAGGTCCCGGACAGTGTCCTCCCCCACCGAACCGCCCGGCGGCGTGAGCCCCGCCTCGGCATAAGTGACCGGCCGCGCCAGTTTCCGCTCGAACGCCTCGATGATCAGCGCCCTGACCTGCGGCCGGGGCTGGTGCCCCGCCACCCACTGCGACACGGCGGGCTGACCGTACTTGAGCGCGAGCCCGGCCTCGGCACCCACACGGTTGACGATCGAGGCGAACTGGCTTCTTGACCATCCGGCCTGCTCAAGCAGCGTCATGAGACCGGTGTTGGGTGTGCGTGCGCGTCGCGCCATGAGCAACTCCCACAAGTGCATGGCTTGCATGCTTCTCCGACCCTCCAACGGTACTCGCGCAGACGCTTCTCGCGGTTACCTCTACACACCGACCGGTGACGGAACGGTAGTTGGCGACACAGGGAGCGACCCATGACCAGTCGAATCATTCACGTCTACGCCCGCGGCGTATGGGGGATCGACACTTCGAGCGATCCCCGGCTCGGGCTGGAGGCCGCCTTCGCGCCCACCCAGGACCTCCTCGACCGCGCACGGTCCGGCTGGCAGCGCTTCGTCGCCTCCCTCGAGGAGTCCTCCGATGACTGAACGCTACGAGTACGTCCCCCACCGCCTGCTCCGCCGTCGTGTCCGTGACATCGCCTCCGGTACCGAAGGTGAGCTGATGGCGGTGATCAACGAAAACGTCTCGGACACCGGCGTCGAGCGCTGGATGGAACTCGCCTACATCCGCAACGCGACCGGCCGTGAATTCACCACGTCCGTGGACAACATCCAGCCCGCCTTTGACCGCCCCCAACCGACGACCGGACGCCGAGACCAGAGCAACGCGTAGCGATCTGACGCGCCCACCGCTCCCGGATGGGGCTCTGATCGACATTCCGTGCAGGTATCAGCCCCGGACGGTCGCCGGACGCTAAGCCATGGGGAGCGCGTAGCGATCTGACGCGCCCGGGTGGACCGCCGGGCGTCTCCGAGGGCTTGCATGCGGGACACGGGCAGGGCCCGCCCACCCCGCCTCATCGCTGATGCGGGAGTCCTTCCCCTCTGGACCGTCCCGTTTCTTTGGGGGGTTCTCGGCAGTCCTTGTCTTTCCGGGGCGGGACGGTCGGTCAAGGGTGGCCGAAGGCCATCGCGTAGCGACGCGACGAAGGAGCGCCCTTGAGGGACCGGCCCGACACGGAAGGACGATGGGACTGACGGGAAACCCCCAAACCAGCCCTGACACCGCCCCGCCAAAACCCCGCCCCCGCCCCCGCACCCCCACCCCCGCACCCCCCTACGCCTCCACCACCTCCACCTCCCGCACCCGTACCCGGCGCCGGTGGCGGGCCACGCGCTCGCGGTTGCCGCACAGTTCGCTCGAGCACCACCGCCGGCGGTGGCCGCGGGAGGTATCCAGGTAGAGGCGGGCGCAGCCGTCGCCCTCGCAGGTGCGCAGGAGGGCCAGGTCGCCGGGGTCGGTGAGGAGTTCCACCGCGTCCCGGGCCACCGTGGCCAGCATCCCGGCGCACTCCACCCCGCCGCACAGTTCCCGGACGAGGTGGCCCTCCGGGTCCCGTACCGCGCACACGCCCGGCGGCGGTCCGGCGGCGGCGGCGTTCACCCGGGCCAGGGCGTCCTCCTCCGGGGCCGTGCCGGACAGTTCGGCCCGTACCAGGGTGGCCACGTCGTGGCGCAGGGCGCGGAAGGCCTCCACCCAGTCGGGCCCGAGCCGGCCGAGCGGGGTCCGGTCGGGGACCAGCCCGGCGCCGACCAGCCACAGGCGCAGCTCGTCGCCGTCACGGAGGGCCTCCCGGCATCCGGAACCGGCCGTCGGGGGCGTATGGGTGGCCAGCAGGTCGAGACAGACCCGCCCGGAGTCGAACCACATGCCCGTCACCGCCTCGTCGCCGTGGGACTGGGTCGCCTCCCCAGAGTGCCGTCGGCGGCCGTGAAGCGGAAGCCCCCGCGCGGGGCCCCGTGGGCCTTCCCCCGGGCCCCCCTTCCCGTTCCCCTCTCCCTCCCCCTCCCCCTCCCCCTACGCCTTCCCCGGCGCCTCGTCGTGCAGCACCCGCTGGAACAGGCGGTGGTCGCGCCAGGCCCCGTTGATGTGGAGGTAGCGGGGGGCGAGGCCGATCTCGGTGAATCCGGCCTTGGCCAGGACCCGCATGGAGGCGTGGTTGTCGACCAGCGTCTGGGCCTCGATCCGGTGCAGCCCGAGCTCGTCACGGGCGGTGCGGCAGAGTTCCTCCAGCGCGGCGGTGGCCAGCCCCCTGCCGTGCCAGCCGGGATCGACCCAGTAGCCGACGCCGCCGCTGCACAGGGGACCCCGGGCGATGCCGCCGAGGTTCATCGCGCCGACGACCGCGCCTCCCGCCACCTCGACGAGCACGTACGGCACGAGCCGTCCCCCGTCGCGCTCCTCGAGCATGCCCTCGATGCGGGCCCGCTGCCCCGCCTCGGTGTAGTACTCCTCGGGCCGCGAGGGCTCGTACGGCGCCATGTGGGCGCGGCTGCGCAGCAGTACGTCGGCCAGCCCGGCGGCGTCCTCGGCCGCGAGCCCCCTCATCTCCACCCCGTCAATGATCATCCGGGCACGCTAACGGACCCCCGCGCCCGGGTTCCAGCCCTCGCCCTCCCCCGCGTCGAGGGAGAGCCGGTACCCCCGCTTGACCACGGTCTGGATCAGCCGCGGCATCCCCAGGGCCGCGCGCAGCCGGGCCATCGCGGTCTCCACGGCGTGCTCGTCGGTGCCCGCCCCCGGCAGCGCCCGCAGCAGATCGGCCCGGGACACCACCCAGCCGGGCCGCCGGGCGAGTGCCGCGAGCAGGGCCATCCCGGCGGGCGGGACCGGGCGCAGCCCGTCGTCGACGAGGACGGCGTGCCCGCGGATCTCCAGCCGGTGTCCGGCGACGGGCAGCACCCGCGCCCGGCCGGGGAGTTCCTTGCACAGCACCTGCACCAGCGGCCCGAGCCGGAACCGCTCCGGCTGTACGGTCTCCACCCCCTCGGCCTGGAGCGGCAGCGCCGTGACGGGCCCGACGCACGCCGCGAGGACCGGCCCGCGCAGGGCCTCCAGTACGGCTTCGCGCAGGCCCCGTTCCGCCGCCCGGGACAGCAGGGACGCCGCGGCCGGCGCCGAGGTGAAGCTGACGGCGTCCACCGCCCCGACGGCCACCGCGTCCAGCAGCCGGTCCAGCGGGGCGGGGTCCTCGGGCGGCATCCACCGGTACACCGGTACCGGCACCACCTCGGCCCCTCCGTCGCGCAGCGCCTCGACGAACCCGGGCAGTGGTTCGCCGTGCAGCTGGAGCGCGATCCGCCGCCCGGCGACGCCGCCGGACAGCAGCCGGTCCAGTACCTCGGCGAGGGATTCGGACTGCGGGGACCAGGTCTCCACGAGGCCGGCGGCCCGTACGGCTCCCTTGACCTTGGGGCCGCGCGCCAGGAGTTCGGTGGCGCGGAGCCGTTCCAGCAGTTCCTCCCCGACGCCCCAGCCGTCGGCGGCCTCGATCCAGCCGCGGAAGCCGATGGCGGTGGTGGCGACGACGGCGTCCGGCGGGTTGTCGACGAGTTCCTTGGTGGCGGCCATCAGTTCCGTGTCGTCGGCGAGCGGCACGATCCGCAGGGCCGGGGCGTGGATGACGGCGGCTCCACGCCGGCGCAGCAGGGCGATCAGTTCGTCCGCGCGCCGGGCGGCGGTGACTCCGACGGTGAATCCGGCGAGGGGACCGTGCGTAGCGTCGTCCATCGTGGTGACCTGCCTTGCCCTGGGGGTTCGTGCGTCGGGGAGGTTCCGAGCCTGCCAAGGCGTCGTGTCAGGCTCGGTTCCACCGTATTTCAGGCCAGTTAACCGGCCTGGCCACCGCCTCACACCGAGGGGGTGAGCTGTGCCTTCTCCTCGTGCCCCTCCTCGTGCCTCTCCTCGTGCCTCTCCTCCTGCCCCTCCTCGTGCCCCTCCTCGTCCCCGGCTGCGGGGGACGGTGCGGTCGCGGGGCGGCGAAGGTATACCGCCCAGGTGACCGCGCAGCACACCGCGTAAAAGCCGAGGAAGGTGGTGAAGGCGGCGGTGCCGGAGCCGGAGCTGGTGAAGGCTTCGCGGAAGACCAGGTTGATGGCGAGGCCGCCGAGGGCGCCGACGGCTCCGATCAGGCCCATGGAGGCCCCCGACAGGCGCCGTCCGTGCGCGGCGGCCTCCTCGCCGTCCAGGCCCCGGGCGAGGGCCTTGGCCTGGAAGATGCCGGGGATCATCTTGTAGGTGGAGCCGTTGCCGAGCCCGCTGAGCGCGAACAGGGCGACGAATCCGACGAGGAAGACCGGCAGGGACTCCCGTACGGAGGCCAGCACCACCACTCCGGTCGCGGCGGCCATCGCCACGAAGGCGGCCAGGGTGATCCGGGCGCCGCCGAAGCGGTCGGCGAGCGCGCCGCCGACGGGCCGGACGAGGGATCCGAGGAGGGGGCCGATGAAGGTGAGGGAGGCGGCCTGGAGCGGGGTCCGGCCGAACTGGGTCTGGAGGACCAGCCCGAAGGCGAAGCTGTAGCCGATGAAGGAGCCGAAGGTGCCGATGTACAGGAAGGCCATGATCCAGGTGTGGGCGTCCCGGGCGGCTTCGAGGACGGCGCCGGAGTCGTTCCGTACGGGCGCCAGGTTGTCCATGCGTACGAGGGCCAGTGCGGCGGCGGCCACGATCAGCGGGAGGTAGATCCCGAGCAGCAGCCGGGGGTGTCCGGCTCCGGCGGTGCTGATGACCAGCAGGGCGACGAGCTGGACCACGGGGACGCCGATGTTGCCGCCGCCCGCGTTGAGGCCGAGTGCCCAGCCCTTCTTGCGGAGCGGGAAGAAGGCGTTGATGTTCGTCATCGAGGAGGCGAAGTTGCCGCCGCCGACGCCGGTGAGGGCGGCCACGGCCAGGAAGGTGCCGTACGAGGTGCCGGGCTCCATGACGACCAGCGCGGCGACGGTCGGCGCGAGGAGCAGCAGGGCGCTGACGACGGTCCAGTTGCGGCCGCCGAAGCGGGCGACGGCGAAGGTGTAGGGGATGCGTACGAGGGCCCCGACGAAGGTGGCGGTGCCGATGAGGAAGAACTTTCCGGCCGGGTCGATGCCGTACTGGGGGCCCATGAAGAGCACCATCACGGACCACAGCGACCAGATGGAGAAGCCGATGTGCTCGGAGAGCACGGAGTAGAGGAGGTTGCGGCGGGCGATCCGTTCCCCGGTCTCCCGCCAGAACGTCTCGTCCTCGGGCTCCCACCGCTCGATCCAGCGGCCCCCCTTGCGCGGTGCGGTCGTACCGGTCATCACACGCCTCCACAAGCTGTCGCGTCCGTGGGGACGAGGCTAGGAACGGCGCGTTTCGGCCCCGGTCCCCGCCGGATGACCGGCGGGAAACCTTGCACTCACCCGCCGTCCGGGGCGGGTGTGAGCGCCGCCGGGAGCCAGCTGTCCGGGGGGACGTCCAGCCAGCCGCCGGCGGTCTGGAGTTCGGTGGCCGCGCGGTCGAGGGCGTCGAGGCCGGGGTGGCGCAGGCCCTTGCGCCACACCATCGACAGCGGGGACAGCGGTACGGGGTCCACGAGCGGGCGTTTCACGCACCCGGGCATGTCGAGGAAGCCGACGGTCGCCAGGACGGGGTTGCGGGTCTTGGTCATGACCCGGCGGAACTCCTCCTTGCCCATGGCCACGGGGGCGGGCGGGGCGAGGGCGATGTCCCGCCCGGCGAACAGTTCGCGGGCCAGCCCGGTCCACTCCAGGGTCCGCGGGTTCCCCGCCCCGGCGTACACGGTCTCCCCGGCGAGCGCGGCCAGCGGTACGGCGTCCGACGCGGCCAGCGGGTGGTCCTCCGGGAGCACCACGGCGAGGGGTTCGTAGCGGACGGGGCGGTGGGCGAGCCGGGCGCGCAGCGCGGGTGCGAGCCCGGCGGCGTACCCGAAGGAGACGTCGAGCCGCCCGGCGGCGATCTCGGTGGCGGCATGGGTGAGGCCGCTCTCGAAGCGGGCCATCAGCTCGCAGCCGGGGGCGAGTTCGCGGGCCCGTTCCAGGACCCGCCGGCCGGTGCTGGGGCCGTCGGTGTTGGTGTCGACGAGCAGGGCGCGGGGCGGTCCGGTGAAGGCGGCGGCGAGTTCCTCGTGGGCGCGCAGCACGTCGCGGGCGTGGGGCAGCAGCCGCTCCCCGTCGGCGGTCAGCTCGACCGTGCGGGTGGTGCGCAGGAACAGCGGTGTGCCCAGGACCTGTTCGAGTCGGCGGACGTCGCGGCTGAGGGCCTGCTGGGCGGTGTAGAGGCGGGCGGCGGCGCGGGAGAAGTGCAGTTCCTCGGCGACCGCGAGGAAGCCGCGCAGCAGCCGGGGGTCGACGTCACGGGCGGTCATCCCCGGAGATTAACAACAGGAGGGCGTGAATGGCTCCGGAAGAGGTGTTGGACCGCCGCCGGGCACGGGCCGCAGGCTCGTGGCATGCCGTACGAATCCCCGCTCATGGCCGTGACGGGCAGCACCCTAGTCCTGGCCGCCCCCGCCCCCGCCCCCGCCGGGCCCACGCCGTCCCGCGCCCGCGCCGCCGTCCCGCCCCCGCCCGGCGCCCCGGCCGCGCCCGCCCTGGAAGCCCCCGCCGCCGCCCGCGCGGCCGCCTCCCGCACCCGCGGCCCGTACGCCCGCCTGTTCACCCGCCCCGGTACGCGCGGCTTCACCGCCGGGAACCTGCTGGCCCGGCTGCCCATGGGCATGTTCGGGGTCAGCGCCGTGATGATGATCGCCGGGCAGCGGGGCTCGTACGCCCTCGCCGGCGCGGTCACCGCCACCGGCCTGGCCGCCACCGCGCTGCTCGCGCCCTGGACGGCCCGGCTGATCGACCGGTACGGGCAGGCGCGGATCGCCGTACCGGCCACGGTGATCGCCGTTCTCGGCTCGCTCTCCCTGATCGTGTGCGTGCGTACGCAGGCCCCCGCCTGGACCCTCTTCGCCTCGTACGCGGCCACCGCGACGACCCCCAACATCGGCGGCATGTCCCGGGCCCGCTGGACCCACCTGCTGCCCCCGGCCGAGCACCACACCGCGATGTCCCTCGAACAGGCCGCCGACGAGCTGTGCTTCATGCTCGGGCCGGTCCTCGCGGCCTTCCTGTGCACCGCCGCCTTCCCCGAGGCGGGCACCCTGACCGGGGCGGCCCTGCTGCTCACTGGGATGCTGGTGTTCACCGCGCACCGGGCCACCGAACCCCCCGCCACCGGCACACCGGCCGCCGCGCACGGCCCGTCCCCGCTGCGCGCCCTGCTCCCGCTGCTCGGCCTGCTCCTCGCCACGGGGGCGGTGTTCGGCTCGATGGAGGTCGCCTCCATCGCCCACCTCGCCGCCCTGGGCCTCGGCGGCACTTCGGGCGCGGTGCTGGCCCTCCAGGCGGCCGGCTCCTGCGCCGCCGGCCTCCTGTACGGCACCCGCCGCCCCCGGAGCCTGCGCACCTGCCTGCTCGCGCTGGCCGCGGCGATGGCGCTGCCCTGGGCGGCGGCCGCCACCGGGTCCCTGCCGCCGCTGGCCGTGGCGCTGCTGCTGGCCGGCATGGCCACGGCGCCGGTGATGGTGAACGCGATGGCGCTGGTGCAGCGGGCCACTCCGCCCGGCCGCCTCAACGAGGGCATGAGCCTCGCCGTCACCGCGATCATGGCCGGGATCGCCGTCGGCTCCGCCGGCGCCGGGCAGGCCGTCGACCGCCTGGGCTCCACGGCGGCCTACGCCCTCCCGGCAGCCGCCGCCCTGCTCGCACTGTCCGTATCGGCCACAATCTCCAGATTTATCCGTATTGTTCCGGCGGGTGGGTGACACACCCGCGTGGTAACGCACCGCACCTCCGCGTGATCCCCCATAACTGGGGGTGCTTTCCCCAGCGCCCTTCCTTTCGCGGAGGAACTCCCCTTGCCTGCTTCACGTTCCGTCTCCTCGGCCCTCGTCGTCGCGGCCGTCACCGCGTCCTGCCTGGTGCCGGCCGTACCGGCCCTGGCCGACGCGTCCCCCCTGCGGTTCTCCCAGCCGTACGTCCCCTCCATCGCCCCGGGCAGGACGGGCCGCGTCGTCATCGCGGCCCTGAACGGCCAGGACCCGGCCCGCAGCAGCACCTTCCGGATCACCGCCCCCGAGCGGACCACGTTCCCCGAGGCCCGCTTCTACTGGAACGGCCAGCGGGCGGGGGGCTCGTGCACCCGTTCCACGGACGCGCGCCTGCTGACCTGCGACGCCGGAACCCGCGCCGGCTTCGCCTTCCCGGCGAACACCCAGACGCGACTGGCGGTGACCGTCCGGGTCGACCCGCACGCCCCCGAGGGAACGACGCTCGACGGCGGCGAGTGGGCCAACGGCCAGGACGCCCCGGCCCTGTTCGCCGTGGCGACCCCGGTGAAGGGCCCGAAGGGCGACGACGGGCGGCCGGGCCACGACGGACGGCCGGGCCACGACGGCCACGACGGCATGCCCGGCCACCACGGCAAGCCGGGCCGCCCGGGCCCGAAGGGCGACAAGGGCGACAAGGGAGACCGGGGCGAACGCGGCGAACGCGGCGAGACAGGCGAGCGCGGCCCGAAGGGCGACCGCGGGGACGCCGGCCCGCAGGGCGTCCCGGGCCCCAAGGGCGACACCGGCCCGGCCGGCCCGCAGGGCGAGCCCGGCCCCCAGGGCGTCCCCGGCCCCAAGGGCGACACCGGCCCGGCCGGCGGCCCGCAGGGACCCAAGGGCGACAAGGGGGACAAGGGCGACCAGGGCGACCGCGGCCCGCAGGGCGAACGCGGCGACACCGGTGAGCGCGGCCCCCGGGGCAACACCGGCGACACCGGCGCCCCCGGCGTCCCGGGCCCGAAGGGCGACACCGGCCCGGCAGGCCCGCAGGGCCCGCAGGGCGAGCCCGGCCCCCAGGGCATCCCCGGCCCCAAGGGCGACACCGGCCCGGCCGGCGGCCCGCAGGGCCCCAAGGGCGACCGGGGAGAGCGCGGCGACACCGGCCCGGCCGGCCCGCAGGGCCCCCAGGGACCCCGTGGACCCAAGGGCGACACCGGCAAGCCCGGCCACTGCAAGAAGTGCGGCGGCCACCACGGCAAGAACGACCACGGCAAGGGCGACCACGGTAAGGACCACCACGGTAAGGACCACCACGGCAAGGGTGACCACGGCAAGGACGACCACGGCAAGGGCGGCGGCAGCCCGAAGGCCCGCGTCGTCACCTCCGCCAAGGGCCTCGGCATCCGCTCCGGCCCGGGCATGAACCACACCAGGACCGGCAAGATCCCGGCCAACACCGTGGTGAACCTCCAGTGCAAGGCCAAGGGGGAGACCGTGGGCGACAACGCGATCTGGTACAAGCTCGCCGACGGCCGCGGCTGGATCCCCGCCCGCTACGCCCTGAACCTCAACAAGGTCCCGTACTGCTGACGGAAACACCCGCCGGGCATGACGAAGCCCCCGCAGCCGATCGGCTGCGGGGGCTTCGCCCACATGGGATGAGTGGAGATGGCGGGAATCGAACCCGCGTCCAACGGTGCAGAAGCAGGGCTTCTCCGAGCGCAGTCCGCTGCGCCTTTCTCGGCCCCGGAGATCACACGGACAAGTCTCCGACGGGCTCAGTCACTGTTTGGTTTCCCTCCAACCCCCGTGACCGGGGCTAGAGGTTTAGATCCCTAGTTGACGCCAGGATCCGGACCGGGACCACTTCCGGGCTGACGCTCCTCACAGAGGCTTCAGCTCACTGTTATTAGGCAGCGAGGGTGAAGCGGGAGTTATCGCTCTTGGAGTTGGCGATTATTTTTTGCGACATGTGGTTAGCGAGATCATTGCCGCTTCCTCGGCTCGCTTCCCCTGCATCGACAGCCGCTGTCGAAACCGATCATCCCCATGTTCACTGTTCAGTTGGGTACTGCTGGTACTGCTCCAAGCAGCGCCGCCCCCGGAGGGGGGTGGTGCTCACGCCATGGTACGCGAAGGGGACCCCCGCGTGCCAGGCGATTAAACCGTGCCCCGCTGCTTGCGGCGCACCGCCGAGATCGCCCGCTGCGTCTCGCGCGTGTCCTGCTTCTCGCGCAGGGTCTGCCGCTTGTCGTACTCCTTCTTGCCCTTCGCCAGCGCGATCTCCACCTTCGCGCGGCCGTCCTTGAAGTACAGGGACAGCGGGACGACCGTGTGGCCCGACTCCTCCGACTTGCGCCCCAGCTTGTCGATCTCCTCGCGGTGCATGAGGAGCTTGCGCTTGCGGCGGGCGCTGTGGTTGGTCCAGGTGCCCTGGCTGTACTCGGGCACGTGCACGTTGTACATCCAGACCTCGCCGCCCTCCACCGACACGAAGCCGTCCACCAGCGAGGCGCGGCCCTGGCGCAGGGACTTGACCTCGGTGCCGGTCAGGACGATCCCGCACTCGTAGGTGTCGACGATCGTGTAGTCGTGCCGGGCCTTCTTGTTCTGGGCGATCAGCTTGCGCCCTTTTTCCTTAGCCATAGTGCGGTCATTTTCGCACTACGGACCCACCCCGAGGCCACTCAATACCGTACGGGCCCGCTCCTCCGCCCCGTCGCCGGCCGGCAGGTCCGGGGTGATGCCGTCGCCGTCGAGGCTGCGGCCCGCCGGGGTGCGGTAGGTGCCCACGGTCAGCTCCGCCACCGCGCCGCCCGGCAGCTCGGTCGGCATCTGCACCGAGCCCTTGCCGAAGGTGCGGGTACCGACCGTCACCGCGCGGCCGCGGTCCTGGAGGGCGCCGGTCACCAGCTCGGCCGCGCTCATCGTGCCGCCGTCGACCAGCGTCACCAGGGGCCGGGCGGTGTCCCCGCCCGGGTCGGCGTACAGGGCGCGCTCGGAGCCCCGTACGTCGTACGTCGCCACGAGCCCGCCGTCCAGGAACGCGGAGGCCGCCGTCACCGCCTCGGTGACCAGCCCGCCGGGGTTGCCGCGCAGGTCCAGCATCAGCCCGCCGCCGGGCGGGGCCTCGCGGACGGCCGCCCGGACCCGTTCCCCCGAGCCCCGGGTGAAGGAGGCCACCTTGATCAGGGTGACGCCGCCCGCGAGACGGCGTACGGTCACCGGCTCGGTCCGCAGCTGCTCGCGCCGGACGGTCACGGTGCGGTCGGCGCCGTCCCGGCCGAGGCCGAGCACCACCGGGGTGCCCGCGTTCCCGCGCAGCAGGGCCACCACGTCGTCCACGGCCAGACCGGTGACGTTCCGGCCGTCCACGCTCAGCAGCCGGTCCCCGGCGCGCAGTCCGGCCCGGTCGGCAGGGCCGTCCGGCTGGACGCGTTCGACCTCGATCCGGCCGTCGCGGCGGCGCCCGGCCCAGAGGCCGACCCCGGTCCAGCGGCCGTCGAGGTCCTCGGCGAAGGCGGCGTACTCGCCCCGGTCGTAGACGGTGCCCCAGCGGTCGCCGCTGCGGCTGACCACCTCCTGGGCGGCCTTCTTGCCCGACTTGCCCTCGGCGACGGCCTCGGCGGCGGCCCGGGCGACGGCCTCCCGGTCGGCGGTGCCGGAACCCGCACCGGGGGGAGGGTCCTGGCCGGTGGTGCCGGTGAGGGCGGCGGCCGTACGCGTCCCGTCCGCTTCGTGCGGCACCCAGCACCCCGCTCCGGCGGCGGTGCCCACGCAGACGAGGAAGACCAGCGTCAGGACGGCCCCGCGACGCGGATCGCGGGGCCGGAGACAGAGGGCGGGCAGACCCGGCATGCCGCCGAGTCTAGGACAAGCCCGGCTGCGGCAAGGCGGGTTGGCGGCAGGCCACAGGAGGCGTTCGTCATACCTTCAGGTACTTGCGCAGCGCGACGAACGCGGCGAGCGAGGGCATCAGCAGCCCGATGACCAGCACCAGCGGCAGCTTGGCGAGGACCGCGTCCCAGCCGATGAAATTGATCAGTTCGAGCTTCTCACGGAGCGCGATGCCGTGGTCGATCACGAAGTACTGGCCCGTGCCGAGCATCAGGCAGGCGAAGACGGCGCCGATGAGACCGGCGACGGCGGCCTCCATGATGAACGGCACCTGGATGTAGAAGCCGGAGGCGCCCACCAGCCGCATGATCCCCGTCTCGCGCCGACGGCTGAACGCGGAGACGCGCACCGTGTTGACGATCAGCAGCAGCGCCACGATCAGCATGACCAGCATGATGCCGAGGGCCGCCCAGTTGAGGGTGCCGAGCAGGGCGAAGAGGTTGTCCAGCTCCTGGCTCTGGTCGGCCACCGACTGGACGCCGTCGCGCCCGGCGAAGGCGGAGGTGATGACCTCGTACTTCTCGGGGTTCTTCAGCTTGACCCGGAAGGAGTCGGGCATCTGGTCGGGCGTGACCACGGCGGCCAGGGCGGTGTGGCCGAAGCGCTCCTTGTAGTGCTTGTAGGCCTCGTCCGCCGACTCGTACATGACGGTCTGGACGAGGTCCATCTTCTTGAGCTCGGACTCGATGCCCTGCTTCTGCTCGGGGGTGACGGCCCCCTTGGAGCAGGGCCGGCCGGTGGCGGCCGGGGCTCCGGCGGCCGCCACCGGGGCGGCGGCGCCCGCCGCGTCCAGGGCGTCGTTCTTGGTGCAGAGGTAGACGGTGACGTTGACCTTGTCGTACCAGTACCCCTTCATGGCGCTCACCTGGTCGCGCATGAGCAGGGAGCCGCCGAACAGGGCCAGGGACAGGGCCACGGAGATGATGACCGCGAAGGTCATGGTGAGATTGCGGCGGAGGCCGACGCCGATCTCCGACATGACGAACTGGGCGCGCATGACGTCTCAGGGCCTTTCAGTGCTGGTAGCCGTAGACGCCGCGCGACTGGTCGCGCACGAGCCGGCCCTGTTCGAGTTCGATGACGCGCTTGCGCATCTGGTCCACGATCTGCTGGTCGTGGGTGGCCATGATGACGGTGGTGCCGGTCCGGTTGATCCGGTCCAGGAGCTTCATGATGCCGACGGAGGTCTGCGGGTCGAGGTTGCCCGTCGGCTCGTCGGCGATCAGCAGGGCGGGGCGGTTGACGAAGGCGCGGGCGATGGCCACGCGCTGCTGCTCACCGCCGGACAGTTCCCCCGGCATGCGCCCCTCCTTGCCGCCCAGCCCGACGAGCTCCAGGACCTGCGGGACGGCCTTGCGGATCTCCCCGCGCGGTTTGCCGATGACTTCCTGGGCGAAGGCGACGTTCTCGGCGACCGTCTTGTTGGGGAGGAGGCGGAAGTCCTGGAAGACGGTCCCCAGCTGGCGCCGCATGTGCGGGACCTTCCAGTTGGAGAGCTTCGCGAGGTCCTTGCCCAGGACGTGCACCTGGCCGTGGGTGGCCCTTTCCTCGCGCAGGACCAGCCGCAGGAAGGTGGACTTGCCGGAGCCGGAGGAGCCGACCAGGAAGACGAACTCGCCCTTGGCGATGTCGAGGGAGACATCTCTCAGTGCGGGCCGGTTCTGCTTCGGGTAGGACTTGGAGACGTTGTCGAATCGGATCACGGGAGCACCACGGTCGCCGGGAGTAGGTGACGGTGACCATACGCGACCGGACGCCGGGTGGGGACCCGGCATCCGGAGTTGCCCGATATATCCCCGGGTGGGGAAGGAGCCCGACCGTGATTGCCCGGACGGGCCGCGCCGAATGCCGGTGGAGCTGGCACAGTGGTAGGGGGAACGTACTCCGTCCCCGCGCCGTTGACCCTGACGAGGGGACGAGAGGAGGAGCGCATGACATATGACCGGCTCGTGTGCGCGAACTGCGCCGCACCCGTCAGCCAGGGCCGCTGCCCGGTGTGCCGGGCGAACCGGGAGCGCCTCCAGCAGGAGGGCCCCTTCGCCGGGATGAACCCGGCGGCGCTCATAGCGCTTCTGGTGGTGCTGGTGGCCGCGCTGGCGCTGGCGGCCCGGGCCGCGTAGGGCGCGCCGCGTCCCGATCGAGGCGCTCGCCGGTGATCACAGCGGATCACCGGCCACGGACGGACGACCCGCGCGCGGTTCACGCGGGTGGGATCACACGTAAGGGGGAAGGGCCCGGACACCTGTCGGTGTCCGGGCCCTTCCGCGTCCTCACGCGCCGCGCCTGCTACGCGGTCTGCTCCTGCTGCTTGCGCCAGCGGATGCCGGCCTCCAGGAAGCCGTCGATGTCGCCGTCGAGCACCGCCTGCGGGTTGCCGACCTCGTACTCCGTGCGCAGGTCCTTGACCATCTGGTACGGGTGCAGGACGTAGGAGCGCATCTGGTTGCCCCAGGAGCTGCCGCCGTCCTTGAGGGCGTCCATCGCGGCCTGCTCCTCCTGGCGGCGCCGCTCGAGCAGCTTGGCCTGGAGGACGTTCATGGCGCTGGCCTTGTTCTGGATCTGCGAGCGCTCGTTCTGGCAGGAGACGACGATGCCGGTCGGGATGTGCGTGATGCGCACGGCGGAGTCGGTGGTGTTGACGCCCTGGCCGCCGGGGCCGGAGGCGCGGTACACGTCCACGCGCAGCTCGGACTCGTCGATCTCGACGTGGTCGCTGGTCTCGACGACCGGCAGTACCTCGACACCGGCGAAGGAGGTCTGGCGGCGGCCCTGGTTGTCGAAGGGCGAGATGCGCACGAGGCGGTGGGTGCCCTGCTCGACGGAGAGGGTGCCGTAGGCGTACGGGGCCTTGACCACGAAGGTGGTCGACTTGATGCCGGCCTCTTCCGCGTACGAGGTCTCGTAGATCTCCGTCGGGTAGCCGTGGCGCTCCGCCCAGCGCAGGTACATGCGCTGGAGGCGCTCGGCGAAGTCGGAGGCGTCGACGCCTCCGGCCTCGGCGCGGATGTTGACCAGGGCCTCGCGCTCGGCGTACTCGCCGGAGAGCAGGGTCCGGACCTCCATCTCGTCCAGCGCCTTGCGCACGGACACCAGCTCGGCCTCCGCCTCGGCGAGGGTGTCCGCGTCGTCCATCTCCTGGGCGAGCTCGAACAGCACGGCGAGGTCGTCGATGCGGCCGCGCAGGGTCTCGGTCTTGCGGACCTCTGCCTGGAGGTGCGAAAGCTTGCTCGTGATCTTCTGGGCGGCCTCCGGGTCGTCCCACAGGGACGGCGCGGCGGCCTGCTCCTCGAGCACGGCGATATCTGCCCTCAGCTTGTCGAGGTCCAGGACGGCCTCGATCGACCCCATGGTCGAGGAGAGGGACTTCAGCTCTTCGGAAACATCGACGACTGCCACGGGTCAAGCCTAGCCGGTCCTCGGACGGCACTGTCCGGCCAGGCCGGATCGGACCGTACAGAGGAGCGTGGGTACGGGCGTACGCTCCTCGTATGACCGTTCCCCTCGTGAAGCGCCGCCATGTGGACCACATGCGTGTGACCACGACGAGCTGTCTGCCGCCGGACCCCGCACGAGCCTGATCCACCCCGATCCGACTTAGGTCCTGTACGCGGCCACACCGCCCCGGCGCCACCCCTGCCGGCGGCGTGCTCCCTCCGCCTGCCCCGCCATCTCCGGGGCACAGGACCCCGTGACATCCGAAACGGAGCCGTCATGCCGTCCGCGCACCCTTCATCTTCCACCACCACCTCCGCCGCGCCCGCCCTCGCCGTCATCGACCTCTCGCGGGCGGACGACCCCGCCGAGCGGCCCGGCTTCCTGGAGCAGCTGCACGCCGCGGCCCGGGACACCGGCTTCCTGTACCTGACCGGCCACGGCATAACGGAGGCGGAGACCTCCCGCATCCTGGAGCTCACCAGGGCCTTCTTCGCGCTGCCGGAGGCCGACCGGCTGGCCGTGAGCAATCTGAACTCCCCGCACTTCCGGGGCTACACCCGCATCGGGCACGAGCTGACCGGCGGGGCCTCGGACTGGCGCGACCAGCTCGACGTGGGCGCGGAGCGGCCGGCGCCGGTACTGGGGCCGGCCGACCCCGCGTACCTGTGGCTGGAGGGCCCCAACCAGTGGCCGGCGGCGCTGCCGGAGCTGCAGGAGACGGTCCTGGGCTGGCAGGAGCGCCTGGCGGGGGTGGCGCACCGGCTGCTGCGGGAGCTGCTCGCCTCGATCGGCGCGCCGCCGGACTTCTTCGACGCGGCCTTCGCGGACCGCCCCCACCTGCACACGAAGCTGATCCGCTACCCGGGGTCCGCCCCGTCGGGCACCGACCAGGGTGTCGGCGCGCACAAGGACTACGGCTTCCTGACGCTGCTGCTCCAGGACTCGGTGGGCGGGCTGCAGGTCGTCCGGGACGGCGGCTACGTCGACATCGCGCCTCGGCCGGGGGCGTTCGTGGTCAACCTGGGCGAGCTGCTGGAGATCGCCACCGAGGGGTACCTGCGGGCCACCGACCACCGGGTGGTCAGCCCGCCGGGGGCGGTGGAGCGGTTCTCGGTGCCGTTCTTCTACAACCCGCGGCTCGACGCGGTGGTGGAGACCGTCCCCGGGGAGTACCTGCGCTCGGCGCCGGGCGTCGCGCACGACGCGTCGAACCCGCTGCACGCGGAGTACGGCCGCAACGAGCTCAAGGGCTGGGTCCGCGCCCACCCGGAGGTCGCCCGCCGCTGGCACCCGGACCTGACCTCCGTGTAGTCCGGGCGCGGCCCGTCCTACCGGGGGTGGGGCGGGGCCGACCGGCCGCCCTTGCCGTCCTGCGGCGGGGGCGCCGGGTCGTCGCCCGAGACGGCGAGCCAGCTCCCCAGGCCCACCGCCGTCACCAGGGCCAGGGCCGACGCCGAGAGCACCAGCCGCCGCTTGCGGGCGGCCTCGGCCCGGTGCCGGGCGGAGCCGGGGCGGTGACCGCCGGCGGGGCGGGGGACGCGGGCGGTGCCCCGCGCCCCGCCCGCCAGCTCCTCCGGGCCCGGGACCCGCATCGAGGTGTGGGTGTCCCGGTTGGAGTCGGTGGCGGAGCCCGGGACCAGCGGGACCACGCCCCGCCTGCGCACCGGGTCGGCGGCGGTGTCGGGCTCCCGCTCGGGCTCGGGCTCCGGGTCGGCGTCGTCCGGCTCGTCCACGTCGAGCGGGGGCATCCCGGCGAGCAGCGGCAGCAGGTCCCTCAGCCGGGCCGACAGCTCGGAGGCGCGCAGCCGCGAGGCGGGGGCCTTGGCCAGGCACTGGACCATCAGCTGCCACAGCTCGTCGGGGATGCCGGGCAGCGGGACCACGGTCTCCGTGACGTGCCGGCGCAGTACCGCGCCGGGGTGGCCGCCGCCGAAGGGGGTGAAGCCGGCCAGCAGCTCGTACAGCACCGTGGCCAGGGCGTATATGTCGACGGCCGCCCTCGGCGGCAGGCCCTCCACTATCTCCGGGGCCAGATAGTCGGGTGTTCCGATGATCCGGGTGGTGGGGGCGGCGCTGCGGCCGCCGGTGGCCCGGCGCGGGGAGTCGATGAGCTTGGCGACGCCGAAGTCGGTGAGCAGCGCGGGGTGCGCGCCGCCGGGGCCGAGCGGTCCCTGCATGTCGAGCAGGACGTTCTCCGGCTTGACGTCGCGGTGGACGACACCGGCCGCGTGGGCGGCGGCGAGCGCGTCGGCGACGTCCGCGACGATGGCCACGGCCGCCTCGGGAGCGAGCCGGCGCTCGCGGTCGAGGCGGGTGCGCAGGTCCGTTCCGCGGACGAGGTCCATGACGAGGGCGAGGTCGTTGCCGTCGACGACGAGGTCGCGCACGGAGACGACGTGCGGGTGCTCCAGTCCGAGGAGCGCGCTGCGTTCCTGGACGAAGCGTCCGACCAGTTCCTGGTCGGAGGCGAGGTCCTCGCGCAGCAGCTTGACGGCGACGGGGCCGTCCGGCCCTTCGCCGAGCCACACCGTGCCCGCGCTGCCGCGCCCCAGGATCTGGTGGGCGGTGTACCGGCTGCCGATCTTCCGTGCCACGACTGCTCCCTCAGCGGCTGGCGTAACGGACCAAAGCTACGCGGCCGGATGGGGGTTGGGGTCGCCGGATCGCGGCGACCTTCACTTCTGCGGGCGAAATCACGTCCTGGATGTCGACAAATCAACAAGGTCGGCGCTACGGAGCGGCTCCAGGGGCCCCACCGGACGGGGTCCGGGGGGCCTCAGGAGGTCCCGCCGCCGTTGTCCGTCGAGCTTCCGACGGAGCCGATGAAGTCGGCGACCTCGGTGCCCCAGCTCCAGATCTGGTCCCACCATCCCTTGCCGGTGCCCACCCATTCCTGGAGCGGGGTGAGCTCCCAGATCAGCCAGCCGCCCACGAAGAGCAGCAGGATCATCACCAGGCAGCCCTTGAGGCAGCCCAGGCCGGGGATCCGGACCGGGTTCGCGCTGCGGCGGCGCGGCTCGCGCGGCGGACGGGGCTCGCGGGGGGCCTCCTGCTGCGGCCGGCGCTGCTGCCGCGCGGGCGGAGGCTGCGGCGGCTGCTGCTGGGGCTGGCGGTACTGCGGCTGCTGCTGGGGCGGCTGCGGCTGCTGGTACGGCTGGGGCTGGTAGTGCTGGGGCGGCTGCTGCGCGTACTGCTGCGGCGGGGGCTGCTGCTGGTACTGCTGCGGCGGCGGGGCCGGGCGGTACTGCTGCCGGGGCGGCTGCTGCGGGGGCGGCGGCATCTGCGGGGCCGGGCGCTGGGGACGGCGGCGCAGCGGGTCCTCGGCGGGGTCGAGGTAGTGCATCTGCGTCTGCTCGTTGCGGTCGCGCGCGGCCCGCATCTGCGACTGCCACGGGTGCGGCGCGTCGGGCTGCTGCACCGGGGGCATGACGGAGGTCGGGTCGGGAGCACCGGGGCCGCCGGGCGCTCCGGTGGCCGGCAGCACGGTGGTGGCGTCGGCCCCGCCGACCGGCGGGAGCACGCTCGTCATGGCGTTCGGGTCGTACGCGTCGGCGGGGGCGGCGGCCGCGCGGCCGGGCAGCACCTGCGTCGGGTCGGCGTTGCCGGGGTTGCCGGGACCGGCCGGGACGGGGGCGGGCGAGGGGTCGGGCGCGAGCAGGGCGGCGACGCCGAGGGCGGCCTCGACCTCGTCGGGCGAGGAGTGGACGCGGATGCCAGCGGCGACCACGCGCAGGCCGCGGGCCAGGCTCTCGGCGCTGGGCCGCTCGTCGGGCTCCTTGCGCAGGCAGTGCTCGATGACGATCCACAGCGCCTCGGGCACGGCGGGGGGCCGCTGCGGTTCCTCGCTGAGGTGGCGGTGCAGGACCTCGAGCGCGCTGCCGCCGGCGAACGGCGGGCGGCCGGTGACCAGCTCGTAGAGGAGGATGCCGGCGCCGTAGATGTCGACGGCGGAGGTCTGCGGGCGGCCCTCGGCGGACTCGGGGGCCACGTAGGCGGGGGTGCCGACGAACTCGTGGGTGCGGGTCAGGCCCGGGGAGTCGGCCAGGCGCGCGATGCCGAAGTCGGTGAGCATCGGCTTCATCTGGCCGCCGCGCTCGTCCAGCAGCACGTTGGCGGGCTTCAGGTCGCGGTGGACCACGCCGTCGGCGTGGCTGGCGGCGAGCGCGTCCGCGATCTGGGCGGTCAGCAGGCTCGCGGCGACCGGGCTGAAGGGGCCGTTCTGGCGGATGTACTTGTGCAGGTCGGGACCGTCGACGAGGTCCATGACCAGGGCGAGCAGATCGCCCTCGACGACGAGGTCGCGGGTGCGCACGATGTTGGGGTGGGTCAGGCGCAGCAGGACGGAGCGCTCGCGCAGGAAGCGCATGACGATGTCCGCGTCCTGGGCCAGCTCCTCCTTGAGGACCTTGATGGCCACGGTCTCGCCGGGCTGGCCGGCGACGGCGGCCTCCGCGCCGGCGGTCTCCCGCTGGCGGGCACGCCAGACGGTGCCCGTGGCGCCGCGGCCGAGCGGCTCCTCGAGCAGGTACTTGCTGCCGACTGGCCGCACGTCTCGCGCTCCCTGCTGTCGTCTTTCGGCTGATTCCACCGAGTGGGTTTCCGGCCCAACTCTAGGGGGTGTCCGGGGGGAAGACGCGGGCCGGCGGAGGTTGGTTGCCGCACATATGTGCGAAGGGTGAGTTTTGTGGGGTATGCCGGGGGCGCTTTTCCCCGGGTTTCCCCCGCCGGAGTGGCGCGTTCCCGCCGGTGGGTGAACCGCACCACCCCCACTCAAGATCATTTATCGGCGGGTGCCGGGCGTGTTGCGGGCGACAGGTGCGAGGATGCACCCGTACGGAACGGCCG
The DNA here is from genome assembly GCF_055575515.1 of Streptomyces sp. NPDC034086. Lineage (NCBI taxonomy): Bacteria > Bacillati > Actinomycetota > Actinomycetes > Kitasatosporales > Streptomycetaceae > Streptomyces > Streptomyces sp. NPDC034086. The sequence goes on along the minus strand of NZ_JBVISM010000008.1, from coordinate 38,840 downwards.
GGACGGGAGCCCTGCCTTCCGGCAGACCTGAACGGACGAGGCGTCCGTGCCGGGCGGGGGTGTCGATCGGGCGGGCAGGTCCGCCGCTGCCCCTGCCGGGCGCACGCACGCACCGCGCACTGCGCTCCGCGCAGAAGGGACCGCTGACGGCGATGCAGATCCGGCTGACCGTCCTCGGGTCGCGCGGCGGCCACCAGGCCGCCACCGCGCCCGCCGGCTGTGACGTGCTCGTCACCGCGCCCGCCGGGACCCCGCTGGCCGCGGTGGCCTCCGGACTCGCCGCGGCCGCGGGCGGCCCCGACACCGGCGGCACCGTGGTGCTGTACGCCGGTTCCCGCCGCCTCGACCCCCAGCGCGCCGTGCTCGGCGAGCCGCCCCTGGTGGACGGCGCCGTGCTGGCCCTGCACACCCCCGGGCCGGACACCGCCGCCGTCCCGGCCGGGGACGGGCCCGGCACACCGCAGCTGCACGTGGTGGCCGGACCCGACGCGGGCGGGGTCCACCTGCTGCACCCCGGGGCCGTGCGGATCGGGCGCTCGGCCGACGCCGACGTGCCGCTGGACGACCCCGACGTGTCGCGGCTGCACTGCGCGGTGACCGTGCTGCCGGACGGCCGGGTGACCGTGGCCGACCTCGGCTCGACCAACGGCACGACGCTGGACGGCACCGAGGTCGGGGCGGGCGCCGTCCCGCTGGCCCCGGGCGCGCTGCTGCGGATCGGCGAGTCCACGCTCCGGCTCGCCCCGCGGGGCGGCGATCCGGCGCTGGCGGTCGTCCCGGACCTCGAGGGCCACCTCGGACTGGCGGGCCCCTCCCCCGCCGGGGACGCCGCCCCGTCCCCGGCCCCCGCTCCCCGGGCAGCCGCGGAGCACCCCGCGGCCGCAGGCGCCGGGGCCGGCTCCGGCGAGGGCCTGCCCCCGCACTCCGACGGCCTCCCCGGCGACGGCGTCCCCGGCGAGGAACCCGGCGCCGCACGCCGCCGGCGCGGCGGGATCGGCGCCTGGGCCCGCAAGTGGGTGCGCGGGGAGGAGGAAGCCCCCGGGCAGCCGGCCGGACCGGAAGCCCCCGCGGCCGCCGCGCCGGACGAGGACGACCCCGCGGCGCTGCTGCTGGCGGCGCTCGGGCCCACCGGGCGGCTCTGGTCGCGCGGCACCGGGCACCCCCGGTTCCTGGAGGCGGGGCTCGGCGCGGGCTGCCGGGTCGCCCTGCCCGAGTGCGGCTCGCTGGGCATCGCCGGGCCCCGGGCACGGCTGACGGGGGTGGCCCGGTCGGTGGTCGCCCAGCTCGCGGGACTGCACGCCCCGACCCGGCTGGAGATCGTCCTGCTGGCCGCCGACCGCGCCCGCCCCCTGGCCGAGCGCCGCCGCGACTGGGGCTGGCTCGGCTGGCTGCCCCACGTACGGCCGGCGCACGGGCAGGACTGCCGGCTGCTGCTGGCGTACGACCGCGACCAGGCGGCCGCCCGCACCGCCGAGCTGACCCGGCGGCTGGACGACACCCCGCTCGGCACCGGCTGGGCGACCGCCGGCCCGGCCGCGCTGCGGCAGGCCGCCGCCGCGTACGAGGGCCCGCGCACGCTCGTGGTGCTGGACGGCGACCCGGGCACGGCGGCCCTGCGCGACCTCACCGGACGGCTCGCCTCCCACGGGACCGCGGCGGGCATCCACCTCCTGGTGCTCGCCGAGACCCCGGCCGCCACCGCCGCCTCCCCGGTGGCGGCGACGTACGCGACGGCCTGCGCGGCCACCCCGGCGTTCCGCGACTGCGGCCGGATCGCCCTGCTCAGCGGCGATGTCGCCACGGCCGTACGGAGCTTCGCGGTCAGCGGCGGCCACCCGGTCGCCGCGGGCCGTACGGCGGTGGCCGACGGCGTCTCGGCGGCCTGGGCGGAGCGGTTCGCCCGGGCCCTGGCCCCGCTGCGCGCGGACGGCACCCCGCCCGAGGGCGGCGCGTCCCGCCCGGCCGCGGCCACCCTCCCGGCGGCTTCCCGGCTCCTGGACGAGCTCGGGCTGGCCCGCGCCACCCCGGCGTCACTGATGGCCCGCTGGGCGGAGGCCACCGACCAGGGCCAGGGCGTCGGCGGGCTCGCGGAGGTCGTCCTGGGCACGGGCCGGCGCGGGGCGGTCGGTGCCGAGCTGGTCCACGACGGCCCGCACCTGCTGGTGGAGGGCCCCGCCGGCAGCGGCCGGACGGAGCTGCTGCGCTCGATCGCCGCCTCCCTGGCCGCCGCGGCCCGCCCCGACCGCCTCGGCCTGCTCCTCCTCGACGGCGCTGGCGGCGAGCGCGGCGACGGTCTCCAGCCGTGCACGGAACTCCCGCACGTGTCGGCCCACCTCGTGGCCTCCGACCCGCTGCGCATGCGGGAGTTCGCGCAGGCCCTCGGTGCCGAGCTCAAGCGCCGCCACGAGCTGCTGGACGGCGTGCCGTTCACCGAGTGGCACGCCCGGCGCGAGCTGTCCGGGCGGATGGTCTCGCCCCGCCGGCCCTCCCCGGGCGAGCTGCGCGGCGACCTCGACCCCTCCCTGGGCGGTCCGGGCTGGGGGGACCCCGTGCGCACCGGCACCCTGCGGCTGCGGGCGGCCTCCACCCGTACGGAGCCGGCGGGCGGGCCGACGCCGCTGCCCCGGCTGGTGGTGCTGGTGGACGACTTCGACGCGCTGGTGGCCCCGGCGCTGGGCAGTCCGGGCCGACAGGCCGCCGGTTCGGTGGTGCGGATCCTGGAGGGCGTGGCCCGCGAGGGCACCCGGCTCGGGGTGCACCTGGTGGTGGCCAGCGCCCGCCCCGAGCGGACCGCCGACACCGAGCCGGCCCGGCTGGCGACGCTGCGGGTGGAGCTGGACGCCCCCGACCAGCCGGGGCCGGGCCGGGGGCGGCTGCTGTACGCCGACGGCCGTGCGGTGCCGTTCCAGGCGGGCCGGGTCACCGGCCGGATCCCGCGCACGGCGACCCTGAGGCCGACCGTGGTGCCGGTGGAGTGGGAGCGGATGGGAGACCCTCCGGCCCGCCGCCCGGTGCGCGAGCTGGGCAACGGCCCGACCGACCTCGCGCTGCTGGCCAGCGCCCTGGAGCGGGCCTCCCACCTGGTCTCGGCGATACCGGTGCCGTTCCCGCCGGCCCCCTGACGCTCCGCGGCTCCCCCGTCACGCGGTATTGCGGGGGTGCGCGGGTCGGCGTAGACCTTGTGGCACGCGGCACACCACGAGCACGACGGCATCGGGGGCGAGAGCATGCGGGCACAGCACGGAACCGGCCACACGAAACGTACGGCCGTCAGAGCCTGGACGGCGCTGGCCGCGGCGGGCGCGCTGGCGCTCACCGCCTGCGGCGGCGGGGGCGGTGACGGCGGCGGCACGGGCGGGCCGTCGCAGGACGGCCGGCAGGACGCGCGCACGGTCGAGTTACCGGAGCTGCGCGGCGAGAAGCTGTCGGTCGCGGCGGTCTGGACGGGACCGGAGCAGGCGAACTTCACGAAGGTGCTGAAGGAGTTCGAGAAGCGCACGGGGGCGAGCGTCACCTTCGTCCCGGCACAGGACCCGATCGTGACCTTCCTCGGCACCAAGATCGCCGGCGGTCAGCCGCCGGACGTGGCGCTGCTGCCGCAGGTCGGGGCGCTGGCGTCGGCGGTGCGCAACAAGTGGGCGCAGCCGGTGGGTCCGGAGGCGGCGGCGCAGCTGGAGGCGAACTACTCGCCGGGCTGGCGCACGCTCGGCGCGGTCGACGGCACCCAGTACGGCGTCTACTACAAGGCGGCCAACAAGTCGCTGGTCTGGTACAACGCGAAGGCCTTCGAGGCGGCGGGCGTGAAGCCCCCGGCGACCTGGAAGGAGTTCCTCTCGGTGGCCGACACGCTGTCCGCGTCGGGCACCGCGCCGGTGTCGGTGGCGGGCGCGGACGGCTGGACGCTGACGGACTGGTTCGAGAACGTGTACCTCTCGCAGGCGGGTCCGGAGAAGTACGACCGGCTGGCGCGGCACGAGATCAAGTGGACGGACGACAGCGTCCGGCAGGCGCTGACCACCCTCGGCGAGCTGTTCGGCCGCAAGGACTTCCTGGCGGGCGGTCCGAGCGGGGCGCTGTCGACGGAGTTCGCGAAGTCGGTGACGCAGACCTTCACGGGCGGGGACCGGCCGGCGGCGGCGATGGTCTTCGAGGCGGACTTCGTGGGGGTGAACATCGCGCAGGCCGGGGCGAAGGTCGGCGAGGACGCCCTGGTCTTCCCGTTCCCGGCGGTCGGAGCGAAGGCGCCGGTGGTGTCGGGCGGTGACGTGGCGGTGGCCCTGAAGCCGGGGAAGGGCGCGCAGGCGCTGCTGACCTTCCTGGCGTCGGCGGACGCGGCCCGGATCCAGGCCCGGGAGGGCGGGTTCGTGTCGCCGAACAAGGCGGTGGACTTCGCGGTGTACCCGAACGACATCCAGCGGGGCATCGCCAAGGCGCTGATCGCGGCGGGCGACGACTTCCGCTTCGACCTGTCGGACCGGGCTCCGGCGGCCTTCGGCGGGACGCCGGGCGCCGGTATGTGGAAGGCGCTCCAGGACTTCCTGGCGAACCCGTCGGACGTGGCGGCGGTGCAGGAGAGGCTGGAGGCGGAGGCGGCCAGGGCGTACGGGAACTGACGCCGTGACGGTGAAGACGCCGGCGCGGCCCCGGGCCGCGGCCGGGGCGGGGGAACGGGCCCGCCGCAAGGACGTCTCGCGCCGGCGGCTGGTGGCCGCGGCGTTCCTGCTGCCCGCCCTGGTGCTGCTGGGCGCGCTCGTGGTGCAGCCCATCGGCTACTCCCTCTACCGCAGCCTCTTCGACCGCTCCGGCGACGCCTTCGTCGGGGCGGACAACTACCGGCGGATCCTGGACGACCCGGTGATCGTCACGGCCCTGCGCAACACGGCGGTGTGGGTGGTGCTGGCCCCGGCCGCGGCGACCGCCCTCGGGCTGGTCTTCGCGGTGCTGACGGAGCGGGTGCGCTGGGGGACGGCGTTCAAGCTGCTGGTGTTCATGCCGATGGCGATCTCGATGCTGGCGGCGGGCATCATCTTCCGGCTCGTGTACGACCACGATCCGCAGCGGGGCGTCGCCAACGCGGTGTGGGTGGGCGTCCACGACACGTTCGCGCCGTCCTCGGCCTTCCCGGGGGCCCGCCCGGGCCGGGACTCCCCGCTGGAGCCCGCCGCGGGCGGGGACCTGGTGACGCGCGGGCCGGTACGGGCGGGCGTGCCGGTGCTGCTGCCGCTGGTCGGGGTGGCGCCGGAGGCCCTGCCGGCGGGGTCCGGGGCGGCGGGGAGCGCCGGGGCGGTGCCGGGGAAGGTGACGGGGACCGTCTGGCAGGACTTCGCCCGGGGCGGCGGCGGTCGGGTGAACGTGGTCGACCCGGCGGAGCCGGCCCTGTCCGGGATGCGCGTGGAGGCGGTGAGGGACGGCCGGGTGGTGGCTTCGGCGAAGGCCGCGCCGGACGGCACGTTCACGCTGCCCGGCGAGGCGGACGGCGCGCTGCTGCGGCTGCCCGCGGCGAACTTCCGGGCGGCGTACGCGGGGGTCGAGTGGCTCGGCCCGGTGCTGGTGACCCCGGCGGTGATCGGGGCGTACGTGTGGATGTGGGCCGGGTTCGCGATGGTGCTGATCGCGGCCGGGCTGGCGGCGGTGCCGCGCGAGCTGCTGGAGGCGGCGCGGGTGGACGGGGCGGGCGAGTGGCAGGTGTTCCGCCGGATCACGGTGCCGCTGCTGGCACCGGTGCTGGTGGTGGTCCTGGTGACGCTGGTCATCAACGTGATGAAGATCTTCGACCTGGTCTTCGTGATCGCGCCGGGGGCGGTGCAGGACGACGCGAACGTGCTCGCGCTCCAGCTGTACCGCACGTCCTTCGGGACGGACGCCGATCCGGGGCTGGGCAGCGCCATCGCGGTGCTGCTGCTGGTGCTGGTGGTGCCCGTGATGCTGCTCAACATCCGCCGGCTCCGGAAGGAGGCCTCCCGATGAGCGCCCCGGACACCGGCGCGGAGGCAGCCGGCGAGAGGAGAGCCGACGCGAACAGAGCACCCGCACAAGAAGCCGGCGCGCAGAGAGCCGGTGCGGGGAGGGCCGGCGCCAAGAGAGCCGGTGCGGGGAGAACCGGTGCCAAGAGAGCCGGTACGGGGAGCCGGATCGCCGGCCGGCTCGCGGCGCGCGCCGCGTCCGGCGCCGTCCGCGTCTTCCTGCTCCTGGCCGCGCTGTTCTGGCTGCTGCCCACGCTCGGCCTGCTGGTCTCCTCCTTCCTGACCCCGGCCGATCTGGGCCGGGGCGGATGGTGGCGGGCGCTGACCGAGCCCTCCCGGCTGACGGTGTCGAACTACGCGCGGCTGCTGGCCGATGACACGATCACCGGCTCCCTGCTGAGCACGGCGGCGATCGCGGTGCCCGCCACCCTGCTCGTCCTCGTCCTGGGCGCGTTCGCCGGGTACGCCTTCGCCTGGCTGGAGTTCCCGGGCCGGGACTGGCTGTTCCTGGTCGTGGTGGGACTGCTGGTGGTCCCGGTCCAGGTGGCGCTGATCCCGGTGTCGGAACTCTTCGGCTCCATCGGCCTGTTCGAGACGACGGCGGGGGTGGTGCTGTTCCACACCGCGTTCGGGCTGCCCTTCGCGGTGTTCCTGCTGCGGAACTTCTTCGCGGAGATCCCGGCCGAGCTGCTGGAGGCGGCCCGGCTCGACGGCGCCGGTGAACTGCGCCTGTTCGCGCGGGTGGTGCTGCCGCTGGGCGGTCCGGCGATCGCCTCGCTCGGCATCTTCCAGTTCCTGTGGGTGTGGAACGACATGCTGGTGGCGCTGGTCTTCGCCGACTCGGCGCACCCTCCCGTCACGGTGGCGCTCCAGCAGCAGGTGCGGCAGTTCGGGAACAACATCGACGTCCTGGCGCCCGGCGCCTTCCTGTCGATGGTGGTGCCGCTGCTGGTCTTCTTCGCCTTCCAGCGGCAGTTCGTGACGGGGGTGATGGCCGGAGCCGTCAAGTAACCCACGGCCGGCCGGGGCACCCGCTCCGACATGGGGCGTTGACGCCGCGTGACCCGAATGCCGTACGGCGCGTAACCCGATCGCCGGGCGCGGGGTTCCTGGGCCATATGCCCGCGCCGACCCCTGGATGTGCCGTGCCCCGGTTCAGCGTCATCGTGCCCGCGTACAAGGTTCAGGCGTACCTCCAGGAGGGTCTGGACTCGGTCCTGTCCCAGTCGTACCCGGATCTGGAACTGATCGCGGTCGACGACGCCTCCCCGGACGCGTGCGGCTCGATCATCGACGCGTACGCGGCCCGCGATCCCCGGGTCACCGCGGTTCACCTGGCGCACAACGTGGGCCCGGGCCCGGCCCGTAACGCGGGCCTGGCCCGGGCGGGCGGCGACTACCTCGTCTTCCTCGACGGCGACGACACCCTCGCTCCGGGCGCCCTCCAGGCCATCACCGACCGGCTCAAGGCCACCGGCTCCCCCGACGTCCTGGTGTACGGCCACGCGCGCGCCTGCTGGACGGGCGAGACCGTCCGCGACCGCCTCGGGCACCGGCTGTCCGAGGAGGGCCCCGCCAGCTTCCGGCCGGCCGACCGCCCGGCCCTGCTGGGCATGCCGACGGTGGTGTGGAACAAGGCGTACCGCCGTGAGTACGTGGAGCGCGAGGGCCTCGCGTTCCCGACTGGCTTCTACGAGGACATCCCCTGGGCGTACCCGGCGCTGCTGTCCGCCGAGTCCGTGGCCGTCCTCGACCGGGTCTGCGTCCACTACCGCCGGCGGCGCACCGGCTCGATCCTGACCACCACCAGCCGGCATCACCTCGATGTCTTCGACCAGTACGAGCGGGTCTTCGGCCACCTCGCCGCCCGCCCCGAGCTGGAGCGCTGGCGCCCGGCGGTGCACCGGCGGATGGCCGAGCACTTCTGCGCCGTGTACGCGGACCCGCGCCGCCTCCCGCGTGCCGCCCGCGCCGAGTTCTTCGCCCGCGCCTCGGCCCTGCTGCGCCGCCACCGGGTCCCGGGCGCCTCCGGGGCACTGCCGCTGTCCCCGACCCGCACGGACCGGCTCCGGCACGCCCTGATGCGGCTGGGGCTGCGGCGCTCGTACCGGCTGGGCTCCGTCCTGCGCGCGGCCGCCCTGTCGGCGGGCCGCACGGGCCCGGCGCTTGGGCGGGGGCTGCGCGAGAGCGCCCTGCGCGTGCACTACCGGATCCAGCGGCTGCTCCCGCTGCGGCCCGAGCTGGCGGTGTTCTCCGCGTACTGGCACGGCGGCTACGCCTGCAACCCGGCGGCGATCGAGGCGAAGCTGCGGGAGCTGGCGCCGCACATGCGCACGGCGTGGATCTGCGACCCCCGGCACGCCCCCACCCTGCCGCCCGGGACCACCCCGCTGCGGCCCGGCTCGGCCGCGTACTGGAGCGCCCTGGCCCGGGCCGGGTACCTGACGACGAACGTCAACTTCGACCGCGGCCTGGTCAAGCGGCCGGGTCAGGTCCTGCTCCAGACGCAGCACGGCACCCCGCTCAAGCGGGTCGGCCTGGACCTCCGGGACCGTCCGGCGGCCACGCCGACCACGGACTTCGCGGGGCTGCTGCGCGGCGCGGACCAGTGGGACTACCTGCTCTCCTCCAACCGGCACTCCACGCTGGTGTGGGAGAGGGCCGTGCCCGCCTCCTACACCACCCTGGAGTACGGCTACCCCCGCAACGACGCCTTCCACCGGGCCGGCCGGGCCGAGGTCCTCGCGCTGCGCGAGCGCCTGGGCATCGCGCCGGGCACCCTCGCGATCCTGTACGCCCCGACGCACCGGGACTACCGCCGCAGCCGGCCCGAGCACCTGGACTTCGAGCGGGTGCTGCGGGACCTGGGCCCGCGTTTCACGCTGCTCGCGCGCACCCACCTGACGTACGCGGACAGCCCCGGCGGCTGGGAGCCGCACCCGCGCCTGCTGGACGTCTCGGACCACCCTTCGGTGGAGGAGCTGTGCCTGGCCTCGGACGCGCTGGTCACCGACTACTCGTCCCTGATGTTCGACTACGCGGCGCTGGACCGGCCGATCGTGATCCACGCGGACGACTGGGAGGCGTACGAGGCCGCCCGCGGCACCTACTTCGACCTGCGTTCCTGTCCCCCGGGCGCGATCGCCCGCACCGAGGACGAGCTGGTGGACATCTTCGCCACCGGTCACTGGCGGGGCTCCCGCTCGGCGCAGCTGCGCGCCGCGTTCCGGTCGCGCTTCTGCCCGTACGACGACGGCCACGCCGCCGAGCGGGTGGTGCGCCGGGTCTTCCTGGGCGAGTCCGCCGCGGTCCCGGCGGTCGTCCCGCTGGAGGAGCGCAGGCCCGCGCCGGCGGCGTCGGCGCCGGACCCGGCCCCGTTGACCGCGGGGCTGTGGCCCTGAGGCGGGGCGGGCGCAGGAGGTCAGCCGGCGCGCAGGAGGTCAGCCGGCGCGCAGGGCGTCAGCCGGCGCGCAGGCCGGCCACGACGGAGCGGGCGAGCTCGTCGAGGTAGCCGGCCGGGACGGCGTCCCGCACCACCACCTGCCGCCAGTACAGCGGCCCGATCACCAGGTCGAGGGCCCGCTGGGGGGAGGCGGACGGCGGCAGCTCGCCCCGGGCGACGGCCTCGGAGACGATGCCCTCGGCGAGCCGGCGCTGGCCGTCCAGCAGCGCGCCGCGGACCGCGTCGGCGATCTCCGGGTTCCGGGCGGCCTCCACCAGCAGGTCGGGGACGACCGCCGAGGCCACCGGGTGCCGCAGCACGTGTGACATGACCTCCAGCAGGGCGCGTACGTCCCCGTAGAGGGAGCCGGTGGCGGGCACCGGGATGCCGTCGGCGGCGACCACCCCGATCAGGTCCAGCACCAGGTGCAGCTTCGACTTCCAGCGCCGGTACACGGCGGTCTTGCCGACGCCGGCGCGCCGCGCGATGCCCTCGATCGACATCCGGGCGAAGCCCACGGCCGCCAGCTCGTCCACCACGGCCGCGCGGATCGCCTCGGTGACGTCCTCGCGCAGGACGGCGGCGCCGACGGGGGCGCGGCGGGCGGCGGGAGCGGCGGCGGGCTCGTTGGTCATGCCCAGAGCATAGCGGCGACGAAGCCACCCGTACGTCACGACGATACGGTTGCGTTCCGACGCGCCGCGCCCTACTGTCGGCGTAACGACGAAACGGACCCGTCCCGTCGTCGCCCCCGCTGGGAGGCCCCAGCCGGTGACGCCCCCGACCCCCGTCGAAAGCGATCCCGTGACCACCGTGACCCTCGCGGACCCCGCGCCGCCCTCCGCCGCCGAGCTGGCGGCAGCCCACGGCCTGACCGTCAGCGGCGCCCGGCCCTCCCTCCCCCGCTACGCCGCCCAGCTGTGGGACCGCCGCCACTTCGTGACGGCGTATGCGACCGCCCGGATGCACGCCACGTACAGCACCGCCAGACTCGGCCAGGTCTGGCACCTGATGACCCCGCTGCTCAACGCGGCCGTCTACTACTTCGTCTTCGGCATCGTGATGCGCGCCAGCCACGACGTCCCGGACTACGTGCCGTTCCTGATCACCGGCGTCTTCGTCTGGGACTTCATCGGCAGCTCCGTCAACGCCGGCACCCGCGCCGTCCACGGCAACCTCGGCCTGGTCCGCGCCCTGCACTTCCCGCGCGCCAGCCTGCCCGTCTCCTCGGTGGTCCAGCTCTTCCAGCAGCTGCTCGTCACCATGGCCGCCCTCGTCGTCCTGCTGCTGGCCTTCGGCCAGACCCCCTCCGCCTCCTGGCTGATCGCCGTCCCGGTGCTCTTCCTGATGGCCCTGTTCTGCACGGGCTGCGCGATGGTCATGGCCCGCATCGGCAGCAAGAACCCGGACGTCAGCCAGCTCATGCCGTTCGTGCTGCGCACCTGGATGTACTCCTCGGGCGTGATGTGGTCCATCGACTCCATGCTCAAGACGGACCACCTGCCCCCGTGGGTCTCCCTGGTGCTCAAGACCAACCCGGCGGCCGTCTACATCGACCTGATGCGCTTCTCCCTCATCGACAGCTTCAGCGCGGGCTCGCTCCCGCACCACGTGTGGCCGATCGCCATCGGCTGGGCGCTGCTCGCCGGCGTCGGCGGCTTCGTCTACTTCTGGAAGGCAGAGGAGGAGTACGGCCGTGGCTGACACCGACACCCGCGTTCCCACCGTCATCGCGGACGACGTCCACGTCGTCTACAAGGTGCACGGAAGCGGCCGCAAGGGCGGCGCCACCGCCGCGCTCAGCCGGATCGTCTCGCGCCGGCCGGCCCCCGGCGTCCGCGAGGTCCACGCCGTCAAGGGCGTCAGCTTCACCGCGTACAAGGGCGAGGCGATCGGACTGATCGGCTCCAACGGCTCGGGCAAGTCCACCCTCCTCAAGGCCATCGCCGGCCTCCAGCCGGTGGCCCGGGGCGCGGTCTACTCGCACGGCCAGCCGTCCCTCCTCGGAGTGAACGCCGCCCTGATGAACGACCTCACCGGCGAGCGCAACGTGGTCCTCGGCGGGCTCGCCATGGGCATGACCAGGCAGCAGGTCCGCGAGCGCTACCAGGACATCGTCGACTTCTCCGGCATCAACGAGAAGGGCGACTTCATCTCCCTGCCCATGCGCACGTACTCCTCCGGCATGGGCGCCCGGCTGCGGTTCTCCATCGCCGCCGCCAAGGACCACGACGTCCTCATGATCGACGAGGCGCTCGCCACCGGCGACGCCGCCTTCCAGCGCCGCAGCCAGGCGCGGATCGAGGAACTCCGCGCCCGCGCCGGCACGGTCTTCCTCGTCAGCCACGGCATCGGCACGGTCCGCGAGACCTGCGACCGGGCCATCTGGCTGGAATCGGGCGTGCTCCGCATGGACGGCCCCTCCCAGCAGGTCTGCGACGCGTACGAGGCCTTCACCCGCGGCTGACACCCGCGGCTGACACCCGAGGAGAACGGGCCGGGCCCGGAACCCCGCCAGGGGGTTCCGGGCCCGGCCCGTGTCCGGCCGCGCCGGCGACGACTACGCGTGCGAGCGCAGCAGCGAGCGCATCGTCCGCATCGCCACCGACAGGTTCGCCAGGTCGAAGTCGTCCGAGCCCCGGATCTCGTCCAGGGTCGTCCGGGCCCGGCCGAGGATCGCCGCGTTCTTCTCCTCCCACGCCTTGAAGCGCTCCGCGGGAGTGGAGGAACCGTCGCCCACGGCCAGCACGTCGGCCGTCAGCGCCGCGTGCGCCGCGAACAGGTCCTCGCGGATGGACGCGCGGGCCATCGACTGCCAGCGGTCGGACCGCGGCAGCTCGATGATGCGGTCCATCAGCTGCGTGATGTCCAGGCGGTCCGCGAGGTCGTAGTACACCTCGGCGACGGACAGCGGGTCCACGCCCGTCCGGTCCGCGATGGCGACGACGTCCAGCGTCGGGAAGGCGGACGAGAAGCCGGCCACCTTCGCCGCCAGCTCCTCCGGCACGCCCTCACCGGTCAGCTCGTCCATGATCGACTGGTACCACTCCAGGTCCGCGCCGCGCACCAGCTTCGGCAGCTGCGCCCAGACCTCCGACACCCGGGCCCCGAAGAGCTCGATGGTCTCGGTGATCTGGAGCGGCTGCGGCCGGTTGTTCAGCAGCCAGCGCGTACCGCGCTCCACCAGGCGCCGCGAGTGCAGCCGCACCCGGGTCTGGACGTCGGCGGCGACCTGGTTGTCCAGCGCCTCCACCGCGTCCCACACCTCGGCCAGGCCGAAGATCTCGCGGGCCGCGAGCTGCGCCCGCACGATCTCCTCCGTGGAGGCGCCGGTCTCCTCCCGCAGACGGTGCAGGAAGGTCGAACCGCCGGTGTTGACGGTGTCGTTGACGAGCAGGGTGGTGATGATCTCCCGGCGCAGCGCGTGCCCGTCGATCTGCTCGGGGAACTTCGCGCGCAGGGCGGCCGGGAAGTACGCGTGCAGCAGGCGGCGCAGGTACGGGTCGTCCGGCAGCTCGGTGTGGATGAGCTCGTCCGCCACCGTGATCTTGGTGTAGGCGAAGAGCACGGCCAGCTCCGGCTGGGTCAGGCCCTTGCCGGCGTTGAGCAGCTCCCGGATCTGCCGGTCGTTCGGCAGGAACTCCAGCTGGCGGTCCAGCAGCCCGTCCCGGCCCAGGCGGCGCATGAAGCGCTGCTGGGCGTGGAGCAGGCTCGGGGCCTGCGCGGAGCCGTTGGCCAGGGCCGTGTTCTGCGCGTAGTTGTTGCGCAGCACCAGGACGCCGACCTCGTCGGTCATCTCCGCGAGCAGCTTGTTGCGCTGCTTGACGGTCATGTCGCCGTCCGCGACGACCGCGTTCAGCAGGATCTTGATGTTCACCTCGTGGTCGGAGGTGTCCACGCCCGCGCTGTTGTCGATGGCGTCGGTGTTGACCTTGCCGCCCTCGCCGCCGGCGCCGATGCGGGCGAACTCGATGCGGCCGAGCTGGGTCAGGCCCAGGTTGCCGCCCTCGCCGATGACCTTGGCCCGCACCTCGGAGCCGTTGACGCGGATCGCGTCGTTGGCCTTGTCGCCGACGTCCGCGTGCGTCTCGGAGCTCGCCTTGACATACGTGCCGATGCCGCCGTTCCACAGCAGGTCCACGGGGGCCTGGAGGATGGCCTGCATCAGCTCGGCCGGGGTCATCTTGGTGACGCCCGCCTCGATGCCCAGGGCTTCGCGCATCTGCGCGTTCACCGGGATGGCCTTGGCGCTGCGCGGGTGGACGCCGCCGCCCGCCGACAGCAGGGCGGTGTCGTAGTCCGCCCACGAGGAGCGCGGCAGCTCGAACAGGCGCCGGCGCTCCGCGTACGAGGTGGCCGCGTCCGGGGTCGGGTCGATGAAGATGTGCCGGTGGTCGAAGGCGGCGACCAGGCGGATGTGCTCGGAGAGCAGCATGCCGTTGCCGAAGACGTCACCGGACATGTCGCCGACGCCGACGACCGTGAAGTCCTGGGTCTGGGTGTCGTGCCCCAGCTCGCGGAAGTGCCGCTTGACGGACTCCCAGGCACCGCGGGCGGTGATGCCCATGCCCTTGTGGTCGTAACCGGCCGAACCGCCCGACGCGAAGGCGTCGCCCAGCCAGAAGCCGTACGACTCCGCGACGCCGTTGGCGATGTCGGAGAAGGTCGCCGTGCCCTTGTCGGCGGCGACGACGAGGTAGGTGTCGTCCTCGTCGTGGCGGACCACGCCCTTCGGCGGTACGACCTCGCCGCCGACCATGTTGTCCGTGATGTCGAGCAGCGCCGAGATGAAGATCTTGTACGAGGCGATGCCCTCGGCGAGCCACGCGTCGCGGTCCACCGACGGGTCCGGCAGGTTCTTGGCGACGAAGCCGCCCTTGGCGCCGACCGGCACGATCACGGTGTTCTTGACCATCTGCGCCTTGACCAGGCCGAGCACCTCCGTACGGAAGTCCTCGCGCCGGTCGGACCAGCGCAGACCGCCGCGCGCGACCTTGCCGAAGCGCAGGTGGACGCCCTCGACGCGCGGGGAGTACACCCAGATCTCGAAGGCGGGGCGCGGGGCCGGCAGGTCGGGGATGGCCTGCGGGTCGAACTTCATCGACACGTACGGGTGCTGCAGGCCCTCCTCGTTCAGCTGGAAGAAGTTGGTCCGCAGGGTCGCCTTGATCAGCGTCAGGAAGGAGCGCAGGATGCGGTCCTCGTCGAGGGAGGCGACCTGGTCCAGGGCGCCGTCCAGCTCCTCGAGCATCGCGTCGATCAGCTCGGTGCCCGCGGCCTGGCGGCCGGGCGACAGCCGCGCCTCGAAGAGCGAGACCAGCAGCCGGGTGATGTGGACGTTGTTGCGGAGGGTGTCCTCCATGTAGTCCTGGCTGAAGGTGGACTTGGCCTGGCGCATGTACTTGGCGTACGCGCGCAGCACCACGGCCTGGCGCCAGGTGAGGCCGGCGCTCAGGACGAGCGTGTTGAAGTTGTCGTTCTCCGCCTCGCCGGTCCACACGGCCGCGAAGGCCTCCTGGAACCGCTCGCGCGCGTCGTCGCCGAGGTACGCGTCGCCGTTGCCCGTGGACAGCGGCATCCGCAGGCCGAAGTCGTAGATCCAGGCGCTGACCCGGTCGGCGCGGCGCAGCTCGTACGGCCGCTCGTCGGTGACCTCGACGCCCAGGCGCTGGAGGACCGGCAGGACCGCGGAGAGGGAGACCTGCTCCCCGGTGCGGTAGATCTTGAAGCGGCGCTCGCCGGGGCCCGCGCCGACGGGCTCGTAGAGGGAGAGCGCGAAGGGGCGGTCGCTGGCGGAGAGCTTCTCCAGGTGGCACAGGTCGGCCACGGCCGCACGCGGCGAGTGGTCGGC
Organism: Streptomyces sp. NPDC034086; assembly: GCF_055575515.1. Lineage (NCBI taxonomy): Bacteria > Bacillati > Actinomycetota > Actinomycetes > Kitasatosporales > Streptomycetaceae > Streptomyces > Streptomyces sp. NPDC034086. The sequence continues at coordinate 23,584 of NZ_JBVISM010000008.1, read as the reverse complement.
CTTGTAGCCCTCCGGGAAGGAAGTGCCGTACTTGCGCATCAGCTCGGCGGCGCGCTCCTCGCCCAGCTCGGCGGTCAGCGCCTCGCCGAAGCCGTCGGCCCAGGAGCGGGCGGCCTCGACCAGGCGGGCCTCGACGCGTTCGACGTCGGCGTCGGTCAGCAGCGGCAGCTCGGTGCCCTGCGGGACGCGGACGACGAAGTGGATGCGGGAGAGGATCGACTCGGTGTTCCAGGCGGTGAAGTCGACGCTGGTGCCGCCGAGCTCCTCCTTCAGGATGTCCATCAGGCGCAGCCGGACACCGGTGGTGAAGCGGTCGCGCGGCAGGTAGACCAGCGCCGAGTAGTAGCGGCCGTACTCGTCCTGGCGCAGGTACAGCCGCAGCCGGCGGCGCTCCTGCAGGTACAGCACGGAGGTGGCGATCTCGCGGAGCTTGTCGACCGGGGTCTGGAACAGCTCGTCGCGCGGGTAGGTCTCCAGGATCTGGAGCAGGTCGCGGCCGTCGTGGCTGGACGGCGCGAAGCCGGCGCCCTCCAGGACCTCGCTGACCTTGCGGCGGATCACGGGGACGCGGCGCACGGACTCGGTGTACGCGGCGGAGGAGAACAGGCCGAGGAAGCGGCGCTCGCCGACGACGTTGCCGTTGGCGTCGAACTTCTTCACGCCCACGTAGTCGAGGTACGAGGGGCGGTGCACGGTGGCGCGGCTGTTCGCCTTGGTCAGCACCAGCAGACGGTGCTCGCGGGCCTTGGCGCGGGCGTCGGCGGGCAGCCGGTTGAAGGACGGCGAGACGGGGTGCGCGTCCTCCTGGCCGTGGTGGTGCGGGTCGGAGCGCAGGATGCCGAGGCCGGTGCCGGGCACGGCGGACAGGGCGTCACCGTCGACGAGGTCGTACTCGCGGTAGCCGAGGAAGGTGAAGTGGTCGTCGGCCAGCCAGCGCAGCAGCTCGCGGGCCTCCTCGAGTTCGTACTCGCGCAGGTCGGGAGCGGTGGGCTCGTTCGGCAGCTCGTCGGCGATGCGCAGCGCGGCGTCGCGCATCTTCTCCCAGTCCTCGACGGCCTCGCGGACGTCGGACAGGACGCGCAGCAGATCGCCGGTGATCTGCTTGAGGTCGGCCTTGTCGGTCTCGCGGTCGATCTCGACGTGGATCCAGGACTCGACGAGGGAGTCGTGGGGGCGCGCGGTCCTGGGGCCGTGGGCGTCGCAGTCCGGGCCCAGGATCTCGATCAGCCTGCCGGTGACGTCACGGCGTACGACGACCTGCGGGTGGATCACGACGTGGATGCCGCGGCCCTGGCGGGACAGCTCGTTCGTCACGGAGTCCACGAGGAAGGGCATGTCGTCGGTGACCACTTCGACGACCGAGTGGCTGGAGGTCCAGCCGTTCTCCTCGACCGTGGGCGTGTGCACGCGGACGTTGGCGGTGCCCTGCGGCCGGTTCTCGGCGAGCCGGTAGTGGGAGAGCGCCGCGCCGAACACGTCGACCGGGTCCCGGTCGGCGAGGTCCTCGGGGGCGGTGTGCAGGTAGTAGCGCTGGAGGTAGGCGAGCGTCGCGCCCTGGCCAGGACGCTCCCCCTGCTCGGACCCAGTCGGAAGTAGCCCCCCGGCCGGGCTGTTCTCAGCTACCCGTGCCGCCCGCGCGAGCAGCTCGGCCTTTGCTTCGTCCAGCTTGGTCTGCATGTCCTCTGGCTCCCTGTCAACGCGCCATTGCGTGACGTAGGTGTGAAGGATGGAATGACAAAACACCGCCTCGAGGCGGGATGTCCGTCCGGATCGGTTGTGACGCCGTGGCGTCGGAGGGGCCGCCCGGACAAGCTCCGACCATGATCGACAGGTCCCGGCGGCGGGGATCGGCGAGGGCCCGGCCGCGAGAACGCGCCGGGCGCGGGCCGGGGGCATCGGTGCCCCCGAGGACTATCGCGCTGATCACGGGTCAAGGCTATCTCGCCCCACCCCCCGGTCGTCATTCACTGCATCTGTACAAATCCGGGGTCAAAACCTGGACAGTCTGGCCAGCCGCGTGGCCGGATCGTCCCGCTCGGGCTCTATCCGGCCAGCTCACGGGCCATGGCCACGGCCTCGGCCAGGCTGTCCACGACGGGCACTCCGGCGGACTCCAGGCTGGCCCGGCTGTGCGAGCCCCCCGTGTACAGGACGGCGTGCGCCCCTACGTGCTGCGCGGCCGTCGCATCGTCCACGGCGTCTCCCACGAGGACCGTACGGCCGACGGTCACACCGGCTGCTTCCAATGCCTCCATATGGCGTACGAGATGCCCCGCCTTGGAGGTGTGCGAGGGCCCGGTACGCCCGTCGACGCGCAGGAAGTGCCCGTGGATGCCGTGCGCCCGGACCAGGGGCACCAGCTTCTCGTGGGGCGCGAGGGACAGCAGGGACTGGGTGAGCCCGTCGGCCTGCCAGTCCCGGAGCAGCTGCAGCGCCCCGTCGGCGAGCGCCGCGCTCTCGGCAGCGGTCCAGTAGTGGCGGTGGAACGCCTCGTCCATGACGACCCATTCGGCGTCGGTGGGCAGCCTGCCCATCAGCCGCTCGTAGAACTTCGGCACGGGGACGACGTACAGGTCGCGGTAGCGCTCCAGCGTGATCGGGGGGAAGCCGAGTTCCGCGAAGGAGGCGTTGGTGGCGGCCATGACGGCGTCGATGTCGTGCAGCAGCGTCCCGTTCCAGTCCCACACGATGTGGGCCGTACCGGCTCTCATGCCAGCAGCCCGGGGATCTCCTGGATCCCGAACCAGAGCAGCTCGTGGTCCTCGGCGCCGTCCACGGTGAACCGCGCGTCGTCGTCCCCGGCGTCGGCGGCCTCCAGCGCGCCGGCGGCCGCGGCGACGTCGGCATCGGCGTCATCGGCGTCGACGTGCACGGCCGCGGCCGCGGCGAGGCGAACGGGGGCGGCGAGGGTGACCTGCCCGAGGGTGGCCTCGTCCAGCCCCGGCACGGCGGTGACGGCCTTGTCCTCGACGTCCAGTGCGACGACGACCCGCCTGCGCGGCGCGGTCGGGTCCGCGGCGAGCATCCGCAGCGAGGCGAGCGCGGCCCGGCCGAGGGCGGCGTACTCCAGCTCCTCGATGTCGTCCGACACGTACCACTCCCGCAGCGCGGGGGTCACGGCGTACGCACGGACAGGGGCGGGCCCCAACTGTCCCGCCTTGTGCGCCTCGGCGAGCCCGGGGAGGGTCAGGGGGACGTACAAGCGCATGGCCGGCTGCTTTCGGTAGTCGGAAACGCCCTCAGGATACGACTGGCGGAGCCCCGGGCGGAGAGGGGTGCCCGCGGGTACCGGCGAGGGCCGGCCCGGGGAACGCTACGGCCGCGGGCCGCGGACCTCGACGGCGGCGCAGCGCCAGCGGCGGTCGGGGCCCTGCTCCAGCCGGAAGGCCATCGCGGAGACCCGGTCCCCCGTCGCGATGCGGGCGAAGGCCTCGATCACCCCGGGCCCGGGGTGGAAACGGCCGCAGTGGCGCAGCACCGGGCGCAGGCGCTCGCGCGGCGGTCCGGCGGGCGCCAGGGTGACCAACTGCTCGTACGCCTCGCCCACGGTGAGACCGAGCAGCGAATGGACGGGGCGCTGACCGCTCAGCACGGCCAGCAGCCGCTCCGCGAACCAGTCGTGCGGGGCGAGCCGGCGCACCTGCCGGGGCACTCCCGCCGGACGCCGCTGGTCACGGCGGCCGGCGGGCCGCATCCGGCTCGCCCCTCCGGGCCTGCTACGGCTGCCCTCGCCGCCGGCCGTGCCGCGCGTGGTGGTGTCCATGGCCATTCCCCCGATCAGACCGAGCCCGGCGGTACCAGGCGGTAACTTGATGCGGGATTTCTACGACCGCCGAACACGCTCCGCAACCGCCCGCAGGGCCCGGCGACAACCCCGCCCGGGTTCACCTATCCGAGCGACGGCCCCCGCCCGCCAAGCCCCGAGCACCCACCGGAAAGGGCCCCGGGTGGACGCGGAAACCCCCCGCGCGGGCCGCCCGATGGGGTACGGCCCGTCACCCTTGCGGCGGCAGGGGGGCGGGGCGGGGGTGGGGGGCTGCGGGGCGGGCGGGGTTCCGGGGGCGGGGTTCCGGCGGGGCCGCCTCAGGGCAGGTCCGGGGGTTCCCGTCAGTCCCATCGTCCTTCCGTGTCGGGCCGGTCCCTCAAGGGCGCTCCTTCGTCGCGTCGCTACGCGATGGCCTTCGGCCACCCTTGACCGACCGACCCGCCCCGGAAAGCCGAAAGACTGCCGGGAAGCCCCCGAAAGAACGGTCACGGGGAAGAACGGGAGGGGCGGCTCCCTCAGTGACGAGACGAGGGGTCGGGACCGGCTACCGCACCTCACGCCCATCAGAGCAGCACAGGGAGCCGGTAGGCGCACCAGATCGCTACGCGCTCCCCATCGCTTAGCGTCCGGCCCGCGTCATGGGCTGATAGCTGCACGCGATGTCGATCAGAGCCCCTTTCGGGAGCGGTGGGCGCGTCTGATCGCTACGCGCTCCTCTCGACTTAGCGTCCGCCCGCCGTCCTGGGTCAATAACCGCGCCACATGACGATCAGAGCGCACTGCTGGGTGGTGGGCGCGTGAGATCGCCATGCGCTTCCGTCGCGGAGGCGTCTGCGGCCCCGCCTGTGGGCATACGGTCCACCAGGGAGGCGAAGTGCCCCTTTTACCCCTCTTTGGTGGCCATGGGCGAGACCTGAAGGGCCTCTGCCGGAATCTGCCGTTGAAGAAGACAACGCCACACTCCGACAGACGGTCGAAAGACCCGCGAAAGGCCCCCGGACAGCCGCATTTCTCCCTCAAAGCACCCCTGGCACCCCTCGGGCTCCCGTCTCGAGGCCTCTCAGCCCCAGACGGCCATCAGCCGCCGAGAAATGGGAAGCGCGTAGCGATCTGACGCGCCCACCGCCCCCCCAAGGGGGCTCTGATCGACATCCCGTGCAGGTATCAGCCCCGGACGGTCGCCGGACGCTAAGCCATGGGGAGCACGTAGCGATCTGGCGCGTGGGGGCGGACCGCCGGAGGGTCTCTGAGGGCCCGGATGCCCGGCGGACCGACGCCCGCCCCACCCCGCCTCATCGCTGATACGGGGCTCCCCTGCCCATGGACCGTCCCGTTTCTTTGGGGGGTTCTCGGCAGTCCTTGTCTTTCCGGGGCGGGACGGTCGGTCAAGGGTGGCCGAAGGCCATCGCGTAGCGACGCGACGAAGGAGCGCCCTTGAGGGACCGGCCCGACACGGAAGGACGATGGGACTGACGGGAAACCCCCAAACCAGCCCTGACACCGCCCCGCCAAAACCCCGCCCCCGAACCCCCGCCCCCACCCCCCACACGCACCCGGGGCCGGACACCCCCGGTGCCCGGCCCCGCCTGCTGCCTACCTACCTAGCTACCTAGCTACCGACCGACCTACCGACCGGCCTACCCCCCAAGGGGCTACTTCTTGCGCCGCCGGCCGCCCGAGGCCTTCTGGGCCTTGCGGCGCTCCGCGCGGGTCATGCCGTCGCCGCCCGCGGCGTCCGCGTCGAAGTCGCCCTCGATCACGCCGCCCTCGCCGTCGACCGTCGGGGCGGAGAAGTGCAGCCGGTCCGGGCGCTGCGGGGCCTCCAGGCCCTTGGCGCGGATCTCCGGGCGTGCCGCCGGGACCGGCTCCTTCACCATGGACGGCGCCGCGGCCTGCACCGGGAGCTCCTCGACCTGCTGCTCGACCTGGACCTCCAGGTTGAACAGGTAGCCGACGGACTCCTCCTTGATGCCTTCCATCATGGCGTTGAACATGTCGAAGCCCTCCCGCTGGTACTCGACCAGCGGGTCCTTCTGGGCCATCGCCCGCAGGCCGATGCCTTCCTGCAGGTAGTCCATCTCGTAGAGGTGCTCGCGCCACTTGCGGTCGAGCACCGACAGCACGACGCGCCGCTCCAGCTCGCGCATGACCTCGGAGCCGAGGGTCTTCTCGCGGGCCTCGTACTGCTCGTGGATGTCGTCCTTGACGGACTCGGCGATGAACTCGGCGGTGATGCCCGCACGGTCGCCGGCCGCCTCCTCCAGCTCCTCCACCGTGACCTTGATCGGGTAGAGCTGCTTGAAGGCGCCCCACAGCCGGTCCAGGTCCCACTCCTCGGCGAAGCCCTCGACCGTCTCGGCCGCGATGTACGCGTCGATGGTGTCGTCCATGAAGAAGCGCACCTGCTCGTGCAGGTCCTCGCCCTCCAGGACGCGGCGGCGCTCGCCGTAGATGACCTCGCGCTGGCTGTTGAGGACCTCGTCGTACTTGAGGACGTTCTTGCGGGTCTCGAAGTTCTGGGTCTCGACCTGCGACTGGGCGGACGCGATCGCGCGCGTCACCATCTTGTTCTCGATCGGGACGTCGTCCGGCACGTTGGCCATGGACATGACGCGCTCGACCATCTGCGCCTTGAAGAGGCGCATCAGGTCGTCGCCGAGCGACAGGTAGAAGCGGGACTCGCCCGGGTCGCCCTGGCGGCCGGAGCGGCCGCGGAGCTGGTTGTCGATGCGGCGCGACTCGTGGCGCTCGGTGCCCAGCACGTACAGCCCGCCGAGCTCCTTGACCTCCTCGAACTCGGCCTTCACGGCCGCCTCGGCCCTGGCGAGCGCCTCGGGCAGGGCGTGCGCCCACTCCTCGATGTGCTCCTCCGGGTCGAGGCCGCGCTGGCGCAGCTCCGCCTCGGCGAGGTCGTCCGGGTTGCCGCCGAGCTTGATGTCGGTACCGCGGCCGGCCATGTTCGTGGCGACCGTGACGGCGCCGCGGCGGCCGGCCTGGGCGACGATCTGGGCCTCGCGCTCGTGCTGCTTGGCGTTGAGCACCTCGTGCGGGATGCCGCGCTTGGAGAGCTGCTGCGAGAGGTACTCGGACTTCTCGACCGAGGTGGTGCCGACGAGGATCGGCTGCCCCTTCTCGTGCTTCTCCGCGATGTCGTCGACGACGGCGGCGAACTTGGCGACCTCGGTGCGGTAGATGAGGTCGGGCTGGTCCTTGCGCTGCATCGACCGGTTGGTGGGGATCGGGACGACGCCGAGCTTGTAGATCTGGTGGAACTCGGCGGCCTCGGTCATGGCCGTACCGGTCATGCCGGACAGCTTCGAGTAGAGGCGGAAGAAGTTCTGGAGGGTGATCGTGGCGAGGGTCTGGTTCTCGTCCTTGATGTCCACCCCTTCCTTCGCCTCGATCGCCTGGTGCATGCCCTCGTTGTAGCGGCGGCCGGCGAGGATGCGGCCGGTGTGCTCGTCGACGATCATGACCTCGCCGTCGATGACGACGTAGTCCTTGTCGGCCTTGAAGAGTTCCTTGGCCTTGATCGCGTTGTTGAGGTAGCCGACGAGCGGCGTGTTCACCGACTCGTAGAGGTTGTCGATGCCGAGCCAGTCCTCGACCTTGGCGACACCGGCCTCGTGGATGGCGACGGTGCGCTTCTTCTCGTCGACCTCGTAGTCGCCGGTCTCCTCGATGCCCTTGAGCGGGTTGCCCGCCTCGCCCTTGGTCAGGCGGGTGACCAGCTTGGCGAAGTCGGCGTACCACTTGGTGGCCTGGTCGGCGGGGCCGGAGATGATCAGCGGGGTGCGGGCCTCGTCGACGAGGATCGAGTCGACCTCGTCGACCACGGCGAAGTTGTGGCCGCGCTGCACCAGCTCGTCCTTCGACCACGCCATGTTGTCGCGCAGGTAGTCGAAGCCGAACTCGTTGTTCGTGCCGTACGTGATGTCGCAGTCGTACTGCTCGCGGCGCTGGGCCGGCGACATGTTGGCCAGGATGCAGCCGACGTTCAGACCGAGGAACTTGTGGACCCGGCCCATCATCTCGGAGTCGCGCTCGGCGAGGTAGTCGTTCACCGTGATCAGGTGGACGCCCTTGCCCGAGAGGGCGTTGAGGTAGGCGGGCAGGGTGCCGACGAGGGTCTTGCCCTCACCGGTCTTCATCTCGGCGACGTAGCCGAGGTGCAGCGCCGCGCCACCCATGATCTGCACGTCGTAGTGCCGCTGGCCCAGGACGCGCTTGGCGGCCTCGCGGACCGTCGCGAAGGCTTCCGGCAGCAGGTCGTCGAGGCTCTCGCCGTCCTGGTAGCGCTGCTTGTACTCGTCCGTGAGTGCGCGCAACTCGGCGTCGGAGAGGTTGACGAAGTCCTCTTCGATGGAGTTGACCTGGTCCGCGATGCGGTGCAGTTTGCGCAGGATCTTGCCTTCGCCTGCACGCATGAGCTTGTTGAAGACGGACACTGAGGCTGGTCTCCTTGCCGGTCGGGCCTGGGCACTTTACGTAGCCGGGCACGGCAGGTGGGCCCCACCGCAACGGCCATCGTAAGCGAGGACGTGGTCGCGTCGGGAGGTCCGCCGTGTCCGCAGGGCACGGGCGCCCGGAATGAGAACGTACGGGGGCCGCATTCGGTGCCGGTGCGAACGAAAACCCCTCGCCCGGGTTACTCCGCTGCGCCACACTCCGTTCATGGAGCCCGTCACGCTGACCACCGAACGCCTCCTGCTGAGGCCCTTCGCCCCCGACGACGCGGAGGAGGTGTACGCCGCCTGCCAGGACCCCGACATCCAGCGCTGGACGGTGGTGCCGTCCCCGTACGAGCGGGCGCATGCGCGGGCGTGGGTCGACGAGCTCTCCCCCGGCGGCTGGCGCGAGGACCGCGAGTACGGCTTCGCGGTGCGGCTCGGGGCGCGGGGCCCGCTGGTCGCCGCCGTCGGCGTGCACGTGCGCGGCCCCCAGGCGTACGAGGTCGGCTACTGGGTCGCCCGGGAGCACCGCGGCCGCGGCTACATGACCGAGGCGCTCGGCGGGGTCGCCCGCTGGCTGTTCACCGAGGTCGGCGCCGGCCGGCTGGAGTGGCGCGCCGCCGTGGGCAACGCGGCCTCGCGGGCCGTCGCGGAGAAGGCCGGTTTCCGCGTCGAGGGCACCCTGCGCGCCGCGCTCGACCTGCGCGGCACCCTGCGCGACTGCTGGGTCGGCGCCCTGCTGCCCGGCGACCTCGGCCTGCCCTCCCGCCTCCCCTACCTGCCGGCTGTCAGTACCGCCCCCTAGGCTCGCGGCATGACGATGCTCTCGCTGTCCGCTGACGAGGCGCGCCGGATCGCCCTGCGCGCGCAGGGGTTCCTCGGGGCGCCCGACCGCCGGGGCGGCGTCCGGGGGGTGCTGCGCCACCTGGGCGCCGTGCAGCTGGACACCATCTCGGTCCTGGCCCGCTCGCACGAGCTGATCCCGTACGCGCGCCTGGGCGCGGTGGGCCGGGAGGCGGTGGAGAAGGCGTACTGGAGCGACAGCCACGCCTTCGAGTACTGGTCGCACGCGGCGTGCGTCCTGCCGATCGAGGAATGGCCGCACTTCGCGTTCCGCCGCCGGGCGCGGCGGGCGCGCGGCCACCGCTGGCACGTGCTCCAGGACAAGGAGCGCTCGACGCGGGCGGTCCTGGACCGGCTGAAGACCGACGGCCCGCTGACCTCCACCGAGCTGGGCGGCGCGAAGAACGGCGGCGAGTGGTTCGAGTGGTCCGAGACCAAGATCGCCGTGGAGTGGCTGCTCGACACCGGTGAGGTGGTCTGCTGCGAGCGGCGCGGCTGGAAGCGTGTCTACGACCTGGCCGAGCGGGCCGTGCCGGACGCCCTCTTCCATGACGACCTGGACGACCGCGAATGCCTGCGCCGCCTGGTCGCGCTGGCCGGGCGGTCCCTGGGGGTGGGCACCCGCGCCGACATCGCGGACTACCACCGCCTCAAGGGGGAGCAGGTCGACGCGGTGATCGCGGACTCGGGGCTGGTGCCGGTGACGGTGGAGGGCTGGGGCCGGCCCGCCTGGGCGGATCCCGCGGCGCTGGCCACCGTCCCGCGCGGCCGCCACCGTACGACGCTGCTGTCCCCGTTCGACTCGCTGGTGTGGGACCGCCCCCGCACCGAGCGGATCTTCGGGTTCACCCACCGCCTGGAGGCGTACGTCCCCAAGCCGAAGCGGATACACGGGTACTTCGCGATGCCGCTGCTGGCCGGCGGCCGGCTCCAGGGGCGCGTCGACCCGGGCCGGGAGGGCCGCACGCTGGTGGCCCGGCAGCTCTCGCTGACCACGCCCGGGGCGGCGGGCGCGATGGCCGAGGCCCTGTGGGAGGCGGCCCGGTGGGTGGGGTGCGAGGAGGTACGGGTGGAGCGCGCCCAGGACGCCCGGGAGGCGGCGGCCGTCTCGGCGGAACTGAGCGCCCGGCGGCCCTGACGGCCGTCCCGAGCGGCTAGCGGATCTCGAGGATCTTCTCCCGCATCGCGTACACGACGGCCTCCATCCGGGAGTGCAGCTGGAGCTTCTCCAGGATGTTGCGCACGTGGTTCTTCACGGTGTTCTCGGAGATGAACAGCTGTTTGGCGATGTCCCGGTTGTTCATCCCCGTGGCCACCAGCTTGAGGACCTCCAGCTCCCGGTCGGTCAGCCGCGGTGCCGGGACCAGCCGCCGTTCGTCGGTGCGCTGGATCATCGACTTGAACTCGGTGAGCAGCTTCGACGCCATGGAGGGGCTGATCTGCGACTGCCCGTCGGCGACCGCCCGGATCGCCGTGGCGACCTCGTCCGTCGAGATCTCCTTGAGCAGGTAGCCGGTGGCGCCCGCCTTGATGGCGTCGTAGAGGTCCGCCTCCTCGTCGCTGATCGTCAGCATGATGATCTTCGCGGAGGGGGCGACCTCCTTGATCGAGGTGCAGGCCTCGATCCCGCCGCGGCGCGGCATCCGCACGTCCATCAGCACGATGTCCGGCAGCAGGTCGGCGGCCTTGTCCACGGCCTCCGCCCCGTCCCCGGCCTCGCCGACGACCTGGATGTCCTCCTCCTGGGCGAGGACGATCTCCAGTCCGCGCCGGAAGAGGGCGTGGTCGTCGACCACGAGCACCCGGATCGGCTCACCGGCCGGGTCCTGCGCGCCACGGCAGCCGGCGCCGTCGTCGTCACCGCGCGCCGGCCCGAAGCTGTCCGCCATCGTTCCTCCCCCTGCATGTGCTGAGCTGCTGGGCCAACCCGGCGGGGTCGGCCGCCGGTTGACTGCCCGACATGATTCCATGCCCGCGCTGCGGGTCGGGGTTCTGGCGAAATCCGTATGGCTCATACGAGTCATACGGGTGCCCCCGCGGAACGCCCTGCGTTCCGCGGGGGCAAGGATGGATTTCAGCCTCCGAGCGCGCCGCCCGCGCCCGCTCCGGAGGGTTCCGAACTCGACGCGCCGTCGGGGTCGACGTGGATCACGCCGTAGTCGTAGGCGTGACGCCGGTAGACGACGCTGGGCATCTTTGTCTCGGAGTCGACGAACAGATAGAAGTCGTGGCCGACCAGTTCCATTTCGTACAGGGCCTGGTCGAGCGACATCGGCCGGGCCGCGTGGGTCTTCTCCCGGACGATGAGCGGGCCTTCGCCCTGGACCTCGAGGGAGCCGATCCGCTTGACCGGGACCCCTTCCTCCATGTCCTCGTAGACCGGCTCGCCGTTGCTGTTGAGGGTGGCGACGCCCGGCACGCGGTCGGCGACCTCGGCCGCCGAGAGCCGTCCGGTGCCACGGCGGGTGAAGCGCTTGTCGTGCTGCTTGCGCAGCCGGGCCTCCAGCTTGTCCTGTGCCAGGTCGAGCGCCGCGTACGGGTCGGCGGCGGCGGCCTCGGCACGGATCACCGGTCCCCGCGAGTGCAGGGTGATCTCCACGCGGTCGGAACGGTCGGCCTGGCGCGGGTTGTGCTCCTTGGACACCTCGACGTCCAAGCTGATCACCTTGGCGTCGAGCTTCTGGATCCGCTCCGGATTCAGCTTCTCGGCCACGTGCTTGCGGAACCGCTCGGGCACCTCGGTCTTGCGGCCCTTGACGACGATGTCCACGCAGAACTCCGTTCCCGGAGACCTCCGCCACCAGCGGCGAAGCGTCTCCCTTTCGCACCAGGCTCCGGTGAACACCGGAGCCTCGGACTTGGCGACTTTCACCTCCTCACTCCCCCGTCGGCAAGATCTACATCCCACCGACTTCGGAGTAGAGAGAGCCCCCCTCGCAGGTACTGACACGAAGATTCCAATAAACAGACGGACTGGTGCTCCGATACCCGGGGCCGAAGGATCGCCAGTTCCTCACAACCGAACATATCTCTCAAAGGCGGTTCTCGGCACCCGCTACCGGAACGTACCTCCGATCAGGTGGGTGTTCCCTCTTACTACCTGCAACGATGCGCATTCCCCAGGGGTTCCAAATCTATTCACGCGTTTGTGCTCTGTCCGGGTCGCCGTCCGGGCCGCGGCCGCCCGCGCCCTCCGGGAAGGACCGCGCGGGCGCCGCCACCACGGCCGCCGCGTCCGCCCGCGGCCCCGCCGCGCGCAGCGCCCGGGCCGCCTCCGCGAGCGTCGCTCCGGTGGTGATCACGTCGTCCACGAGGACGATCCGAGCACCGGCCGTCAGCGCGGCCCCGCCCGGACGGACCTCCAGGGCGCCCGCCAGGTTCTCCTGCCGCTCCCGCGCCCCCAGACCCGCCTGGTCGGCGACGGCCCGCCGCAGCCGCAGTACGGGCGCCACCCGCGCCGGCACCCCCGCCCGGCGCAGCCGCGCGGACGCGGCCAGGGCGATCCGCCGCGCCGGGTCGTGCCCGCGCGCCCGCACCGCCCGCCGCGCCGACGGCACCGGCACCAGGACGAGCTCCGCCCCGCCGCCCCCCGTACGGGCCACCGCGGCCGCGAGGGCGGTCCCGAGGGGGCCCGCCAGGGGCAGCGCCCCGCGCTCCTTGTGGGCCAGTACGACCGCCCGTACGGCCCCCTCGTACCGGGCGGCCGCGTACACCGGGGGCAGGCCCGCCGGGCCCTCCCGGCGCGCCGCCGGACGCACCGGCCCCGCGTCCGGCCCGCTCAGGGCGTACCGGCACGCCCCGCACAGCACCGCGCACCCTGCCCCGCAGCCGGCGCACTCCGCCGGCAGGACCAGCCCGGCCAGCTCCCGCCACCACTCCCGCACCCGTCCACCCTGACGGGCCGCGCGCGGGCCCGCGACCCCTGTGGACGGCCGCCGCGGCGGCCGGGGGCCGGGGGCCGGGGGGCCGCCCCGGACGTCAGCCCGGGTACACCGGGGCCCGGGCGCCCGCCGCCACGGTGCGCCACTGGGCGCCCGACGGCAGCCACACGATGCCGTCCTCGCTGGAGGCGGCGACCACGGGCCTGCCCTCGTCCTCCGAGGCCGCGATCGCGCTCAGTCCCGTGGCCCCGGGCAGGCTCGCGGCGACCATCGACCCGTCGGCCAGCATGTAGCGGGCCTGGTCGACGCCGCCGCTCTCGCGGCCCACCACCAGCAACCGGCCGTGCGGCGCCCAGCTCATCGCCGTCACCTCCGCCATCTGGGGGGCGGCCGGGCGCAGCTCGCGCACCGAGACCCGCGAGGAGTCCCCCTTGCCCTCGGGCCGCTCGATCCGCCCGATGAACAGGTTCTTGCGGCTGCCCTCCTTCTCCACGAGCAGCGCGATGCGCACCCCGTCGGAGGAGGCCTTCAGCCCGCTGATCCGGCCGCCGTCGAGCCCGGCGACGTCCACCTTCTGCGGGGTGCCGGTACCGCCCGGCACCCGCCACAGGCCCTGGCTCTGCGGGTCCAGGTCCGCGATCCACAGGTCGCCCCGCGCGTCCCAGCTCGGCGCGGTGAGCTTCCCGGACCTGCTGGACAGCAGCGGCTGCTGCGGCATGGGGCCCGCCGTCGTCAGGGTCACCACGAACAGGTTGTGCCCGTCCCGGGAGACGACCGCGGCACGCTTCTCGTCGTACGTCACGGCCGCCGACCCCACCTTGAAACCGGCGGCGGTGGCCAGCGGGCCGGGGGCGGGCTCCGGCTTGTCCTGCTGCTGTTCCTCGCTGTCGGCGACGAGCAGGAGCCGCACGAGCCTGTCGTCCTTGTCGACGTAGTACTGGTGCTCGGGCGCCGGCGGGCGGTTGGCGATGCCGGCGGCCGCCGAGCCGGTGACCCAGCACGCCGACGCCTTGCCGTCGGGGCGCAGCAGTTCGACCCGGTCCAGCTTGGAGCTCGTCAGGTCCCGGACGGTGTAGAGGATCTGGGTGGCCATCTTCTGGCACTGCGGCTGCGCGACGTTCGCGGCGATGCTGTTGAGCGGGACGCGCAGCGTGTTCTGGCCGTCGTACGAGAGGGACTTGGTGCCCTCGCGCAGTTCGCTGCCGGTGGGGAAGGCGGTGGAGACGACCGGGCCGAGCCACTTGGAGGGCCCGGCCAGCAGGGACTGGACCGTCTGCGTGGTCGGGTCACGGCGGGAGTCGGGGTCGGTGCGCTGGCGCACGTACACCGGGTCGGTGACGAGCGAGTTCCCGGCGAAGTAGTACTTGTTGACGGGCTTGTAGATGCGCTGGAAGTCGGACTCGCTCAGGACGAGGCCGCTGGGCGGGGTCGCGATCCGCCACTGCTTGTTGACCTGGACCAGCTGGAGGTACTCCTCGTAGCTTCCGCCGCCGGTCTCCGGCTGGTACGCGCTGCGCTCGTCCACGGTCGCCAGCTTCTTGCCGTAGATCTTCCAGCGCGGTTCCTCGGGCTCCTTGTCCCCCGGGGCGGGGCGCCGGCTGAGACCCGCGGAGAGCACGGTGACGGCCGAGCCGGGACGCCAGTTCTCCGCCGCGTCCTGGGTGAGGTACTTGCGGGCGGTCGCCAGCTGCGGGTCGTCGCTGGTCATGGCCTCCAGGAAGCCGTCGACGATCTCGGCCGGGCTGGCCTTGTCGGCCGGCGGCACGCCGAAGACGCGGACCTGCGAGTCGACGCCCTGGGAGGCCTCCACCCTGCGGATCTCGCCCCGGTCGGGCATGGAGGCGCAGCCGCCGGTGAGCAGTCCGACGGCCCCCAGGGCCAGCGCGACCAGGGCGCCCCGGTGCTGCCGGGCCGTCCCGGCCCGCCCGCCCCGTACGCGGCCCCGTACGCCTGCCGACGCGCGCTCAGCGTCCTCCACCGGATCCATCCTCCTGTGCTGCGCTCTGATCTGCGGGTCTGGCCACGACCCGGGAGCCGTTGCCGGGCAGCGCCGTGGGGTCGGCGGGCACCGGCTGGGCGGTGGCGACCGCCGGCCTGGGCGGTATCGGGTCGCGGTCGGGGCGCTCGGCGCGCCCGTCGGGCTGCGTGCCGGGCCCGCCCGCGCGTCCGGGGCCGCCGGCGGCGGCCTTGGCGCGGTTGGCCCGGGAGTCCTCGGGCTCCAGCGGGATCGGGGATCCGCGCAGGGGCTCGTCGGCGGTCCGGGGCAGGGTCAGGCGGAACTGGGAGCCGCCGCCGGGCTCGCCCCAGGCCTGGAGCCAGCCGCCGTGCAGGCGGGCGTCCTCGACGGCGATGGACAGGCCGAGGCCGGTGCCGCCGGTCGTGCGCGCCCGCGCGGGGTCGGCCCGCCAGAAGCGGTTGAAGACGCGGGTGGCCTCGCCGGGCTTGAGCCCGACCCCGTAGTCGCGGACGGCGACGGCGACGGCCCCGCCGGCCGAGGCCAGCCGGACCACCACGTCGCGGCCCTCGCCGTGCTCGACGGCGTTGACCACGAGGTTGCGCAGCACCCGCTCCACGCGCCGGGGGTCGGCCTCGGCGATGACGGGCTGGGTGTCGCCGAGGACCCGGATCCGGGTGTTCTTGTGCTCCGCGAGCGGTTCGGCGCCGTCGATGACGCGGCGTACGACGTCCCGCAGGTCGATGGGCTCGGCCTGGAGGTCGGCGGCGCCCGCGTCGAAGCGGCTGATCTCCAGCAGGTCGGAGAGCAGTGACTCGAACCGGTCGAGCTGTCCGGCGAGCAGCTCGGCGGAGCGCGCGGTGACCGGGTCGAAGTCGACCCGGGCGTCGTGGATGACGTCGGCGGCCATGCGTACCGTCGTGAGCGGGGTGCGCAGCTCGTGCGAGACGTCCGAGACGAAGCGGCGCTGCAGCCGGGACAGGTCCTCCAGCTGCTGGATCTTGTTCTGGAGGTTCTGGGCCATCTTGTTGAAGGCCTCGCCCAGGCGGGCGATGTCGTCCTCGCCGGTGACCTTCATCCGTTCCTGGAGCCGTCCGGCCGAGAGCCGCTCGGCGATCCCGGCGGCCATCCGTACCGGGGTGACGACCTGGCGCACCACGAGCCAGGCGATGGCGCCGAGCAGCACGACGACGAACACGCCGGCCGTGGCGATGGTGACCTTGACCAGGTTGAGGGACTCCTCCTCCTGGGTCAGCGGGAAGAGGTAGTACAGGTCGTACGGGTCCCCGTTGATGTCGGTGAGCCGCTTGCCGATGACCAGCGCGGGCGCCGGGGGCTTCTCCCCGGCCCCGGCGGTGTAGCGGATCTGCCAGAACGTCTTGAAAGTGCCGGTGGCGTGGTTGACGGAGCGGCGCAGCGCCGGCGGGACGCTCGCGGTCGGGTCGACGTTCCCGGAGGCGCGGGCGCCCTTGACGCCCTGGGCGCCCGGTGCGGCCTGCTCACCGGTGCCGGCGCCGAGCGCGACCACCTCGAAGGCGGTCTGGCCGCCGCTGGCGAGCTGTTTGACGAGCGAGTTCATCCAGGTGCTGGCGTCCCTG
This sequence comes from Streptomyces sp. NPDC034086, assembly GCF_055575515.1. Taxonomy (NCBI): domain Bacteria; kingdom Bacillati; phylum Actinomycetota; class Actinomycetes; order Kitasatosporales; family Streptomycetaceae; genus Streptomyces; species Streptomyces sp. NPDC034086. Next base: position 7,091 of record NZ_JBVISM010000008.1, on the reverse strand, counting down.
CCGACCTTGTTGTCGGTGGCGTCGGGCCCGTCGACGGCGAAGGGGGTGTTGGCCTTCTCCTGTGCGACCGCGAACCCTCCGGCGGCCTGGCTCTGGGCGGCCTCCTCCTTGGCGTCGAGGAGTCCCTTGGAGACCTGGGCGATGACGACGAAGCCGAGCGCGAGGACCACGGCGAGCGACATCAGCAGGGTGGCGGCGACCACCCGGAGCTGGATGTTGCGCCGCCAGATCCGGACAGCCGGAAGCAGCGGCCGGCGTACGAGGCGTACGCACAGCCGCAGGAGCGGGCCGCCGGGTGCTCCGTCCTGGAGCAGCCGGGCGCCCCGCAGGGCTCCCCAGCGGGAGCCGCCCCGGGCCTTGCCGGGCTGCACGTCAGCTGGGTCCGGCCTTGTAGCCGACACCGCGCACCGTCACGACGATCTCGGGGCGCTCCGGGTCCTTCTCGACCTTCGAGCGCAGGCGCTGCACGTGCACGTTGACCAGGCGGGTGTCCGCCGCGTGCCGGTAACCCCAGACCTGCTCCAGCAGCACCTCGCGGGTGAAGACCTGCCAGGGCTTGCGGGCGAGGGCGACCAGCAGGTCGAACTCGAGCGGGGTCAGCGCGATGGAGGCGCCGTCGCGCTTGACCGAGTGCCCCGCCACGTCGATGACCAGGTCACCGATGGCGAGCTGCTCGGGCGCGGGCTCCTCCGACCGGCGCAGACGCGCCCGGATACGGGCCACCAGCTCCTTCGGCTTGAACGGCTTGACGATGTAGTCGTCGGCACCGGACTCCAGGCCGACCACCACGTCCACCGTGTCACTCTTGGCGGTGAGCATGACAATAGGCACGCCCGATTCGGCCCGGATCAGCCTGCACACCTCTATGCCGTCCCGTCCGGGCAGCATGAGGTCGAGCAGCACGAGGTCCGGCTTGGCCTCCCGGAAGGCAGCCAGTGCCTTGTCGCCGTCCGCTACGAACGACGGCTCAAAACCTTCTCCACGCAGCACAATGCCGAGCATCTCGGCCAGCGCGGTGTCGTCGTCGACGACAAGGACGCGTCCCTTCATGGTTGACATCATCCCATTAGCTAATCGTTACCCGGCGGTGAGCTGTCCCACAGCCAGAAGGGCTGGAAATCGCCCCCCGGACCTGCGTGGAGATCAGGGCGACCAGTCTGCCCCGGATCCGCGCGACAATTGAAGGGCGGCCGGCGCGGGATCCGGGGACGGCCGGTCCCCGCGCAGCGCCCCCATGGCACGATGGCAGCCGACCAGCGCGCCCGCCACGGCAGGTGCACGTGAAGGAGCGACGATGAACGACTCTCCGGGCTGGGCCGCGCCCGGATCCCCGTCCGACGGCCAGGGCTCCGACGCCGACCGGCCGGCCGCCCAGCCGTCCGGCACCGCTGAGCCGTCCGGGACCGGCGCCGGCGGGGGCACCGCGCCCGGCGAGGGCAGTGCCGCCGGCAGCAAGTGGTCCGCCACCCAGCCGCCGCCCGGCCAGTGGTCGAGCCCCGCGCCCGGCCCCGCCCCGCAGCCCGCCCCGGCCCCCCAGCAGCCGCAGAACCCCGGCTGGGCTTCGCGGACCGGCAACCCGTACCCGTACCCGGGCGGCTGGGACAGCACCCCGCCCGCCGCCAAGCCCGGCGTGATCCCGCTGCGCCCCCTGGGCCTCGGCGAGATCCTGGACGGCGCGGTCAGCACCCTGCGCGGCCACTGGCGCCCCGTGCTCTCCGTCAGCCTGGTCGTCGCCGCCCTCACCCAGATCGTCCTGCTCCTCGTCCAGCGCGCCTGGCTGGACGGCCTCCCCGTCGCCGACGAGGACCTCACCCGGTCCCAGGCCGCCGAGGTCATGGGCAACACCGCCCTGTTCTACGCCCTCCAGTACTTCCTGGAGATCCTCGGCCTGCTCCTGATCACCGCCCTGCTGGCACCCGTCGTGAGCCGCGCCGTCCTCGGCCAGGCCTCCACCCTCTCCGGCACCCTGAAGGCCGTACGCCCGCTCGCCCCCCGCATGCTCGCCCTGATCGGCCTGCTGCTCCTCGGCTCCGTCGCCGCCGTCCTGCTCCCGACGCTCCCCGGCATCCTCGCGGGCAGCGCCCTGCTGACCGCCCTCGGCGTCCCCTTCGGCTTCGTGCTGCTGGCCTGGTTCTACGTGACCTTCGCGCTGGCCCCGCCCGCGCTGATGCTGGAACGCGGCTCGGCGGTCGCCGCCCTCAAGCGGTCCACGAAGCTGGTCAAGGGCGCCTGGTGGCGGATCTTCGGCATCAGCCTGCTGATCTGGCTGATCCGCACCATCACCGCCATGGTGATCGTGACGCCCTTCGTGGGCGTCGCCCTCCTCGCCGCCCCCGAAGGCCTCACCAGCCTCTTCAACGGCTCCGCCGCACCCAGCTGGACCTTCCTGATCATCAGCGCGATCGGCGCGGTCGTCGGCGCCGCCGTCACCGTGCCCATGCAGACCGGCGTCACCACCCTCCTCTACATCGACCAGCGCATCCGCCGCGAGGCCCTCGACCTGGAGCTCGCCCGCGCCGCCGGTCTGGAGGGCTACGGCGCCGCCGGCCCCGCCGACCGGCCCGGAGGCTGACCCGCCGATGAGCACGGGGGGACTCATCACCACCGGCACCGCGGTCCTGCCGCCGGCCGCCGAGACACCACCGCTGACCACCCCGCGCGAAGCCGCCCGCGAGGCGGCCGAACGCGAGCTGGCCGAGCCCGCCTACCACCAGGAGGAGCCCGGGCTGGTCGAGCGCGCCCTGGACCGCTTCTGGGAGTGGCTCGGGGACCTCCTCGACGGCGCCTCCGGAGTCACCCCCGGCGGCCGGGCCGGCCTCCTCGCCCTCGCCGTGGTGCTCGTCCTCCTCGTCGCCGCCCTCTGGTGGCGGCTCGGCACCCCCCGCCGCACCGCCACCAGCCCCGGCACCCTCTTCGACGAAGGCCCGCGCGGCGCCCGCGACCACCGCGCCGCCGCCGACGCCCACGCCGCGGCCGGCCGCTGGAACGAAGCCGTCCAGGAACGCATGCGCGCCGTCGTCCGCTCCCTCGAGGAACGCACCCTCCTCGACCCCCGCCCCGGCCGCACCGCCGACGAAGCCGCCGCAGAAGCCGCGCTCTCCCTCCCCGAGCACGCCGCCGCCCTGCGCTCCGCCGCACGCGCCTTCGACGACGTCACCTACGGCGGCCGCACCGCCGGCCCCGACACCTACGCCCGCCTGCGCACCCTCGACCTCGCCCTGGAACGCGCCAAGCCGCTCCTGACGGGACCCAGCGCATGACCGGCCCCACGCGCCCCACCCCGGCCCCCGCCACCCCGTACGGGCCCGGCCGGGGCGACGGGCGGACCTCCACCGCCCTCAGCGGCGCCCAGCTCTGGGCCCGCGCCCGCGTACCGCTCCTCGCCCTCGGCATCCTCCTCACCGCCGCCGTCCTCCTCGCCGGACTCCAGGCCGGCGACCACCACGGCCGCCTCGACCCGCGCTCCGCCGACCGCGACGGCAGCCGCGCCATCGCCCAGCTCCTCGAGGAGCGCGGCGTCACCACCCGCGTGGTCACCAGCGCGGCCGACGCCGCCGCCGCGGCCGGCCCCGGCACCACCCTGCTCATCGCCGACCCCGACCTGCTCGGCGAACCCCAGCGACGCGCCGTCCGCTCCGCCATGGACCTCTCCGGCGGCCGCACCGTCCTCATCGCCCCCAGCGGCGCCGGCCTCCCCGACCTGGCCCCCGCCACCCGCGCCGAGTCCTCCGCCCACGCCGACGACCTCGACCCCGCCTGCGCCCTGCCCGCCGCCACCACCGCCGGCCGCGCCGGCACCGGCGGCGGCCTCAGCTACGGCACCGGCCTGCCCGGACCCACCGCCTGCTACCCCAGCAACGGCCACCCCACCCTCCTCGTGCTCCCCGGCACCACCCGGGGCGGCGACACCGTCCTCCTCGGCTCCGAGCGGATCCTGCTCAACCAGCACCTCGCCGACGAGGGCAACGCCTCCCTCGCCCTCCAGCTCCTCGGCTCCCGCCCCGACCTCGTCTGGTACCTGCCCACCCTCGCGGACATGCCCGCCGAGGGCCCCGCCGAGGAGAAGAGCCTCCTCGACCTCGTCCCCTCCGGCTGGCTCTGGGCACTGCTGCAGCTGTTCGTCGCCGCCGTCCTCGCCGCGCTCTGGCGCGCCCGCCGCCTCGGCCCCCTCGTCACCGAGAACCTGCCCGTCGCCATCCGCGCCTCCGAGACCACCGAGGGCCGCGCCCGCCTCTACCGCAAGGCCTCCGCCCGCGACCGCGCCGCCAGTGTGCTCCGCGCCGCCGCCCGCGAACGCCTCGCCGCGCTGGTCGGCGTACCGCCCGCCCAGGCCCACGACCCGGCGGCCCTGGTCCCTGCCGTGGGCGCCCGCCTGACCCGCACGGCCGGACCCGACCCGGCCACCACCCTCTTCGGCACCACCCCCGCAGACGACGCGGCACTCGTCGCGCTCGCCGACCACCTCGACGCCCTCGAAAGAGAGGTCCGCACCTCATGACGGCCACCACGGACAGCGCCCGCTCCTCCCTGGAAGCGCTCCGCACCGAGATCGCGAAGGCCGTGGTCGGCCAGGACTCCGCCGTCACCGGCCTCGTCGTCGCACTCCTGTGCCGCGGCCACGTCCTCCTCGAAGGCGTCCCCGGCGTCGCCAAGACCCTCCTCGTCCGCGCCCTCGCCGCCTCCCTGGCACTCGACACCAAGCGCGTCCAGTTCACCCCCGACCTGATGCCGAGCGACGTCACCGGCTCCCTCGTCTACGACGCCCGCACCGCCGGGTTCTCCTTCCAGGACGGCCCCGTCTTCACCAACCTCCTCCTCGCCGACGAGATCAACCGCACGCCTCCCAAGACGCAGTCCTCGCTCCTCGAGGCCATGGAAGAACGCCAGGTCACCGTCGACGGCACCCCGCGCCGGCTCCCCGAACCCTTCCTCGTCGCCGCCACCATGAACCCGGTCGAGTACGAGGGCACGTACCCCCTCCCGGAAGCCCAGCTGGACCGCTTCCTCCTCAAACTGACCGTCCCCCTGCCGTCCCGCGAGGACGAGATCGGCGTCCTGACCCGGCACGCCGCCGGCTTCGACCCGCGCGACCTGCACGCCGCGGGCATCCGCCCCGTCGCCGGCGCCCAGGAGCTCGAAGCCGCCCGCAGGGCCGTCGAGGAGACCACCGTCTCCCCCGAGATCACCGCCTACGTCGTCGACATCTGCCGCGCCACCCGCGAATCGCCCTCCCTGACCCTCGGCGTGTCCCCCCGCGGCGCGACCGCCCTCCTGGCCACCTCCCGCGCCTGGGCCTGGCTCACCGGCCGCGACTACGTCACCCCCGACGACGTGAAGGCCCTCGCCCTGCCCACCCTGCGCCACCGCGTGCAGCTGCGCCCGGAAGCCGAGATGGAGGGCGTCACCCCCGACGCGGTCATCTCCGCGATCCTCACCCACGTCCCCGTCCCCCGCTGATGGCCCTCACCGGACGCGCCGCCCTGCTCGCGGCACTCGGCAGCCTCCCCGTCGGCATCCTCGAACCGAGCTGGACGGGCCTCCTCGCCGTCAACGGCACCATCGGCCTGGCCTGCGCCGTCGACTGCGCCCTCGCCGCCCCCGTACGCCGCCTGCGGCTCACCCGAACGGGTGCCACCACGGTCCGCCTCGGCGACACCGCCGACGTCCACCTCACCGTCACCAACCCCGGCACCCGCCCGCTGCGCGCCCGGCTCCGCGATGCCTGGCCCCCCAGCAGCTGGCACCCCGGCACCGAAACCACCGCCTCCCGCCACGCGCTGACCGTCCCCGCGGGGGAACGCCGCCGCCTCACGACCCGCCTGCGCCCCACCCGGCGCGGCGACCGCAAGGCCGCGCTCGTCACCGTCCGCTCGTACGGCCCGCTCGGACTGTGGGCCCGCCAGGGCTCCCACGACGTCCCCTGGACCGTCCGCGTCCTGCCGCCGTTCACCAGCCGCAAGCACCTCCCGTCCCGCCTCGCGCGCCTGCGCGAACTCGACGGCCGCACGAGCCTGCTGACCCGCGGTGAGGGCACCGAGTTCGACAGCCTGCGCGACTACGTCCCCGGCGACGACACCCGCTCCATCGACTGGCGCGCCACCGCCCGCCGGCGAGAGGTCACCGTCCGCACCTGGCGCCCCGAGCGCGACCGCCACATCCTGATCTGCCTCGACACCGGCCGCACCTCGGCCGGACGCGTCGGCGACGCACCCCGCCTGGACTCCGCCATGGACGCCGCCCTGCTCCTGGCCGCGCTGGCGACCCGCGCCGGCGACCGCGTCGACCTGCTGGCCCACGACCGCCGGCCCCGCGCCCAGGTCCAGGGACGCTCCGCCGCCGACACCCTCCCGGCCTTCGTGAACGCCATGGCCGGCCTCGAACCGGAGCTCGTCGAGACGGACTCCCGCACCCTGGTCTCCACCATCCTCCGCAGCGCCCCGCGCCGTTCCCTGGTGGTCCTCCTGACGAGCCTCGACGCGGCCCCCGTCGAGGAGGGCCTGCTGCCGCTCCTCCCCCGGCTCACGCAGCGCCACACGGTCGTCCTGGCCTCGGTGGCGGACCCCCACATCGCCGCGATGGCCGCCTCCCGCGGCTCCCTGGACGCCGTCTACGAGGCCGCGGCCGCCACCCGGACCCAGTCCCAGCGCCGCCGCACGGCGGAGCAGCTCACCCGCCACGGCGTCCACGTCGTCGACGCCACCCCGGACACCCTCGCCCCCGCCCTGGCGGACACCTACCTCGCCCTGAAGGCCGCCGGCCGCCTGTAGCCTCCGGTGGTGTTCGGTGACACGGCTGGACAGGCTGGTCGGGCACCCCCCAGACAAGAAGACCGTGACGGTTCACAGCGAGCCCTCGGAGGGACCCGACGGCATCCGCTACCGCAAGAAGGTGCCGTATGCCTTCGCGACGTCGTCACCGCCGACCGCTGGACGCTCGACACGGGCCCTGAACGCAGAAAAGCCCCGCACCAGAAGGTGCGGGGCTTTCCCACAATGATTGTTCGGCGGCGTCCTACTCTCCCACAGGGTCCCCCCTGCAGTACCATCGGCGCTGAAAGGCTTAGCTTCCGGGTTCGGAATGTAACCGGGCGT